>JBAQTF010000015.1:0-91090 GCA_049296855.1 Minisyncoccia bacterium | reverse complement strand
CTACCTCAAAGAAATGTAAAGAGTGTCTAAGCGAGATTCCAATTAAAGCAAAACGTTGCTCACACTGTGCACAAGTGGTTGCTTAGTATTTATTTTTTCTTCTTAAAAACAACCTCTAAATTGGAAGTTGTTTTAGTACATGATATAATTTTTTTGTGATGTGGACAGAATATTTATTCCGGTAGATAATAACTGTTATGAAAAATGTAATTACAAGTATAATAGTTGTAGCAATTGTTGTCGCCGGAGGATATTATTTTTTTAATTCGAAAACTAGCGGGGTGAAAGAAGATTTAGGTGTAAAAGTAACTATGGATGCTTATTCCACCACGACGGACTCCGGAGCAAATACAGTGGTCTCGACAAATTCTGGACAAGTGAGTTCACCTGAACCAGTTGTTTCAACACCAAAACCAATTAGCACCGATAAAAAATCAAACATGATCACAATAGAAACAAATTATGGAAAAATAGTTTTTGAAACCTATAACTCTGATGCTCCGAACACAGTGAAAAATTTTGTCGATCTTGCAAGTAAAGGTTTTTACAATGGCTTAATATTTCACAGAGTAATAAAAGGCTTTATGATCCAAGGAGGGGATCCAAACGGTAACGGTACTGGTGGCCCTGGATATAAATTTGCTGATGAACTCAACCCAGCTACCGCTTCGTACAAAGCTGGTTACAAAAAAGGTGTGGTGGCTATGGCCAATTCTGGTCCGAACACAAACGGTAGTCAGTTTTTCATAATGACAGCTGATTATCCTCTAGGAAATAACTATACTATTTTCGGAAAAGTAGTTTCCGGTCAGGATGTTGTAGATATTATTGCGAACCTCCCAACTGGGGCAAACGATAAACCAGTTTCTCCGGTCACAATGAAAACCGTCATCGCCGAATAGTCCACTTGACTTTTGGAAACAACGGGTATATATTGGAGTCAATGTAAGTATCTCGTAGGTTTTCGTGGCGCAACTGCAACTTAATTGTTTGGGTTTAGCTTAGAAAAAAGAAGAGTGCTAGTCGCCTTACAGTTTAAAATAAAGACTAGGTAAAAAGAAAAATGGCAAAGAAGTTATATGTTGGAGGTATTTCATATTCTACTAACGATAGTGGATTAAAGGATGCTTTCGCACAAGTTGGAGAAGTTACTTCTGCAACTATTATTATGGACAAGATGACAGGCCGATCAAAAGGATTCGGTTTCGTCGAAATGGCTAAGGATGCTGATGCAGATGCTGCAATAGCAAAGTGGAATGGTCAGGAACTAGATGGACGAAAGCTTACAGTAAATGAAGCTCGTCCAATGGAACCAAGAGCACCACGAACTGGAGGATTTGATCGAGGAGGAGACCGCGGAGGTCGTACTTGGTAAATTTCTGATTTTTTTGTTTGGTTTTTTCGTTCTCAGTTTTGTTTTCTCCCGCAGAGTACTAAATGTACACTTTGGTCGCAAACAAAACATCGAGCTTCGAACTCAAACAAAAATCTTCAGAAAGTTAGAATCCAATCTTTGATAATAAACAAAAAACCGTCTCACGACGGTTTTTTGTTTTATAAAAATATTTTTGGGTGGTATGCTATGTATATGAAGACAAGTATTTTTATAGTCATCGGAATTTTTGTGTTTATCGGACTTGTTTTTTTCTATAACTCTAATTTATCTAGTCCGCCTATTCAAACTTACTTGGTCGGTAATGTAGTCATGAAAGGAAAAACATTTTCTGTGGAAATTTCTGATACAGATAGATTGCGTACTTTGGGTTTATCAGGCCATGCGCAACTTAAAGATGACGAGGGAATGTTTTTTATTTTCCCTAAGTCAGGTATTTATGGTTTTTGGATGAAAGACATGTTATTTCCGATCGACATTATCTGGGTCGACGAAAATTTTAAAATAATTCATATCGAAAAATCAATTTCTCCAGACACTTATCCAAAAGTTTTCTTACCGGAGTCTCCTTCAAAGTATGTTTTGGAGGTTTTAGCTGGAGAGACACTAAAAGTCGATTTAAAAATAGGGGATAAGATAAATTTTTTGCAAAAATAACTCCAAGAAAGTCATACGTGGTAAGCTTTTTTGGAAGACTACTTTACATTTATAGTTTTTTGTTTTTTAGTTTTTACAAAGATACTTATCCACTTTTTTTTGAAAAGAATTAGAGTAGAATAAATGAATAAATCGGGAAAAAGATGAGTTTCTCTATATTATTTCTGGTTTTTTATCAAAATATCTTCAAAATATATTCGGATAAGCAAAATATTTGGTAAAAAATACAAAAATAAAGAAAAAATTTTAAAAAATCTAAAATTTAACAGATGAATATCACAATAACACGTCACGACGGCAAAAGAGAACCATTTAATGCAGATAAAATAAATCGTTCTATAGAACGTGCATGTAGAGGACTCTTTGATCCAGTCTCAAAAGTTACTCAGATTGCGACAGAGACACAACTTACTGTTTATGATGGCATTACTGTCGATGAAATGGATCAAGCGACCATAAATGCCGCTGTTCAAAACATAAAAGATGATATTGAGTATGACATTGTTGCAAAAAGACTACTTGTGAAAACAGTTTATCGACAAGTTGTTCCAGATTTTCATAGTAGTGATTCATTTGAAGTTTTTGCCGACAAACATAAAAAAGGTTTTATATCTTTCATTAACAACGCTGTCGTTAATGGAAGACTTGATGAAAGAATGAAAACTAATTTTAATTTACAAGTTCTTGCCGACACTCTTTCAGTTGAACGAGACGAACTTTTCTTGTATGCAGGTCTTGATGGATTGATCAACCGATATTTGATAAAAGATATGAAGCAGAATCCGATCGAAACTCCACAATATTTTTTCATGCGGATTGCCATGGGACTTTCTTACAACGAGAAAAATCCAACAGAGATGGCACAAAAGTTTTACACAAAGATGTCACGACACGAATATATTGCTGGGGGATCGACAAATCTCGCTGCTGGAACAAATCATCCAGCTCTTTCGAATTGTTACTTGTTAGAAATCCAAGATGACATGGGTAATATAGCAAAATCTGTTGCTGATGTCATGTTGCTTTCAAAAGGATCTGGTGGCATCGGTGCTTCTGTTACAAAACTTCGAGCGAGTGGATCACCACTAAGAAAATATGGAGGGACCTCTACCGGTCCAACTCCTTTTGCAAAAATAATAGACACAGCTATTCGTGCTATACAACGTGGTGGAAAGAAAAAGGGTGCACTTTGTTTCTATATGGAAAATTGGCACATTGATTTTCCAGAATTTCTTGATTGGAAACATAACGCAGGAGATGATTACATGAGAATGCGTACAGCAAACACAGCTGTTTGGCTCTCAGATGAGTTCATGAAGAGGGTAAACAGTGGGGATGATTGGTATATGTTTGATCCAGCGGAAACAATTGACTTAAGTGAACTATATGGTGAAGCTTTTAGTAGGCGATACGCTGAGTATATCGAGATGGCTAATGCTGGAAAGATGCGAGTGTTCAAAAGAGTTCCTGCAACAGAGCAGTTCAGACAGATTTTAGTTGCACTTCAGACAACCAGCCATCCTTGGCTTACATGGAAAGATACAGTGAACCTTCGAGCACTCAACAACAATACAGGGACGATACATATGTCTAACCTTTGTACGGAAATATGTTTACCACAAGACAGAGAGAACATTGCTGTTTGTAACTTGGCTTCGCTTAACCTGTCTGCTCACATAAAAAATAAAGAAGTAAACTGGGCTAAACTCGAGGAGTCGGTCAGACTTGCGGTTCGACAACTAGACAATCTTATCGATATAAACTTACTACCTGTTCCAGAAGCTGCAAAATCAGATAGAGAAAACAGAGCTATTGGGCTTGGAGTGATGGGTTTCTCTGACACTATAGAGCAACTCGGTATGTCATATGATTCTCCGCACGCATGGGATTTTGCAGACAGGATTTTTGAGTTTATTTCATACATAGCGATAGATGAAAGTAGTAATTTGGCGGGAGAGAGGGGGAGTTATCAAAACTATTCTGGATCTGAGTGGTCAAAAGGTAAGGTTCCTTTTGATTCGATCAAGACTTTGGAAGCTGATCGAGGACAAGAGCTAACTGTTTCTAAAGTCAGTAAACACAAAGGACTGAACTGGGATTTATTACGAGCGAAAGTTGGTCAAGGAATGAGAAACGCAACTCTTATGGCTGTTGCTCCAAACGCGAACATAGGTCTTCTTGTTGGGACGACACCAGGTATTGATGCACGTTTTGCTCAGGTATTCTCTCGCAACAAAATTTCAGGAAAATATTTGGACATTAATCATAACTTGGTTAAAGATTTGAAGAACATGGGAATTTGGGATGAGGTCAAAGAAGCTATTATAGAAAATCAGGGTGATATAAGTAGTATAGCTTCCATTCCACAGCATTTGAAAGATGTTTATAAAACATCTTTCAGTACGTCTCCATTTGCGGTTATTGAAGTAGCAGCTCGCGCACAAAAATGGATTGACCAGGCACTCTCACGAAACATGTATCTCGAGACTCGTGATGTTGATGAGACGATGAAAATTTACAATACTGCTTGGGAAAAAGGTTTGAAATCTACATATTATCTACATATGAAGCCTCGTCATACAGCGGAGCAAAGTACTACGAACGTAAACAAGGCAACAAAAATAGGGAAAATTGGTTTTGGCGCTTTGAATTTTGCTTCATCTCCGGCTTTTTCTGCTCCACTACAGAAGTCGTTAAATATAGAAGCAAAAATAGAGCCATCTAGTATGCCTTTTATTCCAGAGCCACAGCCAACTGTCGCCGAGATAAAAGCTTCTAAAATAGAAGACATTAGTATTGAAGAAGAGATACTTGTTTCGACTTCAACAAAATCAAGAATTGATCATGGAGTCCTTTCTTCTGTGCAGTCTACAGTTATATCAGATACTGTTATTATAGATATAGAAGAAAAAGTTCTTGTGGCTAACAAACCTCCTCGAAATGAATACCAATCTTTAGATACTATCAGTTCTTCCATTGGTCCGGAAGATCCGGCGGACAATGAAAACAACATTTGCATTTCCTGTCAGTAGTTTATTAAATTATTATTAACGTAACCACACGCTTTCAAATTTGAAAGCTCTATAAAAAATCATATGAGCCTAATAGGAAAACCGTCACCAACGGACATGAACTTACACCCACTAAACTACAAGTGGGCGTATGATCTTTACAACCAAGCTGTAAGAAACACATGGTTCCCACATGAGATTGCACTCAAAGAAGATTTAGAAGATTTTGAGAAAATGACAGAGGATGAACGTCATGCAGTAAAATTTCTCATGGCCTTTTTCAATCCAGCTGAACTTATTGTTAATCGTTCAATTGCTCTTGGAATATATCCTTATCTAAAAAGTCCCGAATGTCATCTGTATTTAGCAAAACAAATGTGGGAAGAGGCAAATCATTGTGTGGCTTTTGAATACGTTCTTGAGACTTTTCCATTTGATAAGAAGACAATTTTTAATACACATCTCGAGGTTCCATCGATGATTGCTAAAGAAGCTTATATAAATAAATATTTGACTCGCATGACTGAAGATAAGTTAGATATTTCAACTGTCGATGGTAAAAAAGATTTTATACGAAACCTTGTTGCGACGAACATTGTCATGGAGGGCATATGGTTTTACTCGGGTTTTATGGTGGCGCTTTCCTTCAGACAGAGAAACCAGCTTCGCAACTTTGGCTCGATGATAAACTGGGTATTGCGTGACGAAAGTCTGCATTTGAAATTTGGAATAAATCTCATTCACAATATTTTGGAAGAGAATACGGAGCTCCTCACAGAAGAATTCGCAACGGAGATACGAAACATTGTTATAGAAGGAGTTGATTTGGAAGTTGCCTATAACAAAGACTTGTTCCCTAACGGGATTTTAGGACTTAATGCTGATTATGTTAACCAATATGTGCAGTATGTTGCGGATAGACGTTTAGCTGAGCTCGGAATGCCTAAATACTACAATGTTACAAATCCAGCAAAATGGATGTCTACTGCTACGGATGTATTTGAACTTGTGAACTTTTTTGAATCACAGAACACTAGTTACGAGGTGGATAGTCACGCATCGGACAATAAGAAAAAAGACTATACACTCCCCCCATTTAAAGAGTAAATGTTTCTAACACAAGCGGTTTTCCTATTATCAGCCTATTTGGTATAATTTCCTTGTACTTACTAATTAAAATTAACTCGTCCCGTTAGGGTTTTACATACTCTGGCGATGGTATAATGAAGTAATAAAAATAAGTATGTTTTATTTATATTATTAAATAATTAAAAACTCTAACGGGATGAAAAAATACAAAGTTGCTATTAATGGTGGGGGTAGGATTGGTCGTGCATTTTTACGAATAGCTCATTTTAGAGATGATATAAACATTGTCGCAATAAATGATCTTGGAAACATAGATAACATTGCTTATCTCATAAAATACGATACTGCTTATGGTCAGAAATTTGATTCTGTCAAAGTTAGTGATGACAAAAAGAAAATCATTGTAGATGGTAAGGAAATACAATTTCTTTCAGAAAAAGAGCCAAGCAATTTGCCGTGGAAAGATTTAGGAATAGACGTTGTGGTTGAGTCCACAGGGTTTTTCACATCATTCTCCAAAGCTCGTTTACACGTAACAGCTGGAGCGAAGAAAGTTGTCATTACTGCTCCAGCAAAAGATAATGCTTCCGCCACAGACGAAGGGACTATACTCATGGGCGTGAACTGCGATACTTTGAAAGACATGACAGTAACATCAAACGCAAGCTGTACAACAAATGCCGGTAGTCCTGTTTTAGAAATATTACGCAAAACTGTTGGTATCGAAAAAGCTATTTTGAATACTGTTCATGGCTACACAGCAAGCCAGGGAATAGTTGATGGTCCGAATGCAAAGGATTGGAAGGAAGGTCGTGCTGCTGCGCAAAACATTGTTCCAACGTCGAGTGGTTCAGCAATTGCTACCACTAAAGCTATAACAGAACTCGAAGGTAAGTTTGATGGTATGGCTATGCGAGTGCCGGTTATTGCTGGATCTATTGCTGATATAACTTTTATTGCCAAAAGAGACACAACTGTTGAAGAGATTAACGATATTTTGAAAAAAGCGGCAGCTGATAAACACTGGGAGAAAATTTTCTCCGTTACAGAAGATCCAATAGTTTCGTCGGACATTATTGGTAGCAAGTTTGCTTCAATTGCTGATCTTAATTTGACTCGCGTTGTCGGAGGTAACTTGGTGAAAGTAATGGCTTGGTACGACAACGAAGCAGGGTATACTCATGCTCTGATAGAACATGTCGTAAAAACTGCTTCTTTCTTATAATAAATGAAAATCTATATCGGATCAGATCACGCTGGGTTTCTAATGAAAAAAGAGCTTTCTATTTTTCTCGTCGAAAATGGGTTTGAGGTTTTTGATTGTGGACCAAAGGAGTATGTGCATGATGACGATTATCCAGATTATGTTTCCGTTGTGGCGAGAGAAGTTTCAAATGATTCGGAGAGTAAGGGAATAGTAATCGGTTGGTCTGGTCAAGGGGAGGCAATAGTAGCAAATAGATTCCCAAATGTCCGCTCGGCAGTATTCTACGGTGGGTCAAAGCATGTTCTAACACTTTCTCGTGAACATAACGATGCTAATGTTCTTTCACTGGGTTCTCATTTCATAACGATGCAAGAAGCAAAACAAGCGGTCGAACTTTGGCTTCATACAAAATTTTCTGGAGAAAAGAGGCATGTTCGGAGAATTAAAAAAATAGAACAATATCCATCATGACACAAGTCGTACCTGCAATAATTCCACATACGAAAGAGCAACTAGAAGAGGAGATAAATAAAATTGCTCATTTTACAAAACTTATTCAAATAGATGTTTCTGACGGAATTTTTACCAGAGAAAAAACTTGGCCATACAATGGTCGTGATGTTGAATATTTTGATTCTTTGACTAAAGAGACAGTAGGTTGGCCAAAGTGGGAAGATATCGAATACGAAGTTCATTTGATGGTAGAAAACCCAGAAAGTGTTGTTTTAGATTGGGTACACACTGGAGTTCAAAGTATTGTCGCTCAAATAGAAGCTACAGATAATTTTCAAAAAGTAATTGATATTTGCAAGGAAAACTCTGTTGCTGTCGGACTGGCTATAAAACCAGCAACAGATATCTCTAGGTTAGAGCCTTTTGTAACACAAGTCGATTTTATTCAGGTCATGGGAAGTGACCTGCTAGGCAAACACGATGTTTCACTTGAAGACAGGGCGGTCAAGATGATAAAACGATTGCGAGAGAAGTATCCAGAGCGTATAATTGGTATTGATATCGGCGTAAACGAAGACACTGCGGAAATGTTGGTAGAGGCTGGAGCAAACAGACTCATCTCTGGCGGAGCAATATTGAAGTCAGATAATCCAGAAGAAGTGTATAGGTATTTTGAGTCTTTAGGGTAAAAATTCTTTTTCAACATAATTTTTTGGGAGCACACATAATTTGGGGGCTCCAAATTTGCTCACTCTCGCGCCGTCGCGCTCCGAGAGTCTCCGAAAAATTTATGGTTGAAACGAATTTTAAAATTCAATGCAAAATAATATCACTGACGAAAAAATAAAGTTTCTTGAAACTACAGCAAATGATATTAGAATTTCTATAATAGAAATGCTTGTTTCGGCCGGGTCTGGGCATTCTGCTGGACCACTTGGTATGGCGGATGTGTTTACTGCTTTTTATTTTCATATTTTGAGACACGATCCGAAAAATCCACAGATGCCAGAACGTGATAGAGTGGTGCTTTCAAACGGCCACATAAACCCAGTTCTGTATGCCACGATGGCTCACGCTGGATATTTTCCAGTGAAAGAACTTCTGACGCTTCGTAAGTTCAAAACTCGCCTCCAAGGTCATCCTCACAGAGAATTTTTGCCCATGCTCGAGACTAGTTCAGGACCTCTTGGTGCTGGACTTTCCCAGACTGTCGGTATGGCTATTGCAGATAGAATGGACAAAGTTTCAGGAAGGTTCATATATTGCTTTACAGGTGACGGGGAACTTGATGAAGGGCAGAACTGGGAGGCGATGATGCTTGCTTCAAAATACAAACTTGGAAATCTAATAATGATAGTTGATAGAAACAATATTCAGATAGATGGAAACACAGAAGATGTCATGCCTTTGGATCCGTTGGTCAATAAGCTTGAGAGTTTTGGTTTTCATGTTGAGGAAATAAATGGTCATGACTTTAGTAACATTATTGAAGCAGTAGGCAAAGCTCAATCTGTTTCTAATAAACCAAGTGCAATAGTCGCGAGAACAATTCCTGGAAAAGGAGTTTCTTTCATGGAGCGTGATTATAAATGGCATGGAAATCCACCAGGAACAGAAATAGCAGGGGAACCACCAAAATCTGAACAAACAAAAATTGCTCTGCATGATTTACGCACCTTAGGTGGCCAGATAAAAAGTGAACATCAATAATATGTTAAATCCAAATCAAAAATTAAATCCTAAACTTTTCGATAAAGATGTCGAACAAGTTCCTATTCGGAAAGGTTTCGGACAAGGTTTACTTTTAGCTGGAGAGAAAAATTCTCAAGTTGTTGGACTTTGTGCAGATTTGACTGAGTCGACTCAAATGCATTTGTTTCGAAATAAATTTCCTGAAAGATTTATTGAGGTTGGTGTAGCAGAACAAAACTTAGCTTCTGTTGCTTCGGGCATGTCTGCAATGGGAAAAATTCCGTTCATATCTAGCTATGCAATGTTTTCTCCTGGACGAAACTGGGAGCAGATCCGTACGACTATTTGTTACAACGACAGACCTGTTATTATCGCCGGTTCTCATGCGGGAGTTTCTGTGGGACCAGACGGTGGAACTCATCAAGCTATCGAGGACATTGCCATAACTCGGGTGATACCAAATCTAGTTGTCATATCTCCGTGTGATCATATTGAAGCTAGGAAAGCAACGATGGCTTCAGCCGAATTTAGAAAGCCCGTGTACATTCGTCTTGCTCGTGAGAAAACTCCAGTTATTACAACTGATGAAACTCCTTTTGAAATAGGAAAAGCACAACTTTATTATAGTGAAAAAGATAGTAAAGCAGATGTTGGAATTGTAGCAACTGGGGCACTTGTTTACAGGGCACTCAAAGTTGCAGAAACTCTAAAAAAAGAAAATATTTCTGCGAAAGTTTTAAATATCGCAACAATAAAACCAATTGATTCTGAAGCAATAATTTCTTTAGCCAAAACAACTGGTTGTTTGGTTACTATTGAGGAACATCAGATTATTGGTGGGCTTGGCTCTAGCGTTTCTGAAGTTCTAGCACAAAATTTTCCAGTTCCAGTTGAATTTGTGGGTGTCAGGGATAAGTTTGGTCAGTCCGGAACTCCAGACGAATTACTTGAACACTATGGAATGGGAGAGTCTCATATTTTAAATGCATGTAAAAAAGTTATCGGAAGAAAAGTTGACTAAACTTTCTTAAGTTTGTAGTCCACCGGAGCTTTTGCCAAGAATTCTTCTATCTGTCCTGTAGTCAAAAGTCCTTTTTGTGCACCGACTTGTTGGGTTACGGACATTGAGTTTATTGATGCCCACCGGAAGGCTTCCTCTAGAGTTTTACCAGAAGCTAGGGCTGAAACTATTGTCGATTCATATGCATCTCCAGCACCAGTTCTTTCCTTTGGTATGTGAGGATATATCGGCATAAACCAGAAATCGTCAGGGTTTTTTGTCTCGTATGCGTATGCACCGTTCATTCCGTCAGTTATAATAACTATTTTTGGACCAAGTTTACTGACCTCTACTAGTAGTGTTTTTAAATCAGTTGTTTTTTTGTCTAATATCAACTGAGCCTCCTCGACGTTGCAAAAAAATATCTCAGCATTTCTATAGACTCTCTCAAGAGTTTTTGTTCCCATTTTTATTTGAAATGTTCCGGGTTGAAAAGCTAGTTTTGTTTCTGGGTGTTTCTCCACAAAATCCACAATTTGCATTTGGAAATTCAAGGTGTTGTCGCCGAGAGAGGAGAGATATATCCATCTTGGTAGGTCTTCTATTTCAAAATTGTATTTGAAATGTTCGTGTTTTACCAAAATAGTTCTATCAACGTCGTACCATAGAACATAGTGATAATTTGTCTTATTGTCAGGATCGATATGAACATATTTTGTTTCGACACCGTCTTTTTGGAGTGATGATATACTGTCTTTTCCATTTTGATCACCTCCGACATATGAATATAGAGAAGATGAGAGTCCAAGTCTTGATGCTCCGACAGCGGCATTTGCACTGTTTCCAACTGCGTAACAAATTTCTACCGACTTGTAAGGTATTTTGTCACCGAAACGCATAGACAACATACAGTTTCTCATATTTACATCACAGTTAACTTGTGCATCTTCAAGTTTAATAAAAGCATCAACTACGACATCACCAATAGCCAGTATATCTATATTTTTCATACACAAAGTATAGCACGACCTTTTGTTGGTGTGCTACAATTATAGTTATGAAAACACTGAAAGAAGCTGTAGCAGAAGCACTGGCGAAAAAAGTAGCTATAGGTCATTTTAATATCTCTAACCTTGAGGGTCTGTGGGGAGTGTTTCGCGCGGCTCAATCTCTAAATGTCCCGATTATTATAGGTGTATCTGAAGGTGAAAGAGATTTCGTTGGTGTTAGGCAAGTTGTCGCACTAGTCAAAAGTTTACGGGAAGAGTTTAACTATCCAATATATCTTAATGCCGACCACACATACTCGTTTGACAGAGTAAAAGAAGCTATAGATGCTGGTTTTGATTCAGTTATATTTGATGGAGCAAAATTATCGTTTGAAGAAAACATTAAAATAGCCAAAACATGTGTGGACTACGCCAAAGGCGTTGGCCGAGATGTGTTAGTTGAGGGTGAGTTAGGATTCATAGGTACATCATCAAAAATTTTGGATGAAGTTCCAGATGGCGTAATGTTGGATGAGAGTTCTTTGACTAATCCAGAAAAAGCAAAACAATTTGTACAGGAAACTGGAATTGATATGTTGGCTCCGGCAGTGGGGAACTTTCACGGCATGCTTCGTGGTGGAGTTGATCCAAAATTAAATATAGAAAGAGTAAAACAAATCGCTGATAATGTGGGTATCCCACTCGTTCTACACGGCGGGTCAGGAAATTCTGAAGACGACTTTAAACAATCCATCGCAAACGGTATTGCAATAGTTCACATCAACACAGAAATACGTGTTGCTTATAAACAAGGTCTGATGAAAGGACTCGCTGAAAATCCCGATGAAGTCGCTCCATACAAATTCCTCAAACCTTCAGTCAAAGCTGTTCAAGATGTGGTGGAGAAGAAACTTAAACAATTTAATAATCTTTAACAAAATCTCTTTCTCACAAAGCCTTTTCGAAGACCACTCGCTTTTTCCTACGAAAAACTCGTTCTTCATCTAGTGTGGAGCTTCTTTGTTTATAAAAATTTACCAATAACAAAATCTCGTCGAATTTTCACCCTATTCCTCTCCGAATCAACTTTTGTAATAGTTTTGGAGACTGCGGAGACAATCAGAAAATAAAGATGAAAACGGAGTTAGCCTGGAGCACTGTTTGAGGAGAGGTAATCCTCCCGAGTTTGCGGGAAGGCTACGAGTTGAGGATATTATTTTCTTGATTGTTGAGCGAGAGCAAAATCACATCAGTGATTTATGCGTGCTCTAAAACTATTATAAAAGTTGATTTTTTATCCACTTTTCTATATACTAACCCTCATGTTAATTTTGGAAGCACAAAAGCGGGATAAGACCGCAAACCTAGATATTCTCCGAAAAGAGGGCAAAATGCCTGCAGTTTTTTATGGTAAAAAGACAACTTCTACTCCTATAACATTACTTAAGAAGGATTTTCTGAAAGTTTGGAATACAGCTGGGGAGTCTAGTGTCGTTACAGTCAAAACTGCAGAAGGTTCTTTCGACACTCTTATACATGCTGTCGACATTGATCCAGTTTCTGACATTCCTCGCCACGCAGATTTCTATGTATTTGAAAAAGGTAAGAAAATCGAACTTGGTGTTCCTCTTGATTTCGTGGGAATTGCCCCTGTTATAAAAGATCTTGGGGGAAGTCTCATTAAAGCTTTGCATGAAATCAAAATCTCTGCTGATCCACAACACATTCCTCGCAATATCAAAGTAGATACCTCTCTCCTTATTGATTTTGATAGTAAAATTCTAGCAGGGGATTTAATTATGCCTACAGGTGTAACTCTTATTGAACTTCCAACTGAAGTTGTTGCATCAGCTGCTCGTCCAAAGGAAGAAGAGGTTGAAGAAGCAGCTCCTGTCGATCTGTCAACTATTGAAGTAGAAAAGAAGGGTAAGAAAGAAGTTGAAGGAGAAGGAGAGGTTCTGCCCCCTGCCCCAGCCAAAAAGAAGGAATAAAACTATCTCATCAGTGTAATTTAATTTAGTCCACAACGTCTGTGCGTTTATAGTATAATGAAACACATGCGCGGAAGGTTATTTTCGGTCTTTACATTCTTATTTTTAGCGTCAATATTACCCATATCGGGTGTTTTTGCTCTGACTCAACAAGAGCAAGAGGCACAGTGGCGCGAAGAGCTTGCTCAGACGGAGGCGGACATAGCCAAATGGCAAGCGGTGTTAGATAGTACTAAAGCTAATACAGCTTCTCTTCAACAAGAAGCGGCAGTTTTGAATGCAAAGATAAAGCAGGCCCAAGCCGTCATAAAGAAAAAAACCATTGCTATTGCTCAGTTGGACCAAGATATAAAAGATAAGAGCGCACACATTCAAAGTCTTGAGGAAAAAATAAATAATGGCCACGATTCTCTAGCTCAATTACTTCGCAAGACAAATGAAATAGACTCATATAGTCTACCAGAGGTTCTTCTTGGTAATAAAAATATATCTGACTTTTTTAGTGATATAGATACATTTCAATCTGTGAACAGGTCACTAAAAGATTTATTTATTCAGATTCGAGCAACAAAAGATTTAACAGAAAAAGAAAAGGCAGTATTAGATAAACAAAAAGATAAAGAAACTGACACAAAAGCTTCTGCGGAGGCCGATAAAAAGAAAGTTCAAGCGAACGAAAAAGAGAAAGAGTATTTAATAACTGTAAATAAAACTCAGGAAAAAACTTACGCTCAAGTGATTGCTGATAGACAGGCAAAAGCTTCTGAAATACGTGCGAAACTCTTCAAACTTGCTGGAGGAAGTGCCGCTATTCCTTTCGGAACAGCTTTGGGTTACGCGCAGGAAGCATCAACCAGAACTGGAGTCAGCCCGGCATTTCTTTTAGCTATTCTCACTCAGGAAAGTAACCTGGGTTCAAACGTTGGAAAGTGTTATCTAACAGACAAAACAACGGGCGCTGGAGTGAATATTGATTCTGGGCGTGTCTGGTTAAACCTTATGAAAGTCAGTCGAGATGTTTCGCCTTTCTTGGAAATTACCGGAAAACTTGGTTTCGACCCTTTTAAAACTGTTGTTTCTTGTCCGATTCCATCTGCCGGTGGTTATGGTGGTGCGATGGGTCCAGCACAGTTTATACCTTCGACATGGAAGATATTTGAGGAGCGACTAAAAACTGCTTTGGGACACGAGGCTAATCCTTGGTACGCTGAAGATGCCTTTACGGCTTCAGCTATGTACTTGGGTGACTTGGGTGCTAACAGTGGTACGTATAGTGGAGAGACCAGAGCGGCTTGTAAATACTACGGAAGCGGTGGTTCAACCTGTACATATGGAAAGAGTGTAATGAAATTAAAAACTAGTATTCAAAGTGACATTGATTACCTAAATGAATATGGTATTTCTAGGCGGTAAGGTTGTGGTATCATACTCCTATGGAACCAAACGATAAAATAGAAAGTTTTAAAGAGAAAAGTGCAGAGAGGGAACTGAAATCCATGCACTACTACGGTGATACAACGAGGATACTGTATGTCGTGATGGCAGTAGTGATGCTTGTCGCCACACCTTTTGTTAAAAATGATCTACCTTTTCCGGCCGATGTATCGATTTTTGCAGTGCTGGTGCTTTCAGTACTTGCTGGATTTACTAACCCAAAATCAAAGGACGTCTTATATTTTGATTTTGCTGCGTCTGTAATTTCTCTGTTGTTTTTCGGATATGAAATGATCATATCTTATAACGGGCCTTACACAAAATTATTTTTTTACGTAAACATTTTGTTGTCAGTCTTGGCCATGTTCTCACTTTATCTTAGTAGCAAGACTTTAAGAGGGAATTTGCAGTCAAAGTCAGAATAAGCGATTCTATTGCAAAAATAAGGCTTTTTTGGTAGTCTGTCAAAGTAATAGAAAAGGTAATGAAAAAGGAAATACATCCACAAAACTATAGACCAGTCCTATTTATCGACAACAGTAATAGTGCCGAATTTATTGTGGCGTCTACTGTTCACACCACAGAGACTGCAAAGGCAAAATCTGACAAGAAAGAGTATCCAGTCTTCCGACTCGAAGTCTCTTCAGCTTCACACCCTTTTTACACTGGAAACGAAAAAACTCTCGATACTGCTGGTAGAGCAGAGAAATTTAAAGCTCGAGTTGCAAAGGCGAAAGCTTCGAAGAAATAACCAAGTTTCTTTCTCCTCGTAACTTTTCTGGAAACAGAATAAATTTTTGCTAAAATTTTTCTTCGCGCTCGTGATACACTCACTCCGCGATGTTCCAGAAAAGTTACGAGTCAACGAAACTTGGTTATTTTTGTTATGTTAAACTTAATATGATTATGGACTTAGAAAAATACTTACAAAACCCAAAGACAGCTTATCTTGCTGGTCTGTATAAGAAGCTTGATGATGAAGCGTTTGCAACAGAAGATATGATTAAACATGATCCGGCTCTTTCCGAACTTGCTTTTAGTGAACTTGAATCTCTTAATATACAGAAAGAAGAGATAATGAAACAGATGGTCGGCATTTTAGAGGAAGATGAAAAAGAGGAAGAATTTCCGAACGAAGTTATCCTTGAAGTCCGTGCTGGGGCTGGAGGGGAAGAAGCTTCCATTTTTGCCGAAGATTTGGCTCATATGTATACCAGATACGCGGAAAACCAAGGGTGGGGAGTGACTTCTGTAGATGAGTCGAGGAGCGCTGTTGGTGGGTACAAAGAGGCTTCGTTTGAAATACGAGGAAAAGATGTCTATAAAAAATTAAGGTATGAAACCGGTGTCCATCGCGTTCAGAGAATTCCAGCAACAGAGAAAATGGGACGTGTTCACACGTCAACTGCAACAGTTGCTGTGCTTCCTGTACGAAAGAAAACAAATATCGAAATCAAACCATCTGATATTGAAATAGAAACTAGTCGTTCAGGTGGAGCCGGTGGACAGAACGTAAACAAAGTTGAGACTGCTGTGCGCATCATACACAAACCAACGGGTATTGATGTTCGTTCGACCTCACAAAGAAATCAATTGAAAAATAAGGAAATGGCCATGAGTATTCTAATTGCAAAATTACAAGCAAAAAAGGATGAAGAGGAGGACGCAAAACACTCAGCTAACAGAAAATCACAGATTGGAACAGCTGACCGTTCAGAAAAAATTCGTACATACAACATTCTCCAAGATCGCATTACCGACCATCGCATTAAACAATCCTGGCATAATATTGAGAAGATTTTGGATGGGGGCATTGAACCAATTTTGGAAGAGATGACTAATTTTAATGGGGAAGCAGTAGAAGGAGAAGACTCAGAATAATCACTAGAAAAGCCCTAAAAATAGGCTCTTTTGAAGTATAAAAATTATTGACAAACATTTTCATTAAATGTATAGTCCTTTGTAGATTTCGTAGCGAATCAACTTTCAGGGAGAGATTGATATGAAAAAGACAATTGTCTTTATCGTAGCGGTGAGTTTGGGTTTGAATGGGTGTAGCAGGGAGATTACCTCGAAGTTCCAAGTTTCAGGGTGGAATCTTGGAGACCCAGTGCACAAGAACGTTCAGTTTGTAATCAATGGTGATTCCGTCGGCCCAGTAGTCAAGTTCGGGCAGTCATCTGGTGTATACGAGGTAGAAATTGTGGTTGGGCAATCATCGTACTATAATTCTGGAACTACCCCAACAAATGATGTCCAAAGCACAAATGTGGCTTTGGGAGTCCAGGACGTGGATACTCACATAATATTTATGGTCGTACAAGGTTGTTACCTGACAAAGTACCAGGTGACTAACTTTATTTACGAAAGGAAGGGTGGTTTAGATAACCTTTACTGTCGCTGAGTAAGGGATGGGGAAACAGACGCCTTCTCGTGTGAGGGGGCGTTTTTCTATTTTCCTAAGGTTGCATCACCGCGGACTTTCTGCTAGACTTAGCCTCGCACATGACAAAAACAGACAATACTTTACATATGGATTCTGCCCTGATTGATGGGCTTTTTTCTGCTGGAGCTCATTTTGGATTTATTAAATCTAGACGACATCCATCTAATAAGCCATTCATTTTTGGAATCAAGAACAAAATCGAGATTTTTGACCTAGAGAAGACAAGCGATTCTCTGAATAAAGCTTTAGAATTTATCGAAGAATTAGGTTCAAAGAATGCGAAAATCATATTTGTTAGTGGTAAAAACGAGGCAAGATCAGCTATTGTAGCTGTTGCTGAGAGTATAAATATGCCATATGTTGCTGGACGATTTATTGGTGGAACTTTGACAAATTTTCCTCAAATCCGAAAAAGAGTAGAAAAGCTTGAGTCATGGGTATCACAAAAGGAGAAAGGTGAGCTTTCAAAATACACAAAGAAGGAGAGACTTTTGATTGACCGTGAGGTTGACAAACTTCGAGAGTTTTTCTTCGGACTTTCTGTTATGAAGAATCTTCCACAAGCGGTTTTTGTTGTAGACGCTAAGAAAGAGTTTATTGCAGTGAAGGAGGCACAGAAAATGGGAATTCCTGTCATTGCTCTCTGTGGTACAGATAACAATCTAAACGAAGTTGAATTTCCAATCCCTGGAAACGATGCTAGCCGCACAAGTATTGAGTTTTTCCTAAAGAAAATAGCAGAAAGCTATAAAGCAGGTCAGTTGAGGAAACCTACTACTACTGTTTAATCTTTGATATAATGATGATTATGGTAATTACAACAGAGCTTGTTAAAGAGTTGCGTGACAAGACGGGCATTTCTGTCATGCAGTGCAAAAAGGCACTAGAAGAGGTGGGTGGCGACATGGAAAAAGCCGTCGCCTTACTTGCCGAAAGAAGTGCTGAAATAGCTGGAAAGAAAGGTGAGAGGACACTAGGAGCTGGCCGTGTTGAAGCCTATATGCATTCTACAGGCACTGTTGGAACCATGGTGGAAGTTTTGTGTGAGACTGATTTTGTAGCTAATAATGATGAGTTTAAAAAACTCGCTCGGGACATAGCCATGCATATCACAGCAGTTAATCCACAATTTCTAAAGGCAGATGAAACTGGTGCAGAGATTGACCCTGAAAGTGTCTTGCTAAATCAGCCATTTATTAAAAATCCGGAAGTTACCATTACAAAGCTAATACAAGGTGCTGTTCAGAAGTTTGGTGAGAATATAGAAGTCTCACGTTTCGTTAGATACTCAGTTTCTAAATAATCATACTTAATATGACAATTATATTGTTTATTGTTTCTATGTTTGGGATAGGCATAATGATTGCTTCAAAAGTGTTTGAGATAAAAGTCCGTAAGATACATTTTCTTGCTAAGATTTTTACAAAAGGAGACGAGAAGATACACAAAACTATTAGCGTGGTTACTTTCAAGTATTATCGTTACAAAAAAATCATTGAGATATTCGTTTTTGAATTCCTTCCATCTTATCTTTATGAGCTTCTGGTAAAGATGAAAGATTTTGTTTCAAAAAAATACTACAGTGCTGGGGATAATTTTCGTGGAAGAAAGATATTGCGAAATAATGGATCAGTCTCTTTTTTTCTTGAGAGACTATCAGATGACAAATCCAATACAGATGTCCATAAAGTGTAGTTGAAAAAAGTACGTGAGAATGTTAGATTTGTAGAATTGTTTTTGTTTTATGCCACCTTAGCTCAGTTGGTAGAGCAGCCGTTTTGTAAACGGCAGGTCGTCAGTTCGAACCTGACAGGTGGCTCCAGAAAAAATCGACAAAGTGTATCGATTTTGCAGGAAGGTAAAACTTTTATGTTAGAATACTCGCATGGATCGTAGTAAATTAATTTGGCTTGGTCTCTTTCTCGGTTCAACTATTGGTGGTTTTATTCCGTCACTTTGGGACAGTAGTTTGTTCTCGATGAGTGGGGTACTAGGAAGTGCTATAGGTGGTTTTTTGGGAATCTGGTTCGGGTTTAAATTTGGGGGGTAGGACTATTTTTTGTCGTCGTAGCCATTTTTGCCTCAGCTTCTTTTGCTTTTTTTAGTACCTGGAGTTCTGGGACTGCTTTTTCTAGATTTTCAACACTTTGAAAACCATAATGTATCAAGTCTTTTATGATTATTGCCGGCAATTCATTTTTAACTTTGTTTATTGAAATAAGAGTTTTGACTGCAGAGAGGTCAGTATTGTAATCGAAGGAGTATACACGAAGTTCTGGATATTGTTCTCGAAGATGCGTTAATACATATCCCTCTTTCTGGCAATCATCACATTTATCCTCCAATCCGTAGAAATAGATAATAGACAGTGGGTCTTTTTTGCATTTCTCATTAATCCTTTTCATCAATAAGTAGTCTTTTATTTCAAGTAGAAAATAATACTTTTTTAAACTCTGAACCTCTGGGTCCGTCTCACCACGTTCACTTTCTGTATATGAAAGTTTTTCCTCAAGACTTCCAAGTTCAGTAGATAATGTTCCAGCTCCAACATCTTTACATGATGATTCCTCTAGTAGAGAGAACTGAGTCTCAGAGGACAGAGTATCTATGGCTATTTTGTCCTGTATGCTTCTTATTTCCACTACTCTTTTTTGGGCGAAATAATTGGAAAGCAATATAGCTGTAGCAAAAATAATCACTGTAATTACAAACGAAAAGAAATACTTTTTCCAATTTATCCCGTTAGAGTTTTTCATTACTTATTTTAATTATTTAATCTTATATTATTAACTTAGCCCCATTTAGAGTATATCCGAAATTTGTAAAACTCTAACGGGATTTAGAGAATTATTACTCATTATTTTTTATAGGATTATCGCCAAGGGGTTTCTACTCTGAACAAAGCGTTCCAAGTAGCTTTACCTATCCACAACGGAGCTATAAACATATACAAAGATAAGTAATAAATCAAATCCATACCTATGTCGAGTTTTCCTTCAGACATTTTCTTTGATACAAGTATCATCGAAATTGACCCAAGCGCAATTACAACGCCAACAAGTGCAATAAACTGAGTGTTGACATAGAACCACTCGAAGTTGAAACTTAACCAGTTTGTACTAAATCCAACAGTGCTGATTTTAATGTATTCATCTACTAGGGCTCTTATTGTATTGAAAATTGCGACTGAAGAAACAAAAAGCACAGAAACTAGTGAGATACTGGCCATTGGAAGAATAATCATACCAACATTACCATATTTCTTTTTAAAGAACATGTCACGATAGTCTGTAGCATTTTTAATAAAACCATGCGACCATCGGATGCGCTGTTTCAGGAGTTTCTTCACGGTCTTTGGTGGAATAGTGTAGACTATCGCATTATGTGCGTGAGCTATCTTGTAGCCATTTTTCTGCATACGTAAGGCAATCTCGATATCCTCTGTGTTGTGGGCGTGTCTGTAAGGTCCAAGATTTTCAAAAACTTCTTTTCGGAAAATAGAAAATGGCCCAGGAGTAATATAAACAGCCTGCATGTAGTGATACATTTTTCGAGTAAATATGCCGAATCCATACTCAACTTTCTGGAGTAGTTGCAAAAAACTTTTTGGTTGCCAAAGTTTTATAGACGGTGCTACAGCCATAATTTCTTTGTCTTGGAAATATGAAACGATTTGTTTGAGTGCGTCTTTGTGTACGTATGAGTCAGCATCGAGACATCCAACCAAGTCTGTTTTGAGTTTTATCAGGCCGTAGTTCAGTGCTGTGTATTTTCCACCATTTTCTTTTGTGTGAAGTTCGATCTGTGGGTTAGTTTTAAATTTCTGAACAATTTCCCAAGTCCTATCTTTTGAACCGTCGTCAATAATCATTATTTTTAGTTTATCTTTTGGATAGTCGAGATTGAGTAGGGAATATATTGTTTTGGAAACTGTAGCTTCTTCGTTCCAACAAGGGACGATGATAGTAACTGTCGGGTATTTTTTGAGGGGGATAAGGAGCAAGTCTTCTTCTTTTTTTATTTCCAAACGATTTTCAAAATAAGTAATAAGCAAAAACACCTCAAAGTTTAGTGAGAGGAAAAGAAAAAAATATGTAATTGAATTTGTTACATCAATCATTATCGTATCGTTGCATTATAAGTTCCTCTCGTTACGTTTTCGAGTTTTTTATGCAGTATATCTATTTCACTTGCAGTAAGTGTCCTATCTAGGGATCGATAGGTGATTCGGTAGGCATAGCTGACGTTTTCAGCACCAAACTTTTCCACGTTTTCGTATTTGTCTATCAATTCTACTTGTTCAATTAGTCCTGGGGCTAATTCTCTTACAACATCAAAATAATCATTCGGAATGAAGTTATTTTCCACCACAAAAGAAATATCTCGAACTATAGGTGGGTATTTGGAAACCTCCACAAACTTATTACCAAGTTTTAGCTGTTTTATTACACGAGGATCCTCTGACCACAGGAGGCGAATATCAGGCAGTTCCATACTAATGATTGCAAGTCTCTCAAGCCCGAAACCGAATGCCCAGCCATTGTATTGTTTTGAATCAACACCAAGTTTCTCAAGTACGCTTGGCTCCACAACTCCAGCTCCCAGAACCTCAACCCATTTTCCATCTTTATCAATTTCCATTTCGATACTTGAATGAGTGTATGGGAAGTTGTCTGGGTTAAATTTGTATTTAATATCTTTACCGAATACGGACTGTGCAACTTCTACCAGAACATCTTGCAAGTCTTCTTTTGTAATAACGTGTTTATCATTTTTGCATAGGTACAATCCATCCATCTGGTGGAATATATTCATGTGATGTCTGTCGATTTCGTCTTTGCGATAAACTTTTCCGTACGAAAGTACACCAATATTTTCATCTTTTTTGATTTTCTCTTTTATATCTGGACGTCCGAGGTAGTAATACCACATCACTGTCGTATGTGTTCGGAGGATATTTTCTTTGTTAACGTAGTATGTATCGGAAGTGCTTCGCGCTGGGTGCTCTAGTGGGAAATCGAATAAATCAAAACTTTCTTTAACTGGTACAATCTCTGGTGTTTGAATGTGATCAAAACCTTTAAATATGGGTAAGACTGTTACTCGCTCTATAATCTCGTGGATTGGACTACCATCTGTTCTAGATAGGTCAGACATTGCTAGATATCGCTTTATTCTGGATGCCTCAGCATCTTCCCTCCTGTTTAGTTCAGAAATAAGTTTATCCTGTTCGTCCGTAGAAACAGAGAACTCATGATGAGACAAATCTGCTGACATATAAAGTTTTTTAGCTTTCTCTTTTGTTAGTTCTGACATGCTCATCACTATAATGAAAAATGAACAAAAATTCAAGTTTTTAAATAAATTTTTTGCAAAACAAAACCCCGTACAGAGTTCGTGTGTTTCTGTACGGGATTCTATACAAGGTGGGAAATGGGGCTAACCCCACTTCAGTTTTTCTTGCTTCGGGGTGTTACTCAGTCTTTGAGAGCAATTCAAACATATTTAATATATAAAGTCAAGTATATTTTAAGGCTAAAAACATACAAAATTCCCTTGTTTTAAGTAATGATTTTTGCTATAATTGAATGACTAAAAACACATAAATATGGCTAAGATACCAGTAAAGAAAGCGAGTAAAAAGGATAGTTACGGAGCGGATGCTATCCAGATTCTAGAAGGGCTAGAACCAGTTAGAAAGCGACCTGGAATGTACATTGGTACGACAGGCACAGATGGCCTTCACCATCTTATTTCGGAGATTTTTGACAACGCTCGTGACGAAGCCATGGGTGGTTTTGCAAACGATATCGAAGTAACACTCCTTCCTGGGAACAGAATTCGAGTTACTGACAACGGTCGTGGTATTCCAGTTGATATTCATAAACAAACAAAAGTCTCTGCACTGGAAACTATTATGACTACACTTCACGCTGGAGGAAAGTTTGGCGGTGAAGATGGGGGTTACAAAGTTTCTGGAGGACTTCACGGTGTGGGAGCTTCTGTGGTAAATGCACTGTCTATTTATTGTAAAGTTACTGTTTATAAAGAAGGCGGTATTTATATGCAGGAATATTCTCAAGGAAAGAGGAAAGCTCTTGTAAAGAAAATCGGTACAACAAAAAAGAACGGAACTATTGTGTTATTCGAGCCAGACAAGGTAATCTTTCCAGTCATTGAGTTCAGTTTTAAAAGAGTGATTGATCATTTGCGTCAACAAGCGTATCTCGTGAAAGGTTTACGCATTACTATAAATGACGCAACTACATACGCTGGTAAAATAAAAGAAGACGAGGTTTTCAAAATCTCCGAGCTTGGACTCGAGATTCCTTCAATGTCTTTTTATTTTGAAGGAGGGCTTTTATCACTTGTTAAATTCCATAACAATACATTAAAGCCAATTCACAAAAATGTTTTCTATGTAGAAAAGAAAACAAACGAATATGAATCAGTTGAGGTGGCACTACAGTATGTTGATGATATTTCCTGTCGTCTATCTGCGTTTGCAAATAATATCTATAACTCAGAAGGCGGTACTCACGTTACAGGATTCAAAACTGCACTAACTCGAACACTAAATACATATGGTAGAAAAAATAATTTAATAAAAGAAAGCGAAGATAATTTTACAGGTGAAGATGTTTTGGAAGGACTAACTGCTGTTATTTCCATAAAACTTCGAGAAGTCCAGTTTGAAGGTCAGACAAAATCAAAACTTGGTACGGTTGAGGCACAGGGCTCGGTTAATACTATTTTTTCTGAAGCTTTTACATATTTTCTTGAAGAAAACCCTGACGACGCCCGATCAATAATAAACAAGGTAGTTTTAGCTTTGAAGGCTCGCAAGGCGGCAAAAGCTGCGAAAGACTCTGTGCTTAGGAAGGGTGCCTTGGAAGGGATGACGCTTCCTGGAAAACTTGCTGACTGTCAGAGCAAAGATGCATCTGACTCAGAGCTTTTTATTGTGGAAGGAGATTCCGCTGGAGGTACAGCTAAAACTGGTCGTGACAGACGAACACAGGCAATACTTCCACTGCGAGGAAAGATTTTAAACATTGAACGAGCTCGACTCGATCGTATGCTTGAGTCAGAGCAGATAAAAAACCTAGTTATCGCTCTCGGCACTGCAATAGGAGATACGTTTGATATCAGCAAACTTCGTTATCACAAAATAATCATTGCAACAGATGCTGATGTTGATGGTGCGCACATTCGAACACTCATTTTAACTCTACTTTACAGATTCTTTCGACCACTTATTGATGGAGGATTTGTTTATATTGCTCAACCACCACTTTATAAAATAAAAAAGGGCAAAGAAATTTTCTATGCATATTCTGACGAAGAAAAGGCAAAAGTTGTTGGTAAGGAAGAAGTTCTTGAAATAGAAGAAGTAGAAGCCGTTGAGACCGAAAATCCAGAGCTAGTAAGCGAGGGAGGGGAGGAGAAAAAAGACTCTAAAAATCCTAAAAAATCTAAAATCTCTATACAGAGATATAAAGGATTGGGAGAGATGAACTCGGATGAGCTCTGGGAGACAACTATGGATCCTGCTCGTCGTATCTTAAAACAAGTTGCTGTTGAGAGTACTGTTTCTGCTGACAAAGTATTTGATATTCTCATGGGAACAGACGTTCCAGCTAGGAAGAGTTTTATTCAGTCCAACGCAACCAAAGCAAATCTGGATATCTAAAACTTCCACATCTGGCCAATATCATCATCTAATTGAGAGTGCCCTTTTTTCTATTCTAACTTGTTTTTTCGGTGTGGTGTGTGTGATGTGGTTTGTTAGGGACAATAAGAACCGCTACAAAGTAACCTATGATTGATGGGATAAGTCCAGTCAGGATAGTAATCAGAATGTAAGCTAGACGAAGGATAGTTGGATCAATATCAAAATATTCACCTAGACCACCAATAACCCCTGCAAAAACTTTGTCAGTATTTGATTTATATAATTTTTTCATATGTTATATTGTTAAATTATAATTTGTTTTTAATTTCCCCTTTTAGTTTTTCTAGAAGTTCTTCTTTTCCAATCTCAACTTTTTTACCATGGCGAGATTCAAGAGTGACTTTTCCAGAATCAACTTCTTTGTCTCCTAGTACAATCCAGTAAGGCATTTTGTTTGTTTTTGCATCTCGAACCTTTCCGCCTAAATTTGAATCAGCGTCATCAAACTCTGCGCGGATGCCGTTTTCTATTAACATTTCAAAAATTCCTTTGGCATAGTCGTTATGATTTGTACGAACTGGAATAACTTTGACTTGTGTCGGTGATAACCAAAGAGGGAATGCTCCACCATAATGCTCAATAAGAAAAGCCATAATTCTCTCGATAGCTCCGATAGATGAACGGTGTATAACAGAAGAGCATAGTTTTACTGCACCATCTGAGTCAGTGTATGAAAGTTCGAATTTAGTTGGGGCAATAAAGTCATATTGCACTGTGAAAGCTGTGTTTTCTTGGCCACGGACATCTTTCATCTGTACATCAATCTTTGGTCCATAAAATGCTGCCTCATTTTCTTTTTCAGCAAATTTTACATCTTGGTTTTGCAATACTTCTCGGAGGATTTGCTCAGCTTCATCCCAAGCTTTGTCATTTTTGTAATATTTTTTATCATCTCTTCTATCACCAAGTGATAACTGATACCAGAAATCATCGCCTTTTTTCAAACCGAAAACTCCCGCGACATAAGTAATAAGTTCCAAAGCTTTCTTCACTTCTTCTCCAGATTGTTCTTTATTTGTTGTTATGATATGTGCGTCGGCAAGACAAAAAGATCTAACTCGAATGAGTCCAGCTAAGTTTCCAGAAGCTTCATATCTATATAGCTTTGCCATTTCTGCAATACGGACAGGTAATTCCCGATATGAATGAGGTTTTGATAGATAGAGTTCATAATGATGAGGGCAGGTCATAGGACGGAGCATAAATTCCTCACCATCGATGTCTATAGGTGAGTACATGGTGTCTTTGTAATATGGGTAATGACCTGACTTTTTATACAAATCCAGTTTAGCAATATCTGGAGTTGAGACGTGTTTGTAACCACGCTTTATTTCTTCATCTACAATAAATCTCTCAAGCTCACGACGTATTGTTGCACCCTTGTCTGTATATAAAGGAAGACCTTTGCCTACTACATCAGAAAAAACAAAAAGTCCAAGCTCTTTACCTATGACACGGTGGTCATTTTTGTCCATCTGGTCATTATCATTTTCCATAAAGATAAGCATAACACTTTTTTAGAAATTTGATATTGTTGACTCAAGCTTCCGTTTCTGGTTTAGTTATATGTGGAGAGTGATCATGATCGATGCGGTCCTACTGGAGAGGCGAATTGCGGAGAAGTACTTTGTGACGGCGACTTTCATAATCATCACCACAGAACTAGCACTTTTCTCGGGTCTGTTCTCTGGAGATGTGGCGACTCAACTCAAAAGTGGAGTTGCTGTTGTTCTTGGAGTGTTCACTGCCCGTTCTCTCATTCGTGCTGGTTGGCGACATCTGGATATGGCGTTGTCCATCGCCACAAAATGACGTTTCGTTTGTCGGTATTTCAGGAGCCGTTATTGATTCAATTCAATATCGGCTCTTCTTTATACACCGTCAGAAATGTGATGTTTAATTTCCATTTATTCCATCACTTTTACTTTATCTATCAAAACACTCTTTCCTTTATTTCTTGTCGAAAATATTCCTTTAATCACCACACAACTTTCTGGAACTAGAATATCTTTAAATTCTTCGAATATCTTTGGGAAAGCCACAGCTTCTATCGAGTCAGTAAGATCTGCTACTCGAAGAAAAACCATTTTTTCACCCTTTTTTGTAGAGACAGCTCTGACTTCCTCTATAATTCCACCAATAACCACAGGCTCTCTTTCTTTTGCGGTTTCTTTTAATCTTTTAATATTTATTTCTCTGTTTTCTAGTTTATGTTTAAAGCTGTCTAATGGGTGTCCAGAGATATAAAGTCCAAGAAGTTCTTTTTCCCAAGCTAATCTGTCAGCTGGATTTGTTTTTGGAGCTTTTTCCAAACTTATTTCTACCGCTTTCTCAGTTTTTGCCATGCTAGAAAAAAGTGAATCTTGGTCGGACTCCTTACTCCTTTCTTCCTTGTTAAATGTTAGTAATCTATCTAAGTTATGAAGAAGTTCTTCTCTCCACGTTGAGATTTCTGTATTTTTTGAAAGGGAGTCCATCGCGCTAACTTTTATAAGTGATTCAAGAGATTTTTTGTTTAAATTTTTGTCTTTTATTCGTCGAAGAAAATCTGATAGAGATTTGAATCTACCATTTGCTTTACGCTCCGTGATAATAGATGTAGCTACGCCTTCGCCAAAGTTTTTAATTGTTGTTAGTCCGAATCTAATGGAGTCTACTTTTACAGTACTGGCTTCAGAAATCTTTGCACTTTCTTCTGTTAGGGCTTTTGCTTTAACCACACTAAATCCTTCAAATGATTGGTTGATATCTGGTGGAAGTACAGGAATTTTCATGCGTTTACACTCGTTTATTATTTCAGCAATTTTTTCTACATCTCCAGACTCTGCAGTCAACACAGCTGACATGTAAATTGCAGGGAAGTTTGCTTTCATATATGCAGTTTGATATGCCACTTTTCCATAACTTGCTGCATGAGCTTTGTTGAAACCATACCCTTGGAATGGCTCGAATAAGTTCCAGAGTTTTTCCGCTTTTTCTTTTGTCATTTTGCCGTGCGATTGACACCCTTCGACGAATTTTACGTGTTGTTTCGCCATCTCCTCACGAATTTTTTTACCAACAGCTTTACGGAATTTATCCACTTCACCCCATGTATATCCAGCTACTTCGATAGCGGTCATGAGTAGATCATCCTGATAAACAAGCACTCCATATGTCTTGTCGAGGAATTTTTTCATATTTGGGTGCGGATAGGTTACTGGTTTCGTCCCATGTTTTCTCTCAGTGTATTCTTTTATGTTTTCCATTGGTCCTGGACGATACAATGCCACCATGAGGTTAATATCATGAATGACCGTTGGACGCAGTTCTTTTAGTGCGCGTGTCATGCCGTCGCCGTTCAACTGAAACAGTCCAATAGTTTCACCGCGAGCGAGCATCTCAAAAGTCTTTTTGTCATCCACAGGAATATTTTCTATATCGATTTTAATTCCTTCTAGTTTTTCTGTCAGTTTTACGGCATCCGCCAGTATAGAAAGATTTCTAATTCCAAGAAAATCGAATTTTAAGAGTCCAACACCATCCTCACCGACGTCATTCATGTCATATTGAGTAATAATTTTGTTATCACCTTTTGTATCGTATTGAAGAGGAACATGATCTGTCAGTGGTGTAGGTGATATAACAACTCCGGCAGCGTGTACAGAAATGTGACGTGCACAACCTTCTATCTTCTTAGCCATGTCGATTATTTTTTTTACATTTTCATCGGTTTTATACATTTCTTTTAGTTCCGGAGTTTCAGTGATAGCTCTATCTATAGTCATAGGAAACCCCTGAGCGCCCATTGGGATGAGTTTTGCTATAGCATCACCAAGACTATATGGGAAACCAAGTGCACGAGTAACATCTCGTACTGCTCCTCGTGCCGCCATCGTACCAAATGTTCCTATCTGGGCGACTTTGTCTACTCCATATTTAGTTTTTGTGTACTCAATCATTTCATCTCTTCTGTTGTCGGCAAAATCCATGTCGATGTCAGGTGCTGATGGCCTTTCAGGGTTAAGGAATCTTTCGAAAGGAATGTCATATTCGAGAGGGTTTACGTTCGTAATACCAGCAAGATATGTACAAAGTGACCCAGCAACTGAACCTCGGATAGTTGTTAAAATATTATGTTTATGGGCATAATTTAATAAATCCCACACCACGAGAAAATATGGAGCGTAACCTTTGTCTTTAATAATTCGGAGTTCATACTCCATTCGCTCTAAAAGCTTTGGAGTTTTTTCTAGTTTTCGATTTCCAATTCCTTCTTCGACAATTCGCCTAAACTCGTTGTCATGAGATAGCCCGCTCTCGACAATATAGTTTGGTAGGTACCACTTTCCGATTGATATTTCCAAGTTACATCTAGTGGCTATTTTTACCGTATTTTCCAGTGTTTCTGGTAAATCTTTGAAATATTTTTCTGCTTGCTTCTGCGATATGAATGAAAAGTCATTATAACTTTCCTCGATCTTTTCGTCGTTTTGAGATTGGATAGCGATGAGAGTTTCACGAGCTGGGCGGTCATCTTTTTCGATATAGTAGACATCATGCGCTGCAACGAGAGGGACATTGTTCTGTTTTGCAAACAGGACAATTTTTTTCATATTTTCTTCGTGGTCCTTTATTTCTGGGTGATGAGTTATCTCAAAAAAGAGTCTTGGACCAGAACTGGAGTCGGAAAAAGTTTTTTTGTACCAATTTAGTCTCTCAGTAGCCTGTTCAACATTTGCTAGTCGGAGCGACTGGACTATGTCACCAGAGAATCCCGGAATTATCGCGATCAGTCCATCGTTGTATTTTTCTAAAAGTTCACGATCAATTCGCGGTTTGTAATAAAAACCTTCCATGTGTGCGAGTGTCACGAGTTTTATTAGATTTTTGTAGCCAATTTCATTTTCTGCCAGTAGCACTAGTCTGTAGCGTTCCTTGTCCACACCAATCTGCTTATCGAAACGACTTCTATATGCAACGTATGCGTCAATGCCGATAATAGGTTTAATATTTTTTTTCTTACATGCTTTATAAAACTCTATTGCTCCATACAAGTTACAGTTATCAGTTAATGCAAGGGCGGTCATTCCGTCTTTTTTAGCTTCGTCAACTAAGGCGTCTATTTTGGGTAGAGCATTTAGCAAGGAATAGTGTGAATGTGTGTGGAGATGGGTAAATTTCATGCTGATGATTGGTGAAAGTATATCATTAGTCTAAATCTACGGCTTCGAAATTTGCATTGACATTTGTCTCATTTTCCACCATAATGATAGATGGAAAATAGTTAGCTTATAGTCCTACAACTAGGGGAGACACACTGATGAAATTTCTTTACGACTTCCTTGGCTTGGTAGGTCTTAGCTTCATTTTATGGTCGATGATCCAAGTTTTTTTGATGGATTCTGTACATCAAAATCAAAAAAAGGGGTGAAAGATGATAAATAAAAGGAAGCAAAAATGTGACAAGTTCCTCATTGTTCTCCGGATCCTTGCGTTGGTCGTCGTCGCAGTGGAGTTTTTCTCTTCTGGCATCAAGTTTGAAGAGAGAATGTGGCTCATCTTTCAGTTGGTAATCGGTGCTTCGATTGTTACTGTAATTCGACTGAAGCGTCGATACGATATTAGAATCTTTTTCGAGTGAGAGATCTGATTCGAGGTTTCCGCATAGCGCGGAGACCTCTTTTCTTTTATACAGAGAAGATAAACATGTACCACATGGGCACTTCTTGTGTTTCTAACTTACTAACACCACAAGAGTACTTCCGAAAATATATTCGTTTCACTCATTATTTTCGAGGTCGCGTTCGTAAGAAAACAAAGTCGTGTTAAGATTTCAATATGAAAATCATTGCTGGAGTTGATGAAGTCGGTCGAGGTCCGTTAGCAGGACCAGTATCTGTTTGTATTGTTTCCTGTGAGATAAATATTTACAAAAAATTAAAAAATTCTCGAACTCTGCCTGCTCATGGAAAGGATAGTAAAAAACTAAAACCACTTGAAAGAGAAAAATTTCAAAAAGTTTTGGAAAATCTAACAAAAGAGAAAAAAATTTCTTATTCTATAACTCACATTGGGAATAAAATCATTGATTCAAGAGGAATATTATTCGCCATTAACAAAGCTATATTTTCAAATATCAAAAAACTAAAACTAAATCCAAAAAATACTGAAGTGTTACTTGACGGTAATCTAAAAGCTCCACAGGAGTTTAAAAATCAAAAGACCATTATAAAAGGGGATGAGAAAGAGAAAATAATTGCTTGGGCATCAATACTAGCTAAAGTCTCTCGGGACACGCTCATGTCACGCTTGAGTAAAAAGTTTCCTAAATATGGTTTTGAGTTACACAAAGGCTATGGTACGGAAAAGCACATAAAAATGATAAAAAAGAACGGTCAAACTCCAATACATCGCAAGACCTTCCTGAAAAGCTGAAATATTGACTTAAATACAGTTAAATGTTATTATGTCGAGAGGAGGAACAGATGGACAATATACCTTTTGTCGGCGGGATTTCCTACCGAGAATTAGGTGGCAAGATCGAGGTTCTTTTGCAAGATGGGAAGTTTCTACTTCCAGAATATAGTCGGCAAGGGATACTGACCAGGTTCCCAGGTGGAATGTGGGAACCAGAAGATGGTGACCTCACAAAACCTATAACCCTGGTCAAAACCTTAAGAAGGGAGTATTCAGAGGAGACTTTTCTTTTACTGAGGTCTGGTTTTGAACCTGAAAAGGTTTATGATTGGATTGCCAAGAAAGCTCGAAAGGTTTTCTTTCTCTTCCCATACGATGCTCTCGAGGGTAGCCTCCGTACGGAGGAGATTAAGTACGAAGAGGAGACGGAACTCTTTCCACCGTACTGGGCTTCTGTCAGTGACATCATGAGTGGTAGGGTCAATCTCTACCGGACCCACATGCCTGCTTTCAAAGAGGCAATTCCGCGTATACAGAAGCAACTTCTAGCCAAGGTCTCGTGAGGTATGGATTACCACCTCACGAGACCTCTACAGCAACCCCGACAAATGTCGGTGGTTTTTTGTTAAAAAATATTCATTTGATTTTTTTTAGAGTTTAGTGTAGTCTATCTTCATTATGGTTGTAAGAATGCGTCATACAAAGAGTGAGCGAAACAGCACACGGTCTCACCACAGGCTCGTGAGTCCTGCTGTAACTTTGGATAAAAACACAAATACTCCACATTTACGACATAGGGCATCAACTGTTACAGGTCAGTATAAAGGCAGAATGGTTATTGATGTTGCTGCAAAAATTACAAAAAGAGCAAAGAAGGTTTCAGCTCAGAAAAAGGAGGGGAGATAACTTTTAGTTTTGTTGTTGTTTGTTTTGGAATGTTCTATACTAGTAAGCAGTCATGGCGAATCGGCACCTTTCCAGATCAATAGTTCTACAGTCACTCTTTGAGTGGGATTTTGGTACTAAAAATTCTACACAGGCAAAGGAAATCTTCATGCGTGATGCAAAAGAATTTGCACCTGGTCACGGAGATTTTTCTTTTATGGAAAATTTGATTGATGGTGTATTGGATAAACAAAAAGACATCGATCTGATTATCGAAAAAGCAGCTCCTGACTGGCCGATTACTAAAATCAGTATTATAGATCGAAACATTCTTCGTATCGGACTATTTGAATTGTTATTTGCCGACAGAGCTCAGGTTCCTCCAAAAGTTGCTATAAACGAGGCTATTGAGCTATCGAAAACATTTGGTGGGGAAACATCAAGTAAATTCGTCAATGGTGTTCTCGGTGCAGTGTACAAAGAGCTTGGTGAACCTGGTAAAGACGAAACATCAAAAGATAAAAAGAAAAACTTTAACAACGGAGTCGTGCCAGTAGAACATCTGGGTGGTGCGGTAGTTTTTGCTCGTGATGGAGAGGATATTTATCTGGCCTTGGTTCACGACGTGTTTGGTCGCTGGACTCTATCCAAAGGACATATTGAAGATGGTGAGGGCATAGAAGAGGGCATTATAGGTGAGATTAAACAGGAGTTGGGTCTCGACATAAAATTGAAAGAAAAACTTGGAGAAAACGAGTATCCAACATATCATCCAGAAAAAGGTAAGATAAAAAAACACGTTATCTACTATTTAGCTGAGTCAAAGTTCCAAGATATCATCATGGAGGCTAAGGGAGGCCTTGACGATGCAAAATGGTTCAAACTTGCCGATATCCTTGACCTAAATTTTTATAACGATATACTTCCACTTGTGACAAAGGCTATCAATATACTACTTCAGAAGAAATAATATGGATTTTGAACAATTTGAGAAGAAAATTAAAATTAGTTTTGGCAACAAAGCTTTATTAAAACAAGCTTTTGTTCATCGTTCCTATATAAACGAAAACAAAGCATCAGGACTTTTTCACAACGAACGTTTGGAGTTTTTGGGCGACGCAGTGTTGGAATTAGTTATCACAGATTTTCTATACAAAAAATATGAAAACAAAGCAGAAGGTGAACTGACCGCTTATCGTTCTGCGTTGGTAAATGCTGACACATGTGCTGGTGTTGCGACAAAACTCGGAATGGGAGAATATCTTCTGCTATCAAAAGGTGAGAGTAAAGACGTTGGTCGTGCGAGGCAGTACATATTAGCAAATGCACTCGAGGCTCTTATCGGTGCAATTTACATTGACCAAGGATTGGATAAAGCTAAAGATTTTATTGAAACTAATTTTACTCCACTTATCGAAGATATTATTTCTGCAGGGAGTCACGTTGATGCAAAAAGTCTTTTTCAAGAAAAAGCACAAGAGTTTGATGGTATTACGCCTTTATATAAGACAATGAAGGAATCTGGCCCAGATCACGAAAAGAAATTTACTGTCGGTGTTTATGTAGGAAAGGAACTAGTAGCGACAGGAGAGGGAGAATCGAAACAAGATGCGGAACAAGAGGCGGCCAAAGAAGCTTTGCAAAAAAGAGGTTGGAACTAACTATTTACAAACAGTGTTAGTTGGTGTATAGTAGTGGACGGAGGGAGCTCATGCCCCAACTTTTGAAACACTTTTTGAAACAGTGGAGACTATCGCGTTGTAAGACTCTGCGAATCGAGATCTTAAAACGGCGGAAATGTCTGGAGAGTAGTCTCAAACAAGGAGACTACTTTGAGGCAGAACGTGCCAACGAGTCAATCCGAGAGCTTTCTTGCGCTCTCAGTAGACACGAACGCAAGTTGTCTGTGTGAATGTTTGTCGTCCCCATGCACACTCTAGGAAAAGCACATTCGCTTTTCCTAGAGTGTGCTTTTTCTATTACGTTAAAAATTTGTTATAATTATTTTAAATTCTTAATTTATGTATTTAAAATCGATAGAACTTTCGGGGTTTAAATCATTCGCCAAAAAGAGCGAACTTGAGTTTAAGTCAAAAGTTTCGGCTATTGTTGGGCCGAACGGATCTGGAAAATCGAACATTGCCGAGGCATTTAGTTTTGTACTTGGTGAACAATCAATAAAAAGTCTGCGTGGTAAAAAGGGTGAAGATCTCATTTGGAATGGAGCGGGGGATTTACCGAGGGCAAACAGAGCTAGTGTGAAAGTCGTTTTTGATAACAGTACAAAATTTCTGCCGATCGATTATGAAACAGTTACTGTTGAGCGTGTTGTCCATCGTGACTCTGTAAATGAGTATTTGATAAACGGTTCACAGGTACGTCTACGAGATGTGGTAGAACTTCTTGCCTCTGCACATATTGGTTCATCTGGACATCACATTATTTCTCAAGGAGAAGCAGATAGAATTTTAAATGCTAGTACAAAAGAGCGCAAAACAATGATAGAGGATGCTCTTGGTCTGAAACTCTATCAATACAAAAAACAAGAAAGTGAAAAGAGACTTGAAAAGACTCGAGAAAATATAAAACAAGTTGAATCATTACGACGTGAGATAAATCCTCATATCAAATTTTTGAAAAAGCAGGTTGAGAAAGTGCAAAAAGGAATCGAATTAGAGGAAGAACTTCATGTTTTGGCTCTAGAGTACTGTAAACGAGAAGAGGAATATATTAGTCGAACAAAAGAGAAAATTTATACTGAAAAATTACCACTTACTCACAAGGAAAAAGAATTAGAGAGAGAATTGAGCTCGGCCAAAGCTGTTTTAGAAAAAGCCAAAAACAAAGATGAGAAATCAAGCGAATTGATTCAACTTGAGAGTGATTTACATAGTTTTAGAGACGAAAAAGATAGTTTATTTCGTGAACTTGGTCGTCTTGATGGTGAGCTAAACTCTCTTGTGAAAATGGTGAAAAAACAGGAAGAGGTAGCACATTCTTATGAACATAAGACAGTTACTCTAGTTTCTATTGAAGAATTGAGCGCTAAAATAGAAGAGAAAATCAAATCAGCTAAGAGCTCCGGAGATTTAACGTCACTCTCCCAAGCACTCGACGAAATATATGGACTTATCACGGATTATATTGATCACAATAAGGACAAAGTAGATATGTCACTTCTTACAGATGTTCACAGAGATATTAACAACTTAAGGAAATCTAAAAGAGAATTTGAAGAAAAACTTGAAGAGGCTAAGAAAAAAGAAGAAGCTCTATCTTCACGCTACTCGAAACTAAAAGAAGAGATTGAGAAAGAAAAAGATTCCAATCGAGATGCCGAGAAAGCAGTTTTTCGCATTATGGCGGAGTCGCAGGAGGTTAGATCTAAATTACATGATCTTGTAAACCAAGAAGAGGTAATTCGAATTATTAGCGAGGATTTTAAAAGAGAGTTAAATGAGCTCAGCATGATGATCGGAACTGCAGTCTTACAGTATCAATCTTTAAGTCTCCCAAATGGGCAGGCAGGTGATTTTAACGAACCACGAAATATTCAAGAGGAGAGAAGAAGAAAAATAGAAAAGATAAAAATTCGTCTTGAGGAATCAGGTGGAATTGGTGGAGCTGAGACACTTAAAGAATACAAAGAGGCTAGTGAACGCGATATGTTTCTGGAGAGAGAAATTGCAGATTTGGAAAAATCAGCGGCGTCTTTGTCCGAGCTTATTTTAGATTTAAACCAGCGATTAGACATAGAATTCAAAACAGGATTGGAAAAAATAAACATTCAGTTCAAAGAATATTTTGCCTTGATGTTTGGTGGTGGAGAAGCAAAACTTTCAGTAACTGTGCCTCAAAAACGTAAAATCAAAGATGAGGATATTTTTGACAGTTTACCTTCGGCCGAAGACGAATTAACATTAGGTGAAGCTACGACAGAAGAAGGGATCGATATTGAAGTGAATTTACCAAAGAAAAAGATAAAGGGTCTCATGATGCTTTCGGGGGGTGAGAGAGCACTGACATCCATTGCGCTTCTCTTTGCTATCTCACAGGTAAATCCACCACCGTTTATTATTTTGGATGAAACCGATGCAGCTCTCGACGAAGCAAATTCAAAAAAATACGCAGATATGGTGGAAAATTTATCGGGACGTTCACAGCTTATTGTCATTACTCATAATCGCGAAACAATGTCTCGAGCGGGGATTTTGTATGGGGTGACTATGGGCATTGGAGGGGGATCAAAACTTTTGTCCGTCTCCTTTGAAGAAGCAGTTGCAGTTGCGAAATAAATTTGACTTTTTGAGTTTTTGTGATTATGCTACAAAAAGATCGCAAGGAAGGACCTTGCGAGTTGCCGGGCCTGGAAGCTCGGATAAGGAGTGATTCCATGATTACAGTTTTGATCTCTCTGGTGATCTCTGCGTTCCTATGTATCTTGATTTGGTTACCCTACATCCCTGGTCTTCGGTCATTTCGTGTGTGGTTTTTGTTAGGTACAGACGGACTTAAGGAGGAGTTGCAGGAAAAGGAAGACAAATTGCAAGATGCCTTCAAGAAGCGGGGATATTGGACCGAGCGCTTTTCCGAAGAACTTGCAAAAGATAGCCCAGTTTATGCAAAGGATTTGATTGTTTCAGAGATTAGGAAATATGAAAAAGAGGTTATGAAGTGCCATCGTAAGCTGGATACAGTGATCGGTATGGCTTATCTAGCTGGCCATGGTAAATTGGCCTCTAAGTTCGTGAACTGACCTTGTGTCGTTGTTGGGACCTCGCGCTTTACGGCGCGAGGTTTTCTTTTATCCAACAATACTATAATCCAAAGCACGACGTTCCATGTCTGCGGAGACTATTTTAAATTTCACTACGTCGCCAAGAGTAAATTTGCGACCAGTCTGTTCGCCTTTAAGCGTGTAATTTTTTTCATCCAAAGTATAGAAATCTTGTGGAAGGTCTCGGACTTTAACCATTCCTTCACATTTTGTTTCTTTTTCTTCTACGTAGATGCCCCATTCGGTTACACCGGTTATCGTACCCATAAACTCTTCTCCGACATGTTCCGTCATGTATTCGACTTGTTTGTATTTTATTGAAGCCCGTTCTGCGTCAGTTGCTCTTTTCTCGAGTTCGGATGATGCCAGACAAATACTTTCGAATTTTTGATATTCGTCTAACTCAACCTTTCCTCCTTTCAATTCTCGTTCGAGAAAACGATGTACAAGTATGTCTGGATATCGGCGAATAGGAGATGTAAAGTGTGTGTAATAGGCAAAAGCTAAACTAAAGTGACCGATATTTTTTGTAGAATACGTCGCTTTGGCCATACTTCGTATAGTCGCAGTGTTAATAAGTTCCTCGTTCGGTGTACCTTTCACTTCTTCTAATAGTTTATTTAAATCTTTTGAAGTTACCCCTCCATCTTTGTTTTTTAGATCAAACCCCATAGCTTTTAGGAAAATTGCTAGATTCTGGATTCTTTCTTTGTCCGGTTGTGGGTGTATACGATAAACAGACTGTTTTTTGCCTTTAAAAATATCTTTGTTCTGAGACAGAAAAACAAACTTTGCCACAGCGCGGTTTGCCAGGAGCATGAACTCTTCCACTAGCTTGTGGGTATCAAGTCTTTGCTTCCTGTAGACACTAACAGGTTTTCCTTTTTCATCTAACACAAATTTGACTTCATCCGTCTCAAAAACCATTGCGCCGTTTTGAGTTTTTGCTTTCTCTAGTTTTTTTGCAATCTCATTTAGTTTTAATAGCTCTGTTTTGTATGGTCCATCTGTCTTTCCAATAATCACATCGTTCGCATCTTCGTATGTAAATCGTTTGTTACTGTGTATGATTGTCCGGCCAAACCATTCGTCTAATACTTTACCCTGTCCGTCCATTTTAAATACTGCGGAAAAAGTGAGCTTATCTTCATCTGGATTGAGTGAACAGAGATCGTTCGAAAGTACTTCTGGTAGCATTGGAATAGTTCGGTCAACAAGGTAAACAGACAATCCTCTTTTTTCTGCTTCTCGATCGAGACTAGATTCTGGGGTGACGAAGTGAGAAACATCTGCAATATGTACCCCAATCTCGTACCTATCATCTCCCAATGGGGCAAATGAAATAGCATCATCAAAGTCTTTTGCGTCAAAAGGGTCTATGGTCATTGTTGTTACACCTCGCATATCACGACGGTTCGCAATTTCTACCTCAAAACTATTTTTGTAATCACTTTTTATTCGATTCGCTTCATCTAGGGCTTCTCTAGGAAACTCGATTCGAAAACCTTTCTCCAGAACGATAGATTCCATCTCAGTATTATTCTCACCTTTCGAACCAATGATTTTTAGGATTTTTCCTTCGAGAGTGTTCCAATTTATTATTTTCACTAGAACTTTATTTCCAACCGGAGCTCTTTCTCCTACCAGTAGGGGAATGTCGACATAAAGTCGTTTGTCGTCTGGTACAACAAAACTTTTTCCGTCTCTCTCCACAACCTCACCGACGAACTCTTCTTTTGCTCGTTTCACTACTTTTAAAATCTTACCCTGTTCACGATTTTTTATTTTTTTACCAGTTAGAATAATCTGCACAATATCACCATGAAGAGCACGATTTACAAACTCTGGTTGTATCTCGATACTTTCACCCTTTTTTTTAACCTCGGGATTGACATCAAAAAAACCAACACCTTTTGTGTTGATGGAGATAGGTCCTTCAAAGGTCTTTCCTTTCATCCCGCCATTCTAGCAAAATAAGCTCAGTTTGACCATTTTCCTTGATTCTGTTAGTATGCTGGGAAGCTCTTTCAGAAATAATAAGTAATATAAACACAAGAATTTTGAGGAAAAAATAGAGGATGAGGAGGGAGGCGTATCTAGATACGAGTGACTGACAAAACTCTATTTTTTACCGAAATTCTTGTGTTTAGATACTTAGAAATCATTAGTTCATAACGTTATTTCTGAAAGAGTTTCCTTATGTTAAAAATACGATTACTGAGAGTAGGAAGAGTACACGAACCGTCATTTCGGCTTGTTCTGACTGATTCAAAAAATTCTACAAAAAGTGGAAAATCCATAGAGACACTCGGTAATTTTGATGCACGACATGCAGAGACATCTACTTTCAAAGCAGATAGAATCACATACTGGATGTCAAAAGGGGCTCAAGTATCTCCCACAGTCAACAATCTTTTGGTTACCAAGAAAATTATTAAAGGCAAAAAAATCAATAACCTTCCGCTAAAGAAAGCTATTGTTAAAGACGCTCCTGCCGAGGAAGGAGGAGGAAAAGTAGCGAAAGAAGAAGTCCCAAAAGCTCCTGTGGATGGAGCGAAGGGGAAAAAGTCGTAACTAAAGTAGTCTAATAACTTTGTTGACCGACGGTTTACCGAATTGTTATAATTATCCTGTAAGGATTACAATTAACTGAAACGAAAAATATGGAATCTGACGTAAAGTTTCTGGATTTTGTTGTTAAATCTCTCGTTGAAAATCCGAATGATGTTAAAATTACTAGGACGGTGGATGAGATGGGTGTACTCATGACTTTGGATGTGAACCAGGCGGATATGGGTAAAATTATTGGTCGTGAAGGCAATACTGCGAAAGCGATAAGAACACTACTCCGTGTTGTTGGTATGAAAAACAACGCTAGAGTAAATCTCAAAATAAACGAGCCGGCTGGTGGGGTACGTGAAGTAAAGACCAATGCTACCAAGTCCTTAGACGACGCAATGAACGATTTGAAGTTATAACTTCCAAATTTGGCTAACTCCTCGCTCTAAAATTAAAAATTCTCGTCACCTTACACTTGTAAGGCTCCGAGCATTTTTAATTTCACCACAAGGGTACTTCTTGTTTTATAAATAAAACAAAGTCGCTCACGTCGGATTTAATCCAAATTGTGAAAGTTCTAATATTCAAATAATATACAAAATCTTAAATTTGTGGTAAAAGTAGTTAGTGAATTTTCATATCATAACATTGTTTCCGTCCGCTTTTGACTCATATTTAAATGAGTCTATACTCTCGCGGGCGATAGAGGATAAGAAAATCAAAGTGCAGTTTTACAATCCACGCGATTATTCCGACGACAAATGGAGACGTGTGGATCAGAAGCCATATAGTGGAGGACCGGGTATGGTCATTCAAGCGATTCCTACGGTGAAGGCGATTGAAAAAGCTGTAAAAAATATAAAAAAGCAACCGCTGAAAGCGAGCGGTGGTCGCATGACCAAAGAAAAAAAGGCAAAAATCAAAATAATTTTTCTCTCTCCAGGTGGAAAACAGTTCACAACAGAGTATGCAAAAAAATCTGTAAAATATACAGATATTATTATCGTGTCGGGAAGATATGAAGGGATTGATGCGCGTGTGAAAAAAGTTTTCAAAATGGAGGAGATATCTGTCGGACCTTTTATTGTTACAGGAGGGGAGTTACCAGCTATGCTGATTCTTGATTGTGTTGCAAGACAGATAAGTGGTGTACTCGGAAATATTACTTCTCTCGAAGAGTCTCGCGTTTCAAGCCATGATGTCTACACTCGTCCAGAAGTTTTTGAATACAAAGGTAAAAAATATCGTGTACCAAAAGTCCTCCTCTCTGGTGATCATAAAAAAATCGAAGATTGGAAGACGAAAAAAATCTAATTTTGTATTAACTATTTGTACTGGTACAATAGTCCAATGCTTCAATCACAGGCCTTGGATATTTTAAAGATGGGCAAAAATGTTTTTATTACTGGTCCGGCGGGAAGCGGGAAGACCCATGTTATAAATGAATATGTAAATTATCTAAAAAAACACGCTGTGGATGTTGCTGTCACGGCTTCGACTGGTATTGCTGCGACTCACATTGGGGGCATGACTATACACTCGTGGTCAGGCCTTGGAATTCGTGACACGCTAACTGACTATGATATTGAGGATCTGATGGAACGTCAGTACCTATACAAAAGATTTGAGAGGACAAAAGTTTTGATTATTGATGAGGTTTCGATGCTTCACCATTTTCGTCTCGATATGATCGAATGGATTTGCCGTCAAATGAAGCGAAGCGAAAAACCATTTGGTGGAATGCAGATTATATTGTGTGGAGATTTTTTCCAACTTCCACCTGTTACTCGTGGTGATGTTTTGGAGTCTGAATTTGCATACAAAGCCGAAAGCTTTCTTGCTTCCAAGTTCACTATTTGTCATTTATCAGAACAATATCGACAAAAAGATAATGTGTATCTTTCTATATTAAATCAGATTCGCGAAAATAAAGTTTCTCCGAAAACAATTGAACTTTTAAAGGCTCGTTTCAACAAAGATCCAGATACAGGTGGTGAATCAACTCGATTATATACGCATAATATTGATGTTGATATTGTGAATAAAAAGCACCTTGATTTGATTTCTGGGGAAACAAAAAGTTACAGCATGTCTTCCAAAGGTTCATCTGGTTTGACTTTGAGTTTGAAGAAAAGTTGTTTATCGCCGGAAACTTTAGAACTAAAAAAGGGTGCACGAGTCATGTTTACTAAAAATCATTCAGAGGGCGGATACGTGAACGGCACTTTGGGTGTGGTCTCAGACTTCAATTCTTATGGGGATCCCATTGTTCGGACAAACAGTGGAATGACTTTCTCTGTTCAACCTCAATCGTGGAAAATAGAAGAGGAGGGAAAAGTAAAAGCGGAAATAAGTCAGTTGCCACTTCGTCTTGCTTGGGCGATAACTGTTCACAAAAGTCAGGGAATGTCACTCGATGCTATGGAGGTCGATCTGTCCAAGTCATTTGTAAAAGGTATGGGATACGTTGCCCTGTCACGTGTGCGGTCGCTGTCTGGGATGAAACTCCTCGGGTTTAACGACATGTCGCTCGAAGTCGACCCAGAAGTTTTAGATATGGACAAAAAGTTCCAAGAGATGTCTAATACTTCAAGGTTCGACCTTGAAGAAATGTCTCGGGAGGAGATTTTAGAGATACAGAGAGCTTGGATAAAGAAAATTGAGCCAGAAGAAAAAGTAAAAATAAAAAGACAACCGCTGAAAGCGAGCGGTGGTCGTATGGCCAAAGAGAAGGAACTAAAGAAAAGTACGCAAGAGATAACAGCAGATATGCTCCGCGAGGAAGTGTCAATTGCCGATATTGCAGAGGCTAGGGGAGTGACATCAGAAACTATCATATCTCATGTTGAAGATATGGTTTTGTCTGATAAGTTGAAAAAAACGAATAGGTGTCCAGATATAACTTATTTGAAGCGTGAACTTAGACGCAGTGAACTCGATGATATTCTATCCGCTTTCAAAAAAACTGGTACGACTACTCTCTCGCCAGTCTACAATCTACTTATAAAACAAAAAAAACGTACGCCGTATCTCAAAATTCGCATCGGACGCCTCTTTCTGTAAGTTACACGATACTACTTGATAAAATGGCTTTTGCTCAACTCGAGTCGATGACTTTTCCTTATAATTTTTTATCTGTAATTTGTTATACTTGTGATTAATATGCAACCAACATTTACCCTGCTTCTGCACTACAGTTATTTTATCCTTTTTCCAATCGCAGTTTTTGAGGGGCCAATAATTTCAATAATAGCTGGACTGCTGGTTTCAACTGGTCAGATGAATTTTCTGCTTGTCATACTAATAATAATGTTTGCAGATATTATCGGCGATACCATGTATTATTCACTTGGGAGATGGGGGGGAAAGTTAGTTCATAAGTTTGGTCATAAAATCGGTATAACACATACCAGATTAGAAAAAACAAAAGTTTATTTTCATGAGAATCATAATAAAGCAGTGGTTACTTCCAAAATTGCTCACGGAGTCGGTCCCATCGGACTTGTCCTTGCTGGTATTTTGAAAGTGCCTTACATACGTTACATAAGAATGTGTTTTTATGTTACTTTTGTACAGTCACTTATTTTGACAAGTGTAGGGATGCTTTTTGGTCACGCATATGTTTTGATAGATAAATACCTCAACTACTTTGCGGCTTCGGTTAGTGTTGGGGTGCTGACAGTCGGAGTTCTCTACGTTGTGTATAGGTTCGAAAAATCTCAAGTTATCTAAAGATATGATAAAAAAAAGAAAGTTAAATATTGCAATAATTTGTGATCCTATTGGTGATTATAAAGCCGGTGTTATAGTATCCACCATGAGATTTTCCAAGTTGCTAACTGACAGGGGACACCATCTTATTTTTATTGGAGCTAAGTCCAAAGAATATAAAATTCACAGTCATCATATTGGTATAAAAGCATACCGTTTTAGAAGTCTACCTATACCAAAGTCTGGCGGATGGAACACAGCCTTTCCTTCCGTTAAAGAACTGAAAGATATTTTCACCAAAGAAAAAATCGATGTGGTGCATATTATATTACCAATGTCAGCGGCAATCGTGGCTATTAGAGCTGCACGTTCTCTACGTATAAAAATCGTGGCGCATTCTCACTCGCAACCAGAAAATCTTTTCATGGATAGCCCCTGGTTTATTCGTCCGATGCTAAACAAGTTGTGGAATAATTATCTTACTTGGGTTTACAGCAAAACAGAACATATAATATATCCTTCAGAAATGGCGCGTAGGTTATTAGATAAATTAACTCGCATTGACCAACCATCAACTGTTATCAGTAACGGTATACATACTGGCGAGTTCAAACCGCTTCCTATCGGGGATTTTCTTGAGAGATTTAGTTTGCCGAGCGAAAGCACGAAGTTATTATTTGTCGGTAGACTTTTTCCAGAAAAATCCATAGATACTCTTATCGAAGCGATGCCTCATATAATCAAGGTAAATCCTAAGGTACACCTTATGATAGTTGGTGGGGGACATCTCAAAGGAAAATTACAAAAACTGGTAGTAGATAAAGAACTTCATAACCACGTTACCTTTCTAGGATTAGTTAGTGATGAAGACAGAGTGTTTGCCTATAACGCTAGTGATATCTTCATATTGCCCTCACTTGCGGAGTTAGAAGGCATGGTAGTTCTAGAAGCGATGGCTTGTGGTAAACCGATTGTTATTTCTGATGCAGAGATGAGTGCCTCAAGATATTTTGTAGATGGTAACGGCTTTTTGTTTCAGGCTCAGAACCCAGAACATTTGGCGGAGCAAGTGTTGAAGTTAGTTCTTGATAAAGAGTTAAGATTGTCTATGGGCGTTGTTAGTTTACAGAAGAGTAAGGATTATGATATTGAGAGAAGCACAGATAAACTAGAAGAAGTCTACTATTCGGCTTTGGAGCAAAACTAAAATATAAAAACAATGAAAGAATATTATTACAAAGATACGTATTATCGAGCAAATGAATTTAAAAACAACAGATTTACGCTAGTTTTTGTGCACGGAGTTTCTGGTTCATCCTCAGCTTGGTTACCATATGAGAAAATATTCCAAAATAAATACAACGTTTTGACCTATGATATTCGTGGACATGGTAACTCAAAAAAATTTTCCAGACATTCTAATTATGAAGTAAAGAATTTTGCTGAAGATCTCCACGATTTGGTTTCATATTTAAACATTCCTAAATTTATTTTAGTCAGTAACTCTTTTGGCGGGTTGGTGCATTTGGAGTATTTAAAATTACACAGAGAAAATGTTATTGCTAATGTTTTTACTTCGCCAGAGATTTATCTAGACAAAATTTTTTCATTAAAAGTTGTTCGTTTTAGTCTTAAAATATTAACAAAAGTTGTTGGCTTTCTTCCTTTTAATTCCAAACCTCGCGGACGTGTTGATTATAGTAAACACATAGGCTCAACTGATTGGAATGTAAAAAGAAATATTGCAGACATGAAAAACACAGGATTTCGGGCACATTTCTATACTCTAAAGCATTCTTTTTCTTATGAAGGAGAATACGCTCTAGATAAAATAAACGTACCAACACTTATTATCCATGGAGAGAAAGATACAATGGTTCCAATAAAAAATTCAATCATGATGTTCAAAGAAATAAAAAACGCTGAATTCATTAGTATCCAAAATATTGATCATAATACAGTTCATAACGCTGTGGAGAAGATAGCAGAGTTGATAGAGTTTTTTATAGACAAAAATAGGGTTTCGTTCTATAATACTGCAAATGGAAGCCTATAGACAACATTTTTCTAATAAAGACTTCATTTTCTCCTTTTTTGAAGCGATAGTGCTTATTGTTGTAGCTCTTATGACTCAATTTTACGCAAGTAACTACGCTACAAACAGTGCTAGTAGTTCTGTGGCAGATATAGTTTTAAGTAACACAAGAGTGTATGATGTTGGGGGTATTTTTGTTTATGGAGCAGTTTTTCTTACATTTTTCATATTGTATTTATGTTTTCGTCATATAAATTATTTACCTTTTGTTATGAAAAGTATCGCTATTTTTACTTTAACGCGATCTTTTTTTATAACTCTCACTCACATCAATCCATTTCCCACACATGCCACAATTGATTCAGTTATTTTTGGTGGAAAGATGTTTAATGGAATTTTTAATGGTGATGATTTGTTTTTTTCTGGTCACACAGGTTTACCATTTCTTTTAGCACTTATTTTTTGGGACCACAAATCATTAAGATATATTTTCTTAACTTTCTCTATTGTTTTTGGGGTGGTTGTTTTACTAGGTCATTTGCACTACACCATTGATGTTTTTTCTGCTTTTTTTATTACATATACCATATTTCACATTTGTCTTAAATTTTTAAGAAAAGATCGGGAGTTGTTCCAAAGAAATGATTAGCATTGATTTTTTTGCGCATTGTGCTTTAATTGTACAGGAAAAGCTAGGAGGACAGATTGTTGAAAGTCTACCCCATCTTAATCGTCCAGACGTCGCGTCTTGGTTACGACTCAATCTACGACGAGCTTAAGGAGGCAAAGTTTCCAGAATTGAGTTATCTTCTTACCAGCTATCCAAGAGACATCGAACGGCGCATTATTCCTGGTGAGCGCCAACTTTTAGTCATAGGTATTTTCTCCAACAATCAGTGGGAGGAAAATCAATTCATTCGCAGAATGAAAGATTTAAATCCGCGACTTATCGTCGCGAACTTCTCGATACAGAGCATCTTCGGAGAGCCGTACGATATGACTATTTCGAAGGATTGCCCAACGGGATTCTGTTGTCATCTTATTCGCGTGATGCGCAGGTTCCTTCTCGAGGCAAACACGCAATGACTTTGCATTTCACGACCTACATGACCGTTACACATCTATATGTGAACGGTCATTCTCTTTTATAAAAAATTTATTATGCAAGGCGAGACCTTATACAATTCATCACAAGGAGTTGTTTGATAGGTAATCTTGACAAAACAATTATTTCCTGTATAAATGTTTACTAGAGAGACTTTGTCTCATAGACAACAATTTCGAAAACATCAATTATTGCCACTATTGAAAATGAAATGGCAGAGGAGGAAAATGAGATGGTCAATAGAAAAACAACTCGAAGAGGGGCCTTGACGAGTTTCATTACAAAGAACGCTGATCTGGTTGCTACTCCAGTTTATGAAGAAATCGCACGACTTTTCAAGTTGGCTCAGCAGGAGGATATTCCAACTACAGAAAGATCAGTCGGAGAAACACTTTGTCGGCTCAAAAAAGCGAAAAGAGAGCACAAACTCTCTGAGTTGAAAGATGAGTCTTATTTGCGATGCAAATCCCATAGCAAATCAACAAAACTTTTGTTGAAGTTTTGTAAGCAGTTGGAACTGATCGGGGCTGCAGTGGCGGAGATTATCGACGAGAACAAAAGGCTCTCCAAACAGGTGAGGGATATCGAAGCGACAATCAAGAAGTCTCTTCAGCGAATCAAGTAGGCCTTGTCGGGTTTACACTGATTGACGTTACAAGCGGGTGGTTCCAAAAGGACCACCCACTTTTTTATAAAAATTCGAATACATTTTTAATAAAGTCGCTAGGTGTCAAAACCTAAAGTGGTGCTAGAATCCCGGCATTAGACCATTTTAATTTCACCTCACTGTTATGGATCAAAAAGGCTTTTTAGTAAGATTTGCTCGTCCAATTTTTCTGTTTTTACTATTAATATTCACATTTCTTATTAGTTTCAGCTTTGTTTCCGCCAATATTTTATATTCACAATTAGATGATAGTGTTCAACTGGTTGGTAATAATCTTTCAGGCAATAATCATATTTTTAAAGATGCAACAGGCCATGTGAAAGAAATAAGGATTTCTTATAATGATAAAGGAAATGGATCTGACCATTTTATTGGAGTTGGTATTGTTGATAACGATACCGGTATTACTTATTATGCTTATAATACGGCAGTATCTAGTTCTTGTGGAAATAGTTTTCAAAGTACTGGTTTGAATGAGAAACAAATCCTAACTTTCGATAGCAACTGGGAATGGCGAGCATATCCTTGCAACGGGTCGAACCTTACTTTCAATCCTACTCATCATTATTATTTAATCAGTTTCCGTAACTCTGGTGGGATCAACACACAAGTTTATTACGGTTCTTCTTCTAACCCCAACGATTTTTACGCGTACATTGATAGTAGTACAAGTTTTCATGATACAGAGAAATCAATCACAAGTTTTAGTTTTCCTGGCGTGGCCACGGGTGTAATTAGTGATGTAGATCACACGATTTCACTGCATGTGCCTTTTGGTACTGATGTAAGTGCTACAACATCGGATATTACTATTTCAGACGGAGCAAGTCTTAGTCCAAACATTGGTGTTGCCCAAAATTTTAACAATGGAGTAACTTACACGGTCACAGCGGTGGACGGTTCGACACAAAATTATTTAGTAAAAATATTTTATGATTGTGGGACGGGTTGTAAATCTACAGTGCTTTATTCTCAGCCAGATAATTCTGTCGAAACAGGTTATGGTTCAGTAGCAACTCCAGTTATTATTTCTAATGCGAGTGGTAATATTTCAAATTTAAAATTTGCTTATATCGATCACAGTGTAAACCTCGGATTATTCATGGGCGTAGAGATTATCGATTTTACTACTAGTGAAGGTTACTACACTAGTTTGGATGGTGTTTGCGGAGACTCTTATGGGACAACTACCTTAAATACAAAAATTGTAGTCAACCTCGACTCGTCTACAACATACAGAAAATATCCTTGTACTGGTCCGAATCTAGTTCTAGATCCAACTCATGAATATGGAATAAATATTTTTAGAAATCACGGTGGACAAGGTCTTCAAAAACTTTACGGTGGAAGTGACGCCATTTCAGATGTTTATTTGGAAGTCACAGCTGACAGCCCAGTTGCTGGTTGTGTTGCTGATTGCTTCTCCAATGTTCTCTTTATCCCAGGTCTTGAGGCAAGTCGTTTGTATGAACAAAAAACTATTTTCGGTATTCCTGTGGAGGATCAATTGTGGGAACCGAATACAAACAGTGATGTGCAGACTCTTTATTTGGATTCAGATGGAACATCCATCGATCCAAATGTTTATACGAGAGATATTATCCTAGAGACGAATTCTCCGATTTACACCGGTTTAGCTGGACAGAATATTTACAAAAGTTTTTCGGCCATGATGGATGGTTTAGTTTCGGATAACAAAATCGTGGCTTGGCAGTCGTACGCATATGACTGGAGAGCGGACGTACAGGACATCGTGGATAATGGAACAAAACGTGAGAATGGTAGCTATACTTTGACAGAAACACTGCGAGGTTTAGTTGATTCGTCAAAAAATAGAAAAGTTACTATCATTGCTCATAGTAACGGCGGACTTATAGCAAAAGCGCTTTTGAAAAAATTACAGGACGACAAAACTGCCGGTCGGAACGACTTAATAGACCATATTGATGTTTTGATACTAGTAGCCAGTCCACAACTCGGAACTTCAACTGCTATTCCAGCATTACTTCACGGATACGACACGAGTATTATGCTAAACATACTCTTGAATCCATCTGTTGCTCGTGAACTTGCTCGTAATATGTCCTCGGCATATGGGCTTTTACCATCGACGGAGTATTTTAACCACATTTCAAATCCGGTTGTAAATTTTGTACCAAACTCATTTGACCCATGGATGACAAATGAAATTACTACTTACGGGCAAAGTGTAAATAACTATTCGGAGGTAAAAAGTTTTATTCTCGGTTCTGAAGGTAGAAGTAATCCGACGTTTTTTACTGATACTTTTATTCCAATTAAAGGAAATAGTTCGCTTTTGAACGAAGCAGAAAGTTTACATAATTCGATAGACACAATGACTTTGCCTACAAGTATTCGTGTAATACAGGTTGCTGGTTGGGGACTCGATACTGTAGCTGGTTTTCAATATAACGCAAGTACCACTTGTTCATCTCTGGCGGATAACGGTTGTACTGGAAGTTATATTTTGGATCAGAGACCGATATTTACTATAGACGGCGATAAAACAGTTGTGGAACCAAGCGCTATGGCGATGAATGGGGAGAAATACTGGGTGAATTTTAAAAATTACAATACTATCTTTAGAATAAATAGACAGCATAAGGATATATTAGAAATTAACCAGCTAAACGATTTTATTGCTTCAACTATAATCAATGGATCTGTAAGCCCAAATTCTGTCTTTAAAGATTCAAAGCCTGTTGATTCTTCAAATAAACTCAGACTATCTGTTCATTCACCCGTCACTCTAGAAGCCTATGATAATGAAGAAAATCATACAGGTAAAGTTTGTCCGCCAACTACGGATTTATGTTATGTTGAAGAAAACATTCCAAACTCTGGATATTATGAATTTGGAGAAGGAAAATATTTAAATCTGACGAAAGAAGATTTACAGAAAGTCGTCTTACAAGGTACAGATGTTGGGATGTTCACGTTTGAATCACAAGTTATTGAGCCAGACGGACAAACCATAACTTCTTTATTCGTTGATATTCCAGTTACGACACAAACTCAAGGAGAGATAACACTGAACGCAACTGACACACCACAGTTGAAACTAGATGTAACTGGTGATGGAGTTACCGATTTTATCATAGCCCCAAGTTCTACTTTTGATCCAGTCACTTATCTGCAAATAATGAAGACAACAGTTAATTCACTAGATATAACACAGGCAAAGAAGAATGCTTTCGGGAATCGAGTTGATAATATAATTAAGTCTATACAGAAGGGCAAAATTGATAAAACAAAATTAAAAGTAGACAAATTCAAGTCTGTATTGGAGAAGAAGATAACAAAACCAGATCCAAAACATCCAAAACCAAAAAAGTTGTCAAAAACTGATGCACAGCTATTGCTTGATATGTTGAACCAATTGTTAGATAATTTAGGATAATATGAAAAAGATAGTGAGCTCACTCTTTTTAGTTATGTCGGTTGGGATATTTGTTTGGTATTCGCATTACACAAAAGGATCTTTTGATTATGATACTGCCCAGTTTGTAGGATACCTCTTTTATTGGAGTGTCTCGTTATTTATAGTTAGTTTATTTGCTCTTGTCGCTGATAATAAAAAATATAAGATTTGGGTTTTATTCACTCTGATATACGTCCCTATCTCTATCTTAATTGCGTACGAGACAGGGAACGATGGAGGAGCTATTATCAGTTTTGACGGTAAGGACATAACGCTTTTCTTTGCCGGTTTATACACTCTTATCTCTATCATTTACTTCCTCATCCAGTTTTTCAAAAATCGGCGGGGAGCTATTTAAATTTTACTTATACACAGGTGCATATTGACTAGTGAACTATAGTTCACTTAACATATTAAATGTGATCAATCCTAATATAGATTATTAAGTAGTAAAGTAGTAGAGTTATAATTATAATGACGAATCTAAATATACTAAAAATAATTATAGACACTATTAATAGTAAAGAAAAAGTTTCCACTGAGAAAGTTGGTTTAAAGGTAATTTATAATTTTTTTAAAAAACTTGAGACTGAGAAAAATAAATTTAATTATGCTTACTTAAATTACTATTTATACAACAATATCTCAAAAGAAACTGTTGCAAAAAGAAAGACAACTTCCAGAGATTTCGAAGATATACTAGCCACTATTTTTGATGGTGTAATTACAGATGAAGAAAAGAGAGTGAATTCAAATAAACTTAATTTCTATTTAGAAAATGAAACAATTACTGGTTTTGCGATTTCCAATAAAAGAGAAAAGTCGGATGTGAGAATAGGAGGAAATTATTTTTTGTCAGTTAAGACCCTTATGAGTGATAATAAAGAGATTAATTTTGGCTCACTTGAAAAGACCACTCTATTTAGTGGATTTAATGTAGAACAATATTTAAATGAAAGAAAAGGTGTAAATTCAGAAAAAATTGGATTAGGGTCAAAACCACGATTATTAAATTTACTAAATGGAATTAAAAAACATAATCAATATAATAAATTTAGAAAGCGTTTTTCTAACCTAGTGAAGTTTGTTTTTTCAGATGATTTAATCATCTTAATCAAAGATAAAACAAAAATAACCCTATATTTTATAGAAGGGGATAAATTTGCTCAATTACTAGAAGAAAAAAGTTCAACACCTGAAAATTTAGTAACAATTATTAATCGTTGGGAGGGTAATTCAATAAGAATGAACAGAGAGCCTATTTTTGGTATTGGGAAAAAAATAAATCTAGATTTTAGTTTTTTAGATAAACATGTAATAAATAAGATTTTAAAAACAGAAGATAAAATTTCTCAATATTTTATTGAATATGTAAATTCTTATCCAAATAATATTAAATATAAAAAAATGATTATTGATGAGTGCAGTGCAGTTTTTAAAGAAATTGATAAAGACATTAATATTTTAATATAGATTTATGAAAATAGTCTCCTTATTTTGTGGTTGTGGTGGATTAGATCTTGGCTTAAAAAAAGCCGGACATAAAATTATTTGGGCAAATGACTTTGATAAGGATTCAATCGATACTTATAAATATAATATAACTGATGAAGATGAGGTGGTTATATGTAAATCCATTATAGATATATCATCTAAAGATATACCAGATTGTGATATGGTCATCGGAGGTTTCCCATGTCAAGGTTTTTCTGTTGCTAATCCATATAGAAATGAGAAAGATAGGAGAAATTTTTTGTACCAAGAATTATTAAGGGTTGTTCTGGATAAAAAACCAAAGTTTTTTCTTGGTGAAAATGTGCAAGGTATTACAAATTTAGGAGGTTATGATACATTGCAAGACAAAAAAAATAAACTTGGACGAGTTTTTAAAATGATTTTAAAAGATTTCAAAGATATTGGATATAATGTTCATTGGAGTATTTTAAATTCAGCTGATTATGGTGTACCTCAGTTAAGAAAAAGAATGGTTATGGTTGGTATAAGAAATGACATTGATTTAAAATTTGAATTTCCAATCAAGACTCATTTCCCTAAAAATTATAGCGATAATAAAAATTTATGGTTAGAACTTTTTAATAATGATAAAAGTATTAAATTTTATAAAACAGTAGGAGAAACAATCGGGGATTTACCACTTGAATATGATTCAAGTATACCTAATCATCAAGGCACGAAACATAAAGTAAAAATTAATGGTTATTTAGGTAATAGACACACGGATGAAAATAAACCATCCCCAACTATTGTTGGTAGGGGTGGTGGTACTGGTGGTCCAGTAATATTACCTCATCCGTCTCAAAAAAGAAGGATGACTATTAGAGAAGTGGCTAGGATACAAACATTTCCTGATAATTTTATATTTTACGGACCAAATAGCTCCCAATATAGACAAATAGGAAATGCTGTTCCTGTGGAGTTGGGATATGTGTTGGGCGTTCAATTTAATAAACTTTGGAATAATTATACAAAAAACAAGCAGATTAAACCTGTATCATCTTTGAGATCATTGTCAAAACAAAAAAGTAGGTAATTTTTCAAATTATTATTTATATAAGGGTGCTATATATCTGTAATTTTATAGACATTCATGCAATCAATTTTAACTTTTCTAAGAAAATACAAAATTGTGATAATTGGGCTACTTTTAGTTACGGCTATTACGGGTGTGATTGAATACTTTTCGGGCAGGTCACTACTTGGACCAGATGGGATTTTTGGATGGTGGGATGGAAATATTTGGGGGAGTGAGAACTCACAGAGGGTAGCGGATGCGTATTCGTTCTCGCATATTATCCACGGAATGATTTTTTACTGGTTTCTGTGGCTGGTCGCGCGGAAAGTTCCGGCAAAGTATAGGTTTGTCATAGCTCTCATCATGGAAGCCGGATGGGAGTTACTTGAGAACTCGCCGATAATCATAGATAGATATCGTGCAGTAACTATTGCACAGGGATATGTGGGGGATAGTGTGCTTAATTCTGTTTCCGATGTGGTGATGTCTGGTATCGGTTTTGTCATAGCGAAGTACTCAAAAGTCTGGGTAACAGTTTCACTTATCATTGTGATGGAGCTCGGATGTCTCTTCTGGATTCGAGATAATCTTACGCTGAACGTCGTCATGCTCATCCACCCCGTCGAATCCCTCAAACTCTGGCAATCCGAAGGTCATAACTAATCCACTTCAGCTCAATTTACCTATCAATACAATAACATTCTTACATTCTTGAGAATATAAGAATGTTATTGTATACTCAGATATTAATATTATTAATATCTAGCTAAATAAATATGAAAACTGCCAAACAACTTGAACGATATTTTAAAGGTTCGGCAAATCACTGCCGGATCGAAATTTTACTTTTAGTTTCAAAAACTCCAGATGTTACTTCGGAGGGGATTGCAGAAGCTCTGGATAAGAATATTAAAACCGTTTCTGAACATACTAGAAGATTGGTTCATGCCGGACTATTAAATAAAAAGTATCAAGGTAGAAATGTACTTCACTCCCTTTCTCCATATGGTAAAAGATTTATTCCTTTTATTAAATCATTCTAACATTCTCAAGAATGTAGGAATGATTTAGTGGTTATTTACTCAACTTTGACTTTTTTAAAATTGGGAGCATAGTTGATGCAGAAATGTGCCTTTAAAAAAAGAAACAGTTTTTCTTTGTCTTGGAAGGAAACAAAAACATGGGTATAAGCAGGTTCGGACCACTTGGACTGATAGTGACAAATTCTCACCCAGTGCTTGGTCATGAAGTGGCTAAAAAACTTGGTGTGGTTCCGCTTGAGATCGAATCAACGTTTTTCCCCAACGGTGAGTTGGATGTCCGGAGACTCAGTGACGTCAGTGGTTGCGACATCTGTATTTTCGGTTCACTTCACGCTGGGTATGACACAGTCAAGGAACTTCGACTGATCTGCGGTTCCATCCGAGGAAGTGCCTCGAGAATTTTCGGAGTGTTTCCTTTTGTTCGAGATGGGAAGTCGGACCATGTCAAACGGTTCGGAGAGACTGTGGCTTACAAAGACACAGCCATGGAAATCTCAAGTTCTGGACTGGACGTCGTGGCTATATTTGACCAGCACTCGTCTCAACACCCGTATTTCTACGACACTTCGCATTATCGCCTACGAACGGTACATCACGTGTATCTCATGCGTATTTTGATAGAATACGCGAAAGCTAACGACGATTCGTTTGACAGCGTCCTGGCTTTGGACGATGGCGGTTTCAAACGTAACAAGGTGATTGCCGAGATGCTTCACAAGGGTGTTTCGTTTATCGTCAAAGAAAGGGATGCTGGGACACGAGAGATCATCATCGAGAAATCAAAGATCGTCGGTAACGTTGAAGGACAACGGGTCATCGCGTTTGACGATATGCTACAGGGTGGTGGAACTCTAGAGACTGGCGCTAAGATCGCAAAACACAATGGCGCCGAGGAAGTCCATTTCTTTGTGGTCCACAACGATTTCACGCCGAAGACATTCGATCGTATCAATCCACTTCTCGAGGACGGGACAATCGATAAGATTTTTACCCTCGAGACTATTCCGCTTCAAGACAGAGAAAGGTGGCACAAAAACTTAGTTGTTCTTAGTCCAGCTTCCCTCATTGCTGATGTCGTGGATCGCATTCACACTGAAGGACACATGAGGGAGTTGTTCATCGGGCTCTAAGGCAGTACATTCCGGAGCGTCTCACAGCTGAGGCGCTCCGTTTTTTAATATGCTAAAATAAATGCAACAGTTTATTAAAATTATTCAAAAATAACATGGCAAAGAATAAACCTTATGGAGATGGGGCGAGGAAGGGGGAGGTTTCGAGGCGATCACAACTTATAAATCCGAAAAATAAGAGGCACGTTAAGAGAAATCGTGATGATGGAAAGTTTATGGATGTGAAATTTGATGAGAAAAAATTCAAAGGAGTTCAAAAAGAAAAATAATTGTGTTACAATGTACTCATTAAAAACTAATTTAAATTAAAAATGGAAGCTAATCATAATAAAAATGCTTGTGAAGTTTGTGGATCGGGTTATGGTCGATGTGGAACTTGTGGTCATGCATGTGGTTTTGGCGGTGGACATATTTTGAGATGGATACTCGGCATTATTATTATCTCATGGGTTTTCTCAATAGGAATGAAAGTTGGTGAATTGAAATCTGAACTCGGCGGTTCATCCGGATATGGTTACAGAAATATGATGTACAGAGGACAAGCTGATTGGGTGGGTGCAGGAGGTCCGATGATGTTTACTCAAACTATTCCAGCAACAGTTACAACAGGGGCGGTGAAAGCTAAATAAATAAACGTTCAGGATTTTTTAAAATGGAAGAAGCCGTCCGATTGTTAGTCGAACGGCTTTTGTCTTGCGTGGATGTGGGGTGGGATGGGTGATGCAGACTTAGTGCGAGATCTCGAACCCGTAGGCGATGGGCGCCTTGCTCGGCACCATTGCGCTCCAGGCTCGCATACGTGGAACTCTCGGATCTCGCCACGGAGTTGTCGTGGCCATCTCAACTCCCTTTTTCGCCGTGATGGTCACGGGGATAGGGACGAATCCCGAGATGGCGTGCCCGATCTTACGGGGACTGTTTAATGCTGGCATATCTGACCTCCGCTGTCTACGTTAACATATTTAATAGTATCTGTCAAGTAGTATTTTGGACTTAAATTTTGTGTACAAAAGCTATAATGGACTTATGTATTATATCTACATACTCCTATGCGCCGATAAAACTCTCTACACAGGTATCACAGTTGATTTAAAAAGGAGAATTCGTGAACATAATTCCACTAAACTCGGTGCAAAATACACCAGAGCTCGTAGACCGGTAAAAATTGTCTTTTCAAAAAAGTTCCGTAACCGCAGGGTGGCCTCAAAAGAAGAATATCGGATTAAAAAATTGTCACGTGTGGAAAAAATGCGACTTTGTTTTCTTATGGACGAAGCGAATTAGAAACACAAGAAGTGCCCTTGTGGTGCAATGTTGCAGATTTAAAACAGAAGTATAGGATTAAATGCAGAATGTAATTTTTGGAATGGAGGCAGTCATGGACAGTGAACTTCGGGAACTTTTACAGTCTGATCACATACAGACTGTGAAATTCTTCGCAGTCAATCTGCTAGATGTCTGCGAGTCTCAAGTTGATCAACAGGAACTCTTGTACAATGCTAGTGTGCTTGCACATTATGCTCAGGTCTCGACTTGTTCTTCGGTGGATTTTCCAGTACCAGCGAATCTCAGTGTGGTGTTCGATCGGTTCGTCTGTGACAAGGATCTCCTGTACGACGGTGAGACACTAGAGGTGGCTGGTGCACAGTGTTTGCTCATGTCAGGATTTTTCGAAAACCAGATGCGTTGCCGACACAACATCGGGTGGTATTCCAAGCATGGTACGAGCTTTTTCATTCGTGCTGCGGCTCGTGAAACTTCTCTTCCAAAGGCACGTCTTCTCAACGCGATTGCTCGAGATTTTGAGCCGTGGCGTAAGCGTCATGCTCGACTAAGTCGCGATCTTCGCGACAGGCCGTACCTGTTATCACCACTTGCATCGTGACACATGTTTCCAAAGAGCTGAGATTTATTTAAATCTCAGCTCTTTCTCTTTTAGATTTTTATATTAAAGGAGTACTTCCGAAAATATATTCTTTTTCCCTCATTATTTTCTAGATTTATATTACACAAAACCCGCCTATCACACTCTCCGCGGATAGGCGGGTTTTGTGGGCGGGTTCATTCCTGCTCCGATGTTGGTATCCACGCAAAGATGATGGCGTCGTCTTCATCCTTACGTATCACTGGTTCAGCAGGGACTCCGTTCTCGTTGAGGATTTTCAGGTATCTCTCAACCTCGTCGAGTTTCTCTCCGACAGAGTCACACCCAGTTGGTATAGCGGCAACACCAAACTTTGGTGTTGACATCAATACTGACGGAGTCTGTTTCGGGAAGTCTCCGATGACAGTGTAACCACGTTTGCCGTGGTCGTACTTCTGGATTCCACCATCGACGAGCATTTGCTCTGTTTTTCTTACCAGATCTAAAGCATTCATATTTACCTCTCTGACAATAAAATTACAGCAGTTTAGTGTTGTTGTCAATATAGTATATAGATTGTCTAGAAAAGTTATCCACAACAGGTTCATTGACAGGTGAACTGTAGTTCACTAAACTATAGATATAGCAAAAATCAGGGTTTGCAACCGCGCGAAGCCGAGCAGTGGTCGAGACCCAGAAATTATAAATTTAATAAATAAAAAATATGAGCAAATATAATTTAGAGAGAGCATTAATAAGGGAATTAGAAGCTTTGAATGATATAATAGATTCAAAGATTATAAAGGGGTTATCGTATGCGAGAGAGGCGCGGCGCCACAAGTTTTTGCAGTCGAGTTTGTACAGACTTCGACAGAGTGATAGATCTGGATGGTTACTAAGGTCACTCATGAATGCCTAAATATATATGAGCGAAGAAGTTTATAATAATCAAAAAAATAAAGTAATTTCTTTCTACCAAAAGAATCGTCGTATGCCTGGGTACAAAGAAATAATGGGTCTTGTCGGGTTTCGATCCAAAAATGCAGTTTATAAACTGATCAATAAACTCGTTCTAGACGGGGTAGTAGACAAAGATTCCAAAGGGAGACTAACTCCGATAAAAATATTTGGGGAAATACCACTTCTCGGTCTAGTCGAAGCGGGTATTCCAACAATGGTTGATCCACACACGCTCGATTCACTTAGTCTGGACGAGTATTTAGTTGGTAACAGAGAATCGACTTATCTTCTCGAGGTCAAAGGTGATTCGATGATAGAAGAGGGTATTATGGAGGGTGATCTTGTGGTTGCGGAGAGACGCAATAATCCAAAAGATGGCGACATCGTTATCGCGGAGATAGATGGTGGCTGGACTATGAAATATTTCAGAAAAGATGGAAACAAAGTCTATCTACAACCAGCCAACAAGGATTATAAAAACATATACCCACAGTACGATTTAAAAATTGGTGCGATAGTACGAGGGGTGATACGTAAGTATTAAGTATTAAGTGTTATAATCATAATTATGGATAATAGGAAAGTCCTGTATGGAACAATTGGACTGGTGGTTATTGTTAGTGCACTTTTTATACTATTTTTCATAATTGGAGGTGAAAAGAAAATCAAAAACTATCCATCTACGGGTACAGACATAGTGGCTTTTGGAGACAGTTTAGTTCAGGGGATAGGAGCATCTACACCCGATAAAAATTTTATTTCAATTTTATCAAGTAAAACAGGAAAACCAATTGTAAATCTTGGAGTTTCTGGCAATACAACAGCAGAGGGGCTTTCTCGTATCGATGAATTAGATAAATATAATATAAAAGTAGCATTACTTCTTCTTGGAGGTAACGATTATTTGCGAAAGGTACCGATAGATGAGACTTTTTCTAATCTGGAAAAAATAATTAGTAAGATTCAGTCTAAGGGAGCAGTAGTTTTGCTTCTTGGTGTTCGTGGGGGTTTGTTAAATGATAAATTTGATTCGAAATTTGAGGATTTAAGTCAGAAATACGAAACAGCGTATGTTCCAGATGTTTTAGATGGGATTCTTGCTAATGCAAAATATATGTCAGATGCTATCCATCCAAATGATGCTGGGTATGCAGTTATTGGAGAGCGTATATACCCTGTTTTACAAAAACTTCTAAAATAACCATTTAGTAATGAAAAGATTTTTGAAGGTGATACAATTAAGCTATCTTTTACTTTAAAAAATAAAATGAAAATAGTGGTTAAGGTAAAACCAAATTCAAAAGTGGAATCAGTCGAGAGAGTTACACAGGCTTCACTCGGTTTTATTTCTAATAAAAATGATTTAGTGGAATACAGTGTTAGAGTGAAGGAGCCTCCAGTTGGAGGAAAAGCGAATGATGCAGTGGTTAGAGCATTGGCGAACTATTTTGATGCCGCACCATCTCTAGTGAGACTTGTTAAGGGCGGTTCGACAAAGAGAAAGATTTTTGAAATTGATAAATAAAATTATTTAAAGATGAAGACATTTACTGAAAAAGTTAAGGGAGCTTAGCGAACACTTACGCATGAGGTAATCCTCAGGCGAGATTCTAAATTAAACAAGACTATGACAAAAAATATAAAAAGTTTCACACAAAGAGTTAAAGAGATTGTGAAGAAGATTCCAAAAGGTAAAACTTTAACATATAAAGAAGTTGCGAGAAGAGCTGGAAATCCAAAGGCAAGTCGTGCTGTTGGGGCTATCATGAGTAAAAATTTTGATTCTAAGATACCTTGTCATAGGGTTATACGTTCTGATGGTGCGATGGGTGGGTATAACAGAGGCGGTTCGGTTGCCAAAAGAGCCATCTTATTAAGAGAGGGTATTTTGTAACACAATCTAAATGTTTTAGACTGTGGATAAGTACATTGACTTTATTCTTGACAAAATATACCAACTTGACGTATACTCTCCTTTAACTTCACATGATTGAGTTTTGGCAGAATGGAGAAGCGAGGATGCAATTTTACGAGGTATTGTAAGGGGTTTATTGGTTCTCACACTATTTTGGGTTTAAACTGTTAACAAATAAATAATCAAAAAGTAGACCTTTAGGAGGGAAGGTCTGTTTTGTGTTTATTTGTGTCTTTCAGTTTTTATTATTTAAGAAGGAGAATAATAAGTATATTTTTTATGAATAAAACAACTGCGCGTCCACAAAAATTCTTCAGCCTTTATAGGAAGCCACTGGTTTCAACGCCAAATTTTGTTGAACCACAACTCGACTCATTTAAACTTCTTATAGAAAAAGGTCTCAAAGAAGTTTTTGATGAATTTTCATCTATAAGAGATTATTCAGAAAAGAAATTCACATTAGATTTTACAGGATTTGAATTGGCTGAGGCTAAATATGATGAATACTTTGCGAAAGACAATAAACTTTCATATGAAGCACCTCTTAAAGTTAAAGTTAGATTAAAAAATCATATTCTTGGTACAGAAAAAGAACAGGAAATTTTTATGGCGGATTTTCCGCTCATGACTTCCCACGGCACTTTCATTATTTCTGGTATTGAACGTGTTATTGTTCCTCAGCTCGCTCGTTCATACGGAGTATTTTTCACGGCCAGTGAAACTAAAGGACGTAAGCTTTTTGGGGCTAAGATTATACCTTCTAGGGGAGCTTGGGTAGAAATTGAATCTGACTCAGAGGGAGTCATATATGTGCGTATCGATCGTAAGAGAAAATTTGTTGTCACGACTCTTTTGCGTGTCCTCGGAGCAAAAGATGATATTGCGATGAAGAAGCTTTTCCAGGGAAATGAATTTGCTGCAGCATCTATAGAGAAGACTCTTCTAAAAGATCATACAAAATCTGAAGAGGATGCATTTATCGAAATACATAAAAAGCTAAGAGATGGTGATTTGGCTACAGCTGACAATGCAAGAGATTTTGTTAAGTCGATTTTTGATGTTGAAAGGTATGACCTTTCTCCAGTTGGACGACATATGTTCAACAAACGTTTTGATAAAAAAATGGATGAGAAAGAACTTAAAAGGAGAACACTTTCTTTGGAAGATGTTGCACTTATTATTTCTCATATCACTCTTTTAAACAATACTCCACATTCAATGGAAGATGATATTGATCACTTGGGTACAAGACGAGTGAGATTTGTTGGAGAGCTTTTTCAACAAAAGATTCGAACTGGTATGGCTCAAATCAAGCGAAATATTCAAAACAGAATGTCTACAATAGACACAGATGTGACGCTTCCTGTCCAGTTCATTTCTCCTAAGCCACTCCAAGCTCGCATAAAAGAATTCTTCACAACAAATCAGCTTTCACAGTTTATGACGCAAGAAAATCCTCTTGCAGAGATTGAAAACCTCAGGCTTCTCTCGGCTCTTGGTCCAGGAGGACTAAACAGAACTCGTGCTGGATTTGAAGTTCGTGACGTTCACACATCTCACTATGGGCGTATTTGTCCAATCCATACTCCAGAAGGTCCGAATATAGGTCTAGTTCTTCGTCTTGCAATATATGCGAGAATAAATGGTTTTGGAATGATTGAAACACCATATTCAAAAGTAAAAAATGGAAAAGTTACAGGGGAAATTCAGTACCTGAATGCTTCTGAAGAAGAAGGTTACGCAATTGCTCATGCTGCTACACCTGTAGATGAAAATGGAAAGATATCAATAGATGAAGTTGAGGTTCGAGTAGAAGGTGAACCTAGCACTATTTCGAGAGATAAAGTAGATTATATTGATGTGGCGACAAATCAAGCGTTTTCTATTGCCACATCGATGATTCCTTTTTTAAATCATGATGAGGCGAACAGAGCGCTGATGGCTTCAAACATGCAGAGACAAGCGACACCTTGTATTATTCCAGAAGTTCCTTTAATTGCGACTGGTATGGAAGCTGATGCTTTGAAAGACACAGGACGACTTGTAGTTAGTAAGGAAGATGGGATAGTGACCCATGCTGATGGCATAAAAGTTAGAGTAAAAAACAATAAGGGAAAAGAAACGGAATACAAATTAATTCAGTTTTCTCGAACAAATGGATTTACAGCTTTTCACCAGAGACCATCAGTAGATGTAGGAGATAAAGTGAAGAAAGGTGATGTAATTGCTGATACATCATCAAGTCAAAAAGGTCAGACAGCTATAGGTCAAAATGTTCTTGTAGCTTTTATGTCATGGAGCGGTTCAAACTACGAAGATGCCATTATACTTTCCGAAAGAGTTGTAAAAGATAGTAAGTTCACTTCGATTCATATAGAAGAATTTGTAGTAAATGTTCGAGATACAAAACTTGGTCCAGAAGTTACTACATGTGATATTCCAAATGTTGGTGAAAGTAAATTAAAAAATCTTGCAGAAGACGGTATTGTCCAAGTTGGAGCAGAAGTTCGTCCTGGAGATATTCTCGTTGGAAAAATCACTCCAAAAGGTGAGACACAACTTACTCCAGAGGAAAGATTATTGCGGTCACTTTTTGGTGAGAAAGCTCACGACGTGAAAGATACATCAAAGAGAATGGAAGGTGGGAAAAAGGGTCGTGTTATTAAAGTACAAATTTTTTCTCGAGAGAAAGGCGATAAACTTGATTCGGGTATTATAAAAAGAATTCATATTGAAGTAGCACAGCTTCGAAATGTGTCCGTCGGAGATAAACTTGCCGGACGACATGGAAATAAAGGTGTTATTTCGAGGATCTTACCTGAGGAAGATATGCCTTATATGGCAAATGGTACTCCTATTGACGTTATTTTGACGCCACTTGGCGTACCGAGCCGAATGAATCTTGGGCAGATTCTTGAATTACATTTAGGTCTTGCAGCACACACTCTAGGTTATCAGGCTATCGTTCCTCCATTTGCAGGAGCGACTGGTGACGAAATAAAGCATGAACTGAAACAAGCGGGATTTTCCGAAACGGGGAAGATGAAGTTGTTTGATGGACGAACAGGTAAAGCTTTTGAACAAGAAATTGCGGTTGGGTATATGTATATCATGAAGCTTCATCATATGGTTGAAGATAAGATTCACATGAGATCTATTGGTCCATACTCTCTTATCACTCAGCAACCTCTTGGAGGAAAGGCCCAGAATGGAGGTCAGAGATTTGGAGAGATGGAAGTGTGGGCGTTACTTGGTCACGGTGCAGCACATACACTACAAGAAATTTTGACCATCAAGTCTGATGACATCGTTGGTCGTTCGGCGGCTTTTGACGCTATCGTCAAAGGTCTTCCTATTACACAACTTAATACTCCAGCTTCTTTTAATGTGCTTTTGAATAATCTTCGCGGATTAGCGCTAGATGTGCAGATTAAAAAGGGGTCGAAAGAAATGTTGGAAAGTCGCAAACAAGTCGTTTAGTCATCAAAATTAAAATAGCCCTAAAACAAAATCATGAAAACAAGAACAACAACAGACTCAAACGATTTCGAAACAATTGTACTTAAAATAGCTTCTCCAGATAGAATCAAGGAGTGGTCTTTTGGTGAGATTACTAAACCTGAGACAATAAACTATCGTACTCAGAGATCAGAAAAAAATGGTCTTTTTGACGAGAAAATTTTTGGTCCAGACAAGGATTACGAATGTTATTGCGGAAAATATCGTGGAATTCGCTATAAGGGAATTGTTTGTGAGAAATGTGGAGTGGAAATAACACGTTCCATTGTTAGACGTGAGAGAATGGGACACATTGAACTTGCTACAGTGGTTTCTCACATCTGGTTTTTGAAATCAATGCCAAGTCGTATCAGTATGATACTCGGAATTCCTACAGCTGACCTAGAAAAAGTAATTTACTTTGCTGGTTATATCATTACAAAAGTTTCAGAGGAAGATAGAACTCGGACTTTAAAAGATCTAGATTCTGAATACAAAGCAAAGGTAAAATCTCTCCAAGATGAAAAAACCCGAGAAGCTGTAAAAGAAATGCTTTTAAATGCGAAAAGAGAAATAGAGTCAATTCAGGAGGGTAGAGTTTTAGATGAAGTCGAGTATTACAATTTTGGAATGAAATATGGAACTATGTTTGAGGCGTCTATTGGTGCTGAGGCTATTTACAACATTTTTAAGAAGATTGATCTAAACAAACTTTTCTCTCAATTAAATCAAGAGCTAGAAAAATCAACTAGTCTCGAGGCTGGTAAAATTAATAAGAGAATAGGTGTTGTATCAGCTATGATTAGTTCTGGTTCACGACCAGAATGGATGTTTCTGACAAATATTCCTGTTATACCACCAGCCCTAAGACCCATGGTTCCTCTAGACGGAGGAAGATATGCGACATCTGACGTAAACGATTTGTACAGAAGAGTAATAAACCGAAACAATCGTCTAAAAAAATTAAAGGAAATACATGCTCCAGATGTTATTTTACGAAATGAAAAAAGAATACTTCAGGAAGCTGTTGATGCTCTTATAGATAATTCTATAAGACATGGAAGCGCTGGAAGTGCTGTCAATCAGTCGCAAAGAAGACCACTGAAGTCTCTAGCGGACAATCTAAAAGGTAAACGAGGTATTTTTAGACAAAACCTTTTAGGTAAAAGAGTGGACTATTCTGGACGTTCCGTTATCATCGTTGGCCCTGATCTTCATCTAGACCAGTGTGGCTTACCAAAACATATGGCACTTGAACTCTTTAAACCATTTGTTATTTCACAGCTTCTACAAAAAGAACTTTCTTACAATATAAGAGGCGCTTCTAAATTAATTGAAGACGGTATCCCAGAAGTTTGGGCTATCTTGGAAGAAGTTATTTCCAACAGATATGTATTACTCAACCGTGCGCCAACTTTACACAGACTCGGTATTCAAGCATTCAAACCTATTCTTATCGAGGGAAACGCTATCCAGATTCATCCACTTGTCTGTTCTGCTTTTAACGCTGACTTTGATGGTGACCAAATGGCTGTTCACGTTCCTCTGTCGGATGAAGCACAACTGGAAGCTCGAGAAATCATGGCTTCAGATAAAAATATATTAAAACCTGGTTCTGGAGATCCTACAATATCAGCAAAAATGCTTGATATTGTTCTTGGTTGTTTCTGGATGACAAAAGAAATTCCTGGTGAAAAGGGTGAGGGTAAAATATTTCAGACTCCAAATGCTGCTATCACTACTCATGACTTAAATGAACTTTCTTTCCGTGCAAAAATCAAAATCCTTCCTACAGACTCTGATAAATACAAACAATTTGGGGGTAAACTTTTTGAGACAACTGTTGGACGACTTCTTTTCAACTCAGTCCTTCCAAAAGATTACCCATTTATTAATTATGAAATTAATAGAAAGAAAATTTCTGCTTTAGTCGATGATCTTATTGAGAAATATGATATCGAGAATGTTCCGAAAATCATTGATCAAATAAAAACATTCGGATTTCGATATGCTACGTACTCAGGCATAACTTGGGGTCTTGACGACATTCTTGTTCCAGAGGGTAAAAAAGCTATTACAAATCTGGCTAAAGGGAAAGTAGACAAAATAGTTAGTCACTATGATGATGGGTTAATATCTAAAGATGAAAGATTGAGACAAACAATTGAGGTTTGGCATGGTGCAAAAGCTGAAATTGAGAAAATTATGCCAGCTACGTTACCTAAGAACGGCCCTGTAAGTGATATGGTTCAGTCTGGTGCTCGTGGTACGATGTCGAACATTACTCAGATGGCTGGTATGAAAGGGCTTATCACGAATACTGTAGGAGAAACTATAGAATTTCCTATTTTGTCTTGTTCAAAAGAGGGTCTTACTCCACTTGAGTATTTTATTACTACGCATGGATCTAGAAAAGGTTTAACTGATCTTGCTCTTAACACTGCAAAAGCAGGATATCTTACTCGAAAACTTTTCGTCGTGGCCCAAGATACTATCATCACTGAGGAGGATTGTGGGACAAAAGATTTTATTGTTATTGATAAAAATGCAGCTAGTGATTTGGAAGTTTCTATTGCAAAAAATATTAAAGGTAGGTTTTTAGCTGCAGATGTTCTTAAAAAAGATGGAACAGTTTTGTTTAAAAAAGATCATCTACTTTCTAAAAAAGATGCGGCAGTTATTGAAATTGAGGGCGTCCCAAATATTTCAGTAAGATCACCATTGACTTGTAAGACTCTTAACGGTATTTGTGTTAAATGCTACGGCTCAGATCTTGGACGACATAAGGTGGTTGAGCTCGGCGAGGCGGTTGGGACTATAGCAGGACAAGCTATTGGTGAGCCTGGAACACAGCTTACTATGAATACAAAGCACGCTGGTGGAACAGCATCAGGTGGAGGGGACATTGTTTCTGGTTTACCTCGTGTTGAAGAGTTGTTTGAGAAAAGAAAACCAAAAAATCCGGCTATAGTATGTTCTGTCTCTGGTACAGTGTCTAATGTAATTGTTACCGACAAAGAAAAATCTATTTCTATTGTTCCAAATCTAGAAGATAGAACAAAAAGTAAAGATAAAATCGAATATTCCGTTTCTCTGAATCGTACGATTTTGGTGAAAGTAGGCGATACTGTTTCAAAGGGAGATATTATTACTGATGGCTCTACAGATATTGATGAATTATTCAAATATGCAGGTAAAAAGAAGACTATAGATTATATTATTCGAGAAATAAATAAACCATATGAACTCCAGGGAGAGAATGTGTCTCGAAGACATATTGAAACTATTGTGCGACAAATGTTCTCACGAAAGAGAGTAAAGTTTCCTGGGGATACAGTGTTTTTAGCTGGTGATATTGTTGAAAGTGCATTTCTATCTGAAGAAAATCTAAGAGTTAAGACTTTGGGTAAGGAAGAGGCAAAAGCAGAAGACGTTGTTATGGGTATTACAGATGTGTCACTATCAAGAAAGAGTTTTCTTGCTGCTGCGTCATTCCAACACACGACACGCATGCTTATCTCAAGTGCTATTCGTGGTACTGATGATAAGCTTTCAGGTCTTATGGAAAATGTTATACTTGGGCGACTTATTCCTGCCGGTACTGGTTTCAAAGGTAGTAGAAAAGCGAAGTTGATTTCTGACATGAGAGAGACACGACAGGTGGTATACGAAGAACGCAATAAGTTTCTTTAGAAAAACAAAATAAGAGAGGGTAAAATACTTTTCACCACTATAGAAAAGATTAGCCCTATGTGTAGAGTTTCTAACTTATATACACATGTCCTCATCTGTTGATCAAATAAAATCAAAAATAGATATAGTTTCACTTGTTGGCTCTTATATAAAGCTGGAAAAATCTGGAGCGAACTTTAAAGGTAGGTGTCCTTTTCACAATGAAAAGACGCCGTCATTTTTCGTTTCTCCTGATAGAGGTAGTTATTATTGTTTTGGCTGTCAGGCAAAGGGAGATATTTTCACTTTTGTTGAAGAATTTGAAGGTCTTGATTTTATCGGGGCGCTGAAAGTTTTAGCCGATCGTGCTGGAGTCAAATTAGAACAGTATGAACGTGGTGACAAAACTGAAAAAGAGAGGCTTCACTTTGTTTTAGAGCAAGCAGTGTTCTTCTACGAGAAAAAATTGTCGGAAACCAAAGAAGCAGAAAATTATCTTCTTTTTCGTGGGATTACAAAAGAAACAATAAAAAATTTCCGAATCGGTTTTGCACCAGCGGATTGGCGAGAGCTGTTTGATTATCTCTCGGGGAGGGGTGTTAGTACGACAGATATGCTCCAAGTAGGTCTTGTAAAGAAAAAAGATATTTCACTTTCTTCATCGTCTGCTTACTATGATACTTTTCGTGGAAGAATCATGTTCCCAATAAATGACTCGTCTGGAAGAGTCGTCGGGTTCTCTGGAAGAGCACTTGTTCCTGACGAGAAGTCTCCGAAATATCTCAATAGTCCAGAGACAGTGCTTTTCAACAAATCGGAGATTCTTTTTGGATTGGACAAAGCTAAAAAAGATATTCGTCTGAAAGATTATTCTATTCTAGTTGAAGGACAAATGGATCTGTGTTTGTTGCATCAAGTTGGCGTGACAAATACAGTCGCTTCTTCTGGAACGGCACTAACAGAAAATCACCTAATTAGACTTCGTAGATTATCGAATAGAATTATTATGGCTTATGACGGTGATTCGGCTGGATTTTCTGCTTCTAACAGAAGTGCGCATATAGCACTTTCTCTTGGAATGGAGCTTAAAATTGCCCAAATGCCTGAAGGAAAAGACCCAGCTGATCTTGCAAAAGATGAGCCAGAAAAATTGAAAGAATGTCTAAGAAACTCAAAACATATCATAGATTTTTACACAGACGTTTTACTTTCCCGTGGTCTAGAGTCTAGAGCTCTTGGAGAAGAAATCAGAAAAAATGTCTTACCGTATATCGTGGAGCTTCTAAGCACAATAGAGAAATCACAATTTATAAAAAGTATTGCACAAAAAACATTCATTAAAGAAGAGGCTTTGTGGGATGATTTGAAACGGTTGGGGTTAAGCGGAGCTGTCAAGGCACCAGTTATTCCGAACGCTTCTCCTCCGGGAGGTAAACGGGTGGAAGCTATAGAGAGAAAGGTTATTGGGATTATTATGTGGCAGAAAAGTTTGCCCCCATCAACATCTGAGGTGCAAGCTACGATAGATTTAAAAGATATAGAAAAAAGAGTGAAAACGATTTTAGGGAATAGAATGCAAGAACTTCTAAAACAGTTTGAAAAAGAGAGAGAGTCACTATTATTTGAGATAGAAGCGTATTATAATAACAAGGCCAATTTATCTAGAGATATACAAGAACTGATTCTAGGACTAGAAGAAGAATATTTAAAGAAAGAATTTACTGATGCGATGATTAAACTCCAAAAAGCAGAACAAACAAAAAATAGTAGTGATATCTTAAGGTATTTAGAAGAGTGTCAACGTATATCACAGAAGATTAATACGATTAAACGAATTTATGAAAAAAAGTAAATCAAAATCAAAACATAATAAATCCATTAGACGTACAAGGAGTAAACTACGACAGTCGGCAAAAAAGGTGAAAAAAATGGAGCTACATGGACATATAAGGCGTAAGATACGAAAGCCAAAGAAATTTGTCATGCCTAAAATTCGGGCACGAAAGAAAAACAAATCATCTCTTGCTATGAGAGCAGAAAGGACAGTCGCAAAAAAGCCAACTGTAGTTCTGAAGAGAGCAGATAGACAAGAGCAGGGAATGGGTAGACTTCTTCATAAAGGTAAGGAACGTGGTTATGTTACCTATGATGAAATTTTAAAGGAATTTCCAACAGTTGAGGAAGATATAATATTTCTAGATGAACTTTATGAGAAGCTTTCTGTAAGCGGAGTAGATATATTGGAAGGAGGAGGACTTTTAGATGTCTCTAACGATGATCTTGTCAATAAAAAATATACATATGGACGAACAGGAGAATCTTCATATGATTCTATTCAGATGTATCTAAAAGAAATTGGTCAGTATTCTCTAATTTCTGGTGGAATGGAAAAAGAACTTGCTAAACGAATACAAAAAGGTGACTTTGAGGCCAAAAATCTTTTGGCTCGTGCAAACTTGAGGTTAGTGGTTTCAATTGCGAAAAAATATGCAAATCGTAGTGCAGATTTGACTTTGCTTGATCTTATTCAGGAGGGGAACCTTGGTCTTTTTAAAGCAGTGGATAAATTTGATTGGACGAAGGGTTACAAGTTTTCAACATACGCGACATGGTGGATTCGCCAGGCTATCACACGTGCATTAGCTGATCAGTCGCGAACTATCCGTGTTCCAGTACATATGGTGGAAACTATCGCAAAGTATAAACAAGTTGTTCGTAGACTTTCTCAAGATTTAGGAAGAGATCCACTTCCAGAAGAAATAGCTACAGAAATGAACCTTGCAGTTGATAAGATTTATACTATTGAGAAAATTGATCAGAGCACTCTGTCACTTGAAACACCTATCGGCGAGGAAGGGGATGATAGTAAGTCAAAGCTAGGAGATTTTCTTGCGGATGAAAAAATTCTCTCTCCAGATCAAGAATCAGCTAGGAGAATTATCTCTGATCAAGTTAAAGAAATTTTAAATGATCTTCCTGAAAAAGAAAGAAAAATTTTAGAACTTCGTCACGGACTTATTGATGGTGTAACACACACACTAGAAGAGGTCGGTAAGGAGTTCGGTGTTACTCGAGAACGTATAAGACAGATCGAAGCGAAGGCACATGAAAAAATCCGACAGCACGACAAAATAAATAGGTTACGCAATTACTATTAACAGCTTGGAATTTTTGGAAGTGCCCTTGTGGTACGACCTAAATTTATTAGAGGTATTCCTCTTGTAAATTTTAAGTGCCCTTGTGGTACAATTGCCTTAGAATTTGTTAAGGGGGGTCGATGGAAGACATCAAGTGTCCTCACTGTGAAAGTGAAAAGTTCAGGCACGTAAAGATCGCGGAAGGAAACATCTGTGACAACTGTCAAAGATTCTTCACCGAGGAGGACGTCGCGAAGTTGCGTAAGAAAATTCGTGCCCTAAATCTCGACTTGCCGTTCGATGACCCCGTTCCCGCCTCACAATAGGTAAGAGCCAAGAGCTTTCCCTTGTGAGGCTTTTGGTTCTCTTTTTATGTATCTCTATTATGGTATCCTATATTCATGTCATCCGATAAAGATTTAAATAAATTTTTTACAGAACGTTATAAAAACCTTAATACTGAGCAGAAAAAGGCTGTAGATACTATCGACGGTCCCGTGCTTGTTGTGGCTGGTCCGGGAACGGGGAAGACGGAGATACTAACACTAAGAATTGCAAACATTTTAAAAAAAACTGATACTGCGCCAGAGAATATTCTCGCTCTGACTTTTACAGATTCTGCTGGAACTAATATGCGACGCAGACTTTCACAACTCATTGGGGCATCTGCGTACCGAGTTGTTATAGAAACTTTTCATTCTTTTTGTAATAATATAATAAAAAATTATCCGGAATATTTTCCAACCATCATTGGTTCGGCACATATCACAGAAGTTGAATCCCTATCAATACTTGAAGAACTGATGGATAAACTAACTCTTGATATATTGCGACCATGGGGTGAGCCTCTTCACTATCTGCGAGATATAAATAAAAAAATAGAAGAGTTAAAAAGAGAGGGAGTTTCTCCAGAGGATTTTGAAAAAATCGTAAAGAGAGAAGAAAAAAAATTCAAAAATCGAGATGATCTATACCACGAAAAAGGTAGCTATAAAGGTAAGATGAAAAGTGAGCACAAAAAGTTTGAACGAATAATACAGAAAAATAAAGAGCTAACGATTATCTATGAAACATATCAGAAGATATTAAGAGAAAGGAGACTCTATGACTGGAGCGATATGATTATGGAAGTTTTACATGCTCTTGAAAAAGGTGGAGATTTGAAGCTATCCCTCCAGGAAAGCCATCAATATGTTCTTGTTGATGAACACCAGGACACAAACAACGCTCAGAACCGCATAATTGAGCTCTTACTTGACTTTCATAAGAATCCTAACATTTTCATTGTGGGGGACGAAAAACAGGCTATTTTTCGGTTCCAAGGGGCGTCAGTCGAGAATTTCTTTTATTTCAAGAAGCTTTATCCGAAGGCAGTAGAGATAGAGCTTTCTTCTAACTATCGTTCAGTACAGAATATCTTGGATGCTGCACATTCACTATTACCGTCACCAAAAGCATTAAAATATGAAAACGGTGATAAAAGTAAAACTGGAATACAGGTTGCTGAGTTTGAGACCAAATCTTATGAGTTGCATTTTGTTGCAGAAATCATAAAAAATTTGATAGAAAAACAAAAAGTTTCTCCAGAAGAAATAGCCATATTATATCGAGGAAATAGAGAATCATTTTCTATGAGTGAAGCACTTGAGAGAGAAGATGTTGCGCACGTTATAGAGTCAGACGAAGATTTGTTAGCAGAAAAATTTGTTAGGAAACTTTTGATTGTATTTGATGCTATTTTTAGATACGGAGAGGACGAGTATTTTGTTCCAGTGTTACACATAGATGAGTTTGATATTGATCCTCTGGATAGTTACCGTCTCATAGCAAGGTCTTCTAAAGAAAAAATTTCTCTATATGATTTGGTAAACAAATCCGATAATGAAAAAATCAGAAAAGTTGGTATAAAAATGAAATCCTGGGCAAGACAATCGCAAAGTGATAGTCTAACGGAGTTTATAGAAAGAATTCTACGTGAATCGGAGATATTGAATTCAATGATGGCGTCGAAAGATGCAGGTGCATTCCTGGGTATCGAAAGGCTTTTTGAGGAGGGTAAGAGAATTGCTACAAACAGGCCAGGAGCACAGTTCAAGGATTTTATGGAATACGTAAATATTCTCCGAGAACATAAACTATTTATAAAACGTCCGAAACATTCTGTCCGACAAAAAGCTGTTCGTCTCATGACTGCTCATGGTTCAAAAGGTTTAGAGTTCGAATATGTTTTTATAATAAACGCAACAGAAAGCTCGTTTGGTGAAAAATCTGGCAGAGATCATTTACCACTTCTGCCTTCAGTCTATAGTCGAGGTGATAGTAAAGATGATGGTGATAAAAATTCTATAGATGATGAGCGAAGACTTTTCTACGTTTGTATTACGAGAGCCAAAAAAGCTGTTTATATCACATACTCATCTTTTGATGGAAACGGCAAGGAAACGTTAGTCTCACCTTTTGTTTTAGAAATAAGAGAAGATAGAAAAGAGATAATAGATACGAAGAGTTTTACAGAAAAAATCAAAAACAATCCAGAAGTCTTGTTTCTTGAGAGGAAACCAACAAGTACTTTACAGCTCGACAAAGATTTTGTTCGAGAACTTTTCTACTCACACCCACTATCTGTCACTGCTTTAAACAATTACCTGTCTTGTCCATGGAAGTATTTCTACCGAAACCTCTTGCGAATTCCTAGTTCTCCAAAAAAACATCAGATATATGGTATTGCTATGCATGCTTCTGTCGAGGATCTGTGGCGAGTTATAAAAGATAGGGAAGTTGACCAGAAGTTTTTACTTGATTCATACAAAAGACATTTGGGACTTCTCGGAGTACTTTCTAAGACTGAATTCGACGAAGCACTAAAGAAAGGCCAGAAATCTTTGATCGGTTGGTTTAAATGGGCTAATCCAAAGCTAACAAATCCTATAATTCCAGAATTTAAAATAAATGCTGTAGAGCTTTCTAAAAACATTCTTCTCTCTGGAAATTTAGATAAAGTAGAGATGATTTCTGAAAAAAAAGCTATCGTGACGGACTACAAAACAGGAAAACAGCGAAGTCGAAACGATATAGAGGGAAAGACGAAAAGCTCAACAGGGGATATGTTAAGGCAACTACAGTTTTATAAGTTGCTTTTGTCACTCCACGACGACATAGAGATGAAATCTGGAATTATTGAATTTCTAGAATCAAATGATTCTCTAAAATACAATCGTGAAGAGTTTGAGATAAGTGATAGTGATGTTGAATTACTCAAAAAAACCATAGAAAGAGTCGTTAGAGAAATAACAAGTCTTGCTTTTTGGGATAAGACTTGTGACGATAAAGACTGCAAATATTGCTCTTACCGAAAATTATTAGAAACAACAAGATAAACTATTGTAATAGGGCGTCTATAATATTTTTCAAATCTTGATAAGGTTGAGCACCGGAAACAGTCGTTTGGACATTGTCTTTTGTGATCAATATTGAGTTTGGAGTGCCACGCCCACCTGCTTTTACGGCGTCATCATAACTGTCTTGTACTAGTTTTGCGTATTTTCCACTTGAAAGACACGCATTGAAGGCTTTTACATCAAGACCTATATCATTAGCTATTTTCGGTAGTTCTTTCGGATCAAGTGAGTTGTTTGAACTTGTTCTCTCGTAAACCATATCTGTGTATTCCCAGAACTTAACTGAACCACCGAGTTCGTTCGCACACTCCGTTGCCTCAGCTTCTTTCGGGGCTTTTGAGTGAAGGGATTCTATAGGGAAGTGACGATAAACCCAAGCAACCTTTCCATCTTTACCGTATTCGCTCATGACTCGTTTTAGAGTTGTGTGAAATACTTTACAATACGGACATTCAAGATCAGAATACTCAACTATAATAACATCTGCATTTGGATTTCCGAGTATATGATCGCTGTTAGAAATAGGCTTCATTTGCACAGTTTCTGTTTTTGGAATAGCCACTTTCGCTGTTTCTTTTGCGATCTTTACATTTGAATAGTACAAAGCTCCAGCGATAAGCCCTCCTGCTACCACAACCGCAATTGGCACTGACAATTTTTCCATATCTATTTTCATATTTTTATATAAGTTACGTGCTACAATTGTACTACATGACTTATTTAGTAGCAATTGTACTGGGTTTTGTCCAAGGGGCAACAGAGTTTATACCAGTTTCGTCTTCGGGGCATCTCATAATAGCAAGACAGATCTTGGGAGAGAACAGCACAGGAGAGTTGGCTTTCGATGCTATTTTACAGTTAGCCACAACTCTGGCTGTTTTAGTTTATTTTCGCAAAGATATACGAGAAATATTTTTCAATTTCTGGAAAATTATTTCAGGTCAGGTGGTAAACCAAAAAGAAAAGATATTGATTTGGTCCATAGTTCTCGGCACACTCCCAGCTGTTATCTTTGGTTTACTTCTTGAAAGTAAAATGGAAACAGTTTTTCGAAACACACATCTGGTTGCTTTAACTCTAGTGCTCGGAAGTATTTTATTCTGGTTTGCACAGAAAGTTGCAAAACAAAATAAAGAGTTATCGCTTGGTAGGGGAATAGTCATAGGTTTTTTTCAATGCCTCGCTTTGGTTCCTGGGATTTCTCGTTCAGGTGCAACAATATCTGGTGGATTTATCGCAGATTTAAAAAAAGAAGATATCGTTAGGTTTAGTTTTCTACTGTCGATACCAATACTTCTTGGTACAGGTCTTAAAAAACTCCTTGAAGTTCGTCACGAATTGTTTTCCACCAGTCTCGGTACGTCGCTTTTACTTGGGTCAGTAGTTGCTTTCATTACAGGTTTCTTTGCTATTGATTTTCTCATAAAATATCTCAAAAACCATGATTTAGACATTTTCATCTTGTACAGAATAGCCCTAAGTATAGCCATTTTTCTCTTGTTTTAGAATAGTCGGTTGATTTTGACACGAAAAAGACTTCACGTCAAGTCAGTAATGTGCTAGACCGAACGCGTTACATTGTTGTTCATTTCAAGGCGGATACCTTGGCAGTGGCCCGGGATCAGCCACCAGTCGTGTGTCGATTCCTCGCTAAAGGCGAGAAGGAGGCGAAATGAAGATTCGCGGTTCGCCGGCAGTTGCCGGCTTCTCGGAGCAGCGCATCGCGCTGAGCTCCATCATAATCGTTCACTGACGACACGCCGACCGACGCCGGGGCCTGGGGAGTAAAATCCCCAGGCCTTTTCTATTATCTAAAAAAGACTTTGGGTTTTTACTTCGGGAAGGGGCTCCCAGTGTTTGGTATCGAGTTTTATTTCTTTCATAAAAGGAGATTCTTTGAAAATTAATTTATTATGCTTCATTGCAAATTCGTAGACATCTTTTGTGATTTTCACGTCTTCCAAACAATATTTTCGTATTTTTTCTATTTCACCAGTCCGCCACCAAGTTACTGCTTCTAGGCCATTACCACTTTTATTTATACCAAATGTGCCTTCAGCGATTTGGTCCAGTTTCATACGTCTACCATATGAGTTTCTTATTTCTTTTAAAATATCTAATGAGCGAGTTTTTGTCAGGTCTCCACGTCCAGTTTTTTTGTAATATTTGTTAAGTAAAGGAATATCAAAATGTTCGCCATTGAATGTTACAAGTAGTTCTGCTTTTTCGAAGTACGGCCACATCTTATCAAACTCCTCTTGCATAAAACTTTGGTATTTGTTTGTATCATAATCGTAAAGACCAACAACAGATATATCCAAATCAGCCGGATCATTTGATCCCACATCTTGGAATATGTTTTTAGTTTCTATATCGAATACAACCTTTCTCATCTATTTTTTGATTACTGAATGAATCTCTTCTATCTTTACTTTCTTTTCCTCTCCACTTTCCATATTTTTAACACCATATAAACCAGTTTTGATTTCATCTTCGCCAATGACAATAACATAAGGAACTCCTTGCTTGTTAGCGATTTTTAGTTGACCACTGACTTTTTCACCACTTAAGTCAATTGAAACATTCAAACCCTGTTTACGAAGTGTTTCTGCGAGACTGCGTGCATTGTCTAACATTGATTTGTCTAAAGTACATATGTAAATGTCAGTGCTTGGTTTATATTTTGGCAGAAATCCATGAGTTTCTAGGAAATCTTGTATAGTGACATCTCCGGCTCCGAAACCTATAGCTGGAACTTTTTTTGAACCAAAAATGTCAAGTATATCATCGTATCTTCCGCCGCCAAAAAGCGACCTTTGATTTTTTGGGTCGGTATCGAATACTTCAAATACAATTCCAGTGTAGTAGTCGAATCCACGCATGAGAGTTGGTTCGAAGACTACGTTTTTGATACCAATTGAGTCTAATTTTTCTATAAGTTCAACCAGCTCTTTTACGTTTTTATTATCCTCACCAAGAGTTCCTAAAAGTTTTTCCTTTGATGAGAAGATGTTAATAAACTCGCTACTTTTTTCACCAAGAATTTTTCCAATACTTTCTTCGAAGGCTTCTTTGGAAATTTTACTTTTTTTATCTAATATCTTTGCTATAGTGTGACTTTGTTCGTGATCAAGTTTGAAGTGTTTGTACATGTCATCCAAAACTTTTCGACTATTTACTTTAAGAATAAAATCATCGTCTTTTGCACCAAAAGCCCTCATTATTTCGTAGGCTAAGGTCATTATCTCGCAATCTGCCTCACTTCCTTCTACACCAAAAAGATCGACGTTCAGTTGCCAGTGCTCACGCAATCGTCCACGTTGAGGTTTTTCATATCGAAACAAATTTGGTATTGAGTACCAGCGTAGAGGGAATGTTAGATTGTGTATCTTACCAGCGATCATACGAGCAATAGTCGGCGTCATTTCAGGACGGAGTGTGACTTCTCTTTCACCACGGTCGAGGAAAGTATAGGTTTGTTCGTTCGCTATTTCTTCACCAGTTTTCGCTTTGTACAAGTCGGCTGACTCGAGTATTGAAGCTCCGTATTCTACATATCCGAAACTTTCTACAACTTTTTTCCAAGTCGAGAAAATGTGTTTCTGAACGAACAAATCTTCTGGATAGAAGTCTCGTACACCTTTGTAGCTTTCTGTTGTTAGTTTTGATTTGTCACTCATATTGTTATAGTGTAACAGAATATGAGTGACAGACAAAATGTGCATTTGTTATACAAAAAGCTTGGTGAGACCCCAAATGAGTGTATTTTGAGGTGGAAAAAGGAAAATCCCAAATACTTTGATGCACCAATGACTTATGCGGGGCGACTTGATCCAATGGCAGAGGGGTTACTTTTGATACTTTCTGGGGAAGAGTTAAAAAATAAAGATAAATATCTAGATTTGAAGAAGACTTATGAGTTTGAGATATTGTGGGGGTTTACAACAGATACATTAGATGTGTTGGGCCTTGTACTAGACTCTAGTGATATTTTCCCTCCTGAGTCTGAAATAAAAAACTATTTAAAAAAAATGACTGGAAAGTTTGAACAAATCTACCCAATTTACTCTTCTAAGCCAGTAAATGGAAAACCCTTGTTTCAATGGGCGAGGGAAGGGAGAATAAACGAGGTTGAAATGCCGAAACATAAGGTGGAGATATTTAATATCGAACATATTTCAAGAAGAGAAATCTCTAAGAAGAATCTGTTAGAGAATATTTTCTTAAAGATTTCTTCGGTTTCTGGTGATTTCAGGCAAAATGAGACAATTGAAAAATGGGAAGAAGTAATATCAAAATGTCCTCTTGATACATTTTTAATAGATAAATTTTACGTAAAAGTTTCTAGCGGTTTTTATGTACGACAGTTTGTTTTAGATCTGGCAAAAAGTTTTAATACAAAAGCGGTAACTTTTCATATAAAGAGGATAAAAGTGGGGGATTATGGAGTCGAACAGAGCTTAGTTTAAAAAAATTTGCATATTTGGCAGTTTCGTGTTTAGATTGTGAATGGAAAAACATCAAAAATATGGAGGTTCAGTTTGAATCAGAGAGTTATTAACTGGCGGGCTGCCGAAGCTCTCGGAGCAATTGTTCGAGAATCTTATCGTGGGAAGATGACCTACGAGAGATACGCCAAGAAGATTGGTGTCTCTCGGAAGGTCATGAATGATGTGGCAATCGGCGAGGGACATCGATGCTCTCGGTTAGAGCTAATCGACCTTGTCGAAAAGCTTGATCTTTCTAACGAGAAACGGCAGAAGGCAAAACACTTTGTCGATGTTCTCACTGGGTACAAGACAGCACAGAACATTGTGCCCGTCTGAGTTCTTTTTGAAATGGGCCCGGTCACAATGTGTGATCAGGGCCCATTTTCGTAGGTTTTTGTGTTGCAAATTTTGAATGATAATGTTTATATTATACATGGAAGGACTCAACATATTGTTGAGGACTAGTATGTAGGGGGGCTAGGATGAGCATTTCGCAAGTATCAAAAACGGAAGCTTCGGAGATCTTTGGTCGGATCATTCACGGAGTTGCCGTGGAGGTGGCGAAGAAGGTCGGCAAAGGAAAGTCTGAGCTGGCTCGTCGGATTGGTGCTGACAAAGCTCTGATCAAGACCATCACTCTCGGTGGTGCTCACTTGTACGATCGTGAGGTTCTCGATCGTCTGATCAGTGCCGTGAAGGATGACATTCATCCCAAAGAATTGGAGCGTGTTATTCAGCTCGTCGAACAAATCAAGCCCAAGAAATTTGACTCATAGTGTAAGGTTTTGAGACCCTGGTCGTGATTCCCACACGGCCAGGGTTTTTCTATATAGTATGGTATTTGCAAATTTTTGGAGACAGTATTAGATTGTATAGAGAAGTGTAAGTTGAATTTACCCCATATTGTGGAGGTAATTTGAGTACAAACAGGAAATCAAAAGCTGTCGAGTTTAGTAGGAAAGTCAGAAGTCTGCGTGGTCACTTTGCCAGAAGACACGTGGCCAATGTAGCTGGGGTCCAACTTTTCGTTGTTTGTGTTATGGAACACGGTAAAGTTCACGAGGCTAAAGTCGTAGATGTGGTCAAAGTGATCAATACCCTTTGTACCTTGAGGGTTGTTACTAGGAAAAGAGGAGAAGAGATTTATAAGTTGTTCAGAGTTCTTGTTGCTTACAAAAACAAAAAGACTCAAGAAAGATACTGTTGTCACAGGCGGCGACACTCGGTTCGGAGGTAGCTCTTTTGAAGAAGCTCTAGTCGCACATGCGTATGTGTAACTAGAGCTTTTCTCAACTTCTTATTTCTTTAAAATTTTCTTTCGGAGTCGAACGGATTTTGGAGTTATTTCAATATATTCATCACCAGACATTATTTCCATGGCTTTTTCGATGTCGAGTTTCATTGTTGCGGCGAGATAGACTTTATCGTCTGAACCACTCGCTCTCATGTTTGTTAGTTGTTTGCCTTTTGTTGGGTTTACGAATAAGTCTTCACCCTTTGATGTGTTTCCGATAACCATTCCTTCATAAACCTCGACTCCTGGGTCAACGTAGAGAGTTCCTCTTTGTTGTAAGTTATCGAGTGCAAAAGCTAGAACTTTTCCGGCTGTCATAGAAACCATTGAACCGTAGCTTGTCTTTTTTATATCGCCAACGTATTCACGGAACTCGATAAATCGTGAAGAGAGAATTCCTTGACCTTTTGTGTCTACAACAAACTGTCCGCGATATCCAAGAAGCCCTCGAGTCGGAATTTCAAAAATAATTCTTTGTTGGCCGTTGTTTTCTTTCATATTCATTAAAATTCCTCGACGTTCTGTAAGTCTTGAAATGATTGAGCTAGCGACGTCACTAGATACATCCACGGTCACTTCTTCAAACGGTTCCATTTTTACTCCGTTTACTTCTTTTATAATAACCTGTGGTTGTGAGACTTGTAGCTCGTAACCTTCGCGTCGCATGTTTTCACATAGGATTGCTATGTGAAGTTCACCACGGCCATATACAGTAAAATCTCCACTTTCGTTCCAATCTATCTTTAATCCGACATTTATCTCCAGCTCTTTTTCTAGTCGTTCACGGATTTGTCGTCCTGTGACAAACTTACCCTCACGTCCAGCAAAAGGTGAGTCGTTGACCAAGAAGTTTAGAGAGATTGTTGGTTCATCGATATTGATAGATGGTAAGGGTTCAGCCTTTTCGTCTTTGCAAATAGTGTCACCGATATAAACAGTAGGCAGACCAGCAATCATAGCTATATCTCCCGCAACAACCTCGGAAGTTTCTATTCGCTTTGTTCCTTCGAATGTAAAAATTTTTGTAATTTTCCCTGGAACTGTTTTCGGTGCGTTTTCATCGTGATGTTGTTTTACAAAAACTACATCACCGATTTTTATAATACCCTCGTAAACTCGGCAAACAGCTAGTCTTCCAAGGAAGTTGTCGTATGCAAGGTTGAATGATTGAAGTCTTACAGGAAGAGTTTTGTCACCAGTTGCTGGTGGAACTTCTTTCAAAATTGTTTCAAGAAGGGGAGTTAGGTCTTTATTTTCATCTGTCAGTTTCATCTTTGCAACACCATCTCGTCCAATAGCGTAAACAGTTGTGAAATCGATTTGTTCATCATTTGCACCAAGTTCTAGAAAAAGTTCCAAGACCATTTCATGGACTTCATCCGGCCGAGCAGCGGGCTTGTCTATTTTATTTATAATAACAATTGGTTTGAGTCCGAGTTCAAGAGATTTTTTTAATACGAATCGTGTCTGAGGCATCGGTCCTTCTTGTGCATCGACAAGTAAAAGTACTGTGTCGATGGAACGAAGTACGCGTTCTACCTCGGAACCAAAGTCAGAGTGTCCAGGTGTGTCCACAATGTTGATTTTTGTTACTTCTCGGCCAGAATCTTTCGCCGGATAGTAAACTGAAGTGTTTTTTGCGTATATGGTAATACCACGCTCTTGTTCTAGGGCGTTAGAGTCCATAGTTATACCTTCCTCAGTAACCATGCCTGTCTGGCGCATTAGGGCATCAGTAAGAGTTGTTTTGCCGTGGTCGACGTGGGCTATTATAGCTATATTCCTGATCTCCATATTTTTCATTCAAAAACCGGCCGGAGCCGGCGATTAGGCTTTAATTAAAGCAAATTTTGAGGTTCACGTCAAATCAAAAGATAATGAAGACAGCCGTATGGATTAACCAAACGGCTGTCGTGTCTTTACGGAGTTGGATTAATGACTGATAGCCACTTCGCATTTCCTTCGCTGACAAGAGGTTCTACTACCATAAGGCCCTTTGCTTCTAGTTTTCGCATGATTTCACTGAAATCAGGGTCTCGAAGTCCAGAAAGTTCCAGTGCGTTTTTGTACAATGTCCGTGGGCCCATACTTTCCCTTGTACTGTACTTCACTACTAGGTAGACCAGGCGTTCTCGGTCTGTTAGTTCTTCCCATCCTTCAAACATAATTGTCTCCTCCAAGGTCAAATAAAATCTCTCATTACTTTACAGTCAAAAAGATTTCTGTCAATATAGTATTAATAACAATGTTTTTGACTCCATCTCACATTCTGTCTATTCTGGAACACTATAAATATCTAGTCATTTTCCCAATTGCGATTATTGAAGGTCCGATCATAATAATTATTACGGGTTTCCTTACTTTTCTAGGTTTCCTTAATGGGTTTTTGTCTTACTTAATTTTAGTTGTTGCCGAAGTTATAGGGGACACACTACATTATCTCATTGGAACATATTGGCGTCGTGCGCCATGGGTAAAAAAATACGGACATTTTTTTGGTTATGACGAGAAAAATGAAAGTTTTATAGAGGAACATTTCAAAAAACATAAACTAAAGACTTTAATTATTGGTAAATTAACTTATAGCTTAGGGACTGCAGTTCAAATAGCGGCAGGTATTGCACACGTAAACTTTTATGAGTTTATTTCGGTTAGTATTTTAGGCACTATTCCAAAGACACTTTTCCTATTTATAGTCGGTTACTATGTAGGAAATTCATATTTAAAAATAAATGGATATTTCCATTCTATATCATTTGTGACCATAAGTATTGCACTTATTATGGTATTTTATCTTCTATCAAATAAATTGACCAAAAGTTTTTTGAATAAGGAATAATGTTCACCGATCTAAGCCGTTTCTATAGTAATACACAGCTAATCAGTATCTATTTACCTAAGTGTTGTTATAATTACCGATGTAACATCAACTTAATAATTTAATATATTAATATATGAAATCATTGCATATGGTGACGTTTATACTTCTAGTCGTTGGGGGACTGGAGTGGGGGCTACACGCTTTTGGGTATGATCCAATAGAAATGTTTGGTTCACAGATATCTATGATAGTTTATGTATTAGTCGGTTTGTCAGCAGTCTACGAAATAGTTACGCATAAAAAGAATTGTAAACATTGCGCAAAAGATGGACAGCAAATGTAATCAGTGAAAAGTTTTATAACAAAAATGTATGCCAGAAGCAGGTATTTTTGTTAATCAAAAAGACTCACTAGATATTTATCAATATCACGTTGGTCCATAGCGTAGAAGTAGAGGTTTTCATTGTGAAGTTTTGTTGCTAGAGTTATACCAACATAACGGAAGTGCCACGGTTCAAATGTGTAGTAAGTATTTTCCTTTGGATAAGACATTATGAAACCATACTCATGGGCGTGAGCTAAGAGCCATTTATATGCTTCAGTTTTATCAAAACCTACAAAATTTGCTCCAATATTTGGAGTTGTAAAATCTACTGTTGTCCCAAGCTGATGTTCAGAGTATCCCTGATCTGCTGAAAATTTGTTTGCCGTGCCTGTTCCATAAGTTATTTTGTAACTTGATTTGAGTATAGCTTGAGTTCCGAATGATCTATATGCTGAGATGACTTGTATTGCGACACTATCTTCCTGAGCTTTATCCATGAGTGCTTGCAGATGTGGCCAAACATCCGTGTGTATTTGTGTCAATTTGTCTTTTTCATATAGATATTTCGGATCTATGGTAGTCAGTTTTTTAGGAACATAATTTTCGTTCAAAAAGAAAACCTTAGAGTATTTTTTCAGTAATTCAGAGTCAGTCTTACTAAGTTTGTCTAAAACGCCTACAGTACCGGCAATATTGTTTATCTGGTCTGAAAAAAGAGCATTATTTGCTTGTTCTGTATGTAGTGACTCCGTGATTACTGTATTCTCATCCTTTACTTTTGTTGTGTTTTTCTGAGATATTGATAGCGCTTCTTCAAGAATCTCAATTTTTTTTGTGAGGTTAATGTTCTCAGTTCGTATCGACCAATATTCCAATCCGTCATATCCAATAGATGCAAGAATAATGATGATTAAACTGATTTGTTTCAGTTTATATTTACCTACAGTCATTAATATGGTATGACTAAAAGAATTTTTCATAACGTTGATATTACCACAAAAAACATTTTTTATTGAAAAGTAAAATTACCTATATTTATATCGTTGTGATGTGCAGTGTAAGTGACTTTACCTTTATGTATTATTACTATTTGAGGTGTTTCATGCCTGATTTCAAATATTTCAGATATTTTCTTTGTTAGAGCGGGTTTCTCTTGTACTACAACAATATATATAGGATATGATATGTTTTCCTCTTCTAACTTTTTATATAGACTAGCACTACTACCACAGTCGGATGAATATTTAAAAATAATTACTGGTTGTAAGTTAGATTCTTCTAATATTTCTGATAGGTGAGTTGTAATGCGAAAATAGCTCATATGTAAAGTATATCAAAAACTATAGTCTCGAACGTGCAATGCATCCGACAAGTTTACATCCACTTTGGGAAAAATTATACAATCAAAGTAAATAAACTACTAACGACAAATATAAAGGTTTAATAAAAGTGAGCCCGGCGGAAAGTTTCCGTCGGGCTCTTCATGCTTGATCGGCTAACTCGATAAGAGTCCGCTCCGTTTTTCTTACGATTTGCTCTCTTGAGAGAGCACTTATGTCTATCGGTTTCCCGACGACAAACTTCGCTTTTCGTATGAATGGAAATCCACAAACTGTTGTTGATTTCACATCCACCCAGACTGGTCTGAGAGTTGCACCTGATTCCATGGCTAGACAGGCAAAGCCTTCCATAAATGGAATACTGATTCGCTCAGCATTTTTGCTTGTAAGGAAGGCTGATCCTTTTGCCGTCCGATGTCCTTCCGGAAAAATGTTTATGTTTCCTCCGGATTTCAGAATGTTGATCCCAGTTAAGAGACTTGCTAGATTACCATTTTCCGCAGTGCGGTCAACAGGAATCAGATTGGGTCTCATAAGCCGAAACCTTGGGTTGTCGTAGTAATTCTTTTTGTCCGCATAAGTGTGCGGACCACACTTCCTTGGTCTGATAAGAAACTGATGTCCAAGGAGCGCGTTCACATAGATCTCCTCTCCAGTGTAGCGGTGATTGAAGACAAAAATATTTCTTGTCTTCCATAGAGGTAAGTTCATCCAACCTTTGACAGTCACCTTTCTGAGCAGAATTAGGACCAAAACATACAGCCAGATGGACAGACCGATGAGGAGTGTCCAAAAGAACGAAGTCTCTTTACTGTTCCTCTTCATCAAATGCCTCTCTTTGAAAAATGAATAGAACTTCTACCTCTTATAGTAATAGACTTAAGCGTCTATGTCAAGTGAACGAATGTTAGTTTTATTTAAAAATCATAACTCCACTATCAAATTTCAAATTGAAAATAAGTTCTCCTTTGGATGTGAAATGATAGCTTTGTATTTCACCTAGCATCCCTGTGAAGTCACTCTCTTGGGAAGCTTCATTACAATACATCATTGTGGACATCATTTTTGTAAACGATATTTTACTTCCATTTACGACATATTCACCGCTAGTATTATTACAGTCAGTAGTAGCAGAGAAAGTTCCGTCACTTCTAAAAGTTAGTGTAAACCTTTTTGGAAGTATAGGTTTTATTTCTTTGTCATTGTTATACAAAGTATTTATCCAATCCCAAGTTTTCATATTAAGAGTCATTTTTGCAGGATCAGCCTCACCTTCAAAATTTTGCGCTACTTCGCCGAATTGCATAGTGACAGGATCAAGTTTAAGCCACACGCTCTTGCCGATTGAGGGCGAGGTGGTAAAAGGTTCATTGGGTCGACGGACGGCGTAATTAACAACGATAACATTTTGCCGGTAGGTGCCTATGGTTGTTTTACCTTCGTCCATTACGGTTGTCTGGGGGGCAATCCGATCACCCAAGAAAAAAGCTTTTGAACCAACATATCCTGTTGGAGTATTTAAAGCGGCTACAACATAGAAAAATACACCGCTACCACCAGTTTCTTGAGTCAAAAGAAAAGCCACGTCCTCTCTACCATCATCATTAAGATCGTGCTTAACTTCGTTACCGAAATATTGAGTTATCACCCTCGAGGCTGAATCAGGAATAACTTCAAGCTCAGATAAACCATTTACAAGAGTTACATTTGTTCCATCTATAACATAGGTAGCATTTTTGGGGTCAGAAGCAGTCTGACTAATAGGGGTTTTAGGAGTAAGTAATAATTCGTTTTCATTTTTCGTATAAGAAAAATAAACACAAGCTCCAAAAATGATGATTATTATAATTACGATAGTTCTTTTTGAATGCATATATTATTTTAAATCGAAGTTTCTTTTTTACTATTTATTCCAACTATTATGAATGCTACACCTAGTGTTAATAGAAAGATAGTAACAATAATAATGATGTATGTAGTATTAAGTAGCCCAGGTTTTTCTACTTGTCCAGATTGAGTAGGGGTTATAGTTGATAATGTAGCAGCTTCAGCAGTCTTTACAAATGAAAACCCTGGACTTTTAGCTAAGATTTTTCCAGTATTATTGACTGTCGCTGTGTAAACAGTGTGTTCTCCAGAGTTCAGTTCTTTGTCAATCGTATATTCCCATTCTCCATCGCTATTTGTTTTAACTGTTACAATGATTGGAGTACTATAAATATACAAAGTTACATAACTGTTTGGTAGGGCTGTCCCTTTCAAGACAACTTTATTTTCTTTGGATAATTCAACATTATTTACTTTATAAGATGATGTCACTGGTACGTCAGAGACATTTGGTTCTTCAGGAGTCACTCTGACCAGCTCTGTCTTTCCTGGGTCAAACCCAAGAAGAACTTTTTCTCCAGCGGTGATTTGTTTACCTTCATAAACCGTTGTAGGAGAGGGTTTAAGTGGGTCTATGTTATAAACATGTTTAGATTCATAGTCAGAAATACCGTCATTGTTACTATCTTTATAGAGTAAATCACCACCTTGTGCTTTTAGTGCTTTTGTCCCATCTAGAACTTTAACTGAAAGTGTGTTTAGAACTTGATTTACTGTATTCGTTTCTACAGCGGACAGTGGTATTTGAGTAGTATTTTCCTTATGAATTATCAAGTCGATTTCTTTTAGACCGTTTTCAACTCTACCTTTTATTTCAGAAATTTTTTCAGGAGTTAGGTCTGTTAGTCCGACTAATTTTAAATTGATTTCTTCTAACAATTTGTTTTTATGTAATTCAATTTCATCACTTGCCTCTAATATCTGGGCAGGACTCAAAGTTTTGGTAATATTTGAAATTCTTGTATTTATTACTTTTTCAATTTCTTCTTTTGCTGAATCAACAGCTATTTTTGTTGTTTCAATTATCGAACTAAAATTTTGAATTTGGTTTGCGGTTTCTAAGGCGAACGGTTTTGATGATGGTGTAGTTTCTACAGGGTGTAATAGTTCTGTTTCATCTGGTTTTAATACTGTAGTCGAATCACTCGTTTTAACTACTTCAGTTTTTTGTGTTGTAGTAGATGGAGTTTGTGCAAAGGTTGCATTGGTTGGAATTGGTAATGCAGTAGTGTTTTCAGCTGGTTTTGGTGGAGTACCTACGCTTGTTGTGTTTGTGTTTACATCAGGAGGACATACGCCTGGGAATTTTACACTCAGTGTAGTTCCTTCTCCTCCACCATAAGAGTTGTATGCTACGACCCTGTACATATAGGTAGTATTATTCAAAGGTCTAGTGTCTTGAAAATAAGAGTTCGGTCCATCATAAATATTTACGTCATTAACATACAACCTGTAACCAGTCGCGCCAGATGAATTTTGCCAATGAAGATAAATCTTACCCGTTCCACATGAACCAAGGTTCGAGTATATTGCGGTTGGTCTTGGTGGAATTCCTCCAATATTTGGGTTTACCCCAGTTTCACTGGTTGTCGCATTTGTTCCGGTCGGTATAACAACAGTGGTGTTTGTCAATGAAGTTCCAACTGTGGTTGTTGCAGTAGCTACATCACAAGCTTTTGGAGATCTAATATTTACTGAAGTTATGCTAGACGCTCCATATACATTACGCGCTGAAATACTGTAAATATAGTTTGTATCTGCTGTTAATCCACTATCGAGAGATGATAGATTTGGTCCTTCATATACTAGTTGTGCGTTGTTGCGATAAACGACATAATTAGTCGTTCCTGATGAATTTTGCCAATAAAGATAAATCTTACCTGTTCCACATGTTCCAGGAATTCCACTGAAACCTGTCGGAGGTTGTGGCACTAAAAATCCTGAACCTCCAGTTTCAGGGTCTGATGTTCCAGAGCTTGTTGAATTTTGGGTTGCTGTTCCTGTAAAAAGTGGTGTAGATGTAGATTCGGCAAAGATCGAGCCAGTAGTTAGTATTTGTGCAAATATATAAACAACTACAACTAACGTTGCTAAAAAACTGATAGGTAAGTTAATTTCCTTATTTTTTTCTAATAGTTTTCGAAAATATCCATCCATATTTATTTAATGATAGGGAAGTTGACTATGAAATGCGATCCTACTCCCTTTATCGATTCTACTTCAATATTACCACTCATTTCTTTAACTATCTTGGCCGTAATCCACAATCCTAAGCCTGTTCCTCTTATAGCCTCAGTTTCTTTTGTTTTTATACGGTAAAATTTTTCAAATAGTTTCTCTTTTTCCTCAGCACTCATTCCTATACCCGTATCACTTATACGTATGTAGAGTTTTCCTTTATCTTCATATTGTCTTATTTTAATTTCGCCCTTCTCTGTGTATTTAATGGCATTACCGATGATATTTACAAAAACTTGTCTTAGACGTTCTTTATCAGCCTTTATGTAAAAATTACTATCAGAGTCAGATTTTTCGATTGAAATTCTCAATCCCTTTTCGCTCACTGGCTGCTCGAATGATGACACTATATTTTTCAGAATTTCGGTAGGATTTAGTTTCTCTAAGTTAAACGACATTCTTCCTTGTTCTATTTTTGATACATCTAGAATATCAGCAACCAAAGAATCTAAATCTTTTGTGGCTGTGTCAATTTTAACCAAGGAATCTTTCATCTCATTCGTAGTTTCTGGAATTTCTTTTATAATGCTTGCATAACCTCTAATGATGGAAAGAGGAGTTCTGAGCTCGTGTGAGGCCATAGATACGAAGTCGTCTTTTAGTTGGTCTACCTCCTTTAGTTTTTTATACAAACTCATATAATCGATTATTTTGGAATGACGTAAGAACAAAAACATAATAAGAATAATTATTATTATAAGAATAACAATACTGTTATTTATGTTACTTTCTATAATTTTGTCAGCCAAAGACAAAGTCTGAGTCGTTTCTACTACACCAAGTATTCTTCCTTGAACGTCTACGATTGCTCTAGTAGTTTTAAAGAATCTTTCACCATTATTTTCTAAAACTGTGGTGATCGAATGTGTCGGATCACTTGAAGAAAGTGTAAAAAGAAAATCAGCTTCTGGGTCTATCTTATTAATTTCATCAGAGTTATTTGAAGCTACAATAACATGAGCATTTGGTATTGTTGTGGAAGCTTCGTCCACTATAGTTTTTCTAACAATTATCCTAAAATTTTTTATGGTTTCGTTTGAACTAACAATCTCTTTTATTTTTTGGTTTAGATATTCTGTATTGTCAATTTTATCACCTGCAAAAGAAACGAAAGCATCCTGTAGGGAACCAATACGAACATTGACCAATCGATCTTGTGCATCAGTTGCAATTCCCACAAATCTCTGTGCTATAAACACAAAAGCTCCTGTGATAAGAAAAGCTATTACGATGGTATATATTAACTGAGGGTTTTTCTCTATTTTTTCTGATGCCTTCTTTATGTTCAAAAAAACAAAATTAAACATATTGAATTATGCTATGATATTTTTACTCTGGAGATGTTTGGTATACAACTCTTGAACTTTTGAGATTATTTCTTCTGGTGTGTATTCTGATTTGATAAGGAAACCAATACCTGATTTATTCTCACGAGCTTTTTCAGTCGAGTCGTCCAAATCGGCGTTAGTAAAGAAAATAATTGGTATATTTTTTGTCTGACTATTTTCTTGTAGTTTTTCTGCAGAGAAAGCACCGTCGGTTTTATTTCCTCCAAGGTTAATGTCCATTAGAATGACATCAGGATTAATTTCAACTACTTTTTTTACAAAATTATTTTCGGCGTCTGGTAGTTCAAAAAAATCAAAACCAGCATCCTTAAATTTTCTGGAGTATATGTCTCTAATAAGTTTATCGTCATCAACCAAAAGTATTTTTGACATTTTATTATAATTATTGTCTGTATGTGTATTATACCACCAGTGTTTTCTTTAACAATAGAAAAGCTCCACATGATCGAAACCACTAAATTTAGTTGTTTACATAGTTAAACACAATTTTTGATATGTCAGATATATTTGTAGACAAAGAGTTTAGATTGTTTCCACTTGTCATAACACAAAGTACATAAGGGTCATCTTTTTTATAAATAATTCCACATTCATGGAGTTCCTTTTTTAACGTATTACCAGAAGTGTCATGTATTTCTCTTTCCCCAAACTTTGAAGCTATTTCTATCTCCTTTGGAATCTGTTTTCGTAGCCCCGAATAAAAATCTGATTCAGTCATTATTTTTAATATTTTTTCAGAGTCCTCTCTGTTTAAATATGTGCTGTTGTACAAGATACGCAAAAATAGTGAATAGGTTCTAGTATTCATGAAATCCACATTGTTTTCTGGAATAGTAATATTCAAATCTTTATAAATCTCATCGAGACTGCGAGAGTTGATATTTTCAAGAAGTAAAGTCAATGCATTATTATCTGAGTATCTTATAATATATTCAAATAGTTCCTTTATCGTATAATACCTCCCTGGCTGTATAGATTCTTTTGATCTAAAATACTCCGGTTTGTTGTAGTCCACCGATCCCTCATAATAAAGTTGTTTCAAAAGAATTTCAGGATGGGTTTCAGAAAATTTCATTGCATCTACAACTGTCGGAACCTTGAGCATACTTGCTGGTGAGTAGCTCACGTTTTCGTTTATTGATGCCCAATATCCATTTGTAAGACTAAGATAGTATATTGAAATGTCGTTTTCTTTATTTTTCTCAACATAATTAGATAGTTTACCTGACAGTTCGTTATCGTGATTGTAGGATTGTTGGTTGTCGGTATTGCAAAGTAAAATAGGGTTGATGTATTTGTAACCACTTTCTCTAAGTACCCTGTTTTTTATTACTTGAGATTGTTTAGTATATCTACCTAAAAATAATCCTATAAAAAAGATTGCAAAAATGGTCACTATAATGTATAAGTTTTTCTTAGTATACTCTAACATTAGAACTGCATTTTAAGGTTCACTGCTAGATTATACGACCAGATACGAACCTATTTTCAAAATAATTTTGGTAAATGAATTCCGTCA
>JBAQTF010000014.1:0-55159 GCA_049296855.1 Minisyncoccia bacterium | reverse complement strand
GCCCGGTTGGGATCGAACCAACGACCTTGTCCTTAAAAGGGACCTGCTCTACCGACTGAGCTACGGGCGCAAAATGTCTTAAAAAATTAAACTACTTTAATTTTTTTAGAACTTTTGCGGGTCGGAGCTATGTTTTGCTACCAAGCAAAACAAGCGAGACCAGGGTCCGAGGAAGTTTTGTTTTGACGAAAACAAAACTATCCAGGACTTTGCTTTGATTATCCAAAGACTTTTGTCCATTAATCTAACCTTTGAAATATAACAGAAAAACACAAAAAGTCCAACTAATCTCGGCTAATTCTATAGAGGCAAGTCGAAAGCAAATAATCCTGGGCCAGTTACAAGTAGGGAAAGGAGAATGACTCCCATTGCTCCATACAAAAAATATTTATCTATTTCAACTGGTTTTGTTTTTCTTTTAATGTAAAAATCCACATAGAAGTCAAACTTTAATACTGCGATAGCAATAATACTAGCTATTTGAATGTACAAACCTAAAATTATTAAACCTCCAGAAATAATATAAACAATAGAAGCATAGTTATATTCTTTCTTATACCTGTTCAAACCTAAGTAAATGACAAAAAGAGCAACGACAACTCGAAGTACCGTCGGAGCTAACAAGCTGAAGTCTAGTAATCTGGGAAATATTGAAAGTGGATGCATTGCTACATTATATGTTAAAGTCGGTATTATGAAAAGTTCAAAGGGAAAAGAAATTGTTGTGTTACTTCATAATATCCGCAGTACCCATAATGTTGGGTCTATGTTCCGTACCTCTGAGTGCGCAGGAGTAACCAAAATTTATTTGTCTGGTTACACACCGACCCCTGTAGATAAATATGGTAGGGGAAGAAAAGATATTGCTAAAGTTGCTCTCGGAGCCGAAAAAACTATTCCCTGGGAATATGTAAAAAGTCCAGAAAAAATAATCAAAGAATTAAAGAATAAAAAATATCAGATCGTTGGGATTGAACAATCAAAAGATTCTGTGGATTATAAAAAGGTAAAAGTACATTACTCAGTTCTTTTCATTGTTGGAAATGAAGTGGAGGGAATGGATAAAAAAATGCTTTCTCTGTGTGATGTCGTTGCAGAGATTTCAATGTTAGGGGAGAAAGAGTCTCTCAATGTGTCAGTGGCTTTTGGAGTAGCTCTGTTCAGGGTGTTAGGGATTTAGTATTTTAACTCACCGACGATCTTACCATCGAGGTCATAAAGGATTACATTTTCACGTTTAATTTTCCATAGAGAGTTATTGCGTTTCAAGTAAACCATCCATTCTTTTCCATAAAAATCTTTATCATCTTTGTGAGTTTCTATACATCCTGCATAGCTGATTTTATTAATTATAAAATCGGTACATTCACGATTCCACTTTACCGGCAGTGGACCTTCTTGGATTCTGCATTGTGGAAATGTCTCAATATAATCAAGACAGGCGTCATTTAGCACTACTTTAGGGATACTTGATAGATCCTCGTCTCTTGGTACTGGACAGTTGCTACTGATATATGGGGTAAAGGTTTGAAATTGATTCAAGTATCCAGAGCATTTATTGAGCTTGAAACTCGCACCGTTTGGTGAAGTTCCAGTGATGAGGTAAAGAGTATCTCCTCCTGTGAGATAAATATCTTCCTCGACATTTTGTTTACCACTAAAGAGAAGATATGTCCCTTTAGGTATTTTGACACTTACCCCACCGTTTACACTTTTTAATGTCCACCCAGTCACAAGTATCGATGTTGTTGCATTACTTGCTACTCGTATAGTGATGTATTCCTCTGAAGGTTTTTCAGATCTGTTTATAGAGAGGCTGACTGAATTTTTATATTTTGATTGGGTTTTAAAATCTTCTTGCGACTGTACCTGCTTTTTTAAATCTTCGACTTGGGTTTGTACTTTTACAACTTCTGTTTGTATGTTTTGTTGTTTTTGTGCAGGAGTAAGGTCCTCACTAGAGACAAAGCTGTTGTTTCCAGTGTTTTTTACTCCACCAAAAATAGCTAGAGCTATTATGCCGAGTATAATAACAATGCCTACTGAATCTTTGTTCATTACTATATTCTACTAATTTTACGCAGTTTCGTCTAAGTTTACTTCTGGTGGGCACTGCAGAAATGGCTACTTCTTCCACCGATAGTTTTTCGCATTATTATTCCAGAACAACCTTTTTTCAAACATTTTTCTTTTGTCCTTCTGTAAACCTTGTGGGCATTTTGAAAATTCCCCTTTTTACCATAAATGTCTCTATAGTCAGACATTGAATCTCCACCCATCTTGATTGATTTTGTCAGTATTACCTTTAATCCTTTCCACATTTTTTCTATCTCTTTGTTTTTAATACTTACCACTCTACGTTCAGGATGAATCCCGGCCTCCCAAAGGATTTCGTCAGAGTAGATGTTGCCTATACCAGCAATGACTGTCTGATCCATTAAAACGGTTTTAATTTTTCCAGTTGGTTTTTTATGTAACTGTTTTTTAAATATATCTAATGACAAGTTTAAAAGAGGCTCTGGTCCAAGTTGAGCTAAGTCAATGAATTCATCTCTTTTTTCAGTTTCAAACAAGACGACTTTTGCAAATTTACGCATATCTGAGAAGGCCAGATGTTTGCTGTTTGATAAAGTGAATATGAGATGAATGAATCGGTTGAATGGATCAGATAGTAATTTCTCACTACTTTTCCATTCCTTATCGTCCCAGATGTATTTCCCGTACAGTAAATGCCCAGTCATTTTCATATGGATGAGAATAGTTTTCCCGTGAGTTAAATGTATCAAGACATTTTTACCTCTTCTCTCGGCGTTTTTCACTTTTTCACCAACAACTTCTTTTCTGAAGTGTTCAAAATATTTTTTGTTTTTAATGTTATCGGTACGCCTGTTTTTTGTCCGTAGAAAATAATCCGACCATATATCTTTTATCTTAAGTTTTGGTAACACTTCATTCAATCCCTTAACGGTAGTTGTTACTTCTGGTAGTTCTGGCATAACTGTTTATTTGTTTAGATTTTTTAGTGCAGAACGCACTTTTTTCTCTGTAGTATCACCATCTGCTTTTTTCAGTGCTTCTCTTGCTTCACGTTCACCATAACCAAGGGATTTTAAAGCTTCTAATGCATCAACATCGCCTTTCATAGAATGGCTCATGTCGGCATACAGACCAACTAATTTATCTTTCAGTTCTATGACAATTTTCTCGGCGTTCTTTTTTCCAATACCAGAAACTTTTGTTAGATGACTAGTATCTCCACTAGATATTGCGTGGCGGAGATTCTGTAAGGTGGCGATAGAGAGAATCCCTATAGCGCTTTTTGGTCCAATACCAGAAACAGATATAAGAAGTTCAAAAAAATCTAGTTCATCTTTTGTACTAAAGCCATATAAATCTAAAGCGGTTTCTCGTACGGCTAAATATGTCCAAAGTTCAACAATTTTACCTTTCTCTGTTTCAAGATTCGTCGTGTTTGTATAGATTTTATAGCCTACTCCTGAAACATCCAGTATTATGGATTTCAAGTCACTATGGATAATTGTGCCTTTCAAATGTCCTATCATTCCCATATAGTACTCCATTTGTGTTAAGTCTGCTATATTAGCCCTTTAGTACTTTCTATTTTTCAAAAAAAGTGCCAAAGGGTTGATTTATTTTTCACTATGTTATAGTATCCAAGGGTAACAAAACAGCCATGCCTATTACAACATCAGCCAAAAAAGCTCTACGATCTTCTTCTAAAAAGAGAGATTTTAACGTAAATAAGAAGGATCTTATAAACAAAGCTGTCAAACAAATAAAGAAATTGGTTAGAGAGAAAAAGTTCAAAGAAGCAAAGGAGTTCATGTCCCAAGTTCAGAAAATTCTCGACAAGTCTGTCAAAACAGGATTGCTGAAGAAAAACACAGCATCAAGAAATAAATCCAGAATAAGTGCAATGATAAAGAAAGGATAATCAAAAAACCGTGGCTCACGGTTTTTTAGTATCAGGAAAAAATTTTGTGCTCTCACCAGGAATCTTTCCTTACAGGAACGGTACACCTTTTCTGTTTTTTGTCTAAAAAACTATCAAAGGTTTTCGATTCCTAGCGAAAGTCGTCCCATGACTTTCTGCGGAGCACAAAATTTCCGAACGTCAATTTTAGTGCTCTCGCCAGGAATCGAACCTGGATCGCCAGCTTCGCAGGCCAACATTCTATCCATTAAACTACGAGAGCAATGTTCGCAGATTATCACAAAATCACTAAAATCCCAAGTAGATTAGGAGTTTTTCTAAGAAAGGTTCGATATGTTCTTCTTCTGGTAAATGTTGTAGCAAAAATTCACGCAGTCCTTCCTCGTTTTCATCTTCAATAAAAGCAATAACAAAAGGCATGAAGACTTTTTGTGATTTCAGTATTATTCTTGGATGGTGTTCTCTAGTCTCGATCCAGAACGACTCTAAGTGTGCATATGGGTAGTGCGTTTTGCCTATAGTGACACCAGAATTGTCTATTTCCACGTCTATCATTTGGGGTTTTTTGGAAGCAAAAAGTGATAGGGTAAATGATGAGACTATAATAAGTATTGCGAAAATAAGATTGTTTAGGATTATGGAAATAATCGCGATTGAAACGGTAATAATTCCTACGATCCAATACCAGTCAGAAGTTTTTTCTCTATGAATGTATTCTTTTGCTTTCCAAGAGATTTTTTCCATGTAGCTATTATAACACGTACAGTTAGCTTTTTGAGGAAGATCGAATGTTTAGTGCACAAGCGATGAGGGCGATATTTTTTATAATATATTGACCTTCAAGTGTTGGAACGAACATACGTGCCCAGACTGAATCTTTTAGGAAGAAAAGTGGGAGCCCGGTCGTAACCATGTGTGCAAAAAATAATATTGAAGCTAGTTTTTCTTTTCCTGGGACGAGAAACAGAATTCCAATTATGACCTCAATGACCCCAAATACTATTACGAATGTACCTGGTGTCATAAATGATAGGTGCATCGTATCCATGATTGGTGTAACAGTTTTACTAAAAAGTTCTTGGACCATTCCACTTGCTGGAGACAGTCCAATAATTTTCAAAAAGCCAAACCAAAAATAAATTAAAAATAATGCGATTCTTGAAATAAGAACTGAAAGTGATTTTGCATTCATGGTGTCAATTATACAAGAAATCTTTGAATTAAAAAACTACCACTTGTCGGCGCAACTCCATTTGGTTCTGAAACCCTTTTCGAAAAATTGCGGAGGTGGTGGGATTCGAACTCACGGTGCCTTGCGGCACACCCGTTTTCAAGACGGGCGCACTAGACCACTATGCGACACCTCCGTGTTTTTTATTTTTACTTGCCTTCAATTGTTTCTACAGTATATTTTCTAGCGACGAAACGAATGTAATATATATCCAAGATACCCAACGTGTTCACAAGTAATAAGATAATGAACCATTTCTTATGTGATAGTTGTGCGGCTTTCCACAATGCCATACCTTTCCATGGTATTGACCATAGTGTGATAAGTATCATGAGCCAAATTGGAAACCCGTTTATCGCTGTTGTATCCATTCCGACATAGTATCAAAAATTTGTGATAATGCAATGAAAGCATTTTTATGGTACGACCTAAATTTCTTATGAACGTAGTGAATTAGAAATTGGAAGTGACCTTGTGTTAAACTTTAGGCTATGAAGTACTTAGGCATTGATTATGGCGGAAAAAGAGTTGGAGTTGCTGTTTCTGACAATACAGGTAGTTTTGCTTTTCCATTAGTTGTTTTGGAGTCTTCAAGAGATTTGATTCTAAAAATTGCTGAAATATGTGCTAAAAACACTATAGGAGAGATTGTTGTTGGAGATTCAAAAGATTATAGTCAAAAAGATAACGAGATAATGAAAGAAATAAAACCATTTGCTGAAAATTTAAAAAAAGAACTTAAACTTCCAGTTCACATGCATCCAGAATTTCTGACATCAGCCGAAGCAGAAAGACTTCAAGGCAAAGGTGAGATGCACGATGCTTCTGCTGCGGCTTTGATTTTGAAGTCGTATTTAGATACAAAAAATAATTCATTTAGAAATTAAAAATTATCTATTTATGATATCAATTGATGATTTTAAAAAGTTAGAGATAAAAATTGGTCTGATCTTGTCAGTAGAAAAAGTCTCTGACACCGATAAACTTTTGAAGTTGTCGGTGGATTTAGGAGAAGAAAATCCAAGACAAATTATTTCAGGTATAGCAGAATATTTTTCTGATCCTCAGATACTTATTGGTAAAAAGTGTGCTTTTGCTACCAATCTTGAATCGCGAACTATAAGAGGGCTAGAAAGCAAAGGTATGATACTCGCAGTCAGTAGTGGTAAAGGAGAAAATGGATTTTTCTCTCTTCTAGAGACCAAAGATGATGTCATTCCAGGGAGTGCAGTAAAATAGAAATTGGAAGTGCCCTTGTGGTACGACCTAGAAAACAATAAGTATAGCGAATATGTTCTCGGAAGTGCCCTTGTGGTACGACCTAGAAAACAAGGAGTGAAACGACTATATTTTTGAAAGTAACCTTGTGTTATAATTTAGCAGATGATATTAGATAAAATATTTGAGGTTTTTCCTCCTCCAAAGTTTTTAGATATCCCATTTGCCGGAATATCTATATCTGACACAGTGATTCACTGTATAAAATTTGGTAAAAAAGGCAGAGCTCTGTTTGTGGAGAAATATGCTAAGAGTGAAGTCAATCCAGGACTTATCAAATCTGGACAAATAGAAAATAAGGATGAGGTTGCTCAAATTCTTAAATCTTTAAAAAAAGAGATTGGTTTAGATTACGTTAAAATATCTCTACCAGAAGAAAGAGGTTACCTGTTCAATGCTAAAATTCCAGTTGTTAAACAAAATGAGATTCGAAGTGTTATAGAGTCAAAGATGGAAGAGAGTGTTCCCGTTTCACCCGCAGAATTAACATTTGATTACAAAGTTGTTCGTATGAATCCAAGCCACCTCAACGTAGTTGTTTCTACTATGCCGATAAATGTTGTAGACAAATATGTAAGTTTGGCCGAAGATTCAGGTTTATCTTTGTTATCATTAGAGACAGAATCACAAGCAACAGCTAGAGCTCTTTTGTCCAAAGATGCACCTGAGACTGTAGTTATTATTAATTTTGAAAAAGAAAAAGTTGGTTTATACGTTGCAAGTGGTTTAACTGTGCATTTTACTTCTACACTGTCATTTAAAGGTGATGTTTCCTCGAACTTAGACTTTATGTCTCAAGAAATAAAGAAACTTTATACATATTGGCACACACTGAAAGAAAATGTGGACAACGAAAATAGAAAAATAAGACAAATCATTATTTGTGGAGAAGGTTTTGATATTGATATTACTCAACATTTTACGGTCCATAATAAGATCCCAACGATTCTTGGTAATGTTTGGGTTAATGCCTTTAATATCAATACTGTCGTCCCAGAAATTTCGTTTATAGATTCTTTAGGATATGTCACGGCTATTGGCCTGGCACTTCCAGGCGACATTCTAATTTAGAGACATATGTTTAATTTACTTCCAGAGATATCAAAAAAAGAAATCAAGACAGAGTACAAGAAACGCTGGTTAGTTACAATTCTTTTTTTTATTCTTTTTATACAAGTATCATTTTTGATATTTCTTTTCCCAACATGGATAATTTCCATGTCCAAAGAAAAAGAATCTATGACTCTTATTAATATCACAAATAAAATTATGTCATCAAAAGACTCAACTTCCATAGCTTCTATTATTAGTGATACAAATACAAAATTAAATATCATTAGTAAAATAATGCTGTATCCAAAAGTCTTGCCTCTAGTAGATATTATTCTTTCTAACAAGATTTCTACTATTCGTATTAATCAAATGTCATACACATCTGGAAAGGAATCAAGTGCGACAATAAATCTAGGTGGTATTTCTGATACACGAGATTCTCTGGTCTTATTTGTAAAAAAATTAGAAGCCTCAAAAGCCTTTAAGGAGGTCAACCTACCTGTTTCAAATTTTGCAAAGAACAAAGATATCGATTTTTCAATAAGTATGACCATTTCAGGAAAATAAGTATTAGCTATGAAAACCAAAAATACATCAAAAAATACAATAATCGCTGTCACCATTTTAGTGGTTGGAGTTTTTGCTTCGTATTATTTTTTATTTGTAGACATTAAAAATAGAAATGAACATATATCAAATATTGAGCAAGATCTAGCTCACCAAAACGAAAACAGTCAATATGTTAGTAGTCTACTGGAGACTTTTCAAAATGCGGATTCTGACATTACTAAGATCAATAATTCCATAGTTTCTTCTGATGGCGATGTCGCTTTTATAGAAAGTCTAGAAAAAATGGCACACGACGATAGTTTATCAACTACTATAGATTCTCTTAATTTTGAAGAAATTCCCTCATTCCCAGGAAGTAAAGTAGTAGTTTTTAGAATTAGAGTAAAGGCAAAAGGTTCTTGGTCTGGTATATATAAATTTCTAGCGCAGATAGAGTCTCTACCTTTCAAGATCAAAATAATTAATTTTGGACTAACGGGACCTTTGATTAATACAGAGTCTGTAAAAAATACTTCGGATTCAGGAAGGATTTGGCAAAGTATATTTGAGATAAATGTATTAAAATATAAATAAATATGTCAAATTTCTTAGAAAAAATAAAAAGTTTTGCTGAAAAAATTAAAACAAGTCATTTGTCATATTCTAGAGTAGGGATAAGACCGAAACACGACTGGAATATCATTTTAGCTATAACTAGTATATCTATCTGTTTTACTGCTTTGATGGCATATTACTTTTACATAGAAGTTACTCAGGGTAGATTTTTTACTGTAAATAAGGACGATTCTCGAAAGGAAGTCAGAATAAATAATGTTCTTTTAGAAGAATCAGTGAATGATGTGAATCTTCGTGAAGAATTTAGTAATGAAATAAATAAAAATCAGATTAGTAAACCAGATCCTTCATTGTAGTCCTTTAATTGTGCCCTCGCGAGGAATCGAACCTCGATCAGCGGCTTAGAAGTCCACTGTTTTATCCATTAAACTACAAGGGCAATAGCAACACATTACCACAAAATCTCAATTTAGAAAATTGAGATTTTTGTCAAAAGCTATGTATTAAGGCTTTAATTCGTGTCAGCAGAAGGTCCATATATAGATGGAACTTTCCCACCCATTGGACGCAGATGAGTTGATAACTGTCCACGATGGTGGATTAAGTCTAGGAGAAACTCAAAAACTACTTTCCCTCGTTTATCCTCCCATTCCATTTTTCCATTCATAAACATTTGAGCTTTTGATCCCCATTCTTTTGGAGTCATTTTCTCGGCTATTTTTAGGGTAGTTTTCATGTTCTTCATAAATTCTTTTCTGATCTCTTCTACAGTTTTCCATTTTGGTTTTGGCCACGAAGCAAAATCCAGTTTACCCTTTTTTAAAATAACAGGGAACATGCCTGATTCTGCAGCGAACGTATGAGAAAGAAGTTCGAAAGTCGTTCGAGATTTAGCATCGTGTTTATATGAATGTTTGTGTTTCGGGACTGCATCAACTGCTTTTATTACACGTTCAAACCGTGGCATCTCACTTTTTAATGTTTGTATAAATAATTCTTTGTCAGTCATATTTTTTAAATTTACTTATTAAGGTTCGGGATGGAGGACTCGAGTCTTACAGACTCAGTATCCCAATTGGATATTTTATTTCGCAAAGCTCGTAAAATATCTCATTCAGGCTTCGAATCCTCACGAAAGTGTTCTCAGCACTTTCTCATCACCCACAAAAGCCCTTCGGCTTTTTGTGCGGGATGGAGGACTCGAACCCCCGGCCTATTCAGTGTAAATGAATTGCTCTAACCAACTGAGCTAATCCCGCAATATTTCTAGAGTACAGCATATTGTCTACTTTGTAAAATAATGTAAAATGGACTGAATGAGTCAAAAAATACCTGGTTGTATTGGGATAATAATGGACGGAAATCGTAGATGGGCAAAAGGAAAAGGGTTAAAACTACTAGAAGGACATCGTGCTGGTGGAGAAACTCTAAAAAATATTATCAGTTGGGGGAAGGATTTGGGCATAAAACATCTTATTTTCTACACATTTTCGACTGAAAATTGGAGTCGTCCCAAGGAAGAAGTTTCTTACTTACTGAATTTAATTGGAGAGTTTCTCAATTCTGAGTTAGATTATTTTAATAAAGAGGGTGGAGTTTTGCACTATGTTGGAGATTTAACTAAATTTCCAGGTGACTTGCAAAAGACTCTACACGAGGCTTTGGAAAAAACAGCAAATAATACTGGTCCGCATGTTTATTTTGCTTTAAACTACGGCGGAAGACAGGATATACTTTCTGCCGTGAAGAAAATTGTCGCTGAAAATCCAAAACAAGAAAAAATTACAGAAGAATATTTTGGGCGACATCTTCAAACGGGAAATATGCCAGACCCAGATATTATTATTCGCACATCCGGCGAGATGCGACTTTCTGGGTTTTTGCCGTGGCAAGGAGTCTACAGTGAACTATTTTTTATTAAGACACTTTGGCCTGACTTTTCCAAAGAGGAATTTTTGAATATACTCAAGGAATATGAAAATAGAGAACAAAGGATAGGGAAGTAATATGGAACCTACTATTTTATATGAAGATAAAGAGGTACTGGTCATAAACAAACCATCGGGGCTTGTGGTGCATAGTGACGGGAAAACAGAGGAAAAAACTTTGGTTGATTGGATTTTATCAAAATATCCGGAAATAAAAGATGTTGGTGAACCTGGTAGTACCGCAACTGGTGAAACTATTCCTAGATCTGGGATTGTTCATAGGCTCGACAGGGATACATCTGGTGTAATGGTTGTTGCAAAGACAAAAGAATCTTTTAAAAATCTAAAAGAACAATTTAAAAATCACGAAATTAAAAAAAATTATCAAGCCTTCGTTTTTGGTGAAATGAAAACAGAAAAAGGTAAGATAGATAGGCCTATTGGTCGTAGTAGCAAAGATTTTCGGATGTGGTCGGCTCAGAGGGGGGCAAGGGGAGAAATGCGCGAGGCAGTGACATATTATAAAGTTATTACTAAAAAACTAGGTTATTCGTTTGTCGAGGTTAGTCCAAAAACAGGGCGGACTCACCAAATCAGAGTTCATTTTAAGGCCATTAACTATCCTTTGGTGGGAGATTCTCTCTACGCTCCGGATAGGGTAAATACACTTGGGTTTAAGAGGTCGGCTCTACATTCACATGACATTACATTTACTGATTTAGGTGGTTTATCTCATACGGTAACAGCTCCGTATCCAGAGGATTTTAGCCGTGCTGTGGCTCTGTTGCAAAGCTCCTAGTCTTGTGTTAGATTAACTCAGTTATGGAAATTCAATCACCAGTAAAAGTTGCTGAGAGAAAAGCTCTTGATATTCGTTCAGGGGACACTGTTCGTGTCTTACAAAAAATTGTCGAAAAAGGTAAAACTCGTCTTCAGGCTTTTGAGGGACTGGTTATTGCTGTAAAACACGGACGAGAGGCTGGAGCGACTTTCACAGTTCGACGCGTTGCATCTGGTGTAGGTGTTGAGAAAATATTCCCAATATATTCCCCAATGATTGATTCTATCGAAACTTTGAAACGATCCAAGGTTCGTCGAGCAAAGCTTTATCACATCCGCGACAAAGCAGCAAAAGAAATCAGACGACAAATGAGAAATATCCGTGCACTTCCAGATAATACCACCAGCGTTGAAGAGGTTGTAGAAACAGAAGCAGAAGTAAAAGAATAAAAATCATCCGAAAGGTAAGAAGTGACCTCTGTCACTTCTTAATACCTTCTTTAGATTTTTTTGAGTTAAACGAATAAAAATCAAAAAGGTATACTAGCCATGCAAGGGTTTTTTAGTTTGAAATAAAGTCAGAATTCACATATACTGCTCTAGTGGTTATGCTCGGGTGTTGAAATTGGTAGACAAGCACCCTTGAGGTGGGTGTGCCGTAAGGTGTGGAGGTTCGAGTCCTCTCCCGAGCACCAGTGAGGGGAGCAAGGCTATGTTATGGTTTTGCGTCATAAGTCAACGAACTTTTGAAATAAATTTATGGAAAATAATTTAATGATCTCAAATAGGAAATTTATACTTGAGATCGTTGTGTTTATCTGCGGAGCGGTTGTGATGATTTTCGAATTGGTTGGGTCACGCGTCATTGCTCCTTATGTAGGTACCTCCATTTATGCCTGGACTAGTTTAATAGGAGTAATTCTTGCAAGTTTAAGCGTTGGGTACTATGCCGGTGGTTATTTGGCGGACAGGAGACCGAGCATAAAACCGATGGCTATGATCATTATTTTTTCCGCCGTAGCAATAGCTTTCTCGGCTTTTACAAAAGATATTTTCTCGTCAATTATTTTAGTTTCCAAGGCTATTTTAGAGATTAAATCTATAATGATTTCATTGATACTCTTTGCTCCAGCTAGTTTTCTTTTGGGTATGGTCTCTCCCTATGCAGTGAGACTTAGAATGATCGACATATCTAAATCTGGAAGAACTGCAGGTAATCTTTATGCCATATCCACAGCCGGCAGTATCTTTGGCACCTTTTTATCTGGTTTTTATATTGTTCCGAATATTGGCTCAACAAATTCAATGATAGTTCTCTCTGTTGTTCTTTTACTCACGGCTGTTTTATTGCTTTTGGATACAAAAATAGGGAAATCATTTAAAGTAGCGGTTCTCCTCATAACTATTTTTTTAGGATTAACATACATGTTTTCGCTTATAGAACAAAAAATATTTGTAGCTGATGTTGATACTGAGTATAATCGTATTTTGGTTTTACGTGCAACTGATCCTGTGACAAAAAAGCCGATACTAACTCTTACGACTGACCCATATACTACTCAAGGGGCTATATTTACTGACGGTACCAATGATTTGGTCTTTGATTACACCAAATTTTACCGACTGTTCGGTCATTTCGTGCCTAACCCCACTAATGTTCTTATGATAGGTGGTTGTGCCTACACATACCCACGCGATTTTATTAAGAATTATCCAGACGCAAAAATGGATGTGGTTGAAATTGATCCTGGTATGACCGCTATCGCCAGAAAGTACTTCAGATTGAATGATGAAAAGAATCTCACCATCTATCATCAAGACGCACGCATTTATTTAAACGAGAATAAAAAGAAATACGATGTCATTTTTGGTGACGCATTTAATTCTACATCAGCAATTCCTTTTCAGCTGACGACAAAAGAAGCTATAATCAAAGAATATGATACGCTTAATGAAGGTGGAGTGGTTATGGTCAACATTATTTCGGCCATTGAAGGTGAGAAAGGGAAATTTGCCAGGGCAGAGTATGCCACTTACAAAAAATTTTTTCCACAAGTTTTTTTATTTGCGGTTCAAAATATAGAGGATGGTAGCAAAACTCAAAATCTCATGCTCGTGGCCTTGAAATCGGAAAAAATTTCAAAATGGGAAAGTCCCAATAAAGAGATTAATAGATTTCTGTCTCAAGTTTGGAAGAAACCAATAGCTGACGATATGCCAGTATTGACGGATGATTTTGCCCCAGTAGAATACTATAACCATATTTCTCTATAGAGATTATTAATTAATAGTTTTATTTTTTCGCAGGTAGGATTACCTCAATAACAGTCCACTCTTTTTTGAATGCGTTTTTGAGGCAGGAGACAACATCTTTATAAGATATTTTCTGTCTTTCTAAAATCATTTTTTCTTTTTGTATAATTTTTTCGTATTTCAATATATTCATGAGCACGTTTTGAGTTATGTCTTCCGTCACTTCTTCTATTGATTTGAGTCTGTCTATTCGCACTTTCTTTAGGACATCGAAACGGCTTTTTTCTTTTCCTGAGATTATGTCTCCTAAGGCTTTCCAAAACTCTTTTTTAACAACATCTACATTTTCTTCCTTTATTTTTAAGTTGACAGTCCAAGACAAAAAATCTTTCTGTATATATGAACCGGTTGATATCCCGTAACACAAAGCTTTTTCTGTCCTCAATCTTTCATACAAGATGTCTTGAAGAAGAGAGCTTGTCATAAGTTGTATTTCCTCACTTGGTGCTGATTTGGTTGCAATTGCTCTTTCAAAACTTATCTCTGCCTGTTCTCTCGGATCGCCGATTTCCTCACCAGTTTTTGTTATAAAGTTTTTCTTGGGTTTTTGTAGTTCGCCAAATTTTATCCTTTCTAATTTCGCTTGAGGAATTGTTTTTAGAAATTTTCCCATTTTCTCCAAAGTTTTGCTGTCTATGGCTCCACTTATGACAATAGAGAAATTTCCTTTACCATAGTTTGTTCTGTGCCACAGAGCAACATCTTTTTGAGATATATTTTTTATACTATCTGGCCAACCGAGCGGACTAGTTGTATTTACCCGTGCCGTGCCGTGGTACACATTATCCAGTGTCTTCTTACAAAAAGATAAATATTTTTCATTTTTGTATACTCCCCATGCTTCTTGAGTGATAACACTTCGTTCATGTTCTACGTCCTCATCTTTAAGAAGTGGATTAAAAATCATATCTTTCATACCAGAAAGCACTATATCAATTTTTTCTGGTAAACATTTGAGATGGTAGTTGGTGTTTGTAAACCAGGTCCATGCATTCCAAGAGTTTAAAGTGTGGATTTTTGACCATTCTTTTATAGCTTTTTTGTTTGGTAAGGAGGGACACCCGTCAAATATCATGTGTTCCAAAAAATGTGATAGGCCTTCTTTTCCTTTTGGGTCATAAATTGAGCCCGTGCTAAAAATTATATTGATGTGTATGCAAGGTGCTAGAGGTAAATTTTTGTAGTACACAGGCACCCCATCAATCACTTTTTTTGAGAAGTCATAAGGGTCAAACTTTTTCATATGTCGATAAGTATACAGAAAAAACTCTTTCTGGCTAGATTTTAAGCTTATTTTCTGGTATAAATGGGTAAGTTTTCAAAAAATGCTTTTAGGAGAACCTCAAGCTTTCCTGCGAAGCTTTCGGCTGGTCCTCGGTCTGAATTTGTAAAGAGCCCTCGTCTTACTCGGGTCGTTGACAAATCCAAGCTTCAGACCTGCGGATGCTCCCGAAAGTCATTTTTTGAAAACTTGGATTTAATGGTGGCTATGGTGTAGCGGTAGCACGCGAGCTTGTGGAGCTCTCTGTCTGGGTTCGACTCCCAGTAGCCACCCAAAAATAACGAAGTTATTTTATGTGGCTAAGTAAGTGCTGGGAGCACTTACGGCTGGAGTCGAAGCCCGATTGAGATATTTTATGAGTTTACGAAATAAAATATCCAATTAGGGTACTGACCATGTAAGGGTCGAATCTCCCAGTAGCCACCCAAAATATGCTTTTAGTTAAGACAAAAATTGCCTTAAGTAAGATAAATGGAGTCGGAAGTAAGTGAGAAACTTTGTGCTATACTAGTTCCTTATGAAAATTTTGTGGTCCTATCTAAAAAAATATTGGGTTTTATGTATTGCTGTGCTTGTTTTGGCGTCCATAAACCAAATCTTTTCTCTTCTTGATCCTTACATTTTTCAACATATTGTAGACAACTATGCTGTTAAATTCACACAGTATACTTTGTCTGAGTTCCTTCGCGGAGTCTCTTTTCTTTTTCTTCTGTCTGTCGGCGTCGCATTTGTTTCTCGAGTTGCAAAAAACTTTCAGGATTATTATTTGAACAATATCACTCAACGTTTTAGTGCAGAACTATATGCTGATGGAGTTAAACATTCACTCGCTCTGCCTTATGCTGTTTTCGAAGATCAGAGAAGTGGTGAGACGCTGAATATTCTCCAAAAAGCTCGTATAGATAGTGAAAAATTAATAATATCGGGGATAAACTTTACTTTCGTTTCTCTGATTGGTTTTATTTTTGTGACAATATACTCTGCAAATTTGTATTGGGGTATTGCTTTGGCTTTCGGACTGACGATTCCAATAATAGGAAGCATTAGTTATTTTCTAAGTAGTAAGGTAAAAAATATTCAGAAAAAAATTGTTGTGGAGACTTCAAACCTTGCTGGGTCAACAACTGAGTCTTTGCGAAACATTGAATTAGTAAAAAGTCTTGGTCTGTCTGAACAAGAAATAGGCAGACTCAATACCACAACTGAAAAGATTCTGGCCCTAGAACTCCAAAAATTGCGCTATATTCGAAGTATCAGTTTTGTACAAGGTACTCTGATAAACCTTTTGCGGACAAGTATTCTTATTTTTATGTTAATTTTGATTTTCCAAAGAATCATTACTATTGGTCAATTTTTTACCCTGATGATCTACTCGTTTTTCGTTTTCGGACCATTGCAGGAAATTGGAAATATTATTACTACATATCGAGAAGCAGAGGCATCACTGTTACGTTTTAAAAATATTCTTGATATGAAAAGGGAAGTCGTTCCAGAAAATCCTATGCATTTAAAAAGAGTAGACTCATTAGAGTTCAAAAACGTCTCATTCTCATATAACAGTGCAAAGATAAAAGCGGTTGATAACGTATCGTTCAATATGCAAAAAGGGGAGACAGTAGCATTTGTTGGTCCATCTGGTTCAGGAAAAACAAGTGTAGTGAAGCTACTAGTTGGATTGTACACTCCAACAGAAGGTAAAGTTTTGTATAACGATATTTCTTCATCGGAGATAGATCTAAAAGATTTGAGGAAACAGATTGGTTTTGTCACACAAGATACACAGCTGTTTGCTGGAACTATTCGTGAGAATTTACTTTTCGTAAATCCAAATGCAACTGACAAAGAGTGTCTCGATGTATTACACAAAAGTGCTTGCGATTCACTTCTTGCACGGGCTGACAAAGGTCTGGGTACTGTTATAGGTGAAGGTGGAGTGAAGATTTCTGGCGGAGAGAAACAAAGACTCTCTATAGCACGAGCACTACTCCGAAAACCGACCTTGCTCGTTTTTGATGAAGCGACATCTTCACTTGATTCTATTACAGAAGAAGAAATTACAAAGACTGTAAGGGAAGTTGCTGGTTCTAAAGAACAGCTGACAATCCTAATTGCTCACAGACTTTCAACTATCATGCATGCAGATCGTATTTACGTTTTAGAAAAGGGAGTAATAGTCGAAAGCGGAACTCATTTAGATCTGCTTGGTCAAAAAGGTCTTTACTATGCTATGTGGCGACAACAGATCGGTGAGAGGATGTAAGAAAAGTATAGGTGCATATCTTAGAATGACTTTTCCGGGTGAACTGGTAAAATTAAGTATATGAATCCCGTTAGAAGTTTCAGTCGAAAATTTTATTCGGGATAATATTATAATTAGTTTAATTTTTATACCATAGACTAATAAATCTACTGGTACTTCTAACGGGATGAAAAAATATATAGCAGAAGGGTTGGGGACATTCACTCTTACATTGGTGGTTGCATTATCAATTGTCGGTATTTGTCCTGTACCAACACCAGTTTTAGCGGCGTTAGTTCTAGGACTTTTTGTTTATTCAATAGGTCACATATCAGGATGTCATATCAATCCGGCTGTGACTATCGGCGCGTGGTCAATAAAAAAAATTAATACTACAGATGCGACAGGTTACATCGTTGCACAGCTCCTTGGTGCGGGGATTGCACTTTCTCTAGCTTCTTCGCTCGGACCAGTCGGTACATCTGCTGGAATAGCGGTCAGTAATTCTTTGACGACTGGTTTGGCTGAGCTTCTAGGAACATTCTTCTTTACTTTTGGTATTGCCTCAGTTATCTACGACAGAACACCACATGATACGTCTGGTGCTGTTATCGGAGGTTCACTTCTTTTAGGTATCACTATCGCGACATTCCTCGGTTCAAATGGAGTTCTCAATCCCGCAGTGGCTTTCGGTATCGGCTCACCAGGAATTATGTATATTCTCGGGCCAATACTCGGTTCTGTCCTAGGGATGCAAGTGTATAAAAACCTAGAGAGTTAATTTTAAAATGCTATAATTCATTTCTATGAATCCCGTTAGAAATAACGGAAACAAGTAAGTATGGTCGTTATATTATCACAAAATAATACAATTAGGGTAACTAGTCACTCGACCAAAGTTTCCTATTTCTAACGGGATGAAAGGAGATTTTTTAGTGCACCTCGAGACAAAAAAATACCAGACTAAATATCGGACAGAGTTTATTACTATAACTTCTGATATTGAAACGGCTATAAAAAACTCAGAAATAAAGAGGGGTATTATTCTCATTCAAACACACCACACAACTTGTGGTATCTGGGTAAATGAAAATGAGAAAAATCTTATCGGTCCAACAGAGGTCTTGGGCTACACATCTGACCTACGAAAAGTTTTAGATAATTTTGCTCACCCAATGCACGATTATGGCCACAACGATATCGCTCACGCGGAAAATGTAAATGGCAAAAGAAATACTCATCTCTGTGAGCCAGACGAGAACGGAGTTATCAACGAGTGTATTAACGGTCACGCCCATGCTCAGGCACTGATGATTCATCCATCAATCTCGCTCATAGTAGAAGACGGTAAAATTTTAAAAGGTCGTTGGCAAGAAATAATGCTCGTCGAACTTGACCATGACCGTGAGCGACAGGTTTCTTTTTTGGTGCAAGGTGAGAAGTGATATATAAATAATGGAAATACTAACTACTACGAAATCAAAAGACTATGAACTTTTGGACAGTGGAGAAGGGCAGAAACTCGAGAGATACGGAAGTGTTGTTTTGTTGCGCCCAGATCCACAAGCACTTTGGAGTAAATCACTGTCGAAAACAGAATGGGAAAAAGCCGACGCCATTTATACTCGCGCAGGGACGTCTGGGAAATGGAATATTGTAAACAAAATCGGAGAACCTTGGGAAGTTACACTTGAGGGTTTAAAGTTTTTCTTAGAATTATTACCGTCAAAACATTTAGGAGTGTTTCCAGAACAATCAATGCAGTGGAAGTGGTTAGAAGAAAAGATAAAAAAATCAAATCGCAAGATCTCTGTTTTGAACTTGTTTGGTTATACAGGTGGAGCAAGTCTTGCTTGTGCTAAAGTTGGAGCAGAGGTGTGTCATGTGGACGCTTCAAGATTTGCAGTTGATTTGGCTCATAAAAATATGGAACTTTCTGGATTGAAAGACAAGAAAATTAGGTTCATTGTTGATGATGTCCGGAAATTTGTAGAGAGAGAAATAAAGAGGGGAAATAAGTATGATGTAGTACTTATGGATCCGCCAGTGTATGGAAAGGGGAGCAAAGGGGAGACATGGAAAATAGAAGAGGACCTTAGAGCTTTTTTGTCACGGGTGAAACAAATAATTTCTGATAAACCACTTGCTATAGTGTTAAACGGATACTCATCTGTTTATTCTAGTGTTACTTACTCACAATTACTCGACGCCATAATACCTGATTTTAAAGGTGAAATTTCCTCTGGAGAGCTTACTATAAAAGAGTCTTCCTCCGGTCGGCTGTTACCATGTGGTATTTTCGCAAGATGGTCTTCCAGGTAGTAACATATTTACATGTATTCATTTGATATTATCGTACAAAACTACTTTGCATCTGGTCGTACGCTGTTTCTCACAGAATTTTTTTATCTTCTGACAATTTTATTTGACCTGACTACCCCTTTCATTTTGATAGTATTTTTGACCAGCCTACTTGTTTATATAGTTAGAAATATAAAATATTCCCTGTTGTTTCTGATCTCTATTATAGTTGGTGGAGTTTCGATCTATTTTCTCAAAGTGATTTTCAATGTTACTCGTCCTTTTGGGGGTGTTATGGAAGTGTTTGGAAAAAGTTTCCCGAGTGGGCACACGACCATAGCTACAATATTTTTCGTAATGCTCATGTATATTTTTGACGATTACCTGTCTACACAGGTAGGCCTGAGTGGAATTTGGCGGAAAGTGTTTAATACATTCTGTACTCTGGGTATACTCCTCGTGGCTTTTTCCAGAGTTTATCTTGGTGTACATTGGGCAAGTGATGTTATTGGTGGTGTTGTACTCGGGGCACTAGTTTCTTATATTTGTATATCTCTTTTCAGAGTCACATTAAATCGTGGAAAGAATATACAGTGATATACGTCTATGATAACATTAAGCAATAAATAATTTGTAATTATTATTAATAACAAAACACTATGGACCAATTTTTTAATAATTTAAATGATGTACAGAAAAAGAGATTTTTTAATGCGATTGTTTTTACTATAGCCCTTCTTGCTTTTTTTCTTGGGGTAAAGTCATTAAATACGATTAAGGAGTACTCATACATTGGGAATGGTCAGTACCCATCAAACGTCATAAGTGTAACTGGGAAAGGAGATGTTATGACAGTTCCTGATACAGGCTTATTTTCTTACTCAGTAGTTGAGGAAGGAAAGACAGTTGGTATTGCTCAAGATAAAGCAGCTAAAAAAAGTAATGAGATAATTTCTGCTCTAAAAACTATTGGTGTAGAAGAAAAAGATATAAAGACAACTGGATACAATTCATATCCAAAATACGATTATTCTGCTTACCCGATTTGTGTGAACGGTTATTGTCCTCCTTCAAAACAAGTTTTAACTGGTTATGAAGTTAATGTAACGATAACTGTAAAAGTTAGAAAGACCGCTGACGCTGGAGTGGCACTGACAAAAGTCGGAGATCTCGGTGCGTCAAACATTAGTGGTTTAACTTTTGTTGTTGATGATCCAGATAAGGCCCAAGCCGAGGCCCGTGATGAAGCTATACAAGATGCAAAAGCAAAAGCAAAAATGCTTTCAAAATCTCTCGGAGTGAGACTAAAAAGAATTATAAATTTCTACGAATCAGGTAACCAACCTGTGCCTTACTATGGTGGAGCAATGATGGAAGTAAAAGCAATGGGTGGAGATATGGCTCCTACTCCACCACAGTTACCGGTTGGGGAGAACGAAGTTGTCTCCAATGTCACAATCACCTATGAGGTAGAGTGATCTTGACTATTAAAGTTATATAAAGTAATATATTAAATGACCCCCCGAGGGGTTTTTTAATACCGAAGAAATCTCTAATACAAAATCTTATGTCATTAATAAATTACCTTAAAGATACACGCGGAGAACTAAAACACGTCAGTTGGCCAACTCGCAACCAAGCCATTGCTTTTACTATTGTAGTGGTTTTGATCTCAGTATTCGTTTCATTTTTCCTAGGGTTTTTTGACTACATTTTCAAATTGATTCTTGAAAAATTCGTTATCTAGCTTTTACTTTCTACTTTTAAACTTTTTACTTTTAACTTATTACTATGTCAAAACAACAAATACAAAGTGGTCGCAACTGGTATGTCATTCACACATATGCTGGATATGAAAACGCTGTGATGAGGAATCTTAAACAGCGTATTGAGTCGTTGGGAATGGAAGATAAAATTTTCAATGTTATTGTTCCGACTGAAAAGAAAATAAAAATTAAAGGTGGAAAGAGAGTTGAAGAGGAGGAAAAAATATATCCAGGATACATTTTGGTGGACATGATAGTAACTGACCACTCATGGCACGTCGTTCGAAACACTCCACGCGTTACAGGGTTCGTTGGTTCTGGAGTCTATCCTGTACCTGTTGATCCGAAGGAAGTCGAGGAATTGTTTAGTCGAATGAATGCTCACAACATAAAACATAAGATAGATTTGTCAGTTAACGACGCTGTTATTATCGTGGACGGTCCATTTAAAGATTTGGATGGTAAAGTTTCTGAGGTAGATGAAGAGCGCGGAAAAGTCAAAGTTCTAGTAGCTATGTTTGGTCGCGAAACTCCAGTCGAGTTGGATTTCTTGCAGATTAAGAAGATTTAAGGTAATCTATAAAACACAAGAAAATATGGCTAAAAAAATAACAAAAAAATTAAAACTCGTCATTCCAGCAGGTAAGGCAAATCCTGCTCCACCAGTCGGTCCTGCTTTGGGTCAAGCTGGTGTGGCTATTGGTGAGTTTGTAAAGCAGTTTAACGATGCTACAAAAAACATGATGGGGGATATTGTCCCTGTCGAGATTTCAGTATACGAAGACAGAACATTTACTTTTGTTTTGAAAACTCCACCAGCATCATCTCTTATTCTGAAAGCTCTTGGTAAAGAAAAAGGTTCTGGGAAAAACACAGTTTCAAAAGTTGGTAGTATAACAAAAGCTCAACTAAAAGAAATTGCAGAAAAGAAAATGCCTGATTTGAATGCAAACGACATCGATGCTGCGATGAAAATTGTTGCGGGGTCGGCACGTTCAATGGGGGTTGATGTGAAGTAGTCAAAATTCTCTAAATTTTAAGACAAAAAAAGATACTTCTGTGAAGTATCTTTTTTTATGGTTTGTGGTAATAGTTAAGTTAGAGGCGTACATGTTTAACGAAAGGAAGGTGTGAGTTGTCGATCAAAAACATTTTGAGCAATAGAGTGTGTCTGGATGACAGATACATTCCAGACTATGATGAGCTCACAAAGAAGCTCCAGACCCTTCGAGATTCTGGTCACATCATTTCGATGACCCAGGGTGTCTACGACCTTCTTCATATCGGACATGCCCGATATCTAACTGCCGCAAAGTCGTACGGTGACATTCTGGTTGTGGCCGTCGATACTGACGAATACACGCGCAAGCGTAAACAGCAGGCAAACGAACGTCGCCCAGTTGTTCCGTTTCAAGAAAGGCTTGAACTTCTAGCCAATCTCCGGAGCGTGGATATTCTGACGATTCGCGATCTGAAGGAGCATGAGGCTGACCCAGATTTTGTCATCAAAGTAGTTAGGCCAGATGTTCTTGTGGTTTCTCGTTCTACGAAAGATGTTGGCGAGGAAAAATACAATGATCTCAGAGCACTTTGTGGGAGACTTGAAATTCTCGATCCTACAGCAGATAACTCGACGACTAAGATGCTTCGTGAACTTCTGATTGACGGTGCAGGTGGTCTCGTTGATCACATTGCTCAAGCAATCGACAGTTATTTCAGGCAAGCTGGTCGAGAGGTTAGTTTTGGAAAGGAGAAGAAATGAGCAACCTCATTGCCTACATTCCGGTCTTGAACCAGCGTCATTTGGACTGGTTCAAGAGGCACAAGGAGAGTGTGTTGTTTCTGATATCACAAGAAATGGCAGAGCAACTGATTCCGAGACTTGCTCGTAATATTGTTGCTCTTCCAACAAATATGATGTTGGAGATCATTCAATCTACTCGTCTCGTTCAGGGTGTAACGATATTCAATCCTGAATATCTCCGCCCGGCGGATTGGGACTGGATTTTGCCAGACGAAGACGTGTCGCATGCTGTCACTGAACGATACATCAATCCTGCTCACGCCAAATCGACTTTCGAAATGATTTGGGCGAGATGGGATATGACGGCGGTTCACAAGGAACAGCCTGTCATTGCCGACGTAGTGGTCAGCAATTCCGTTTTGGATAATTTGCGGATGCGGTTTACTAAGACCAAATCCCTAGAGAGTCCAGATTGGTGGCGTCAGATAGCTGCATCAGCGTTTGACGATGAAGGTAATCTTCTGGCCGTTGCCTGTAACACTCACATGCCGAACGAGTACGAAACGTACATTTTCGGTGATCCACGATTGAACGTGGATGCGGGCCAAAAGGGTAAGTACGTTTCTTTGCACTCAGAGCGAGCAGTAGTTGCTCTTTGCGCAAAGTACGGGCTTACACTCAAAGGTGCGTTCCTGTACGTTACCACTTTCCCGTGCGAAGATTGTGCACGAGAAATCGCTTTCGCTGGTGTCAAGCGAGTGTTCTTTCAAGAAGGCTACTCTGTTTTGAATGCACAAGAAGTTTTACGTTCAAACGGAGTAGAGATTGTTCAGGTAGTAGAAGAGCCCGGGTCCGCGCAATAGCGCGGCCGGGCTCTCTTCATTTCTTTTTGTAACCGACTGGAACGAGGATAAGATCTTCAAGCTGGTTGGGACTGTCACCGACTTTTCTCTCCCCAACAATCAGATGAAAATGCAGATGATCAAGTGTCGCACAAGTCAGATCCATATCTCCAGACCTGACAAATGTTGATGATCCAGTGGTACCTAGATAATCCTCAAGCCAGGCCTGGACATCAAACAACTGAATCCTAGCCTCGTTCCCAAGTTCTCTCAATCTCGTGATGTGGATTTTGGGAACGATCAGGTGGTGGTGAACACTACCTTGGTACGGGAAGTTGTTTGCAGTAACGAACCAATGGTCAGTCTCGTGGATGATCGGTGCTTTATGCCGGTCCTCGAATCCTTTTCTACAGAAGTGACACTGTCCGGTTCGAACGAGCTCTTCCATTCTTTCTCGTTGTTCCGGATGTCTAGAGTTGTCTAGCTTTACTTTGGCCATTTGTACCTCTCTGAACCTATTTCTATCATTTTTTTATAAAAAAACAAGTCCGGCATCACAAGAGTACTTCCAATTTCTAATCGCTTTGCTCAAGAAATTTAGGTCGCACCACAGGAGTACTTCTGTCTTTAAATTCATTACCATTAATAAAAAAACAGGTCGCCTCGGATTTCGGGGCGACCTGCTTGGTCGAAAGAGCTTAGGTCGTAACAGGGATTTTGTTCATCGCTGGTCCAGGGTGGTAATCTTCGAGTCTAAAGTGACTCGGTCTGAAATCGAAGAGGTCTGTTACTTTCTGACCTTCCTCAGTCAGGTAGACACTTGGGTACCGGTAGGTCGGACACTTAACCAACTCTCTGACGTTTTCGAGCTGGTCTTCGTAGAAGTGACTGTCATGTGTTGAGTGGATCAGCATGTCTGGTTCGAGTCCGAGTACATGTGCGATCATGATGGTGAGCGCAGCGTACTGGATTGTGTTGGACGGAACTCCAATCGGGAAGTCGGCAGATCTTTGATCCATCCGAAGTGTCAGTCGGCCGTTGACGATGTACATCTCGATGTCTCCGTGACACGGCGCCACGATGACTTTTCGTTGTCTCCCGTTATGGCCGATTGTGTAATGAGGAAGCCAGCTCGTGATTTTGTGAGTCGTCACATCTGGTCGATCTCTCATCTGTTTCAGTACTTCCTTGAACTGATTGTACGTTGTTCCATCTGGTGCAACGTATTCGAAGGCTCCACCGTAGGAGCCCGGTCCCATATCTGGATGTTCAAGTCCAAAGTCAGCACACTTTTCAGGTGTGGCCCACTGCTTGAGCCACCACTTCACACCCCACTCTTCGGAAAGGACACGAGCATCACGAACTCCATGAATGAACGCGAGGAGCTCTCCGATTGGTGTTACCCAGAACATCTTCATGTTACGTTCGGTTCCGATCGGGAATCCGTTTGAGAGTTTTAAAACCATTGGACTGAGAGTCTTCACACTATAACGGCCCTGTGTCTGGAACGGATTCTTCGTGAAGATATCCTGCCTTTTGATACATTTCAGGATAGAACTCAGACGGTTCTTGTACTGAGTGTTTGGTTGACGATTCTCGTATGGTAGATACTTCGGGTCCATCACAACTCCTTTTACTGGAACTGGTTTCTGTTTTTGATACTAGCATTTTCTTGTAGTCAGTCAAATAAAAATCGACCGCGCTTTGTGGGCGCGGTCGAGAATGTCAGAACTAGAATGGATCTTTTGTGTATTCGAAGATGGAGAAGGGGAACAAATTTCTTTCGTCAGCTTTGTGAATTGACAACAGTCGTTCGTCCCATTCCTCGGTGATTTCTGGAAAGAACGCGTCACCACCTAGGACTTCTGTATCGACGATCGTAACAATGAGTTTGTCTGCCATCGGCAGGAAGAGTTTGTAGATTTCTGCACCGCCAATGATACAGATCTCTTGAATCCCAGACAGACTTTTGATCGCGTCAGGACTGTGGATGAGAAAGCAATCAGAAGCTTTGAACCTCTGGTCATTCGTCATAATCACGTTCTCACGCATTGGTAAAGGTTTGAACTTGGGTGGAATTGAATCCCAAGTCTTTCTCCCCATCACTACGGTCTTTCCCGTGGTGTAGTCCTTGAAGTGTTTCATGTCGTCTCGGAGGTGTCCACTCCAAGGAATCTCACCCTGCTTTCCGATGACTCGGTTTCTGTCCATTGCCACGATTATAGTAATTCCGTTCATCAGGACTCCTTTTCTAAAACGATATTACCCTCTATAAACATTTAGGTCAATTAGATAAGTCAGATTGTGTTTGGGCAAAAGTGGAGTTTTTATGGATCACAGTATAAAAGTTTTCGCCTCAGTAATTTATAGCTATTGACAAAAGATTTTACTTATATTCTGTTACTCATCGTATAAGTGTTTAACAATAAGTTTTTTAATCTCTTTTTTTGTACTTTTTCGAAGTCCAGTGTTGGCCTCAATTTCCATGATTACTTTTTCGAGATCTTCAATGTTGTAAACTCGATAGTTATTCATAGGGTGGCGATGAGCTTTTAACTTACCATTCTTATCCCAATTTCGAAGGGTAAGGGTAGTGACACCTAAAATTTTTGAAGCCTGTTTAATTGTGATGTATTGGTTCGCCATAGAGTCTTACCTTAATAAACCTTAATAGGATTATAAGTAATGATATATAGTCTATCATTTATTATCAATGTAACTGTTGATAACTAATTAGTCATTACTTTTGATTAATTTGAATATAATGAAGGATCAAAAATTCTTTTAAGTTAGAAAAATGTTATTATAAAATAATGAAGGAAACATTGGAAAAAGAAATAAAGAGTTTCCTGGAGAAAAAAGGAATTAAAAATCCTAAGGTTAGACTGACACCCTCTGTTTATCTCGATAAGGGGGATTATTCGACGAATGTTGCTATGGCCTATGCAAAAGAGCTGAGGAATAAACCGATTGACCTAGCAGAGGAGATAACCCTTCGACTTACTCAGGGTGATTTGCTAAAGCAAATCAAAATCAGGGTTGTCGCTCCAGGATTTATAAATTTTTCTTTCGACAAAGAATATTTTGGTGATGTTGTGAAAGATATTTTGAAAGATAGTGAATACGGAAAAAATGAACATGCAAAAGGTTACAAAGTTTTCATTGAACACACTCAACCAAACCCTTTTAAAACATTTCACATAGGGCATTTGATGAACAATACTATAGGGGAGTCTGTAGCAAGAATTGTTAAAGCAAACGGTGCAGAAGTGCAAACTGCTACATATCATGGTGATGTTGGTTTGCATGTCGCCAAAGCCGTCTGGGCGTTAAAGCAAGGCATTTCTATAAAAGAAGCTTATGCTTTTGGACATAAGGCATATGAAGATGACGAAAAAGCAAAACGGGAAATAACAAAAATAAACACAAAAATATACGATGAAAGTGATCCAGAGATAAATAAAATATATGAGGGTGGTAGGCAGGAATCGGTAGAATATTTTGAAAAATTATACGAAAAATTAGATAATCATTTTGATTATCACTTTTTTGAAAGTGAAAGTGGAGAAGTCGGTAAAGAGTTAGTTTTGGAAAATGTTGGTAAAGTTTTCGAAAAAGGTGTGAAGGGTGCAGTTATCTTCAAAGGAGAAAACTTTGAGCCAAAAACCCACACAAGAGTCTTTCTAAACTCTGAAGGTCTGCCGACATATGAAGCCAAAGAGCTCGGTCTGGCTCAGATAAAAAAAGATTGGTTTTCATATGATATGTCCATAACAGTCACGGCAAATGAACAGGATTCGTTTTTCAAAGTGGTGGAAGTGGCTATTGGTGAAGTTTTTCCAGATTTAAAAGGAAAGTTGACTCATTTGTCACATGGGCTTTTGAAACTTCCAACAGGGAAAATGTCATCGCGAGAAGGGAATATCATTTCTGCGGAAGCTCTGATTCAGCAAACGCAAGATAGGGTTTTGGAAAAGATGTGGGACAGTGGCCAACTTCATAAGGATATTGATGACACACAAAAGGTAATTTTGGCTGAGCAAATAGCAATCGGTGCGATAAAATACTCGATACTTCGGCAGGCTATCGGCGGTGATATTATTTTTGATTTTGATAAATCCATATCTTTTGAGGGGGATTCAGGGCCATATCTGCAGTATTCCGCTGTGAGAGCAAAATCTGTCCTGAAAAAATCCGAAAAAGAATTCCACAAAGGGGACCCCTTTGTGAAATCAGAAACCAAGCTTCCGAGTGAGTGGGAGACGACAAATCTTGAGAGGTATCTTGAGAGGTTTCCAGACATTGTTGCTCGAGCGGGAATGGAATATGCTCCACACCATATTGCAACGTATCTCATTGAACTGGCGGGTGAGTTCAATTCATTTTATGCCTCACACAAAATAATAGATGTAGAAGACAAATCTTCTTCTTATCGTTTGGCCATAACGAAGGTATTTGTTCAAGTTATGGCTTCCGGTCTTAATTTATTGGGGATTAAAATTCCAGAGAAAATGTGATAATATGGCTTCTATGAAAGGTAGCGAAGATAAAGCTCCAAAAACACTCAAAAGTGATCTATCAAAAAGAGAAGAGAAGATACTAGAGTTTTGGAATGAAAAAGAGATTTTTAAAAAGACTCTGGAGAGATCGTCTTCAAAGGGTAATTTTGTTTTCTATGAAGGTCCGCCAACGGCAAATGCAAAACCAGCTTTGCATCATCTCGAAGCCCGGGTTTTTAAAGATATCATTCCTCGTTATAAAACTATGCAGGGATTTCATGTACGGAGAAAAGGTGGCTGGGACACACATGGTTTGCCTGTTGAATTACAAATAGAGAAAAAGCTTGGACTAAAGTCAAAAAAAGAAATTGAGATTTATGGAATAGAGAAGTTTAATAAAGAGTGTAAGCAAAGTGTGTTTGATTATGTTCATGATTGGGAAGTTTTTACCGATCGTATTGGGTATTGGGTTGATAAGAAAGATGCTTACTATACTTTTGATACGGACTATATAGAGTCCGTTTGGAATATTCTAAAGACAGTAGACGAGGAGAAACTTTTGTACAAAGACTACAAAGTTTTGCCGTGGTGCCCTCGTTGTGGAACGGCATTATCTTCTCATGAATTAGCACAGGGGTATCAAGATGATAAAGATTTGTCAGTTACAGTGAAGTTTAAATTAAAGGGATTTGATAAGGGTTATTTTTTGGCATGGACGACGACTCCTTGGACTTTACCTGGAAATGTTGCACTCGCAGTTGGTAAAGACATTACTTATGTCGAGGCAAAAGTCGGTGACGAGATTTTAGTTTTAGCAAAGGATAGACTTGCGATAATCACAGAACCATTCGAGATAATTGCTGAACACAAAGGGAGCGAATGTGTTGGAATGGAATACGAACCACTATATCCTTTTATGAGAGAAAAGTTTGGAGAAAAAGATAAGATTGCTTTTGAAAAGTCGTATCAAGTTTATTCTGCGGATTTTGTCAACACAGAAGATGGAACAGGAGTTGTCCATACTGCTGTCATGTATGGTCAGGACGATTTTGTTCTGGGAAATGAAATCGGTTTGCCAAAATACCACCTTGTAAAAGAGGATGGGTATTTTGCTGACGGAATGGGTTTTTTGTCTGATCGGTTTGTAAAAGACGAGGAAGTTGCAGTGGGTATTATAAAGGATTTAGCTCACCGAGGTTTACTTTTTAAAAAAGAAAAATATGAACACTCATATCCTCATTGTTGGAGATGTAGCACCCCGCTTATCTACTATGCTAGGGATTCTTGGTATATCGCTATATCCAAATTACGCGATGAACTAGTAAGGGAAAATGAAGATATTCATTGGGAACCAGAGCATATAAAAGAAGGACGTTTTGGTGAGTGGCTTCGTGAAATAAAAGATTGGGCAATAAGCCGCGAGAGATATTGGGGGACGCCACTTCCTATCTGGTCTGACAAAGATGGTAATTATCGAGTTGTAGGAAGTGTTGAAGATTTGAAGAAATATTCTAAAAAATCTGGTAATAAGTATTTTGTAATGCGACATGGTGAGACAGAAGGAAATGTAAAAAAAATATTAAACCTAAATTTCGATGTTTCAGATCCTTTGACAAATAGTGGTACGGAGAAAGTAAAAGAAACTGCCAGATTCCTGTCTGACAAGTCTATTGATCTAATCATTGTTTCGCCATTTTCTAGAACACAGGAGACTGCAGTTTTGATTGCAAAAATCATAGGACTTTCAAAGGATAAAATTATTACTGATTCTGGCTTAGGAGAATGGAACACTGGTCGAGAATTTAACCATAAGTCTGTGGAAGATTTCTTTGCTGTGCGTAACAAAAGTGAAGACAGGTATGCTTTTAAAGTTTCTGATGGGGAATCGTACAATGAAGTTTTACAAAGATTAAGTAAATTTATGTATGAAACTGATGAAAAATATAAAGATAAGAATATTCTCATCATTTCTCATGGAGCCCCATGTCGTGCTATCGAAATGATTTCAAAGGGTTTTTCGTATAGAAATCTTTCAAAAATAACAAAAGAATTTAAAAATTTCGATAATGCAGAGATAAGAGAGATTGATTTCGTAAAAATGCCACATAACGATAAATATGAAATTGATTTACATAAGCCATATATAGATTCTGTTGAGCTTGTTGATGAAAAAGGTGATCCACTAAAAAGGGTAAAAGAAGTTATGGATGTTTGGTTTGATTCAGGTAGTATGCCTTTTGCTCAGGATCATCATCCTTTTAATAAAGAAAAACTTGCTTACCCCGCAGATTTTATTTCTGAAGCTATAGATCAAACCAGAGGGTGGTTTTACACTTTACATGCTATCGGGATTTTGATGGGTAGAGGGAAAGCATATAAAAATGTCATTTGTCTTGGACATATCTTGGATAAGGATGGGAGGAAGATGTCAAAGTCTATTGGTAATATTTTGGATCCTTGGGAATTGATGGATAAATATGGAGTGGACGCTTTACGTTTGTGGATGTACACAGTTAACCAGCCAGGGGATTCCAAAAACTTTGACGAGAAAACGGTTGATGAAATACTTAAAAAAGTTTTTAATCCAGCCTTAAATATCCTGGCTTTCTATGAGTTATATAAGGACAGTAATACAAGACCAAATAACCAAAGTAAAAATGTTTTGGATAAATGGATTTTGAGTAGATTAGGTCAGCTTATAAAAAACGGAACAGAGTCACTTGAAAAATTTCAAGTGTTTGAGTCTGCACGTCTAACTCGTGATTTTATAAACGATTTTTCTACTTGGTATATTCGTCGTTCGCGTGATCGTTTCAAATCAGACAATAAACAAGAGAGAAATGATGCATTGTCCACCACACTTTTTGTTCTTTTCGAGTTTGTGAAATATATGGCGCCATTTACACCTTTCTTTGCCGAAGATGTATATCAAAAAATAAAATCAAATAGTGACCCAGAAAGTGTGCATCTATGTGATTGGCCAAAAGGCGATATAGTGGATGAAATTCTACTTCAGGATATGCAAAAAGTCCGAGAAGTTGTTTCAGGTGCATTAGAACTTCGTCAAAAAGCAGGACATAAAGTTAGGCAACCATTAGCTTCACTTACTATCCCACAAAAATTTTCACGAGAACTATTAGATATTATTGCTGATGAGGTCAACGTTAAAAAAGTTAAAGTTGGAAAAGAAATAAAATTAGACACAAATCTTACGGAAGAATTAAAAGAAGAAGGAATTGCCCGAGATATTATACGAGCTATTCAAGATGCCAGAAAGACAGAGAAACTTAGTCCAAGTGATAATATAAAAATAGTTGTCTGTACAAATAAACAAAATTTAATTGATTATTATGTTGAGATGATAAAGTTACCAACTCAAATAACGGAAATTTTATATTCAAAAGAAAAACAAAATTATATCGTTGAATCAGATGGGGAGATATCTTTCTCCATTATGAAATAATAAGTCGCCACAAGGGTGCTTCTTGTGTTTCTAATTCGCTAGGCTCTAGAAAACAATGTCGTACCACGAGAGTACTTCTTGTATTTATAATTTCCTATGGTCATAATAAAACAATGTCGTATCACATTTATACTACTCCGGGAATTATTTTAAAACGTACCCCTTTTGGCGAGGCTAATATAATGTTGCATGTTCTGACTCGTGATCTCGGGCTTATAATTGCCTCTGCACGTTCAGCTAGACTTTCGGTTTCCAAACTTCGTTCGGCACTTCAAGAGTATACATATGTTTCTCTGTCTTGTATCAAAGGTAAAAATGGTTGGAAAATCACAAATGTTGTAGAGAATGGAAGTTTCTTTTATGAATATCCTGAGTACTCTCATGTGACAATGGCGCAAGTCGCATCTGTTTTGATGAAAATGATTCCAGGTGAATCTCCTCATCCAGAAATATTTGAGACGATCGAATCTGGTTTTGAGTTTTTAGAGTCACTTAGAGAGGTGAGCACCCCAGATTTTGAAGTTCTCATTGTCTTAAGGATTTTATATCAACTTGGTTATGTGGTTATTAACGAGAACACAGAAATTTTTCTAAAAAACACTACCGAATGGAACGAACTTATTTTACAGAAAATAAAAGAAAATAAAGTGAAAATTATTGGGTTAATAAACAAAGCACTAAAAGAGAGTCAATTATAGGTTTTGCAAATATAAGATATGTTATAATTTAGGGATGGAACCTCAGTCAGAAGAAAGTAGTATAGAACGTCTAAAAAGGACACTTTATTCTCGTAATGAGTATGTTGTTCCAAAGGAGAAACGTACTCCTGTACCAGAACACGATCTTGACGTTCCTAAAAGTTGGGGCGACAGACCGTTTTTCGGTTTCTCATCTTTAGATATGACTAAAAATGGTAGTTCATTCTTTAATAAGTTTTTTGTTATCTCGGTAGTTTTTTTCGTGATTTCTCTAATTATAGCTTCATATATTTTTTTTGGGGGTTTTAATATGATTTCCTCAAATAACGTTGATATTAAAGTTATTGCTCCAAGTTCCATATCTTCTGGAGAGGAGCTCTCTATCGGTCTTTCAATAGATAATTTAAATAGTGCTGATATTGAGGATGTTATTTTACATACAGAGTATCCAAATGGTGCAGCATCAATTGACGATAGTCAAAAAATTATTAGCCGAGAGACAACATCCATCGGTACAATAGGTAAAGGGCAAAGTAAAGACTACTCTGTCCGTACCCTGCTTTTTGGTGAAAAAGATGTAATTAAGGGGTTTACGTTTAGGCTTGAGTACAAAGTAAAAGGTTCAAATGCCACCTTTTCAAAAGAGAAAAAGTACGAAGTCCTTATTGGTTCGTCCCCGATATTACTCAATGTTGTATATCCTCAAGAGGTGAATTCTGGTCAAGAATTGGTTTTAAATGTTGATATAACTTCAAACTCAAGTGTGGTGATGAAAGATTCTATGATCAAAGTTGAGTATCCGTACGGATTCACTTATAAAGATTCTAGTCTAAAGCCTTTACGTAATAATTCTGTTTGGAATATAGGTGATCTAAAAAATGGAGATAATAAAAAATTGACAATAAGAGGAACTCTAGTCGGACAGAATTCAGAAGATAGGTCATTTAGATTTTCTGCTGGAACACAAAGTAGAGATGATTCAAAAGATTTTGATACACTTTTAGCTGTTTCTACCGTTACAATAGGTATACGTAAATCATTTTTTGATTTAACTGTTAGTTCTGGGCAAAATAATGTTATACAGGTTGGACAGTTAGCACCAGTTACTATTTCATGGCAGAACACTGTACCCGATAGGATTCTAGATAGTCAAATAGAAGCGACTATTTCAGGTAATGTTTTTGACAGAACTAACGTTAAACTTAGTGGAAATGGTTTTTACAGATCTGTTGATAATACTATTATCTGGGATAAAAATAATTTAAGTAATCTAGCCAGTATGTCACCAGGAGATAGTGGTATGGTAGTGTTTTCTGTTGGTGCATTTACCAACCCTGTCCAACTTAGATCAATAAAAAATCCTCATATTGATGTCCACGTAGCGATGATGGGGGACCGTTCTGGAACGGAGGCGATGACGATGACGTCGTCTGCGGATTTAGTAATCAAAATGGATTCTACACTCGCCGTGACAATGAAGTCATATAGGGCTTATGGTCAACTTACAAATAGTGGCCCTATTCCTCCTCGTGCAGATAAAGAGTCTACGTATACGATTACTTGGACATTGACTAATACTACAAATGATTTGAAAGACACAGCTGTTTCAGCTGTACTTCCACTTGGAGTTACTTGGAAAGGTGAGACCTCCCCAGCTTCCGAAAGGGTAAACTTTACTTCTGATAATAGGATGGTCACTTGGAATGTGGGTAATGTGAATTCTGGTACTGGGTTTACATATTCCCCTAGAGAAGTTTCGTTCAAAGTAGGTTTGATTCCCAGCCTAAGTCAAATAGGAAATGATGTATTTCTAGCTTCAGGGGCGACAGTGACTTCTACTGATACTTATACTAACTCATCTATCAGATTAGAACTCGAATCAGTGACGACAAAATATTCTGATCCAGAATTTAAACAAGGTGATGATAGAATTTTACAGTAGTTTAATATTTGCTCAAATTAGAAAGCCTGATAGGATAATGATATGGTAGAAAAAACTAAAAATAAAGATGAAGAAGTGATGGAAAAAATAGTTTCTCTCTGTAAACGCCGAGGGTTTATTTTTCAAGGTTCAGAAATTTATGGAGGATTGGCTGGAACTTGGGATTATGGTCCATATGGTACAGAGCTATCTAATAATATAGAAAATCTTTGGTGGAAAATGTTTATTTCCGATAGAGAAGATATGTATGGAATTGATGCAGCAATACTTATGAATCCAAAGGTTTGGGAAGCATCTGGCCACGTTTCCGGATTTTCTGACCCACTTGTTGAATGTGTAGATTGTCACCTAAGATTTAGAAATGATCATGTTCTAGAAGCTCTCAATAGACTTAATGAGAATTCGGATTTAGATAAGATGTCTCAGGAGGATAAGAAAATGTTGGTTTGTTCTAAGACAAAAAAACAACATAAATATGGACCATCACGACAATTTAATATGATGTTCAAGACTCATGTTGGGGCGACAGAGGATGAAAGTTCTGTTTCATATCTCCGTCCGGAAACTGCTGGAGGAATGTTTGTAAATTTTAAAAATGTTCTTGATTCGCTACATCCAAAAATCCCATTTGGTTTGGGTCAAATAGGTAAGGCATTTCGTAACGAAATTGCTCCGAGAGATTTTGTTTTCCGTTCTCGCGAGTTCAGACAGATGGAAGTTGAGTATTTTGTTAAGGAGGCGGATTGGAAGAAATCATTTGAAGAGTGGAGAAGAGTTATGCTTTCTTGGTGCAAAGAAATCGGTCTCAATATGTCTCATGTTCACGAACTAGAAGTTGCTGATAGTGATAGGGCGCACTACTCAAAAAGAACTATTGATATAGAGTTTGATTATCCATTTGGAAGAAAAGAGTTGTATGGTCTTGCATACCGAACGGATTTTGACTTGAGGGCACACTCTTCGGCCTCTGGTGTAGACATCTCATATTTTGATGAAGAGAGTAAGGATAGGTTTATCCCCCATGTTATAGAACCGTCACTTGGGGTAGACAGGACGATTCTAGCTATACTGTCTGATGCATATACAGAAGATAATCTTGGCGGTGAGACAAGAATTTATCTTAAATTTGTTCCCAAAATAGCTCCTATGAAAATCGCAGTTTTTCCACTTCTCAAGAATAAACTAGAATTGGTAGAAAAGGCACGTGAAATTTACAAGATTCTCAAAAAAGAATTTGGTGCGGTTATGTTTGATGATAACGGAAATATTGGAAAGAGATATAGAAGACAGGATGAGATAGGAACCCCATGGTGTGTTACGGTGGATTTTGAAACAATCGAGAAGGATGCTGGAGTAACTGTTAGAAATAGAGATACTGGTGAACAAAAGAGGATGCAAGTTAGTGAGCTCATTAACTTTGTAAAATCTCAGATTTAGGTTGGATCATGCATTTTTAATTAACTACATATAATGTTATTATTTAGTCATGGAGTATAAAGAGCAATCTATTAGTATTAGTGTCGGGACAATAGTGAAAACGATAGTCGTTGTATTATTTTTTGCTCTTTTATTTATGCTAAAAGACTTAGTTCTCGTTATTCTTATGTCTGTCGTTGTAGCTTCAGCTGTCGAGCCTGGGGCTCAATGGTTTATTAGACATAATGTACCGAGACTTTTTGCCGTTATTTTGATTTATCTATCTATGGCCGTATTTTTGGTGGGTGTAGTATTTTTCTTATTATTACCACTACTTTCTGAATCAAGTGATTTTCTACGAAACGTTCCTGTTTATTTTAATCCTACATCTGTAGCTGACACCATAGCTAACAATGATTTCTTATCGTCTAAATCTTTTGTCGCTGGCCTGACAAGTAGTTTAAATATAGATCTAGTAATTGCGAAGATAAACGGTATCATTACTAGTTTTTCTTCAAATGCATTTGGTACTGTTGCTACAGTATTTGGTGGGATTTTGTCATTTTTCCTAATAATAATTCTATCTTTCTATCTTGCTGTGGAAAATGATGGAGTCGGTAAATTCTTGAAAGCCATTAGTCCTATTAAACATGAGAAATACATTACCGCTCTCTGGAAAAGATCTCAACTAAAAATAGGTCTTTGGATGCAAGGACAATTAGTCCTAGCTATTATTATCGGAATGCTAGTATACCTTGGATTACTTATTCTCAATGTTCCAAACGCTCTCCTTCTGGCTACACTTGCAGCTGCATTTGAAATTATTCCACTTTTCGGCCCAATACTTGCTTCTATCCCAGCGGTCATGATTGCTTTTGTTAGCGGACAACTTCCTTTAGCAGTTTTAGTTATAGGTCTTTATCTAATAGTTCATCAATTTGAAAATCAACTGATCTATCCTCTTGTGGTGAAAAAAGTTGTCGGTGTCTCTCCAATAGTTTCCATCATCGCACTTGTTGCTGGTTTCCAGTTAGCGGGGTTTATAGGTATTATACTTGCCGTGCCTATTGCTGCCGCGGCAATTGAATTCTTTGATGACTTTGAGAAAGACAAGATTGATAGAACCGAAAGGATGTTAAATAGTAGCTAGTTTCAGTTCTAAAACAGCCAAGTCTAATATTTTCCGACCATGTCTAAACCTTTTTATATTACTACCACTTTACCGTATGTTAACTCCGACCCCCATGTAGGTTTTGCTATGGAACTTGTTAGAGCAGATATTATAGCTCGAGCTAAGAAACTTCAAGGTTTCGAAGTTTTCTTTAATACAGGTACAGATGAACATGGGCAAAAACTCTTAACAGGTGCTCTCGAAGCAGGTAAAGATATAAAACAATATGTTGATGAATATGCAGAGAGTTTCAAAAAACTCCCAAAAGCCCTTGGAGTTCTAGAAGATATTCATTTTATACGTACGACAGACAGTCATCATGAAGGTGCCGCTCAAGAGTTTTGGCGAAAGTGTGATAAGAATGGTTATATTTATAAAAAGAATTATCAAACGAAATACTGTGTTGGGTGTGAGTTAGAAAAGACAGATTCAGAACTCGAGGACGGAAAGTGTCCATTGCATCCAAAACTCGAAATAGAACTCAGGAATGAAGAAAATTATTTTTTCAAATTTTCGGTATTTGGGGACAAACTTCTGGATTTTTATAAAAATCATCCTAATTTTGTCATTCCTGATTTTCGTTACAACGAAATAAAAGCTTTTGTTGGTAGAGGTCTAGAGGATTTCTCCATTTCCCGTCTGAAAGAAAAAATGTCTTGGGGTGTTCCTGTTCCAGACGACGATAACCATATTATGTATGTTTGGTTTGATGCACTAGTAAACTACATTTCTACTTTAGGTTGGCCAGAGGACGAAAAGAATTTTAATAAATTCTGGAAAGAGGGGGCTCCAGTTCAATATTGCGGAAAAGATAATCTTCGCCAACAATCAGCAATGTGGCAAGCTATGCTTATGTCGGTTGATCTACCAAACACTAGTCACATTATTATAAACGGATTTTTGACAGGTGATGGTGGGGTAAAGATGTCTAAGTCTCTCGGAAATACTATAAATCCTTTTGACATCATAAACGAGTATGGGGCAGATGCTTTTAGATTTTTTGTAGCAAAAGAAATTTCAAACTTTGAAGATAGTCCGTTTACGATGGAGAGGTTTAAGACTGCATACAATTCTGGTCTCGCAAATGGGCTAGGAAATTTACTATCAAGAATAATGAAATTAGCAGAAGATAATTTGGAAAGCCCACTAAATGATGCAGATTTCAGTTATAGTTTTGTTGATGGGTATATCGTTGAAAAACTAAATGAATTTAGAACGGATTTAGCTATTGCATATATATGGGATAAAATTGGAGAGTTAGATAGAGAAATACAAGAAAAAAAGCCGTGGGAATCTAAAGACAAAGAATTATTACAGAACTTGGTTAAAAAAATTGGTCAGATTGGGCACATGCTCAAGCCATTTTTGCCTGAGACTTCAAAAAATATTATTGACTCAGTAAGAAAAAATAAAAAACCAGATAACATGTTTCCTAGAAAAGACTAATATGTTTGAATACTTTGACATACATTCACATCTATATTTTCCTGACTACGATGGCGATAGGGAAAACGAGATTGAAAAAATAAAGAAAGCCAATATAGGTACCATCACTGTTGGTACAGATTTCAACTCATCGAGAGTTGCTATGGCAATGGCTGAAAAGAACGACAATTTTTTTGCCTCTATTGGTCAACATCCTGGAGAGATGTTGGACGATTCGGTTTTTGATGAAAGATTAATTTCTTTAGCTGATGATAAAAAGGTTGTAGCAATAGGTGAGTGTGGTCTAGATTATTTTAGAATAGCGCCAATGAATCAATCTGTGAGGCTGATTCAAAAAACAATCTTTGAGTATCATATTGATCTAGCTTTGTCAGTTGAAAAACCACTCATGCTTCACATAAGACCGACAGAAGATTCACAGGATGCTTATAGTGACGCATTGGATATACTAGAACACCATGCAAAAATATCAGGGGATAAATTAAAAGGCAATGTTCATTTCTTTGCTGGTGATGTGGATGTATTAAATAGGTTTTTAAACATTGGATTTACAGTCTCGTTTACTGGGGTTATTACATTCACTCACGATTATGATGAGCTCATAGAACACGTACCATTAGATATGATTATGTCTGAGACGGACTCGCCTTTTGTCGCGCCAGTACCACACCGTAAGAGTCGAAATTCACCACTATATGTGCCTATTGTGGTAGAGAAGATTGCAGAGATAAGAGGAGAGCCTTTAGAGACTGTAAAAGAAGCTGTGATAGCCAATACCTTAAGACAGTTCCCAGGTATTGCCTCATAAGGGCGACTATGGTAGTCTTTGCTTCATGGAAATAAACAAAGAAGTTGAAGCTATGACAGACACATTGGCCGTTTATGAGGTCTCATATTTACTTCTTCCGTCCCTTGCACAAGAGCAAGCCCCTCTGAAAGCTGTGGTTCTAAAAGAGACATTGACTTCTCTAGGCGGTGCTGTGATTTCCGATGAGGACCCAGTTCTTATCGATCTCGCTTATCCGATGTTAAAAGTTGTTACAACTGTCCGTCACAAAGTTAACACGGGTTACTTTGGTTGGATTAAGTTCGAAATAACTCCCCAAGGGATAGAAAAAATAAAAAAGACTCTAGATGCCGATGCAAACATCGTGCGTTATATTATTATTAGAACTGTGCGTGAGAACACTCTTCTTAACGGAAAAATGAAATTCCAGAAAGAAGAAAAAGTCAGGAAAGTCGATGATATAGTAGATAATATCCCTGAAGTCTCAAAGGAGGTCGTATCAGAAGATTTAGACAAAAATATAGATGATCTTGTGATTGTTTAGGAATTAAAAATTAGAAATTTAAAAACATGTATTTAAACAAAGCAATTATCATAGGAAACCTTACACGAGATCCAGAGATAAAATCCCTACCATCAGGGGTAAAAGTCGCAAGTTTCTCTGTCGCCACAAATCGAGTTTGGAAAGACAAAAACGGAGTAAAGCAAGAAAACGTCGATTATCACAACATCGTAGTATTTGGACGACAAGCAGAAATTGTCGGTCAGTATATGAAAAAAGGCAGTTCTATTCTCGTCGAAGGACGAATGCAAACACGAAGTTGGGATGATGCCGCTGGAGTAAAAAAATACCGAACAGAGATTATTGCAGATCGTGTCCAGTTTGGTCCTAGAAAAGAGGGAGTATCTGCACCATACGCTGGAATTGATAAACCACCTCAAGAAGATAAAAAGGCACTAGATACTATTGAATATCCCGAAGAAGAGATCAACCCTGAGGATATACCATTCTAAATTAAAAATTTAAAAATCCAAATTTAAAATATGACTAACAAATCTTGTTACTTTACTGAAAACAACATAAAATATATTGATTATAAAGACGTGGACTTACTAAAAAAGTTCTTAAATCCTCATGCTCGAATCATTTCTCGAAAGAGAACAGGTGTGACTGCAAAACATCAACGTAACCTCGCAACAGCAGTTAAGAGGGCTCGATTTATGGGATTACTTCCATTCGTAAGCCGATAACAAAAAACTCTCATTCAGGAGTTTTTTGTTATCTAAATTTAAAAGCTACTTCCGACTCGTTCGGCATACTGACCAGTTTCGGTGTTAACCTTAATTATTTCTCCTTCTTTTATAAACATAGGTACTTGGATTTCTGCTCCAGTTTCTAGTTTTACCAGTTTTGTCCCACCTTGAGCAGTGTTGCCTTTGACTGCCGGGTGAGCTTCGATGACTTTGAGCTCTATCTTGATAGGGATTTTTACTCCGATCATTTTTTCTTTAAACGACATAAGCTGAATTATCATATCCTTCTTCATAAATTTTGCTTGAGGTCCAATAGTATCTTCTTCTATTTTATATCTTTCAGAAGCTATTGTTGGATTACAGAACCAAAACTCTCCTTTGTTTTGATATAAGAACTTTACATCTTTTTGATCTATTTCAGCCTCTTCAACTTTTTCTGACACATGGAAAGACTGTTCTGTTACTTTTCCGGTAATAAGGTTTTTTAATTTTGTCGCATTAACAGGTTTTCTTTGTTGTTTACGAAAAACGTGAGAAGTCAGTACTTCCCAAGGCTCACCGTTAAAAACGATATATTTTCTCTCAGTTATTTCTGAATAATCGAGCATAGACATAGGGGATAATATAGCTTATTTAAGCCACAAAAGCTATTCTTGACAATCTAGTTATTTAAGTGTACGATTTGAGCTGGAGAGTTTTTATGAAAAACGGAGATACCGGTTTCTTAAGGGTTGGTACGAAGGACAGAGTCACGTGGATTCCGGTGAGGGTGAATGTTGTTCATCATGACGGAACCATCACATTTCAACAATTTGGTGGGATTCAGACATGGTTTATGAATCTCTCAGAAACAAAGGAGTTTTTTTATAAAAAAATACCAAAAGATAGAGCCTAACCGGCTCAGTGCTAGATGCAGAGCCGTCTCGTACACTGAGCCGGTTTTCTGCTGTCAAAATCTCGTCGAGGTCATATGTTTTTTGGCGCATCACGGAATGCGTGAAGACATGAGTGCGAGGAAAAATTCGAGCACGAATTTATTCCGGCGACAAAAAACATATGACGAGAAAGAGACTGAGAGTTACTCAGCTTCTGATTCGCCACCACTCACTGCTACCACTGAACCACCGTTTTTTGCGAGACCAGCACGGATTTCTTTTAATATTACATTGGCGATTTTACTGTTGGCTTTATCTTTCAAAAATTGTCGTGTAGCGTCATATCCTCGTCCGAGTTTTTCAGAACCATAGCTATATGATGTGCCGGACTTTGTAATAATCCCCATTTTTTCGCCTAGAGCTATTAGTTCACCTTCGCGAGAAATACCTTCGTTGTACATGAGGTCAAACTCTGTTTGTTTAAAAGGAGCGGCTACTTTGTTTTTGACAACTTTTACGCGGATACGACCTCCCATTATTTCTTCACCTTTTTTTATTTGAGCTATTCGGCGAATATCGATACGAACTGAAGTGTAAAACTTTAGCGCCTTTCCGCCCGGAGTCGTTTCTGGGTTTCCAAACATAACACCGATTTGCATTCGGATTTGATTTATAAAGATGACTAGAGTTTTTGACTTAGCCACAATAGCAGTTAATTTTCGAAGGGCTTGTGACATAAGTCGAGCTTGTTTACCAACATGGTGCGCACCCATGTCTCCTTCGATTTCGTCACGAGGTGTGAGTGCTGCAACAGAGTCAACGACGATAACGTCGATTTTTCCAGAACGAACAAGTGAGTCTACGATTTCAAGAGCTTGTTCGCCGTTGTCTGGCTGAGAGATAAGAAGTTGGTCTATATTTACTCCAATACGTTTTGAGTATTCGGGATCCATTGCGTGTTCAGCGTCTATGAAAGCACAAATACCACCTTTCTTTTGTGCTTCAGCGATAACATGGAGTGAAAGAGTGGTTTTACCAGATGATTCTGGACCGAAAATTTCTACGATTCTTCCACGAGGGAGTCCACCGACTCCAAGTGCCACGTCGAGTCCGATCGAACCAGTTGAGATCGCGTTAACGTCTACATGAGGTTTCTCACCGAGCATCATGATAGAATCATCACCGAATTTTGTACGAATTTCTCGAAGTGTATTTTCTACGTTTACTGTTCCAACCGCTTCTCTAGGCTCTTTCTTTTCTTTTTTCTTCATATTTATCTCAAATTAATAAACTTCGTCGAACTCATAATTTTTTAAAACCGTCAGAGCCGGGTAGGCGGAGAGCCGAGCAAAATTTCTACCAGGAAATTTATGCGTGTTTTAAGAAATTATGAGTCGTAAGAAGTTTTGACTATTAATAATCTATATTTTTGTATTCTACACTTAATAATAAAGTAAACAATTGACGACTAGCACTACTTATTGTCATTACTCTTTCAGTATTAACTCCAGTCTTTTCTCCGTGTATTTTTTAAACTTATCCTTTGCATCTAGTTTTATAACGTTATATCCAGGCGACAAAAGAATTTTTTCTTTAAAATAGCCGTTTTTGTCTGTAAATATAGGTTTGTCATTTAAATTGAGATAGGAGATGTTTTGAGCCCTACCACTTATCTCAAGCAAGGTCTCCTTGAAGGTGGTACCATTTTGAGGACTGTAGATATCAATAACAGGGCCTCTAATCAACTTCTGGGCTTGGAATAGACTATAGCCCACGATAATAAGTCCCAAAACAGAAAACAGAGATATTCGGAGTATGAATATGGCGTTTCGATTCATCCCGTTAGAGACAGGTCGCGGTAGTCGCTTCCAGTAAATTAATTTTTATATAGTCGACCGTCATATATTTTATAAGCCAGCTTACCACATCTCGTCGTGACCGCGGTCTCTAACGGGATTCATGACACTACTCTACAGTTTCTTCGGTCGGTGCGCTACTTCTTCCCATTACTTCTCGTGGTTTTGCCCCAGAACCAGGACCGATTATTCCACGTTCCTCTAAAATATCTATAAGTCGTGCTGCACGTGCATATCCAATGCCTAATTTGCGTTGTAGATAAGAGGTGCTGGCTTTTCCAGCTTCGAGGACGGTTTGTTTTGCTTCTTCGTACAAGTCATCATCCTCCTCCATTTTTTCATCCTCAATTGTTGCTTCAAATATATTATTCTTTTGATTTTCGCCAGTTAAGTTTATTTCATTTGGAATTTCGTCTTTATAGCTGTTTACTAGATATTTCACCACATTTTTTGTCTCGGCCTCAGATATATAGGCAGATTGAATACGTTGGGGTTGTGACATATCACCAGATAGATAGAGCATATCTCCAGCACCGAGGAGTTTTTCTGCTCCACCCATGTCGAGGATAGTTCGAGAGTCGATTTGTGAGGCCACTTGGAGGGCTATACGGGACGGTATGTTGGCTTTTATAAGACCAGTGATAACGTTTACCGAAGGGCGCTGAGTTGATAATATAAGGTGAATTCCGACAGCACGAGACATTTGAGCCAGACGAACGATAGCTGATTCAAGTTCTCTCGGATATGCCGACATGATGTCTGCCAGTTCGTCGATGACGATGATAATATAAGGCATTGTTTCGATTTTGATAGGTTCGTCGTCTTTGTTTTTCATAGCCTTCTTGATTGCTGGCTCGACGATATTTTTATGATATGAAGAAATGTTTTGTAGACTTTCTGCTTGTAATATATCGTAACGTCTATCCATTTCCTTTGCTGCCCATTTTAAAGCCAGAATAGTTTTCTTTGCGTCTGTAATGACTGGAGTAAGGAGATGCGGAATTTTGTTATAAAGAGTTAATTCGACACGTTTCGGATCAACCATTATAAATTTCAAGTTGTCTGGAGAATTGCGATACAAGAGCGATGTAATAACAGTATGAATAGTCACGGATTTTCCCGACCCCGTTGCACCAGCAATAAGGAGGTGTGGTGCTTTTGCTAAGTTAGCAAAATATGACATTCCTGATATACCTTTACCAAGCGAGATTAAAAGTGGCTTGTCTGAGTTCTGAAACTCCAGTGCACTGAGTAGAGTTCCAAGACCAACAGTCGTTTTTGTGTTATTAGGTATCTCGATACCCACTAGTGATTTTCCTGGAATCGGAGCCTCAATACGTAATGGATGTGCTGCAAGAGCGAGTGAAAGATCATTTTGAAGTCCAACTATTCTAGATAATTTTATACCTTCTGCCGGTTTCAAAGCGTATCTTGTGATAGATGGTCCGATTGATATCTCATCCATTTCAACATTTATTCCAAAGTTGGATAGAGTTCTCTTTATTATATTCGAGTTAGCTTTAATATCTCCAACTCCTGGTTTACCTTTATCAATATCAAGGAGTGATAATGGTGGAGGCACAAATTCCTTGCCATTTAGTAATAATGGACTAATACCGAATTCGTCAGGACCGTTTGAGGGTTTTTTAGACGACCTAGACTCTTTTGCTTGTTCAGATAGTGTAGATAAAGATGTCTGTATTTCTTTTTGTTTATCATCATTTAATTGTTCTGGATTTGCAATTATCAAGCCCGAGCTAATATCTTCCTCATCAGGTAAGACATTTTTCTTTTTAAAGATTGAGTTAAATAGGGAAGTGATGAATCCAAAACGTAGAGGGACATCAAACATAACCAAAAAAGAAATTATTATTAATGCGATGAGAATGATTACACTCACTGCAGTATCAAATAGAATAATAAGTGGAGCAGATATTTGTGCGCCAATAAGCCCACCTGCTTGTGGTGTAGTTATGTTTATAAGAGATAGACCCGATAGAAAAAATAATAGTCCGCCTATACTGTGTGTAAGAACTAGTTTTTTATGCAGTGATCTAAAGAAAGAAACACACAGAACAAAAAACAATGCAGGTAAAAGATAATATCCAATACCGAACAGATAATGAAATAATTTATATGCACCACGTCCTACAGAACCACCCTTGTCGAGTGTTCCAGAAGACAATACTAAAAATACTCCAAGAACAAAAAACAATACCGCTATGATAGCTCGTATAGTTTCCTCGTGTAAGTATCCGTCAACTCCACCCTCATCATTATCGTCTTTTCTTCGATCTTTTTTGTTTTCCTTATTGTCTTTTCTCGACATTGTTTTATTATGAGCGTAGCGAATTATAAACACAAGAAGTACTCTTGTGGTAGGACATACACGTATATTTTAGCAAATAAAAGCTTAATCCGAAACCCATTTTTCAAAGTGTTGGTTCTTAGTTACTAGGGCGATTTGATTGGGCACTATGTAGTGGAGGTTTACATAACTGTCCTTGAGTGTTGTATAGTAGAGGAATGCTTGACACTATCAAGGACATTTGGTATTATATAAGACAATATAAGGACATAGGGTTATGTATTTAAGACACTAAGAGACATATTCATTATATAAGTCCTAAAATATATGGAACAGGATAAGAAAATTACAACCAATCTAGTTACAAAAAACACTGACGGGTTATCACTTTTTGGTAATAATGTTAATTTTGTTTTTGTCTATAAAAAGACAGAAAAACTGGCATCAGCAGTCTACATGGTCACTAATTTGTTGTCTGATAATGAGCCAATTAAATGGGGACTTCGTAAGAAAGTTTCTGATCTATTGTCTTTTACAGTCTCATATAAGGACTTAACAGAGTCAGAACAATCTAGTTTTATTTATAATATAAAAAGTAGGGTACTCGAAATAGTCTCTTTTCTTGATGTATCTTCCAATGGAGGTCTTATTTCTCATATGAATTACTCTATTCTCAAGCAAGAATTTCTGAATTTAGTAGATGTATTTGTCAGCACCAGTTCATCTTTTAATGAAAGGAGTCATTCAACTTTACCTGAAGGTTTTTTTGAGATTACTCCGCCAGACTTACAAGGTGTCAAAAGTGGAGTATCTCATGCTAAGAATATGTTGTCCTATATAGATATAAGGGACAACATTACCATTTCTCATAGGGACGAGCTTAGAAAGTCAAATAGACAGAACATAATCATTGGTTTATTGAAGAAAAAGAAGGAGTTAACGATTAAGGATATTGCTCTGGTAATTAAAGATTGTAGTGAAAAGACGGTTCAGAGAGAGCTTATAGCACTTATTCTCTCGGGTATTGTTAAAAGGGTTGGTGAAAGGAGATGGAGTAAATACTCGTTAAACGGATAGTCAATAGATTCGTCAAGGGGGTTTTAGTTGACTTCTGTACCTATTATATGGGAGGATTGATCGGGTGGGTGATTTCGGTCCTAATTTGGCTATTATATTGAGTAATTTACTCAATATAATAGCCAAAAAAACTAGAGTTATCCACACAGACACATTTGAAACTCTGATATAGAGGGGATATAATGTGTTCTACGTACTAGTGTTAATAATACTATGCGTAATACTGCACTCATTTCTGCCACAGAGTTTCTATGGTAGGTTCGGAACGGATAAGTACTTTGACAAATAAATATGGATTTATAAAAACATGATTCACGTCATGTTCTCAGACATTTCCGATAATCCCTTTACGATAAGTAGTGATAGATATTCAGACCAAATTCATCATCTATTTTTTTGCTTTGCGTTGAAATGCTCGGTTTCTTCAAATGTGGAGATAGAGGTAAAATATAAAGCAAAAGAATTAGTATGCGGTGTTGCCGTAAAAAATTGAATGTAAATTTATTTTTACATCCAATTGTTTACGGCAACGTCAAAAATTATTCAGTTAGTATTAATAGCGTTAATCGTTTTCCATAACTTCATCTCTATTAAAATTATTAATAGTAAGGATAGAGAAAGTTATTTTATTAAAAACATATATATGATAACAACATCAAAAACTGCAAAGTTGGCAGCTGGTGCTGTTGGATTTGTAATGGCGATTTCTGCATTCATGCCAGTATTGGCTAGTGCAGATACAGCTTCAGATCTACAGGCACAGATCAACAGCTTGCTAGCAACCATTAGCGCGTTGCAAGCACAACTTTCAGCGACAACGGGTGGTAGTACAGTTTCATCTGGCTACACATTCAATACAAACTTAACAATCGGTAGTAAAGGTGCAGATGTTATGAACCTACAAAAGGTTCTAAACATGAGTGCTGATACTCAAGTAGCTTCTTCAGGCGCTGGTTCACCAGGCATGGAGACTTCTACTTTCGGTCCTCTAACTAGATCAGCTGTTGCAAAATTCCAGACAAAAAATGGAATTTCACCAGCTGCTGGTTACGTCGGTCCTATAACACGAGCTAAACTTAACTCAATGGGTGGTGGTGTAACTTCAGTTCCAACTGTTCCAGGTACTAACCCACAAGGTGGTGCTTTGTCAGTAATGGCTGGTTCACAACCTGTTAACTCACTCGCACCTGCGACAGCAGCACGCGTTCCTTTCACAAGGTTCGTAGTTACAGCTGGAGCAAGCGATGTCACAGTTAATTCAGTCACAGTACAGCGAGTAGGTCTAGCAGATAATGCCGCTTTTGCTGGCGTTGTTCTTCTAAAGAGCGACGGCACACAAATCGGAGTTTCAAGAACTATTAACTCAAATGACCAAGCCGTAGTCGGTGAACCATTTGTTGTTAAAGCTGGAACATCTCAGACTTTGACTGTTGCTGGTAACATGACAACTGCTGCTCTTATGGCTGCTCATACTGGTCAGGTTGCAGGTCTAAATGTTGTTGCAGTTAACACTTCAGCATCAGTTTCAGGCTCACTTCCTATCTCAGGAGCATCACATACATTGAATAGTAACTTATCACTAGGAGCTTCAACACCTTCTAGAGGTTCTCTTGATCCAAACACAACTGCTAACAAGGAAATTGGTACAACAAACTACACATTTTCTTCTGTTAAAGTTGATGCTGGTTCAGGTGAAGATCTAAGACTATGGTCTATCAGATGGAATCAGTCAGGTTCAGCTTCGGCATCAGACCTTGCTAACGTAAAGGTTTATGTTGACGGTACTGCATATGACACAATGGTTTCTTCTGATGGTAAATACTACTCAGCTTCATTCCCTGGTGGAATTCTTATTGCAGAAGGTTTGTCAAAAGAAGTTTCTATCAAGGGTGATATAGTTAGTGGTACAAACAGACAAGTATCTTTTGATCTTTATAAATCAACAGATCTTTACCTAACAGGTGAAACTTATGGTTACGGAATCACTCCTGCTTCAACAGGAACAGGATTTAACACAACTACACCTTGGTACAACGCTTCTAACGTAACAATCACAGCTGGTGTAGCAAATACCATATCTCAATCAAACACTGTTGCTGCTCAGAACATTGCTGTTTTAGTTGCAGATCAACCATTAGGTGGATTTGAAGTTAAACTCAGCGGTGAACCTATGACTGTTCAGCAAATGGTATTCAACATTACTGCTGTCGGTGATACAGTTGCACACATTACAAACATCAAATTGGTTAACCAAAATGGTGTTGTGTTAGCTGGTCCAGAGGATGGGTCAGGTGCAGCTCAATCAGGAACAGTCACATTTGGTGACTCAGTAACATTCCCAGTTGGTACTACAGTTCTAAAACTTGTTGGTAGACTAAGTTCTGACTTCATATCTGGAGACTCAGTTCAGGCTTCAACAACACCTAGTTCACAGTGGTCAACTCCAACAGGTGAATCAACAGGAGACACAGTTGATTTGTCAACATTTAGTTCATCTGTTCAAGGAAACTTGATGACAGTTCGAGCTGGTGCATTGGCTATCAGTGTTTCTACACAACCTACAGCAAGATCAGTTATCGCAGGAGCTCAAGGATTTGAGTTCGCACGATACACACTTGATGCAGGTCAGTCAGGAGAAGATGTTAGACTATCAACATTCAAACCTCTTCTTGCTTTGACAACAGTTACAGCTTCAATGCTTTCAAGCTGTGGATTGTATGACGGTACGACAAACTTGACAGACGCTACAAACGTTACAGTAGCCCTTGGTGATAACACATTCACATTTAACAGTGGAGGATTTGTTGTTCCAAAAGGTACTTCAAAGACAATATCATTGAAGTGTAACGTTTCTGCTAGTGCTACATCAGGAAACATCACATGGGGCTTGACTGATCTATCGTCAGCCTACACTGGTGCAACTGGAGTAACTTCAGGTTTGACAATAGTAGAGACAATGACTGCAGCTGCTGGTCAGATAATGACAGCTTCTACAGGTGGTTCTTACACAGTTACAAACGATTCAGCTCTACTTTACAAAGTAGCTCAGGCTGGATCTACAGGTTCAGAACTAGCTAGATTCCGATTTACAGCAGGTGCTTCAGAAGCAGTTAACTTGAAACAAATCGCTCTAGTTCTTGGAAACACAGCTTCAAACTCACCAGCTGATCTAGTCGGTCAGAAAGTGTACCTATACAATGGTGCAACTATGATTGGTTCTGCTCAGTTTGGAGGTGCTAGTCCAGATCACGCTACTTCAACATTACTCTCTCCTGCTCCTATGATAGCTGCAGGTGAGTCAGTATTGATTACAGTTAAGGGTGATCTATCAGCTCAGAACATTAACGAAGGTACACCAGGAGCATTCTTGACTGTTAATTACAACGGAGACAACAACGGACTAAATGGTAACTACGCTACAGGAAATGATTCACAAGTAACTGTTAGTGGAGGTACTACAGGTGCTGTTTCTTCAAACGGTCAGAGAATCTTCAGAACAGTTCCTACAATTGCTGTAACAAGCAATGGTGGAACATTGGCTGCAGGAGGTGATTTGTACAAATTCACAGTTACAAACCCTAACAATCGAGATGTTGTATTCCAGAAATTCACATTCTCAATTGCTACATCAGGAGGAAGCACAAACGGCTTCGTTCTATATGGGGATGGAATTGCGTTTAACAACTCAACTTCTACAGTAGCTAGTGAAACCTTTATCGAATTAGTCGGTACAGGCACATCTAATGCACAGATAGTTCCAGCAAATAGCACAAAGACTTTCATCTTGAAGGCTACAACAGCTGTTGATACTGCTTCAGTTTCAGAGACAATAGGTCTTGCTCTCTTGGCTGATACTTCATTTGGATCACAACAGTATCTAATGGGTACAGTAACTTCAGTTGAAGCTGGTTCTGCTGCTACAGATAACATCATCTGGTCACCGTTCTCAACAACGACTCCAGTTGCTACAGCAGCTTCACAATTACAACTTGACTGGGTAAACGGATACGGTCTGCCTGGATTCCCATCCAACACAGACTTCCCAGTTCAAACTTGGACACGAGCAAACTAATCATTTGATTGGTTAAATTGATCGGATTTAGTTAAAGACTAAATACGAAAAGCCACCCTTAACCGGGTGGTTTTTTGTCGTCCAAAACTTCCAAATTTGGCCAATCTCATCGTCTAAAATTTGAAAAACATCTTCATCATACTACTCGTATGCCTCAGATGATTTTCCAAATTTTATACGCGACCTTGTCTCAAATTTGGAAGTTTTACTTCTCTTATATCAGGTGTTAAAATGTCATCATGCAGATTACGAGAAAACACAAAATGATTGCAAGTTCTACAGTAGTCGTAGTTTTAGTCATTGGCTATATAGCTTTTGATCTAAAGTCAAAGAAAGCTATGAATGATGAACAATTAACTGTCACTAAAGTTGCTACTACAACAGGTGTTACTTATAAAGTAGAAAATGTGACAAACGAAAAAGTCAGTCAAGTTCCAAAACCTATACCAGATCTAGATAGGTATCTAGTCAGGTCATCTATGGCTAACCCATCAGAGAACGATAGTTTGATTGCTACACAAAAGATAAAAGAGTTCCAAGCTCTACTAAAAAAAGACCCCATGTATTTTCCAGGCTGGATGGATTTGGCCATGTATCAGAAGCTTGGTGGGGATTATGAAGGAGCTCTGATCTCTTGGAAATATGCAGGTAAAATAGCTCCAAAAGATTTTGTTTCTATCGCGAACATCGCCAATCTTTACGCCTATTTCATAAAGGACAACGGTATGGCTGAGGAGTATTACAAAATGGCAATTGAGAAGGCACCAACAGAGTCATATCTTTATACCCAGTTAGCCGAGGTTTATAGAGATATATTTAAAAGTACTGCGAAAGCAAAAGCTATAGTTGATCAAGGTCTTTCAAAAATTCCAAACGATCCAACCCTTCTCGAGTTTAAAGATATGCTAAAATAAAAAATATGGCCAAATATCTTGATAAAGATTTTTTTAAATTTCTAGGGGCTTTTATGGTTATAATCTCTATTAGTCTAATAATAATTTTCGCCACTAAACTTTATCAAGAGAAATCAAAAAGTCAGACAGCTAGTGTGATCCAGTCTGTGGTGGTTGACAAAAACTAGTTTTCGTATAGTATAGTTTCTATAAGGTCAAAGACAACGAGTGGTATAAAAACCTTAATTTCTCGTCGAGATTATAAACTCTTAACCTTAGGTCGTATTAGTAAATGTTTTTTGAAATCTCTTTTTCATCATAACTTTTTCTGGACACAGAATAATTTCTTGTTAGAAATTTTCTTCCTGCTCGTGCTTCACGCACTCCACAGAGTTCCAGAAAAAATCATGATTCAACTAGATTTCAAACTTAATATAAATGGCTATATCAAAAGAAAAGAAAGGAGAGATTCTGTCTAAACTAAAAAAGATAGTAAAAGATTCAGCTTCGATGGTGTTTATAAACTTCCACGCTCTGCCTGTAACAGAGTCATCTACTATTAGAAAAGCCCTACGAGCAAAAGGAATCGGCTACACAGTTGCCAAAAAATCTTTAACTCGAAAGGCCCTTGCTCTCGGGGGTATAACTGGGGACATGCCGACCTTGCCTGGGGAACTAGGTATTGTCTATGGTACTGATCCTATAGAGGGGGCACGTGAAGTCTATACATTTCAAAAAAAACTTGATAAGAAGATACAGATTGTCGGAGGAGTGTTTGAGAACAAATTTATGAATCAAGCAGAAATGCTTGTCATCTCACAAATTCCTTCCCTTAAAACACTACAAGCACAGTTTGTTAATCTTATTAACTCACCAATACAAGGTTTTGTAATGGCATTGGATCAGATCGCAAAATCTAAGGGAGCGTAGCATACACTTATGCCGAGGTAATCCGAGGCGAAAGAAACGATAAAATTAACAATTAAAATTAAAAACATGGTAGAAACAACAAAAGAAAAAGGAAGCGTAGAAACTCCAGCGAAATTTAAGTCTGTAGTTGAGGCAATAGATAAAATGTCAGTTTTGGATTTGCACGAGTTGGTCAAACATTTAGAAGAAAAATTCGGTGTCTCTAGCCAAGCGGTTGCGGTTAGCGCTCCAGCAGGAGGTGCAGTAGTGGGTAGCGCAGATGAGAAATCAACATTTAACGTTGAGCTTACAGAAGGTGGAGCAACAAAGATTGCTATTATAAAAATAGTGAAGGAGGCTCTAGGTGTAGGTCTTAAAGAAGCAAAAGATTTAGTTGATGCTGCTCCTTCAATGTTAAAAGAAGGAATGAAGAAAGAAGATGCAGAGAAACTTAAAAAGGAAATTGAAACAGCTGGTGGCAAGGTAACTTTGAAGTAAGTTTTACTAATAAGAATAAAATTACAGAAAATCGAGCATAAATTGCTCGATTTTCTGTAATTTTTGTAAAAAAAGTCAATATTGTCGCTTTCTTCTAATAACTGTATCATGTGCTCTATGGAAGTACTCGGAAGACTATTTGGTTCAGAAAACAAGGTTAAAATAATGCGCCTCTTTCTATTTAATACTGAGAAAGTTTTCAGCATTAAAGATATTGCCACGAGAGCAAAAACATCTCCGGCACATGTCAGAAGAGAAATCAGTATTCTTGAAAAGATAGGGTTGATTAAACGTAGGGCTATTACAAAAACTAGACAAAACGGACACGGGTTTGTCCTTGATACAAATTTTGCATATCTTACTTCCCTTCAAAACTTTTTAATAAATATTGAGCCACTTGGTCCAAAAGAGATAATAAAAAGAATAGGAAGGTTAGGGTCTATTAAACTTATACTTACTGCCGGGGTTTTTATTCAAGAGCCAGAAAGTAGGGTGGATATGCTTATAGTTGGGGATAACGTAAAGAGGGCAACACTCGATAATACTATAAAAACGTTAGAGTCAGAGATTGGAAAAGAGCTAAGATATGCATATTTTACAACAGAAGATTTTCGTTACCGTCTAAGTATGTTCGATAAACTCACTCGTGACATTCTCGATTACCCTCACAAAAAGGTTCTTAACCGACTCGGAAATCTTTAGTTTCTTATGCACATCTGCTTGTAGAAATTGTAAGTGGTCTTGTGTTATAATGTGCTCATTACTCATTTAATATTGTCAATATGATTCTAGAAACATGGAGTCAAGTTTTGAGAACTTCTTTTCAAGGACTTTGGACTGGAGTTGTTATGTTCATTCCGAACTTGATTGTAGCGTTAGTTATCTTGTGCATTGGTTGGGCTATAGGGTCTATCGTAGCAAAAGGCATCGCGCATTTCATGAAGATGATTAAATTTGACGAAGCTTTACAAAAGGCAGGTTTCGAGGATTTGGTTAAAAGATCTGGACTAAATTTGAATTCAGGTCATTTTGTCGGAGGGTTGGTAAAATACTTTATAATATTAGTATTTTTGATTGCTAGTTTTGATGTTCTTGGTTTAAATCAAGTAACAGCTTTTCTACAGCAGATAGTTGTTGGATATATTCCACAACTCATCATTGCCGTACTTATTCTTCTTGTTGGAGGTGTTGTCGGTGATGTTCTCTCAAAAGTCGTTTCTGCTGGTGCGCATACGGCAGGGCTGACACAGGCAAATTTCTTGGGAGTAGTTTCAAGATGGGCAGTATGGATTTTTGCAATCCTAGTGTCTCTTTCACAAATGGGAATTGCAGGAGCATTTATTCAGACACTATTTACTGGGTTTGTAGTTGCAATCTCTCTTGCCCTAGGACTATCATTTGGTCTTGGAGGACAGACAGCAGCGGCAGAGGCTATCAAAAAAGTTCAACACAACATCTCCTCTCACCAGTAAACTTCCAAATTTGTCCGATCTCATCGTCTAAAATTTGAAAAACATCCTCACCGTACTGCACGTACGCCTCGGATGATTTTCCAAATTTTATACGCGACCTCGAACAAATCATGAAAGTTTTCACAAAAAACTCCCGAACGGGAGTTTTTTGTACTCATTTTATCCCCAGTTTTAGGGCTAAAACAGCATTTGACACTATAGGTGGCTTCGTATATACTGTGCTTTATCTCAGATATGTTAAATATTAACCTAATTTCACAGCGGTTTAGATAACGTGCTTTTTTGCATGGTGTCGAAAAAGTCCGCTTGAAAGAGCGGACTTTTTAAATAAAATAGTCTGCTCCGCCCAAAGGGCGATTAAGGATTTTAACAAGGATCTGTATGTAACTTGAAAATATTCCCACTAGAAAACAATCACATGTTTTCTAGTTGGGTTCATACCATCACATTTTTTAGAATTCGTCCTGAACACTTTGTGTTGAAGGGCGGGGTCTTTTCGGAAATGTAGATGGATTCATCCCGTTAGAAGTAAGTCGCTTGTCGACTGTAAGTTCTAATGGGAAGTAAAAGTAAAAATTATTTTGTATTCCGATTGTAGGAGTACAAAATAAGACTGTTACACAAAATTAATTTTATGTAACAGGATAAAGTAAATGTACGTTTGCGCGAGTGGTCGTGTGAACGTG
>JBAQTF010000013.1:0-32877 GCA_049296855.1 Minisyncoccia bacterium | reverse complement strand
TTTCTAGTCCTCGGTCGTAACTTGTCAAGAACCGGGTACCTTGACAAGACCTTGCTTACGACCTGCGGATGCTCTAAAAAGGTCTTGTCGAGATGAGATTTACTTATAAAGTAGAGCCACACTATTTCTAGTGTGGCTTATCGAACCCTTGCTTCCGATCTTCTCGGACAAAACTTCGAGTTTCTGTATTTTCCCAAAACCCAGCCATCTCCAGATGAGCAAAGATCCATCCCATCCACCTACTAGCTCTAACGGCGTCATCGATAGACTTAGTACTCATCTTCTGGATCTGATCAAGCATCCACAAAAGGTAAGAAAGAGGAATGGGTTTGCCCATTTGAAGCTCAGAGTACTCAGCCTTAGTACCAGGAGCACGTGCCTCAATAGCCCGTCTAATTGCGATGACAGTAACTGAATAATACATGCAGACCCTCCTATCGCTTAGTTAATCACGTTTTGTATTATAGTCAATAGAGTGGTATAAAGTAAGGGTGGAAAATAAACCCAAAGTATTTGTGGGAGTTTCTGGTGGGGTGGATAGCTCGGTTAGCTTGGCGTTGTTGCAAAAGGAGGGGTATGACGTGACAGGAGTATTTCTTAAAGTTTGGTCACCAGATTTTCTACCTTGTAACTGGAAAGAGGAGAGGAGAAGTGCTATGCGAGTTTGTGCAACACTTGGTGTACCGTTTCTAACATTTGATTTTGAAAAAGAATACAAAAAAGAAATCGTGGATCATATGTTGCGAGAATATAGTAGTGGACGAGTACCAAACCCAGACGTTTTCTGCAACAAATACATAAAATTTGGAATATTTTTAAAAAAAGCTTGTGAAATGGGAGCGAACTATGTCGCAACTGGACACTACGCTCAAGTTTTTAAAAAAAATGGAACATTTGAACTCCATGAATCAGTTGACAAAGAAAAAGATCAGTCATATTTTTTATACACTTTAAATCAAGAACAGTTGAGTCACACTTTGTTTCCAGTTGGTGGAATGACTAAACCAGAAGTGCGCAAACTTGCAGAGAAGTTCGACCTACCAACAGCGACGAAAAAAGATAGTCAAGGTCTGTGTTTTATAGGTAAAATAGATATGAAAGATTTTCTCGCTCACTACATAAAAACTAAAAAAGGAAATGTATTGAATACAAAAAGAGAAGTAATCGGCGTTCACGACGGAGCTATATTTTTTACTATTGGTCAGCGACATGGTTTTACAATCACAAAAAAATCGGCTGAAGATCCAAGATTCTTTGTTATCTCAAAAGATGTAGAGAAAAACACCATAACGGTCGCAAGTAAAGAATTTGAGGGAGATAAAGTAAATGACATAAAAGAAGTTGTTATAAAAGATTTACATTTTATTTCCAGTGAAAATATGAAAAAAGAAAAAATGTCAGTACGTATTAGATATCGCCAGAAAAAACAAAATTGTATTCTGGAAAGAACCTCTGACGGATATAGAATTGTATTTAATAATTTGCAAGATGGAATAGCTGTCGGACAATCAGCTGTACTATACCAACAAAACGTTTGTTTAGGGGGTGGAATCATAGAAAAGGTTATGAGATAATAGCTTCATGACAGACAGAGAACCTGTATATATCTTTAAAGCTGATGGTGGACGTGAACCATTTGACATCGGGAAACTAGAAGAGTCACTCATACACTCTGGTGCTTCACAAAAAAGTATTAACGATGTTCTAGCACATGTGTCTTCAGAACTTCAGGACGGAATGACTACTCGTGAGATTTATCAGCATGCTTTCGAAATCTTACATAAAGAAGAAAAACCAGTTGCCCTCAAATATTCTCTCCGTCATGCAATTATGGAACTTGGACCATCTGGTTTTCCATTTGAAGACTTCGTCGCAGAAATTTTTCGAGGAAAGGGTTTTGAGGCAAAGACTGGAGAAATTGTTAAAGGATTCTGTGTACAGCACGAGATCGACGTCGTAGCCTGGAACAAAGAGAAACTGATCATGGTTGAGGCAAAATTCCACAACGAACTTGGGTTGAAATCCGATATTAAAGTCGTCCTATATGTCAAAGCACGCTTTGATGATCTACGAAAAATGAAATTTAATTATGGTAAGGAAAGGGAACTCGATGAAGCATGGTTAATAACAAATACCAAATTCTCTTCCACGGCTATTGAATATGGTTCATGTCAAGGAGGACTAAGAATGATTGGCTGGAACTATCCACCAACCGGAAACTTGCACGATATGATACTTGAATCAAAATTGCATCCGCTAACTTGCCTTGTTAGTCTAAATGGTAGAGAAAGAAGGGAGTTGTTATCTCAAGGTATAGTATTATGTAAAACTCTCAAAGAAAATCCAAGACTTTTAAGTGCATTAGGAATGACAGATGAGGAAATAAAAAAGGTGATGACAGAAATAAAAGCACTGTAAATTTTGACTCAAATATATGTCGCTAACACTAGAACAGCGTTTTGAAATGATGAAACAAATTCGAGACGACCTTTTACATTTCAAAGAATCTCCTTTATACGAATATAGAATAAAAAATAAATACTTTCCTGTCGTGGGCGAAGGAAGTCATACTGCCCACATCATGTTTATTGGTGAAGCTCCTGGAAAAAATGAAGCCGAGACTGGACGACCATTTTGTGGTAGATCGGGAAAAGTGCTTGACGAAATGTTGGAATCTATTAGTCTCAATCGTAGCGATGTTTATATAACAAACATTGTAAAAGACCGTCCTGAAGAAAATCGAGATCCTACCGAAGCAGAGATACAACTCTATGTCTTATTCTTAAAACGCCAGATAGATATTATTCAGCCAAAAGTCATCGCCACTCTTGGTCGGTTTTCGATGAAATACATCATGACCCACTTTGGATTAGTCAGCAACCTGGACACCATTAGCGCACTGCACGGCAAAGAATTTATTGCTAAAACCGACTATGGACCTATCACCATCATACCCCTTTATCACCCAGCTGTTGCGTTGTACGATGGCTCAAACAAGCAAACTCTTATAAATGACTTCCAGATACTGAAGAAATATGTCTAATAAAAACTTGAAGCGAGGTAAAGAAAAAAACCGTACTGAATGGAATCTATCTTTACTGTACAAATCTCCAGATGATCCTCAAATAGAAATGGATATTTCTCTTGTAGAAAAAGCATACGCTACTTTTGCAAAAAAATACAAAAACTCAAAAGAATACTTGAAAAGCGATACTGCTTTAGCCAAGGCGTTATCTGACTATGAGAAGATTATGGATTTACCTGCTTCAAAAACATATTTCTATCTACATTTAGCCCAAGATAAAGATAGCAGGGATCAAAAAATAAGAGCAAAAATGAATTTGCTCACTCAAAGGCTCCAAAAACTGAGCAATATCATTATCTTCTTTGAGATTAACATTTCTAAAATCCCTGAATCAGTCCAAAGTAAGCTAATAAAAAGTGAGAAACTTTCCAGATATAGGTATTTATTAAAAAAGATGTTTGAAAATGGAAAATATGTATTAACCGAACCTGAAGAAAAAATCCTTACTCTAAAATCCTTACCTTCTCATATTTTATGGACAAAGGCGGTGGAAAAAATTCGCAGTAAACAAACAGTAGACTACAAGGGAAAACAGATACCTCTTTCTGAAGCAGAACCAATAATTAGAAAGCTTCAAAAACAAAATGAGAGATTGGAGCTTTATAATAAAATCATAGATAAATACTATTCTCTCTCTGATGTAGCAGAAAGTGAGCTAAACGCTATAGTTACAAATAAAAAAATAAATGACGAGCTCCGTGGCTACAAAGAGCCATACGATGAAACTATTCTAGGATACGAAAATAACAGAAAAAGTGTCCTGAATTTGGTCAATGTCGTTACAGAAAACTTTCACGTTTCTCAAAGATTCTATGCGATTAAGACAAAAATGCTAAAACTGAAAAAATTATACTATGCAGACAGAGCTGTACCGGTAGGAAAAACTAAAACAAAAGTGACGTTCGATAAATCTTGTAAAATATTAACCAATTTATTTACTGGAATAGATCCAAAGTTTGGAGAGATACTTAAAAGATACATAAAAAACGGTCAGATTGATGCATTCCCAAAAATCGGAAAGAAAAATGGCGCTTACTGCAGTAGCATCCATGATGCACCAGTTTTTGTGCTTTTAAACCACGCTGACACATTTGATTCATTGATGACTTTTGGACACGAGATGGGACACGCTATACACAGCGAGTTTTCAAAATCTCAACCAGTATTATATGAGGATCATTCTACGGCAACTGCAGAAGTGGCTAGTACTCTGTTCGAGTGTTTTGTATTTTATAATCAATTTGAAAAACTTACAGAGAAAGAAAAAATTGTTGCCCTCCACGACAAAATCCAAGACGATATCCAAACTATTTTCAGACAAATAGCTTGTTTTAACTTTGAGCTAGAAATGCACAAAACTATACGGCAGAAAGGAAACATGCCTAAAGAAGAACTGGCTTTGTGTATGAACAGACATATGAAAAGTTACATCGGCAAGATCGAATTAACAGAAAAAGATGGGTATTTCTTTGTTGGTTGGCCACATATAAGAAATTTCTTTTATGTTTATTCATACGCCTTCGGACAACTTGCAAGTAAAGCTATTTACGAAAAATACAAAGAAGATAAGTCATATATAAAAGAAATAAAAAAATTCCTTTCTCTCGGAGGTTCTATGAGCCCGGAAGATATATTTAAATCGATTGGAGTCGATGTAACCAAACCTGACTTCTTTAAAAACGGGATAAAAAGTATAGAAAAAGACATAATTCTTTTAGAATCACTGGTAAAGAAAAATGGTAAAAAATGATACAATAACTAGCATGGATTCAGCTGAAATTCGTAAAAAATTCTTGGATTTTTTTGAGAAAAGGGGACATGTCATTATCCCTTCAGCCTCTCTTGTGCCAGAAAATGATCCGTCTGTTTTGTTTACAACTGCTGGAATGCAGCAGTTTAAGCCCTATTATATTGGATTGAAAGATCCACAAGTCGACTTTGGTTCAAAAAATACAGTCTCTGTGCAAAAATGTGTAAGAACATCAGACATCGATGAAGTTGGAGACGACACCCACCTTACTTTCTTTGAAATGTTAGGGAATTTCTCTTTTGGTGGTTATTGGAAAAAAGAAGCCATAGAATACGCTTATGATTTTATAACAAAAGAGTTGGGGCTTACAATCGACTATGTTTCTGTTTTTGGTGGTAATAGTAGTGTCCCAAGAGATAATGAATCATCTCATATATGGAAAGTCCTAGATTCAAATATCAAAATTGTTGATGGAAATGTTCACGATAATTTTTGGGGACCAACTGGTATTGGTGGGCCATGTGGACCGACTACAGAGATTTATGTTAATGGGGTAGAAATTTGGAATATTGTTTTTAATGAATTTATTTACAATGGCACTCGTGAAGAATTATTGAGAAGAGAGGACAAAATTGATTTTGAAAAACTTAAGACGCAAGGGGTAGATACAGGAATGGGACTTGAGAGACTTTTGGTTCAAGTACAGAAGAAAAAAAATGTTTACGAAACGGATTTGTTTAATGGAGAAAAATCAAAAGAAGAAAGAATTATTGCTGATCATATAAAAGCCTCTCTGTTTATGATTTCTGACGGCATAAGACCATCAAATAAAGAATCTGGCTATGTATTGAGAAAATTAATACGCACAGTAGCTACTTATAAAAATGTTGATCTTGAAAAAATTATTGACTCGATAATAAATAAATATAAAGAGTCTTATAGTTTCGATAGAGAACAAGCGGTTCTTGAATTTAACAAAGAAAAAGAGGGATACGAAGTTAGTCGCACTACTACCATTAAAGTACTCCAAGGGAGGGAAAGTGGTCAGATAACTGGATATGAGGCATTTGGGATTTCCTCAACTCTTGGTACAAGGCCAGCTGATTTAATGAAATTAGCTACAGATTTAGGAGTTTTACCCTCACCAAATTTTGAAAAAGAGCTTGAGGAAGCTTCTAGAAAACACCAAGAACTTTCTCGCGCAGGAGCAGAGGGGAAATTCAAAGGAGGGTTATCTGGAACTGGTGAAATGGAAACAAAGTATCACACGACTGCACACTTACTTCATCAAGCACTTAGGGATACTTTAGACAGCACTATACTCTGTAAAGGAAGCAACATAACTCCAGAACGTCTGAGATTTGATTTTCCTTTCGAAAGAAAACTGACAGATAAAGAAAAGAAAAAAATTGAAGATATTGTAAACGATAAGATACAAGCTAAATTGCCTGTCAATAAAGTCACTATGAAAAAAGAAGATGCAGAAAAAACTGGTGCACTTCATATCTTTAATGATAAATATCCAGATATGGTCAATGTCTATTATATTGGAGATTCACTCGAGACTGCCTACTCAAAAGAGTTCTGTGGAGGTCCTCATGTCAGCCAGACTGGTGTACTTGGGAAATTCAAAATAGCCAAAGAAGAGGCTGTATCGGCGGGTATCCGCAGGATAAAAGCAACTTTGGAGTAATAAATGTTAGAATAGATGGCAATGTTTGATTTTTCAAAAAACAAAAACGAAGAAATCTCACTACTTATCGACATTGGTAACGGCAGTATAGGTGGAGCATTTGTATTATTTAAGGAAAGGAGTGTGCCGAAAATACTTTACAATGTTCGCTTACCATTTGCTATTGTCGATAGTATAGACTCATCAAAACTTCTTTCTAATATGGAGTCACTCTTAGAGGAAACTCTTTCTAATCTCTTTAAAAAAAGTCTTTTACATAAAGATTGGGAGGAAGGATCGAAGAAAATTTCAAGTGTTTTGGTTTCTTTTTCTTCTCCTTGGTTCATATCTAAAACAAAAAACATTCACATAAAAGAAGACAAACCATTTATAATATCGAGAAAATTTTTGGACAATATATTAGAAAAAGAAGAAAGGAGTTTTAAAGGTGAACTAATAGAGGGAAAAGCTTCGATGGATCAATTTAATATAATAGAAAAAAGTATAGTTCATACAAAAATTAACGGTTACGCACTAGACAAAAGTATCGGAAAGAAGACCGACACCTTTGATTTAACGGTTTATATGGGGGTAATACCAGTAACCGTTTATAATAAAGTAAATACAAAAATATCAGAATACATACATATACCACCAGAAAAAATCATCATCCATACTTTCCCTTTAATATCATTTACCGTACTTCGTGATATTTATCCTGATTCAGACGATTTTATGATTATGGATGTTACTGGGGAGGTAACAGAACTTACATTAGTAAAAGATAACTCCATAACTCAGACTATATCTTTTCCTTCAGGAAGAAACTTTGTCATCCGTCAGATTGCAAAAACTTTTAATGTCCCGCCTGAAATAGCCGAATCAACATTACATTTGTTTAACTCAAATAAAACAGATGAATCTACATCAGAGATGATGAAAGAAATACTGACTAATATAGAAAAAGAATGGGCCATTTACTTTGAAGACACCCTGTTAAAATTTATAAGCTTTACACCATTACCAAAAATACTTTATATGACCTCGGAACAAGACATCTCCAAGCTTTTTTTAGACTTTTTAAAATTATCGAAGGCAGACTCAACTTCTGATTATAGAAAAAATATTGAGCCTATTTATATAGATCAAGAAAAATTAGAAAGCTTATGCCAGAAAAACAAAACGACTATGTCTGATGAATTTATCACGATTTTGTCAGTTTTCTATAATAAAACAAGAAATACATACCAAGAACTAAACACTTTATAAACAATTGTGTTTGCAAAGACAAAAATCTGAGTTACAATAATACAAAGTAAAGTGTTGAACTTCGAAATAACTTAAAAAGAATGAAAAAAAACATTGTACAAGATGTAATACCTCCCAAAAAATCTATACGCAACATAGGGTTATCTCGAAAAAGCAATGTTCAGGACAAAAAAATTGAAAGGGAACCAGTAAAGCCCATTCTAGAACCTGCTGAGAAGGAACTTGGAAAGGTATCTCTAGGTGTTAAACCTATAAAAACAGAACGTCTCGAGTCAGCTCCGCCAATAAAATCGTCGTATGACTATGATTATGATGAACCTAAAAAACCTTCAAAAAAAGTGCTCTATATTTCTGTAAGTATACTTCTGCTAGCTTTGATTTTCGGCATTTCAGCCTTATTTAAGAGCGCTGTGATACGTATAACTCCACAGCAAGATACAAAAGTGCTTGATCAGAATTTCATAGCCATAAAAGATACAATCAAAAACGAATTCAGTTTTCAGTTAGTCACGACTACTTCTGATTTGGAAAAAAAGATGGAGGGAGCTGGTGAACCGGTTAAGGTTGAGAAAAAAGCCACAGGAAAAGTCGTGCTCTTTAATAATTATGATAATAATGCTCAAAAACTTGTTGCAACCACACGCCTTGAGACGCCAGAGGGACTGATCTTCAGACTAATAGATAATGTAACAATCCCTGGAAAAAAGACAGTCTCTGGTAAAGCCACTCCCGGTAGTGTAGAGGCGAATGTTATAGCTAATGTAGCCGGAGAAGCCTATAACGTCGGACTTAAAGATTTTAGTATCGTTGGTTTTAAAGGTGATCCTAAATACACCTCTGTTTATGCGCGATCAAAAACACCAATGACTGGAGGTTTTACAGGTTTGCAAAAAACTGTAGCTAAAGAAGCACTTGACAAAGCAGAGAAAGAATTACAAGACTCACTAAAAATATCTCTGACAAAAGACATAATGTCCCAAATACCTGCAGACTTTATAATATATAATGGGAGTCTTAAATATAAATTTGAACCAATAACTCAATCTGGTTCTGGAACAGGTGAAGTAATATTAAAAAAGAAAGGGACGGTTAGTGGAATTATATTTAATGTATATACATTATCACAATCAATATTAACAAAACTAGTTCCCAACCTTAAGGATGCCCCTATAAAAATACCCAATATCAAAGATCTAAATTTTACCTATTCAACGAGTTCGCCATTTAATCCTGACTCTAGTACTTCGGTCACTTTTAACCTCAATGGAAACGTTGATCTCGTTTGGTCTTTGGACGAAAATAAGTTAAAATCTGATCTTCTTGGATTATCAAAAAACAGTGCTGAGACGATCATTGGTACATATGACTCTATTAAGGAAGCATGGATTGAAACAAGACCTTTCTGGAACCAAACTATCCCAAGTGACCCCAAAAAAGTCACTGTATTAAATACCTTGACGAAATAGGGCTTATTCTGTTACCATGCTACTTGTAACAAAAATTTTAGAATTCATCGGAGTGTAGGTCCGTTTGGGCAAAAAATAATGCAAGACCCCAACAAAAAAGATTTATCTATTGGCGCACAGGTGACGGAAGCCTTGCCTAATACTTTTTTTAAAGTCAAAAGGGATGATAACGGAGAAGAATTACTAACGTACCTTTCGGGAAAAATGAGACTGCACAGAATCAGAGTCTTGATTGGCGATAAAGTAATAGTTGAGATTGATCCATACGGCGGTAAAGGCCGGATCGTAAAAAGGGTTTAGTGTTAAATATATAAAAAAATGAAAGTTAAATCTTCAGTAAAAAAGCTGTGTTCACATTGTCAGATAGTCCGAAGAAAGGGCTATGTTTATGTTGTGTGCAAAGCTAATGCTCGACATAAGCAAAGACAAGGATAAATTTTTGGTCATAAAAATTTGTAAATAAAACAGAACAAATGAGAATCCTAGGAATTACATTGCCAGAAAATAAAAGGATAGAAATTGGATTAACAACCCTCTATGGTATTGGACGTCCACGAGCTCACAAAATATTAGATAAAGCTAAAGTCAGTTATGGTCTGAAACCTAAAGAAATAAATGTTGATCAAGAAAACTCTATTCGAAAAATTGTTGAGAGTTTTAAGCTCGAAGGAGATTTGAAACGAGAAGTAGCTGGAAATATAAAAAGACTGAAAGATATAAAATCTTACCGAGGTGGTCGCCACTTGAAAGGACTGCCCTCTCGAGGTCAACGTACAAAAACAAATTCTAGAACAAGACGGGGAAATGTTAGAAAAACTATGGGTACAGGCCGAAAGATAGCTGACAAAAAATAAAAGATATAACATGGGGAAAAAACGTATTGTAAAAACAGAAGGAGTAGTAGAAGGGGAATCAAAAGTCTCTGGAGTTGCAACTGTATCAAAAAAGAAAGTGGATGTCGGAACACTTTACGTTCAATCAACATACAACAATACAAAAATCGTCCTAACTGATACAAAAGGTAATGTTCTCGCCACATCTTCAAGTGGTTCTATAGGCTTTAAAGGTGCTAAAAAAGGCACCCCATTTGCAGCAGCAAAAGTTGGAGAAATAATCGGTGCGAAGGCAAGTACTATGGGAATGAGAGAAGTCTCAGTCGTTGTGAAAGGTGTTGGATCAGGAAGAGAGTCTGGTATTCGAGGATTTATTTCAAAGGGAATAAATATAACAGGAATTAAAGACGTTACTCCTGTACCACATAACGGACCTAAACCAAAGAAACCACGTCGAGTATAAATTTTCAGAAATGAAAATTTATAAATATAATAGTTTAAAAAATAATTTATGATAACTGGGCCAAAATACAAAATAGCACGTCGCCTAGGAGCACCAATATTTGAGAAGACTCAAACTCAAAAATATGCTCTTCACCTAGAGAAAAGAGGTAAAAAGAGAGGATTCGCAAAGGCAAAATCAGAGTTTGGGCTACAACTCAACGAAAAACAAAAAGCTCGTTTTATTTATGGTATGGGGGAAAAACAATTTTCGAGTTATGTCAAAGAGGCTCTTTTAAAAAAAACTGCGAAGACTCCCCAAACAATTTTTGAATTCCTTGAACTAAGACTCGATAATGTCATATATAGATTAGGATTTTCACCAACTCGTGGTGGTGCCCGTCAGATGGTCGCTCATGGTCATATAACAATAAATAGTAAAAGAGTTTATACTCCATCTCGACGTATGAAAATCGGGGACAAAATAGAAATAACTCCTAGATCTATAGCAAAACCACTATTCAAAGATCTTGACGATAAAATCAAAAATGTCACTGTCCCATCATGGATAAAATTTGACGCTGTGAAAAAAGTCGCGGAAATACAGGGGATGCCACAGCTAGTTAAGGCAGAAAATATGTTTGATTTAAATACAGTGATTGAGTTTTATAGTCGATAAACTTCCTATAAGTATTGCTTTTTTATTGGATTTGGTGTATATTGTTTACTTGCGTTTTCATTATAAACTTTAATTTTTTAACTTACCCTACATGTCTGATTACACAATTGTTTTGCCTTCAAAACCTAAAATCGTGTCCGAGATAGATTTCTCTGGCTCATATGAAATAGACGGTCTTTATCCTGGTTACGGACATACTTTAGGCAACTCTCTAAGACGAATAATTCTCTCTTCTCTTCCCGGTTCAGCTGTTACAGCTGTAAAGATAGAGGGTATTTCCCATGAATTCTCAGTTATACCTGGCATAAAGGAAGATGCTATCACTATACTTTTAAATCTCAAGAAAATACGTATGAATATCGTTAGTGACGAACCACAAACTCTTACACTCAAGGTTAAAGGAGTTAAAGAGGTAAAAGCTGGTGATATAAAAGTTCCTGGTGGAGTTGAAATACTCAATCCTGAGCTTGTTATCGCTAATCTTACAGATAAAAGCGCGGAACTTGATATGGAAATCAAAGCAGAAAAAGGTCTTGGCTTTATTTCAAAAGAGGTTCTAGAGAAAAACCGAGTAGATATCGGGCAAATCACTCTAGATGCAATCTTCACTCCAATCAGACGAGTAAGTTATGAGGTTGAGAACATGCGTGTTGGAGATCGAACAGATTTTAACCGATTAAAAATGTTCATAGAAACTGACGGAACTATAACTCCAAAAGGGGCTCTTGAGAAATCAATTGAGACAATGATAAACCAGCTCAAAGCTATTGTTGGTTTTAAAGAGGAAGAAGTTTTGACTTCTTCTGTAAACACGAAAGAAGAGGGAGGGAAAACTACTTCTCCTGATGATGACTCTCTCAAAACCCGCATTGAAACACTTGACCTTTCAGCACGAACTCTTAATGCGCTTTCGAACGCAAACATCCGAACGGTTGGAGGTTTAGCTCGAAAGAAAGAAAAAGATATTCTTCTAATTGAAGGACTTGGAGCAAAAGGTCTTACTGAAATCAAAGAAGTGCTTACGACTTTTGGTATAACACTGAAATAACTTCTTCTAAAACAATGAATCATAGTAATGCAAAAAGAAAATTTGGACGAGTAAAGAAAGTGCGAGATGGACTTATGAAATCCCTTGCCCTCTCTTTAGTTGTGAATGGTAAGATCAAGACGACTGATGCAAAAGCTCGTGAACTACGTCCAATGGTTGAAAAAATGGTTACAACAGGCAGACTTGGAACAGTCGCTTCACGTCGAACTCTCGTTTCTCGAATAGGCTCCATTGGTGCAGACAAAATGGTCAAAGATATCTCTCCAAAATATGAAGGGCGCTCTGGTGGTTACACGCGTATTACAAAGTTGCCAGCTAGAACATCAGATGGTAGTCTTATGGCCATAATTGAATTCGTTTAATACTATGAAATACACACTAGATGCAGAAGGAAAAAAGATTGGACGAGTAGCCACAGCTGCTGCAATTTTTCTTATGGGCAAAAACCTCACAACTTTCAAACGAAATGGAATTCCAGATGTTGAAGTTCTAATAAAAAATACTAGCAAAGCATCTATAGATGAGAAGAAAAAAGGTACAAAGACATACAGCCGATACTCTGGTTATCCAGGAGGTCTACGTCAACCTACTATGGAACATGTTATAGCAAAAAAGGGTTACTCCGAACTTTTCAAAAAAGCTGTTTCAGGTATGCTTCCAAAGAACAAGCTTCACACAAAGATGATGAATAATTTAACAATTACAGAATAGAAATATGGAAGCAAGAATCATAAAAAAAGAGATTAAAGATCAAGAGAGAAAGACAGAGAAATACATCGAGACTGTTGGTCGCAGAAAAACTTCTGTTGCACGTGTTCGCATAACTCCGTCTGTAAAAACTACATTTTTAATAAATGAAAAAGAGCTAGAAGTTTATTTCCCAATTGCAGAAATGCAATCTATCGTAAAACAACCTTTCTCCGAAGTCCCTCTTAAATTCAAAGTCACTGCTCATATAAAAGGTGGGGGTATGCATTCCCAATCAGAAGCACTTCGTCATGGTATAGCTCGAGCTCTTGTTGAATCAAGTGGGGAACTCCGAAAAACTTTGAAAAAAGCTGGGTATTTGAAGCGAGACCCCCGTGCAAAAGAGCGTCGCAAATTCGGTCTGAAAAAGGCTCGCAAAGCCCCTCAATGGAGTAAAAGATAAAACAAAAAAGCCCTTTTCGGGGCTTTTTTGTTAGTTTGTCTATAAAAGATATCTTGAAGAACCGCCCTAATTTTGAATACACTAAAATTTATGTTAAAATGGCGAGACTATGAGTGATAAAAATAACTTAGTTCCTGACCTCAAGGAAGAAATCGACACTGATCCAGGTGATGATGTTGTTTTTGAGGACAATACAGAGGTTACAGGAGCAGACTACAAGCAAAAAACTGATAAATTAAAGTCTCAGATAAAGGAATTACAGAAGAAAAATGCGGATTTACTAGATTCATGGCAAAGAGATAAAGCCGAGTTTGTAAATGTCAGGCGTAGAGACGAAGAAGCTAAAGCAGAGTTTCTAAAGTTTTCCAAAGCAGATACCGTAAGCGAACTTATTCCGGTTCTTGATTCGTTTGAATCAGCATTCAAAAATAAAGAAGCTTGGGAAAAAGTGGACAAAAACTGGCGAGTTGGTGTTGAGTATATTCACTCACAACTATTTGGTATTCTGGAGTCTCATGGATTGAAAATAATAAACCCGATAGGAGAATTGTATGATCACAATAGGGATGAAGCTGTTGAGACCATAAAAGTTGACAGAGAATTGGATGATGGTAAAATACTCGAGGTGGTACAGGTAGGGTACAGTCTAAATAGCAAAGAAATCCGTCCTCCAAAGGTCCGCGTAGCCCATTTTGAGAAGGTGTAACAAAGCTTTCACAAAGGGGACCCCTTTGTGAAAATAGAATGTGGTATAGTTTTAGAAGTAAGATGCAAATAATGCAATCAAAACAGAATATCGTTGAAAAAATCCTTCGAGATAAGGGAGGACGACTGGTCCGTGCAAAATTTGCTATATATGAAATTGGAGGAAAAATCAAAGCAAGACTTATTGATGTTGTATATATTGAAAGCTTGGATACTCCGCCACTCACTCTTTCTGGAATTAATTTTGAAAATAAAACTTACCTAGAAACTAAAGTTTTAAAGTCATACGTTTCTCCTTTTGTAAATTTAGAGGCTCTATTATCTTCATCTTCTAAACCTCGCGCACCAACTTTTTAATTAGATTTTGTTTTTGTTTTTTTACTAAATAATCTAATTAAATTTATGTCTAAAATTATAGGTATTGATCTTGGTACGACAAACTCCGCTGTCGCCATAATGGAAGCGGGACAGCCGAAAATATTGGAAAATGCTGAAGGAGCGCGAACAACTCCTTCCATCGTTGCTGTATCAAAGACTGGCGAAAGACTTGTTGGTTTACTTGCAAAACGACAAGCAGTAACAAACCCAAAGAACACGATTTTCGGAATTAAAAGATTTATCGGACACACATTCGAAGACGAAGCTGTTCAGAAAGATAAAGCTATTGTGCCGTTTGAAGTAATAAAATCGGGAACTGGCGGAGTAAAAGTAAAAGTTTCTGACAAAGAATATTCTCCAGAGGAAGTCTCGGCTATGATTCTCTCAAAGATAAAGGCTGATGTTGAAGCAAAAATTGGTCAAAAAGTAACACAAGCAATCATCACAGTACCTGCGTATTTTAACGATGCACAGAGGCAGGCTACAAAAGATGCAGGGAGTATTGCTGGTCTTGAGGTTCTTCGAATAATAAACGAGCCAACGGCGGCAGCTCTCGCATACGGCTTCGACAAAGGCAAGAAAGAAGAAAAAATAGTTGTCTTCGACTTTGGTGGAGGAACATTTGACGTTTCCGTTTTGGAAGTGGGGGATTCTGTTATTGAAGTTAAATCAACAGATGGAGACAGCCACCTCGGAGGCAAAGATATCGACCAGAAAATAATAAACTTTCTTGCTAATGAATTCAAAAAAGAATCTGGAATTGATTTAAGAGCCGATACACTAGCATTACAACGGCTCGATGAAGCGGCAGAGAAAGCAAAAATCGAACTTTCAACTGCAATGGAATCAGAAGTAAATATTCCGTTCATCACATCTGACGCATCTGGTCCAAAACACCTACTTATCAAAATCACTCGTGCAAAACTTGAAGAACTCACACTAGAATTCATCGACCGTGCAATGGCCATAACAAAAAGAGCAATGGAAGCTTCTGGATTTTCTAACTCTCAAATCAATGAAGTCATCCTAGTTGGAGGTCAAACTCGTATGCCGAAAATGACAGAAAGGGTTAAAGAATACTTCGGTAAAGAGCCGAACAAGTCCATCAACCCAGATGAAGTTGTGGCTCTCGGAGCGGCGATACAAGGTGGTATTCTAGCAGGAGATGTGAAGGACGTGCTACTCCTTGACGTTATACCATTGTCCCTTGGTATAGAAACCATGGGAGGCGTTGCTACGAAGCTCGTAGAGCGAAATACAACCATTCCTGCGTCAAGATCACAAGTCTTCTCGACTGCGGCAGATAACCAAACATCAGTGGAGATTCACATTGTTCAAGGTGAACGTGCAATGGCGAGCGACAACAAATCTCTAGGACGATTTATATTGGATGGAATCCCACCAGCACCAAGAGGTATGCCTCAAGTTGAGGTTATGTTTGACGTCGACGCAAACGGAATCTTGTCTGTAAAAGCAAAAGATAAAGCTACAAACAAAGAGCAGTCGATACGTATCGAAGCGAGATCTAGTCTTTCAAAAGAAGAGATAGAGAAAATGCAAAAAGATGCAGAAATTCACGCGCAAGATGACTTGAAGAAAAAAGATGTGGTCGAAGCAAAAAATATTGCTGAGCAACTTATCTACACAGCAGAGAAATCTCTACGAGATGCAGGAGAAAAGGTTCCAGCAGAACTGCGAACAATAATAGAAAATAAAATCACTGACGCAAAAACTGCACAAAAAGGTGAAGATATGGAAATGATAAAGAAAGCTACAACCGAACTTTCAACTGAATTACAAAAAATAGGAGAGATGATAAACAAAGCTACGCAAGAATCAGCACAGCAAACTTCACCAAAGGAAGGTGACGGTCCAGTTCGTGATGCAGATTTCACAGAGAAAAAACCGGAATAAACGGTTCAAGGTCGTCCAACGCGTTGATTGGGCGATCTTGTTCTTTATTCCTTCTCGATGATGACAGCAGGGGCTTGACGTAATCACCGACCGAAACCACCATCTTGCCTTTCTTGGAGATAATCGCCAACTCGTTCGGATAGAAACGGAGAAGAACCTCAATCTTAGCCTCCGATTCCAAGACTACAACTTGTAAATATGTTAGTCAAGTGTACTTAAAACCAAAAAAGCTTATAATAAAAATATGAAAAAAGACTACTACGAAATACTGGGTGTAAACAAGAAAGCTCCAAAAGAGGAGATTAAAAAAGCTTTTCGAACACTTGCACATAAATACCATCCAGACAAAAAAACTGGCGATGACGCTAAATTCAAAGAGATAAACGAGGCATATTCCGTTTTGTCTGACGATCAGAAGAGATCGCAGTATGATCAGTTTGGCTCTAGTGGACCAGCGGGTGGATTTACTGGTGGACAAAGTCAAGGCTTTAATGGTTTTGATTTCTCACAATTCACTGCCGGTGGGAATAGTCAGGGTTTTGAATTCGACTTCAGTGATATATTCGGAGATGTTTTTGGTAGTGGAAACCGTCGCCAAACAAAACGTGGACGAGATATTTCTGTCGATATCGAGATTTCTTTTGATGAATCTGTTTTTGGAGTTGAACGAACTATACTTCTAAACAAAGTTTCAAAATGTGAGACTTGTGGCGGATCGGGAGCAGAGAAGGGAAGTGAGATGATTACTTGTACAACTTGTAATGGTAAGGGAAGTATTCGCGAAGTGAAAAGAACATTCTTCGGTCAATTTGAGTCAACATCTGCGTGCGAAGTCTGTCATAGCACAGGTAAAATCCCGAGGGTGAAGTGTCACATTTGTAGTGGGAGAGGCATCTACAAAAAAGAAACTGAGATAAAAGTAAAAATCCCAGCTGGTATCGATAACGGCGAGATGATCAGACTATCAGGAGCAGGTGAAGCATTGGCCGGGAACACATCGGGGGACTTGTATATCAAAGTTTATATCAAAAGACACGCAATATTCCGTAAAGACGGCTCTAACCTTGTTATGGACCTAGACGTAAAACTAACTGACGCACTACTTGGTGCTGAGTACACAGTAAAGACTCTGGACGGGGATATAAAGGTGAAAATACCAGAAGGTGTCACTCACGGCGAAATTCTTCGTGTAAAGGGCAAGGGTGTGCCTAGCGAAAGAGGTCATAGAGGTGATATTCTTATCAAAATTCACGTACTCATCCCAAAAAGACTCTCAAAAGAAGCTCGAAAGACAGTCGAGTTACTCAAGAAAGAAGGTCTTTAAGAAAAGTTGATTAATTTAGAGAATTAAGGTCTATTAAAAATAGGAATTATGGCTTTATACAGAGCCATTTTTTCATGCTTTACAAAGAGATTTTTTATGGTTTAACCATTGACAGGTGTTTTGGAATATGCTACTATGTGCCCAACTCAGAAAGTCTGAGTTTTTCTGTTCAAAAAACATTCAGAATTAATATCTAACATAATCCCTTATTTTAAACTTCACAGCTATCAGTTTGTTTATGGCTCTTTCTGCAGTTACAGGTATCACAAGTCCAGTTACTGTCAAAAATCTTCCAAAAATAGAGGCAAGCGTTACAGAATCGTCTCTTATAAAGAAACCTGAAAACAAAGATATTGAAAATATGATGAGTACAGAAGAGTATGTTAGAGAATACTTTTCAGATATTCCAATTATGATCGATATCGCTAGATGTGAATCTACTTTCAGACATCTTGATAATGACGGTGATATTCACCGAGGTAGAGTAAACCGTTCTGACGTTGGTGTCATGCAAATAAATGAGCATTATCACCTAGATGAATCCGTTAAGGAAGACTACGACATCTACACCATCGAGGGAAACACCTCTTATGCTCGAAAACTTTATGAGGAAAAGGGAACTCAACCTTGGGCGTCATCTAAAGCTTGTTGGGGTAAAAGTGAGAGTAAAGACCTAAACAATCTTGCTCTAAATAAATAACTCAAGAAGCCTAAATAAACTATGAACAACACAAAAGTCGACACTATGTCGGCTTTTATGTTGCTTATTAAATTATTTAAATATATTATTAAAGCAGAACTGAGAAGGAAACACTCTCGACACCTTTAAAAGGAGGTCTGAGATGGCTGCTTTCCACGGTATCCAGTGTCCATGCGGAGGTAAAGTTGAACGTCTCGATGATGATGGTACGTTTTACATCATCACTGATAACTACAAACTCATCTTTCGTGGACACTGCGGTTCTTGTGATGAACTAATCGTCGTCGAGAAAGATCTCTCAACGCTTCTCCTCCTTAGCGAAACAAAAAGAAGGTTGGCCAACTAGGAGTTCACATGCGATCTTCGACCCGATTCAAACAGCTCTCTCACCAAACGCGGTGACAGAGCTGTTTCTACTTTAATAAGATTGATTTTAAAGCTATTTTCGTATAATGTTTGACCCAGAGCCAATTTCGGTAAAAGCACACTGAGGTGGAAATATGCATTCTTCTATGTTCAAAACAGCGGCTGGTATGCTGTCTGTCGCAGCCGACTTCACTCCAGACGAGAAAAAAGGACAAGGAAGAGAGTGGGTCCAAAACCAGGTCTTTGGTCTTTGCAACAAGCTTCGAAACCTGGGTGTGGAAATCAAGGTTGAATCAGCACTTCGAGCCTGTGGCTATGAACTCATTCGACAAGTTTCCACTCTCAACTTCAAAGTCTTTGCTGATCTGAAGCTCTTTGGAACAGCAGAGACCCTCAAAAGCGAGGGTAAGATCTTGAAGGAATTCAGACCAGATGTCCTGACGGTCGTCTGCGGATGCGGTGTTGAAGCCATGAGTGCACTTCGAAAAGAACTTCCGGAGACCGAACTCATCGGCATCACAGCGCTGACAAATCTCGACGACAACCAAACCGCAAGAATGTACGGCTCAACAGTCCAAGAGTCAGTGATTAAATTCGCGCTCATGGCAAAAGAAGCTGGACTTGACGGTATTGTTGCTTCGCCGAAAGAAATCAGTCTCATCCGAAAGAATCCGAAACTTTCAAGTCTGTCCGTCAGCACCCCGGGAGTAAAATTGGGTGGAAGTGGAAGAGTCGGAAAAGGTCACAACTCATCACGAATTGCTTCACCTGGATATGCAGTCGAAGCTGGTGCCAAGCGCATCATTGTTGGTAAAGCCATCATCGACTGCGAGTATGTCAGCGAGGCAGCTGAAGAAGTGATCAATGAGATCATGGTTGGGCTCACGGCAAGACGAAAGCCCGCATAGGCCCAATTAGGTCATTCTGTAGCTCGCAAGCCAACTCGGCAGACGAGCTACTTTTTTTATATATTTTTTATTTTATTTTAAAAATATTTTCAGATGATAACCAACAGGGAATAGTGAGCAATTTCTTTCTTAATGAATTGAATCAATTCATAGACATATTTGTATAGGGGAGGAGTATATATGTGTGTCGCACAATATATCTTTTGTTCCATGTATCTACAGATAGAGCTAAGGATATCTCAGTTTCTACAACATTATTAAATGTCCTAAAAACTGCTCACTAACCTCCATACAAAACAAGCCAACCAATAAAAAGTACTAGTCACCTCCCCTAATTTTGTTTATCAGAATTTATGGTCACTTACATTTAAAAATAAGTTTCTAAAAAATCTCAATTCCCAATAGGGAAGTCCCCTACCCTCTATCCTATATCTTTGGCAGATAAGCCAATGGGTCGAGATAAGCTTTGATATCTGCTAAAGGCATTGTAGCTTGTTTACAACCACGACTATTTACATATTTTTCTATACGAACACCTTGAGTCGCATACACACTAATGTGTAGATGAGGACCAGTTGAATATCCTGTATTACCACTGTAGCCAATTAAATCTCCCATGTTTAAGTCCTGACCAGTAACAACACTTATAACAGACAAATGTCCATAAATAGTTGAGAGTCCATTGTCATGTTTAACCATAACCCATTTACCAAAAGAATAACAACCTGGATATGCGTCTGTATTTCCAGTACCAACCACCACTCCACCAAGAACATTTTTTACTTTAGTTCCGATACTAGCACGAAAGTCCACTCCGTTATGCGAACCACTTGTGTAAAGTTTTTCTGCACCTACAGTTTTTCCAAATTTTTGTGTTATATAGACATCATCAAGTGGCCAGTATAAAATTCCATTTTTAGGTAACGGATAACTACTTCTATCAATCGTGTAATGTAGCTGAGATTCGTATTCAAAAACTTCTCTTTCAAACTGAGCTTTCTGTTCTTCTTTTGTTTTTAATAACTCTTTAAAGGCTTGTTCCTTATTTTTTGTTTCAGCCAGTATCGTCGCCTTTTCTTTTGTCGTATACTCCACAGCCTTCTTTTTACCACTCAGGTCCTGTTTAAGACCTAAAAGATTGGTCTTTTGACCTTTGAGGGAAGACTGCTTAGTTTCCATATCTCTTTTTAGAATAACGAGCTCTTTCGATTTATCTCTTATTGTTTCTCGTATTTGTTGTGTATTATCTATATCACTCCAAATTTCACTTATATTTTTCTTAGCTAGTAAAAGCATAATTACCCCAGCATCATCTATCATTTGTGTATTCTTTAATGCCGAAATAATAGCTTCTCTATTTATATCTATATGATCCTCGACATATTTAATTTGATCCGTCAATTGTTCTATAGTTAAATCTGCTTTGTTAATTTTTGTTTCTGTCAGACTTATATCCTTTGTGATTTTTTTCTTGGTCAAATCCAAAGTCTTTATTGTGTTCTGAAGAGTCTTAGTTTGACTTGTTGTACTTGAAATTTCAGCATTGTATTGATTTATTTCCTCCTCAAGTTTCTTTATTTGAACATTACGTTCGTCTATTTTACTTTTTATCAAATCGGCTTCTGTTGTGGTAGCAACATCCTCTGTTGTTGTAGCAACTTCAGCATAAGTAACATAATAAGCCATAAACCAAAAAAACATGAGAAAAAATATCAGAAAAGAGTAACTAAGATATTTTTTACTATAGTTTTTTAATGGCATCGTGTATTCGCAAAAAACTCTCTTCTCTGCCAAATATATGCAGTAGGGTAAACGGATCAGGACTTTTATCCTTACCTGAAAGCGCAACACGAAGTGGCCAGAGAACTTCTCCCCTACCGTGCTCCGTTGCATAACCAAAAATAAGACTTTTTATTTCCCCTGGATCTTTAAATACATTGTCGGTAGCAACATTCAAAGTGCTTTGAATCCATTCTAAATGTTTTTTCGCGTCATCAGATATTTTTCCTTTCCAAAATAGAAGTTTTTTATCATATTTAGGTCTTTCAAAATAGTAACTTAATTCCCCTACTTTAACCATTTCATCTATATCCCCCCACTTTGAGATGTGGTCGAAAATGATTGGGAAAAGTCTTGAGACGAATTTTTCGTCATTTAATTTTTCAAATTTCGAAAGTAATAAATTATTTTTCAGACGATTGTATATCTCTTTATTCCTTGCCTCCTCTGACATCAACTTCATATGTTCTTTATTAAACCAGTCCAACTTTTCCGTATTAAAAATAGCACCACTTTTCTGAACTTTAGATAAATCAAATACATCCACCAGTTCCTCCAATGTATAAACTTCTCTTTCACCACCAGGATTAAAACCAAGAAGTGCAAGAAAATTAACCATAGTTTCTGGTAAATAGCCTTGTAATCTAAAATCTCGAAGTGACACTGCGCCATGACGTGCAGACATTTTACTCTTATCAGGAGCGAGAATAAGAGGTACGTGTGCATATTTTGGCCTAGGAGCACCTATGGCTTCTTGGATTAAAATCTGACGAGGAGTATTTGCAATACCGTCATCCCCTCTTATTATATGAGTTATGCCAGAATTAAAATCGTCCACAACAACAGCGAGATGATAAACTGGTTGATTTATATTTCGAGCAATAATAAAGTCTCCCAGTTCAGTACTATCAAAAGTAATAGTCCCTCGAATTAAATCGTCAAATGCTACTATTCTATTTGGATTCTTAAACCGAACAACTTCTTTATTTTGACCTTCATTTTCTACTGATATATATGCCCTGTCTTCAGATATTAATTGTTGGATATATTTTTTATATATTTCACCATGTTCAGATTGTCTCTCTGGTCCCTCATCATATTTTATTCCCAACCACTCCAGACTTTCTATAATATCCTTTTCATATTCTTCTTTTGAACGCTCTCTGTCTGTATCTTCTATACGAAAAATTATTTTCCCTTTTGATTTTTTAGCAAAGAGATAATTAAACAAAGCCGTTCTTGCTCTACCAACATGGAAAAAACCTGTTGGAGAAGGAGGAATACGAACGACTATTTTTTCATTTGTTCTCATTTTATTTGTCGTGCTCCAAACCGATAGCAATAATTTGTTCAGCAATCAACCTCGCAGAATCATACCTAGCAAAAGCTTCTGTTGATTTATGCATCTTTTCTTTTTCTTTTGGATCAGACAAAATTCTATCTATTTCAGAAACAAGCACATGTGGAGCAAGATTATCCTCCTCTATCACTACTGCACCACCTGTTCTAGCATAAGCGTAAGCGTTTGTTCTCTGATCGTGAGATGTTGGTTCTGGTATTGGAATGATAATAGATGGTTTACCCCACAAAGCAATTTCAAAAATAGTAGACCCTGCTCGAGAAACAATGATATCAGCGACACCAGCAGCCATACGCAGTTTCAAAACATCAAGATAAGCATAAGGTTTATACCTTGCTTTAAATTGACTATCTCTTAATATAACATCGCGAGTCTCTTCTATTACTTTTATATTATTTTTACCAGTCTGATGTATAATCTGATATTTTTTAACGAGCTCTGAAATAGAATTAGCTACTATCTCGTTAATAAACTTTGCACCCTGAGAACCACCCAAAATAAGAATTGTTTGAATTTTTTCATCAAAGCCAAAAAATTCATACGCTCCACCAGTTAAAGGCTCCGTCGTCTCTTTTCTAATTGGATTCCCCGTAAAAGCAGTTTTATCCTTTGGGAAAAATGCTACAGCCTCTGGATATGACACTGCAATGCGCCTTGCAAATTTTCCTGCCCATTTATTTACTTTACCTGGTACACTATCTGACTCGTGAATGACTACTGGTATCCGTAATACTTTTGCCACAAAAAGTGCTGGAAAACTAGCATAACCACCTTTTCCAAAAACCACGTCTGGGTAAATAATAAACATTCGCCATAAAGCGGTTAGAACACCAGAGAATGTTTTAAAAGCATCAAAAAAATTCAGAATCATGTTCCCAAAACTAGATTTTCTGCGTATTTTACCGGCACTAACTTTTTCAAAATTAACATTGTTGTCAAACAAAAGACCAGCATTATACGGCTCGGTCGACATATAATAAAGTTCCGGTTTTAATAAACGGTTATCTTTGGCTATTTTATTTATTTCCTCGACTATAGCAATAACTGGATAGAAATGTCCGCCAGTACCGCCACCTGTAAGTAAAATCTTCATTTATTTAAACTTTTTTATTTTTAGATATATTCAAAACTATTCCCACTTCTGCAAGTGTCATAAACAAAGCTGTACCACCATGACTTATAAATGGTAATGTAATACCTGACAAGGGCAACACACCTACCATCGCTGCTATATTTACAAAGGCTTGGGACACAATCAGTATAACAATTCCAACAGTAATTAGTCTACCAAAACCATCAGGCACTTGACTGGCGATTTTTAATCCTCTAAATGTAAAAAATATAAATAATAAGACAATTCCAACTGCACCAACAAACCCAAACTCTTCAGAAGCCACAGCATAGATAGAATCACCGATAGGTTCCGGCAAAACGTTGAATTTTTGTATACTTTGACCGAATCCCCTACCAAACATTCCACCACTACCAACAGCAATAAGTGACTGCTGAATCTGATAACCAGAACCGAGAGCATTTGCAGATGGATTAATGAAAGTATTTATTCGGCTCATAACATACGGCCTAGTAAAGGCTATTATACCTAAACCCATAACTCCAACTATGCCTAAAATAAAAACATATTTCCATCGACCACCTCCAACTAAAAAAATAGCTAGCCCCGCACAAACGATAATAAGAAAAGTGTCAGTATCTGGTTGCTTGAGTAGTATCGCACCAATCATCGCCATGAGCGTTACAAAAGGAAGAAAACCATATTTAAATGTCTGTGCTTTATCTTTAATCGACGATAACCAAGCAGAAAAATATATTATAAAACCTATCTTTAAAAGTTCTGATGGTTGAAATGATAAAGGCCCAACGTAAATCCATCTTGTCGCTCCACCAAGTTTTACTCCAATTCCCGGGACAAAAACAAGCAGAGTTATAATAACCGACAAAACAAAAAGATAAAAAGAATACTTTCTATAACGTTTGTAATCTATTTGTGAAGTTATAATACAAGCAATAGTTCCAAGAAAAAGTCCAAAAAATGTCTGGGTGAAAGCAACGTTAGCATATTTCACCGACTGTTTTGAGAGAAGTCCGAGAGATGCAGACGAGAAAATCAAATAGCCTACAACTACCAGGATAAAAATAGAAATTAGAAATGGTATGTCAACTTTTAATCTTTTCATTTGTATTTACTCCAAAAAGTATAACATTTTATTGAGATTTTTAAGGTTGTGGATAAGTATTGCTTTTTATTTAAAATCGTGTTATTATCTTTCCTTAGAGAGGTGACAAATGAGTCAGAAGACGACTTCGTATGAGGCGACCTCGGAAGGTCTGAAGGTCACCCGTACCAACGTGGTGACCAAACATGTGCAGGTTGAGACGATCAACTGGGACGAATTGGCCCAGTTGATCAAAAAGAGACACAGAGATAAACTTCCTCAGCCGATTGTCCGAAAGGCCGATCGGTACGTTCATTAGAACTCATTCAAGAAATACTGGGTAGCGTGTATATCGCGCTACCCTTCGTCGTATACAAATTTTCTAAACTTTCATAATTTGGATGAAATCCGACGTGAGAAATTAAAAATACGAGGAACCTTAGTTAGTGCTAAGGTGACGAGAATTTTTAATTTAAGAACGAGGAGTTCGCCAAATTTGAAAGTTTTAACTTATCAGAGCAACTATCACTCCGACGATTGCAAACACCACACTGATAACCCAGTAACGCATTACTATTTTTTCACGAGACCAACCGAGGGCTTCAAAATGGTGATGGATTGGTGCAACTTTAAATACACGACGTTTACCGAAGTATTTGTATGAAATGATTTGAATAATTACAGAGAGTGATGTTATGACCAGAGGAAAAGCAATGACGAAGAGAAGAAGTACTGAGTTAGTGAGAAAAGCAATGACAGAAAGTGTAACAGTCAGACCTAATATTCCTGTCTCACCCATATAAAACCTCGCTGGGGGAATATTGAACCAGAGAAACGCCAGGGTCCCACCAGCAATAACGGCACATAGTGCAGAAATATCTATCTGGTTGTGGACGAAAGCAATGACTGCGTAAGAAGTAAAAATCGTAGATAGAACACCACCAGATAAACCGTCCATTCCATCAATAACACTTGTTGAAAATACTCCGAGCATCACTACAACAAAAAACGGTATGAACCAAATACCTAACTCTAGTTCCCCATCAAACGGGATATGTATAGATGTTGCCTGTAATTTATCGTAAAACCAGAAACTAATAACTAACCCTATAAGAGTAATGCAAATTATTTTTATCTTTCTATAAATCAGTGGATCTCTTGCATAACTACCTTTCCCAAATATCTGAAGTAGATCATCTACTAATCCTATGAGTGACGCTAATATTAGTGTCGCAAGAGGGATAAGAGTCTGACCTCGACTAAAAAAGTTGAGTTTTAAAGTAAGATCAGTCGGGAGAAAAATAGATACTAGGTAAATTATTAAAACGCATAGTAAAACCGAAATCCAAATTATTACCCCACCGATACGTGGAGTGGAGAGCTCAGCAGATGCGTTGTGATTTTTAGTAAAATGATTGTTCGTGATATCCCCCGCTTCTGTGCGTGGATTTTTCTTCCACATTTTGTGTTTATAAAAAAGATTTGCGAAAAAAGGAGTAATAGAAATACCTATAAAGAAGGTTAGGACTGCAGGCACGACAACTTTTAGAATGTCTATCATGATGGTTTGATCTGTTTAATAAAAATATTATACCACAACGAAAGCATCAATAAGAGATATATTTTCCGAGAATTATCTACTCTTTTTGATATTTGATCATCAATTATATTTTTGATGTATGAGGTATCCATATGACTTTTAACGTAATCATTATTCAATATTGTGTCATAAACATCTTGTCTGTCTTTTGTAAACCAATCGCGAACCGGTGTCGGGAAACCAAGTTTCTTTCTGTTTCTTGTAGATTCTGGAATAACTTTACTGAAAGCTTGTCTCAATAGATATTTTGTAACTCCACCTCGCCATTTAAAATTATTTGGTAGTTGACTTGCAAGTTTAGCTACTTCAACATCTAGAAACGGAACTCTAAGTTCTAGTGAGTGGGCCATCGTCATTTTATCAGCTTTAGCCAATATGTCCCCCACTAGCCATGTGTTGATGTCTATATACTGCATTTTTGTTGAGTCAGATAAATTTGCGACATTTTTGTATAAAGAATTCAAAGAAATTGTCTTTTTATTTTTTCCTTTCCATAGTTTATCAACTTCTTCTTTTTTAAAAACAGAAGCATTACCAATATACCAATCCGAGAGTTTCAAATTCACTCGTCGAAGATAGTTTTTACCAAAATATTCAAATGGAAAGTTTATAAAAATGTTCAAAATAAATTTTGGAATCCATCTCATCTTTTCACTTGCAAAAGGTGCAAGATAAATATTGTATCCACCAAACAGTTCGTCTGCTCCTTCACCAGAAAGGACAACTTTCACGTGTTTCCTTGCCTCCTCTGCTAGAAAGTAAAGTCCGATAGCGGATGGATCCGCCACTGGCTCATCAAAGTGATAAACTGCCTTAGACAAAGCGCTAAAATACTCATCCGGACCAACGGTTAGTTCTGTATGATCAGTACCGAGAAAACTTGCTGTTTCAACTGCTTCTTTAGCTTCAGTTAAAGTGTCAAAGCCGACAGTAAAAGTTTTAATTTTTTTGTCACCACGAGCTTCCTGCACGAGACTAGCAATAATACTGCTGTCGATTCCACCAGAAAGAAAAGAGGCGATCGGTACATCCGCAATCATGTGATGCTCGACAGAATCTTTTATTGTGTCGTGAATATTTTTCACAGTTTTACTTTCATCCAAACTTTCATTTGGACGAAACTCAAATGACCAGTACTTCTTTATTTTCACTTCCCCAGTTTCAACATTGATTTTGAGAAAATGCGCTGGCGGAAGTTTGTAAACATTTTTGAAAAATGTTTCAGTTAGTGGATTGTATTGAAAAGAAAGATAGTTTACTACGGCATTATCATTTACCTCTGCTTTAAAACCAGGAAAACTTTGAAAACTTTTTATTTCGGATGAGAAAGCTACTATTTTTTCGCTTTGCATCAAATAATAAAATGGTTTAATTCCAAAAAAATCTCGTGCAATAAAAACTTCTTTCGTTTCTGTGTTGTAAATACAGAAAGCAAACATTCCGCGAAGTCGAGTCAGCATTGACTCACCGTACATCTCATACATTCGCAAAATAACTTCTGTATCACCTTGAGTTTTAAACTTAACTCCCTTATCCACTAACTCCGCTCGAAGTTCTTTGTAGTTATAGATTTCACCATTAAAAAATATGAGAAGTTTCCCGTCATCAGTTGTGACAGGTTGTCTACCAGTTGATAGGTCGATAATAGACAGACGTCGCATCCCAAGCCCAACATATTTATCTATAAAAAAGCCATCATCGTCTGGTCCGCGATGAACTATCTTTGCCACCATATTGCCTACTATGGCCTCTTTATGGGCTATTTCCAGCCCTATTACCCCTGCTATTCCACACATCCCTCCAGTATAGCCTAAGTAGACGAAATATGTCCAAAATAAGGCTAAACGGGTATATTCTATTGGCTTACATATTTCAAACTAGCATTCACTAAGTTAGCTACATCTTCAAAGCGTCCTTCAAGAGTTGAACCTAGAACTACAACAATAATTGGTTTTCCCATTGATGCGTCAAAAGCCACAACAAGATTCCCCCCAGCCATATCTGTATACCCAGTTTTCGATGCAATCAGTCCTGGTATATCACCTATGTCTGTATTTGTATTTTCTATTTTATGAGTTTTATCGAGTGAATCAACGATAATAGTTGGATATTTTGTTGCTTCGATAAGTTCCGGTTTGGTTGTTAAAATATATTTCATAAGTTTTGCAACATCAATAGCCGAACCATATCCACCACTTGTGCTACCAATATCTAGGCCACTTTCATTTACAAAATAAGTTTGTTTCAATCCGAGCTCTTGAGCTTTCAGATTCATTTTTGTTATAAAATATTTTCGTCCAAGTTCATAGTCATCTGATTTGAGATCAAACGCACCAACGACAGAGGCAACTGATCGTGCACCATCATTTGATGAAACAACTAAAGAAAAATCTAGTAAATCTTTCAGCTTCCAAGATTCATCAGAAAGAAGCCCTGTATCCCCTTCTTCTCTAAGAAATTCTTTTTTAATTATCACTCGTGAGTCGGGTGGTAAAAGTTCAGATGCTGTTAAAGCAGTCATGAGTTTTGTGAGAGAAGCAAGAGGTAACTGTACGAATTCATTCTTCTTAAAAATCACTTTATTTGTAGTAATATCAAAGACATATGCTGACTTCGCAGTCAGTTTTATATCTTCGAAGACTGGTTTTATAGTAATCTCCTCGGATTGATCAGACTGAGTAATATTCCTTCTTACAGGTGAAGTGTATAAAGAATAAATAAGAAAAACCATGAAAACAATAAGAACAATGAGCACACTATCAAAAATTAGAAGTTTTCGTGATATTCCTTCTGAGTTATTTCCGATATTTTCTACAGAATTATTTTCTTGATTATTATCCATTTTCTTCAAATTCCGTCTCTTCTGTTTCCTCTTTGACTTCTAATTCTTTCCGTATCTCTTCATATTCAGGCAACTCAGAAATATGACTTAACCCTAAATGCCTTAACGCATCGCCTGTAATACTATACACTACCACACGCTCATCGCTTCGGCTGATTTTCTTTTCCACCAGACCACGGAGAAGTAGACTGCGCAGTGCCCATTGAGAATTAACCCCTCGAATGTACTCTATCTCTTTTTTACTAACTGGACCTTTGTAGGCGACTATAGAAAGCGTTTCAATCCCCGCTCGTCCGAGATCACGTTCACGTTCTTCTTTCACTATTTTCTCAATAACATCAGAATACTCTGGTGCGGTCGTCAAAACAATATCATCATTATGATAAACAATCCTTATCCCACGAATTTGAAGTGACACTCCTAGCTCCCCCACAGCTGACATTATTGTTTTTGTAGACACCTCAAGTGCTTCGGCCAAAAAATCCACACTGACTGGTTCCGCCATGTAAAAAAGTATTGCCTCAATTTTTTGCACTAAATCATTTTTCATATTTAATATCTCGGTGTACCAACTGTATTACTCTCAATTTCTATATCGTGAAAATCTTTGTCTTGACGCACATGTATAATACCTTGTTTTACAAGTTCAAGCATGGCAAGAAAACTAACAATAATATTCACCCTCTCCGTCTTCCCTACTCCAGCAAAATCTTTGAAACTCATTTTCATACTCGCGGTGATACGCTTTGCAAGGTTATCCATCATCTCCTCTAAACTGATAACTTTCTGGACAACAGCCTCTGGAACAAACTCTTTTTTTGGTATGGCTTGGATAACCACTCTTATGGTTTCTTGAATTCTCACAACCGAAGTATTTTTGTCCGGAGTGAAAACTATAATCTGTTCCTTTGATGGAAGCCTCAGATATTCCGTATGAATTCCAAACCTCTCACGCAAATGTTTTGCGAGTGCTTTATATTTCTGATATTCACTAAGCCTTTTTTCCAAATCCTCAATCGAGTGCTGTTCATCCTCTGTTAGAGTAAGTGTCGGCAAAAGTGACTTGGATTTGATCAAAACAAGTGTTGATGCAATCAAGATAAAATGTGCTGAATCGGCTATAGGAAAATCAGAAAGTGACTTTATGTAAGCAATATAATCATCCGCCACTTGAGCAAGTGAGATATCATTTATAAAAAGTTTCCTCTTTTCAATAAGCGAAAGAAGAGTGTCCAGTGGCCCTTCAAATATATGAGTTTTTACATTATACTGCGAATCCATTATGCAAATTATAGCAAAAAATGTTAATTTTTCTAAATTTGATATAAAAATTATTGAGATAATCTATTATCAATCCTATTTAAATCACGAGGAAAAAGTGCAGCTTCTTTTACGTTAGATAGATCTAGCATACGTGCAGTTATACGTTCTAAACCAGTTGAACATCCACCGTGAGGAGGTATACCGTATTTAAAACATTGCAGGTAGAAACTAAATTTTTCTGGATCAAGTCCACGTGCTTTCATTTTTTCTATCATAGTATCGTAGTCATGAATTCTCTGACTTCCACTGTTTATCTCGAGTCCGCGAAAAAGCAAATCAAATCCACGGGAGTATGGCGCCTCTGACGGTTCCTCATATGTATAAAAGGCTCGTTTCGCAGTTGGAAAGTGTGTGATAAAAACAAAATCCGAACCATGTTCTTTTTTTGCCCATTCACAGATACTACGCTCCTGTTCAGGATCCAAATCTGGTTCCTCTTTTACTCCCAAAACTTTCTGGGCTTCACGCAAAGTTAAAATAGGAAATTTTTCCGGAATAAGTGGAATTTCTGTTTTAAACTTTGCAAAAACTTCAGGATGATTTTTAGAAACTTTTTTTACAATATGTTTTATAACTTTTTCCAAAACTTCCATAACATCTTTCTCATCTTTTATAAAAGCCATTTCAAAATCCATCTGGGTCAATTCACTTAGGTGTCGAGTCGTCGCATGCTTCTCCCCTCGGAAAATTTTCGGTGTTGTAAAAACTCTCTCATACACACCAGCCATAATTTGTTTATAAAACTGTGGACTTGTGGCAAGAAAAGCTGACTTGTCATAGTAATAGTCAACCTTAAAAGCCATCGCTCCACCCTCAGCATCTCCACCAACAATAGCCGGAGCTTGGAACTCTGTAAAATTTTCCATCTTTAATGCTTCGCGAAATGCTTGGATGATTGTTTCTTGAACTTTAAAAATATCTCTGCTTCTTTCACTTTTTAGAGTAAGTGGTAGATAGTCGAGATACGTATCCAAATTTAGTTCTGTGTCTTTCTCAAATGGCAACTCTGTCGCCTTCGAAAGAACTTGTATTTTTGTAATCTCAAGTTCAATATCTCCGTTTTGAACTCCAGCTTTTACATTTTTCTCTGGCCTTTTGTTTATAACTCCATTAACTTGCAGAACCCATTCAGTACGAACTTCTTTAACAACCTCAAGTGGCTCTGTATGACTCGGCAAAACAACACACTGAACTTTACCTGACATATCCCTTATGTCCATAAAAACCATTTTCCCTTGGTCACGACGAACGTCTACCCAACCTGAAATAGACACTTCCTGTCCCACAGACTGCCCTAAATCCTTTATATAAGTTCGTTTCATAATATTACGATACTAACACAGATTTTTTACTTTTTAAATATCCTTTTATACCTTTCATTTATTTAGTAAAGTTTAACCCCAATAGTTTCCCTAACTTGTTCCATTTTCTTTTCGGCTTTTTGTTTTGCTCTTTTACCGCCTTCTTTCAAAACATCTAGAACATACTCTATATCAGAAGCTAACTGTTCCCTCTTTTCACGCATAGGTTTGATAAAATTTTTCAAATCTTCGATCAGTGCTTCTTTCAAAACTTTGTATTTACCTTTGTTTTGTTCGTACAAATCTTTGAGTTCATCCTCAGTTTTCAAAAGTTTGTGAATAGCATAAACATTTTGTGGAATATCACTTCCAGAGTCGGTGACAATAGACATCACTGTTTTTTCAATTTCTTCGTCAGTCGCAAAAAGTGGAATGGTATTTCCATAACTTTTACTCATTTTTCGTCCATCCGTCCCAGGAACAACAGCAACATCCCCCATTATTTTTGCATTTGGTAATTTAAATACATCCTTTTTAAAAATATGATTGAACTTCTGCGCTGTATCCCTAGCATATTCAACATGTTGTTTTTGATCTTGTCCTACTGGCACAACATCGACGTCATAAAGCAAAATATCCGCGGCCATTAGCATTGGATAATTAAATACTCCAACAGTTATCTCTTTTTTGTTAGCTTCTGCATCTTTATATGCATGAGATCGTTCTAAATACGCCATGGGTGTAATCGTGTCAAAAATCCAAGCAAGTTCTGTATGCTCTGACACATCTGATTGTTTAAAAATGACTGAC
>JBAQTF010000012.1:0-66700 GCA_049296855.1 Minisyncoccia bacterium | reverse complement strand
GTCAAAACCTATAGCCAGAAAATCAATAACCACATTTAGTATATTTTCCTTCAAAACTTCTGCATCTTGAACCGAGGTCAACGCGTGATAATCGGGAATAAAAAAGAACGACTGGTGTTCATTCTGCATATCAATCATCTGCTTCATCATGCCAAAATAGTTCCCGATATGTGGCTTTCCGCTCGGCTGTATCCCAGAAAGTAAGATTTTTTTGCTCATAAGAACATTGTAACAAATTTTTAGAGAAACAGAAAAGCCTCAAGTGGTGAATTCGATGCTCTTCTTGAACGTAGGGTAAGACTCTCCGGGAGGGAATGTCAGCGAGTTGGGATTGCACGAGCACTTGTGAAAGAGCCTGACCTGCTCTTTTTTGTTATCTATTTTGTCAAATACACTATCCAAAAATTACGTTTGTATGAACGATTATTCATACGAGAGTAACTTGTTTTCTTTTCCATTTTTACGATTTTAAAATATTTTTCGTAAGTTAAGATAAAATCCTCTTTACTCCACACTCTTTCTGTCACGCCAAGTTCAGGCATTATGTATGTGTCTTTTTCTTTTCCGGGAAAATTTTTAAGCAAATATTTTGCGTTATCATCACCGTCTTTACATAAAGCTTTGACGAAAAAATATCCCCCATCTTTCAAAACACGATTGGTTTCAAACAAATACACTTCCCTCTCACTCTCCGAAAGTGAGTTGGATGACGTAACGTCCAGCACAACGTCAACCGAATTATCTTCGACTGGAAACTTTTCTCCGATACTTCGTTTTACATACTTAATGTCAAGGGGAATCCTTGACGTGTTGTATCCTTCTTCAAGGTTCGACCTTGAAGAATCGGTTAGGAGAATCCTTGACATATTTGCTTGGTTTAAGTTTTTTTGAGCTATTTCGTTTGCGGTTTTAGAAATCTCAAATCCGATAACCTGACTCCCCTGCTCTGCAAAATAAAAACTGTTTCTTCCTATCCCAGAACCGAGATCAAGCATGGTCGTGCCCAGCAAATTAACACACCCTTCTTTTTTTAAGTATTTCACAAAACGCACCACATCTGCCTGTGGCTTATTATCCTTTGTTAAAAGTTTTGATTTCCTATACTCCCTATCCCAAACATTTTCCTGCGCCATATATTTATAAGTTAAAAACCATAACTAAAACCATACCACACATAAGACATTCCAACATTCTGCAGAATGTTGGAATGTTAATTATGTTACGTGATCATTTTTCTAATTTTTTGGTAAATCAATAGTAAATGTAGAACCTTTACCCTTACCTTCCGAGTCGACGGAGACAGTACCTTTGTGAGCTTCTATAACTTTTTTGACGAAGACCAGTCCATAACCTGTGGAATCCACATTGGTTTTGATTGAGTCTGTTCCGCGACCACCGGATTTGAAAAGTTTTGGTTTATCTTCGTTTGTAATACCTATCCCAGTATCTTTTACTATTAACTGCATAAATTTTCCTGTATTTTTCAAACTAACATCAATGCCTCCATACGGCGTATAATTTATTGAGTTATCGATAAGATTTTTTACAGCTTCACCGAGAAGCATCGCGTCACCTTTCATTTTATAATCACCAGAATCGACAGTGAACATAAACTTTAGACCTTTATTCTCAGCACGAAGTTTTTGACTCTCCACTACTCCTTCCACATCAGTCTTGAAATCCATCGGTCTCATATCATACGGCAATACCCCACTCTCAGCCGAAGCACCTCTCAAAATACTCTGAACGTAGTTTACACCGAGATTAACCTCCTCCAGTCCTTTCTCAACCAAAGGTTTTGCCTCCGCTGGTATAATGCCATAGTCAGTCGTCAAAAGCTCCGCAAAAATATTTTTAGCAATACCGAGTCTCCCCTTCACCTGGTGATTCATAAAATGCATCAAGTTCGCCTGACCCAGATTAGCCTCTTTTAACTTCACATTTGTCTGATCCAAACTCACTGCAAGTTTTTCGATTCGTTCTCGTTGCTCTATCTCCTTTTTTCCATCTCTAATAAGGAGGACTCCAAAAGAAAGTGATAGGACAAAAGTTAAAATAGTCAGGATTTGATTCGTCGTATTCTCAAGAAAGAAAAACTGTGATCCGACCATAATGATCATGACGTAAACAATTAGTTGGGTCCCTATCAACCGGAGATTAAAGACCTTTAAGTTCGCGATGGAATATATCATCATGAAAAGAAATACCGGCAATACAAATAAACTATAAAGATTTATCTCATAAACACCTGTCTGACTTGATATGTATTCTGTCACACTGAAAACCCCAAAAAACAGTATAAGAGCAGTTGAGACAATAATGATTTGTTTTCTTTTATCTCTAAGAGATTGTCTCCATCTCATAATTGCAAAGACGATTATAAAAACAACAACAAATATCTCAACTCCTAATTTATACTGAGTCAAAAATTCGTTATTGAAAGCCTCACAAACAGGTTGATTAAAAGCTGTTATAGATTGGTTAGTTATGGTTATCCACCAGGCCGGTAAAGTCAAAGATATGAAACCGATCTTTTGCCAAACTGAAATATCTCTCTCATTCACAACCACCATAAAAAAATATGTGCCTAGAATATAAAATAGTATATTTATATAGTCTAACGGTGCCCATAAGAAGTTAATGAGATTATAATCATTCTGTGTCCAAAGAACTACGTCCCCGATAAGCCATAAACAGAAACCAAATGTAAACAAGGAAAATATTTTAGATAATAATGAATATCTTGATTTAACTAATGCAAAAACACTCAGTATAACTGTGATGAATACTGGTATCAAATGAGAATAATAGGCAATAGTATGATATGGAAGCGTGGTCTCCAGACAGGTGTTTATATCCATACACTAAAGTATAAACAATTCCTTCAACTTTATCCAGATTTTATTAGGTATACTTGATAGTTTATAATGAACAAACTTTATATCTTCATATGGATGACACATCCAGAATCTATCTTCTTCTATTTCTGTAGGCTCTAAAGCAACAATGAGAGGCTTTACCCCCGTTTCTTTAATTATAGATATAAATGCAAGCAAAAATACTTCTTTGGTAAAGGTTAGCTCTTTATCATCCAAAAGAAAATTATCAAAAAGTATTGCATCTTTTATAAATAGAGACAGAAATTGCTTATAATATCCTGATGCATTACCACCATTATCATGAAACCAATTAGATGCATCAAAGAAAATATCTTTAAAATTCTTAAACCTTCTTATAAATAACTCGTGATGAAAATTGACAAGAGATTGCCCCCATAAAGTTTTTACAGACGAAATACTTTTTCCATTTGACCTATTAAAATCAATTACATTTAAAGTTTCAACTCTCGCCTGACCATCCTTACTCCTCCCTTTACAAAAAAACATCTTACCCAAAGAATGTTTCCACACATTATTTGATGTAAACTTGTCATTATAGTATTCAAAAAATAACGGCTCTAGACCACAAAGTTCTGATATACTGACAAATCTACTTATTTCATAATTTGGAGTGACAAGTTGTCTAAACATTATGGCCCTTGGAGCTTTTTTTAATATTCCTGGAACAAAATTAAGGTCATGAATTGATTTATCTGATTTTCTTTTACCAATCTCTTTTATTGCTTCATCAAACGGTGTATAAACAAACTTATTAAAAGCCTTTCTATCTTTCACCAGTTCATCTATATCAATATCTTTCAGCATTTGTGTATTTATAAACTAACTAGTTCTCTATCGGTGGAATAAGCTCACACTGTATTGTTCCGTTCGTGCATTCTTTTTCACAGGAGTTATCGGAACATTTTGGAAAATCATAAGCCTTAACATAATACTCTTTATAGTACGACAGACCATTTGGTGGACAGTCATCTGGACTATTTTCACAATCCCTAAAATTACATTTCTCGGCTTCAGGATCACATTTTGCCTCAACTAAATAGTCGTAGTTTTTTGTATAGTAATACTTATAGTAACTAGCACCAATTGCCATGACGAAAGAAACGAAAAATAGGATGGTCAAAATAGTATTTAAATTAGGTAACTTGCCTTTTAACATACCATCTATTATACCAAAATTAAGGTCAATAAAGTAGATAAGTACCGATTCCAATTAGGACGACTGCAAATATTTTTTGGGTTAAAGCTCTTCTGGAAATATCTTCTTCCATAATATATGGAAAAAACATTGTAGTCAAAACTCCAAGTACGAGAACAAAAACTGGTTGGAATCCAGCTATTAGAGTCACAAGAACTACTTTAGACATAAGACTCGCAAAAGCAGTTAACCAATTGCCTAATATAGTAAACAGTTCACTAATTAGATTAATTCCAATAATAGTCTTTGAATTTCCTCTAATAATCCGGAGAAAATCATTGCGATAAGATGGTATGCAAAACAAAATACACCCAGTAAGTATCAGACCTATTGCTTCCCAAAAAGCTCCCGACCAAAAACCTTCTTTTATACTAATCAATTTAAATAAAATACCATACAAACCAAATCCAATACTATGTAATGTCATAAGAACGACAATTTTTGTCTTAAAATACAATTTCTGTCCTTTATATATTCCACCCAGTGCAAGAAAACCTGATCCAAGAATTATAATCATTCCCCCAACTACTTGCATCCAAGTTACAGTTTCCCCCAACAAATAATAGCCAAAAATAAAAGAGAAGACTGGAATAAGTTGCATGAACGGCACCACAACAGTAGCCTCACCTTCATTAAGCGCATAAAGATACAATAAAATTGAAATCGCATTAATAGCACCAGCAGACATGAGGATTAAAGCCCCAGTCACTGTGATATCAAAAATATTGGGGTCCATCCAAATTATAATTGGTAACAAAAAAACAGAAAAAAGGGTAGAAAAAATCATTAAACCACCGACTCCACCACCGACTTTTGTCCCAAAAAATTTATCAATAAGAAATTTGTCTGCATGATTAACAAGAGCCCACAAAAATGGTGCCCCTATTGCGATAAGAAAAACTGAGACAGTCATGTCGAGTATTATATCACTAACGTCTTCCGAAAAAGAGTCTGCTCTACATCCTCATTTTCTTCAAGATGGCCATCAGGAGATTCCCACCACTAGCCAATAATTGGGTAAACGTAATTCAAAAAACAAATAGCAACTAACGCTGTACCATGTTTTTTCTTTGGGACAAAACTACGTGTGGTCATTTTCAGATTTTTTAAGTCATATTTGTCGTTATAACCATTTGTGTAAAGCTCGTTTAGACTAAGCTTGAGTTGTTCACGGGCATGGACTTCTTTGTCATTACCATTATATTCACAAACAAGTCCGCCGTGCCTCTGACCAGTCTCTTTGTCATGCAACCAGCCGTAGATTATTCCAGCCGTAGCTCTCTCACCTTTCCCAGCGTCCGCAACAGCAATAATACTCTCCATTACAGAGCCATGAATCAGGTTTTTTGGTCTATAGACCTGTTTAGCTATTTCCGGCATTATAGATGAGTAACTCATTATGTTGCACATCTCTATACCCGCCTGACGAAGTGCTAAATGGTAAGAACCAGCGTGAATGGCAATATCACTTTCACCCTGTCCAGAAGTCCAGAAATAATCCTTTGGAATTCTGTTACCAATTAGGTTACGTGCGGGACCTTCTTCTTCTTCAACTTTTAAATCTTCTCCTTTTTGCACTGTTTTTTCTGTTTGAATTTTATTTACTTCTTTCATTTTATTTAGAATTATTTTAAATTATCTTTGGAATAAATTTACAGAAATTCTCTGTGTAATTTTATTGTACGGCAAAAGAATTTATAATGAAAGAAAATGGAGGTTAGTTATCCACAGAGACAAGTTTTTCAATTTTTTCTTTACACTCAACACCACAAAAAGATTTACCATCTGATTCAGAACAGGATTCGCAACAGATGAAAATAAAAAGCGAGTATTAAAATATAGCCTTTCCGGAATTAACAAAAACTATCTTGTCGTTTTTCTTACCACATCTTCAAGAATCCCTTCAAGTTTCTTACAATTTTTTTCCCAAATTACATTTTCGATAATAAATTTCTTAGCTTTTTCACCCATACTTATTCTTTTAGGTTTATCGTGGAGTAGATTGACTATTGCATCTACCAATTCTACAATATTCTCCGGCTCCACAAGGACTCCATTTTCCCCATTTATAATTACATCCTCACTTCCACTTTCGATTGTAGAAATGACTGGCTTGCCAGACGCCATAGATTCCAAAACCGTCCCCATTAAACCATCACCTCTGTGCGAAGGAAAAACGCAAATATCAGCCATCTTAAAGTAATCATATGGATTTTTTACTAATCCAGTAAGAGTAATTTTATCCTTAAGATTATTCTTTATAATTATCTGATTCAGTCTATCTATAAATTCCCCCTCTCCGACAATCCAAAGATGTATGTCATGATTGTTTTCTAAAATTTTAATAAAAGCTTCTAATAGCGTTAAGACCCCCTTCCTTTCTATAAGCCTACCGACATAAACTAAGTTAGACTTTGCTTTCGGTAAAATATCTTCTTTATAAATTGGATGATCGACACCAGTACCCAAAGAATAATTTAAAGTAACCTGGCTAATTTCTTCTTTCCATTTTTCTGAAACAATAGAACTTATTGAAATAGTTGCATGACAAAATTTTATAAACGCTTGATACCATAAAATTTTCTTCGAAGGATAACCAGAAAGATAGATTACATTCGGAATACCTGTTGGCTTAAACAAGCTATCTGGAAGATAATAAGTAAGAATAACATCTGGCTTATTATCTTTAAGCCTATTGTATATATTCTCACTAAACGCAAGGGATTCAGTGACCCAACGTACATGATCACTGTCTGGTACAGTATCATATAAACCCTCAATATATCCTGAAATATCCGACCTTATAATATGTACATTCGGTAATTTTTTAGCAATAAATTCTTTGAATAAAAAAGTTTCGCCTTTATTTTTTACAACCGAAGTATAGTAATATATCTGATGACCAAGTTTAGAGAGAAACTCAGCATGTTTTGTCGATACTTTCTCAGACCCTGCTACGTGATACGGCGTACGTGGCTGAATAATAGCTATTTTCATAGGTCAATTTTGCCATCAACATAATCACAATACATATTGTACTGAATCATGCCGCTACTGTATTTTTTTATAAATCCTATGTATTCAGGAAGATCCTTATAATAGATAAAGATTCTTTGCTCAGTTTCATTATCATGCAATGGAATAAAGTTTTCCATTTTTCCAATTCTACAAACAAATCTAACCTGTAAATTATGTTTTTGAATTTCATCTTCAGCCCCAGGGTTTATTACCTCTAATGAACCCAATAACTTGACGTCTTCTGGAATGAATTGGACTTCCTCATTAAATTCCCTGTATAAAGTCTCTAGAGCAGTTTCATTTTTTTCTGTACCACCGCCAGGTGGAGTAAACCTGTCATCTCCTTTTTCGCGAACAAGTACGACGAGATTATCTACAGTGTTACAAAAACCGTAAACTTGTTGTACAGGAATACCTTCGGGTATTACTCCTGGGTGCCAGATATAGGTAACCTTAACTCCATCTTTTTCTTTTATTTCTGTAAGTCTGTATTGTTCCATGGTTTTAAGTATAACAAATAGAGTCCCGCTTTTACACGGGACCCTATACAATGCTTTTTAGATAGTCAATCTCCTTTTGAAGTACCCGCGTGACAAGACCTCGATCTGGCTTTTTTAGAACCACTCCACATGCTGGATCGATAGGTATTCGTGAACCTCTTTTTTCTATAAATCTAACAAATTCACCAGGTACGAACTCGTCAGGACTCTGTATCTTAGATACAGCATCAAAGATTCGCTGAATCCTAGATGAAGAGGCTTGATGTCCGATGATAATTTGTAGGTGTTCCTTATTATCATCAAACATTTCTTTCAACAGCAGATATAGACGTAGAGAGAATTCTCCTTGATGCTCACCAAATTCTTTAAACCAACCCGTTAATTCAGGATGTTGAGCTTTTCCATCCTCATCTAGGATTGGATCCCCGAATCTATAGAGTAGTTCAGATTCATCAAGTTTTCGTTGCCACACCCGCCATGCATCTACAAGTGGCTTATACTCAGATCCTTGTGAATGATCTTTGATAAGAAAATCCCCTTGATAAATTTCTCGAATCCCAACGGCCTCAACTATCTCTACAGGAATATTCGCAGAATGAAATGCTTCTGTCATAATTATTCCTGTCTGAATTGCTCTAAGACGATTACTATGACAAATGTAAACGTTCTTAACTGCAAGTCTTCCACAGAGCTCGATCATCTCACCTCCGAGAATCCTTATATCGGATTTTGTTTCCTCAGTGAGAGGTTGATTAAGTTCTTTAGAAAGAACAGGAAGATCAACGCCGTGGCGAACTAGCACGACAACTTCATCAGGAGAACACCTACAAGTATCTAATTTTTCAATGAGTCTCATAGGACCCCCTTTCTAATAATAGAATACAACAGATATTGAAAAATATCAATATCGTGTTATAGTGGTACAATTCTTGCCCTAATATAAAACTTATGTCTAAGCCAATAATTTCCATCATTTTAGGGAGTTATAATAGAAAACCATTCCTTAAAAAAACGATAAAAACCTTACGAGAAAATGGTATATCACTACCGTACGAAATCATCGTGATTGATGGCGGATCTAGTGACGGAAGTATCTCTTGGCTGACTTCTCAAAAAGATATTATCACTATAATTCAACATAATAATGGTTTGTGGAAAGGGGTGGAAATAGAAAAAAGAAACTGGGGATACTATATGAATATCGCTTTTCAAGCAACCCATGGTAAATATGTGGTCATGATTTCCGATGATTGCCTTATAGTTCCTGAATCAATAATGAATGCTTATTATTTGTTTGAAAATCAGATAAATTCTGGTAAAAAAATTGGTGGAATAGCATTTTATTGGAGAAATCTCCCACACGAGAAAATGTACTATGTTCGTCAAACTTTGGGACATAAGCTATCAATCAACCACGGCATGTATTTAAAATCAGCTCTTATTGACATAGGATTCTGCGAAGAAGATAAATACCCATTTTATTATGGTGACGGAAATTTATCTCTCAAATTATGGGATTCTAATTATATAATTATTGATTGTAAAACTGCGTTTGTCGAACATTTTCATTTTGCGACAATGAACGTTAGACAGAAAAACAGTAATGAAAAAGGGGTGCATAAAAGAGCCTATATGAAAAATTGGACGGACATCTTTTACAATGAAAACATAGACAACCAGAGTGGAAAAATCTTCCTTAATTTCAATGATTCTCACAAAACAGCAAACCTTTTTAAAACTAGTTTGAAATATTATATTGGTATCTTACAATCTAAATTCGGAACACTCTACGGTTATGAGAGAAAAAGACCAGATAGATTGCCCAGTATAGAAATGCTTTCGAACCAACTAAACATAAAATATCTCATTTCAAAATTTAAAATTAATTATGATCAACTTTGTTTTTTTGCTCTTATCAAAAAAGATAATAAAATACTTATGGGCTTACGTGAATATAGAAAAGGAGCTCCTGTATGGACATACCCTGGTGGTCGCGCAATTGAAGGTGAAACTATGATTGAATCAATTAAACGCGAAATACTTGAGGAAATAGGTGTCAGTAATGTTAACTTTTTAAGAGTGATTGGTCAGAAAGATGGGGTGAAAAGTGGAGATAAAGTTTATTTTATTCAGTGTGAAATTAATGAAGAGCCTAAATTAATAGAGCATGATAAATTCAAAGAATGGAAATGGCATGAAATAAATGATTTACCTAAAAACCTTATTGACCCAAAAGATATAAAGTTTATTCACAGAATATTTTAAAATTTATTTATATTAAAAAATAAATATGCTTTTATCATTTATCCCTATCCTTAATTTCCAACGCTCTTTTTATGATTCTTTCACCGATATCACCCCAGTCAAAATATTGTCTGTAGTCCTTATGATCAATAAATTTTATTTCTGTTATACTTCCATCAGGGTCTGAGACAAAATCTCCGTATGGTTCTACTATACAAACGTAACGAAGTTGATTGAATATTCTTCCGTCAAAATGCACCTCTTGATAACCGATCGGTGTAAAAGAAATTACTTTCATATTTGATTCCTCTTTAATCTCCCGTTTTAAACAATCTTCAAATGTTTCTCCTTCTTCGATACTTCCGCCTGGCAAAATCCAATGCTTTCTTTTTCCACTATAGACAATGACTATTTTATCATTAAGCAGACAAACTCCATATGCTTGGGTAACTTTCTTATCTAAAAGATGGTCAAAGGAATCTGCGTCTTGATACGTCACGTAGGCGGTTTTCCCATCAGGGTCTGTGAATTGTGATTTTATTTGCATGTAAATTTTATATGAAAGATCATGCTTATGAAGTTATCATCATTTTTTCGCGACACTCAATGGAGCAGAAGGAACGACCGTCGGGTTCAGAACAAGATTCGCAACAGATGAAGTGTTTGTTACACTCTGGTCGTTTGCAGTTTACATATCGTTCGTTCGATAATCCACACTTGTCACACTTCCCTATTACGACGTGTTTATCTCCAAGATTATTAACAGAATCAAAATCCATGATGATTCTTTTGTCAAAAACGTAGAGAGAACCTTGGAACTCTTGTGCTGGAAATTTTTCCATATAGCTGACAATACCACCGTCGAGCTGGTAAACATCTTTAAATCCTTCTCGAACAAGAAGTCCTGAAGCTTTTTCGCAACGTACTCCGCCCGTACAAACAGTTAGGACGGTTTTGTCACGAAGTTTTTCAACGTCTCCTAGAGCTTTTGGGACATCTCTAAAATTCTGCAATCTCGGCATTATTGAATTTTTAAAGCGACCGACTTTGAACTCATAATCATTTCTCATATCAACGATGACAAAATCTTTGCCGGACTTATACCACTGTTTCAACTCCTCAGGTTTGAGATGTTTTCCTGTGATTTCATTTGGATTGATATCATCTTCCAAACCAAGAGTGACTATTTCTTTTCGCACTTTGACAGAAAGTCTTGGGAATGAATCTCCATCACCAGTACTTTTCTTTATGTGAGTATCTGAAAATCGCAAATCGGAAAGATATTCTTTTAGATATTCATTTATGTTCTTTGTCGTCCCTTCGAGTGTCGCGTTAATTCCCTCTTTTGCAACAATCACCCGTCCTTTTAGTCCGAGTTTTTCACACAGAGAACGCTGTCTATCTCTCAGCTTTTCTGGGTTATCTATTTCTACGTATTTATAAAAAAGTATGATTGTATGCTGTATACTCTCTTGGTTCATAATGAAAACATATCACAAAACTACTAAAATGTTTAGCTGTATTTGACAATCATGTTAATATAAGATATAACACTAATGGAGGTGGGTTTATGAATGCAGATAAAGCGACCATTAAACAGCTGGCCGAGGTATACCTCAACGAGGAAGGTAAACTCTGTGTAGACATCTTCCTTGAAGAAGGTCGGCTCAGATCGGCTCAAGCTTGTGTTCTAGGAGCAATCGACTACTGTTGGACAAAAAAAGAGATCGGGGACGCAGAAGCACGAACCGCCTACGAACTGCTCGGAATGGACTCGGCGGTCGTGGAAGATCTTCGCACCAATAGCAAGTGGTTTAAAAAACCATCAGACAAAGGCCACCCTTAACCGGGTGGTCTCTTTTTTATTCATACCTCAATGCTTCGATAGGATCCATTTTCGAAGCCGAACGAGCTGGAAAAACTCCAAAGAAAATACCAATAGCTGCCGAAACTCCAAACGCCAAAACCATTGCGTAAATCGGGACTATGAAAGTCCAAGCTAAGTTTTGTGAAGCAGCAATAAGTGAAACGATGTAACCAAGTAATGAGCCGAAAACGATACCTATAATACCCCCGAAAACAGTGACTAGAATGGCTTCAAGCAAAAATTCATTTAAAATATCAGATTCTTTTGCACCAACTGCTTTTTTCAAACCTATTTCGGCAGTACGTTCTGTAACAACAACATACATAATATTCATAATTCCAACTCCCCCAACAACTAGAGAAATAGCTGCGATTGCGATAAGCAAATATGTTAAGCCACTGAAAATTGTGTTGAATGTTTCAAGTGCCTCAGCTTGAGTTTTAACAGTAAAATCATCTTTGTCAGGATTTGTAATAGAGTGGTTACTACGCATTAGTATTTTTATCTGCTCGGCTGTACTATCTCCAGCATTTATATCTTGTAAAGCAACGACCCCAATCGAAAAATAGTCTACACCTAATAGTTTTTTCTGTGCGGTGATAAGTGGAATAAACAATAAATTATCGTTTTCACCTATTGCTCCTTGTGGTTCATGTATACCAATAACTTGAAAGTTCAATGTGCCGATACGAAGAAGCTTACCAATCGGGTCGTCTTGACCAAATAAATCGGTAGCTATTTTACTTCCCAAAATAACGACTTGGCTACCTGAGTTATCTTCACTTTGTGAGTAGAACCTTCCAGAAGACAGTTTTGTTTTATCAATACTAAATCTTTCTGCACCCGCTCCATAATAAATAGCTGTTTTTTTATTTGCTCTATAACTAGCCGATGCTTGTCCAGAGACAATTCCATACGCCCCCACGACGTTTTCTAGTTTTTTTATATCGTCTAAATCTCGCTGTTTAAAACTTGATATTGTAACACCAGAAAAAGCAGCTCCTGGACCTTGGGAGTTAGCTGCACGATTTTTAGTTGTTGGTGGAATGCGCACTTGAATAAAAAGAGTGTTACTCCCTAGCGTCGCTATTTGCGAATCAATAAGACTTCGGAAACCTGCACCAGCCGAGAGAACCATAACTACAGTTGCAATACCTATGACAATACCGAGCATGGTAAGTAAGGTACGAGCTTTATTCGCAGAGAGAGCTTTGATTGATTGTTTTATTAGCTTAAGCATATTTTCTATTCATATCGAAGTGCATCTATTGGATTTAATTTGCTGGCTTTCCATGATGGGTAAAGTCCAAATATTACTCCTGTCAAAATTGAAACTCCTATTGCAAGAACGACTGACGTAATTGAAATTACAAAATCCCAATCATATCCAAGATACCTCATAAGAAGGGCCATGAGATATGAGAGAAATACTCCAACAACAATACCGATAACTCCACCAATTGATGTCAGAGTTCCTGCTTCAAGTAAAAACTGTTTCATGATATTTCCATTTGTTGCCCCGACTGCTTTACGTAAACCGATTTCACGAGTTCTTTCAGCAACAGTAACTAACATGATGTTTAAAATACCAATACCTCCAACAACAAGTGCGACTGCAGCCATCGAAGTTAGAAACAGACTCAGAGCGTTTGTGATTGTTGTCAAAATCCCAGCGGCTGTTGCTTGATTGCGTACGGTAAAATCAATATCACTATCACTCACAATATGATGTCTTTGTCTCAAAATAGTTGTGATATCGTCTATGGTTTGCTGTACGTTGTCGGCTGAGTCAACTTTTATTCCAATCATCTGCAAGTAATGAATACCGAGAAGTTGGCCCTGCCCAATCGAAAGTGGAATAAATATCTGATCATCTTGATCTTGGAAAAAAGCACTGCCACGAGGGTCAATGACTCCCATAACTCGAAGAGGTACCCCTAAAGATTTTGAGGATGAGTTAGAGAGTGCAGCACTTTTTACTTTTATAACTTGACCAATCGGATTAACACCAGAGTCTTTAAAAAGCAGGTCAGCAACTGTCGAACCTAGTACCACAACATTTGCTCCACCATCCAAACTTGGCTTGTCCATGAATTGACCTTCTCTGATTGTAAAATTAACTCCATCTTCATATCCAGAATCTGTGCCTAGAAAATTTGTATCAATTGTTCTGTTTTGCCATGTGACTGTTGCTGTACCACGAACGTTTGCGTTCACAGCTATGATGTGTTGAGCCCCAGATGAGTTACGTATAGCAATAGCATCTTCGTTTATTAGTGTCGTAACGATAACACCAAAAGCTTGAGCTGGTGGTCCGTTTGTATCACTTTTTCCTGGTTGGACACTGAGAAGATTGCTCCCGAGTTTGTTGATTTGACCAAGAACAAGACTCTGCGCACCAGCACCGAGAGAAATAATAATAATCACACCTGCTACACCTATAACAATTCCGAGCATGGTCAAAAACGACCTGCCTTTTCTTGCAAGTAAATTGCGGACAGTCATTCTTATAGTTGAAATAAAATTCATCCCGTTAGAGTTAGGAAACTCTTCAAGCGATTATTAATATACCTCTTACCCATACCACTTTTCAAATATATCTCTTTTACTCTAGCATCATGATCATTTAAACAAGCTTCATAATATATAAGTTCATACGGTGTATGTTTTTTTGTATAATTCGACTTACCGTCATTATGGAGCTTAAGACGTTTCCGTAAATCATTTGTACTACCAGTATATAATCTACCATTTTTATTGCTTTTTAATATATATGTGTAAAACATAACTTTATTAACTCTAACGGGATTAATCCTATTTCCTCAAATCTCCGTCAGTAGACGCAATAGTCCTATTTTTTATTTTTTCGTCTCCAACAATCATTCCGTCTTTAATGCGAATAATTCTTTTTGCGTGGTTGGCTGTGTCCATTTCGTGAGTAACTAGAATAATAGTGTGACCTTTATTATTTAACTCCTGTAAAATACCGAGAACTGCATTACCAGATTTGGAGTCGAGATTTCCTGTCGGTTCATCAGCAAATATGACTGCTGGATCACAAACCAATGCTCGAGCGATAGCCACACGTTGTTTCTCTCCACCAGAAATCTGGTTTGTATAAAAATCCAAACGATGTGATAGTCCAACATCAGATAGGGCTTTCTTTGCTAAGTCATCATGGTTTTTCTTTTTACTATATATAAGAGGTAATTTAACATTATCGAGAACTGTAGTACGTGGAAGAAGATTGAACGACTGGAAAACAAAACCAATCCGTTCGTTACGAAGTTCAGCTAGATAATCCTTACTGAAATTTTTTGTGTCAACTCCTTCAAATTCATAAGTGCCTCCAGTCGATCGGTCGAGAAAACCCAGAATATGCATCAAAGTTGATTTACCAGAGCCAGACGGTCCCATAATCGCAACGAACTCACCTTTTTCCATATCAAAATTTACACCGTGTAAAACCGGAGTTGTAACTCCTTCATTTAAGTAGTCTTTTTTTAGATTTTCAGTATGAATGAGTAGCATAAGAGTTACTTCTCTACTATTTTATGTAAGTCACTATCTCCTGCCCCTCTCTCAAACCCGAAACTATTTCTACAAGTCCACCGTCACCTTCTAAATCTGTTTTTATTTCCACCTCGTGATATGTCTTTTTCTTTATGTCGTCTATAACCCTAACAAATCTCTTTCCATCTTTGTTCATTATTGCTCCAGATGGTGCGACGAGAATATCTGTTTTTTTATTAACAAGAATAGTCATATTTGCCGTCATGCCAGGTTTTATATCTTTAATATTTTCTAAACTTCCTGTAACTTTATAATTCACTACACCTGAGACAACAGTTGATGCTGGGTTAATTACCAGAACTTTGCTCTGAAAATGTTTATCTGGTCCTAGTGCATCAAAAGTATTATCTATTGTCTGGCCGACAACCACAGAGGCGATGTCAGCTTCACTAACATCGGCCTCTGTATGAAGTGAACCGACGTCAAGAAGTTTGAATACTTCTTTTCCGGCAGTAGCAAGTTCTCCGAGTTTAATGTCAACTAGAGTGATTGTACCGTTTGCCGGAGCTGTGATTACTGTGTTGTTCAGTGTTGACTCTGCTGAGTGCACTTGTCCTTCCGCTGAGAGGACTTGGGCGAGGGCAATGTTAATATCCTCAGGTCTTGCTGGGGATTGTTTAAAACTTAATGATGCTTGCGCTTGAGAAAGAGCTGCTCCAGCACTTTTCACCGCTTGTCTATAGCTAATTATAGAAGTTATTAATCCATCTACTGTCGCCTTTGCTGTGGCTACTCCTGTCGCATAAGTAGTTAGAGTAGTTTGGCTACCTCCGGATGATATTTGAGTATATGTCGTCAGTAGGTTGACAATGTTGTTTAGATAATTACTAACAGTATAAAGATTTTTTAAAGAATCATTTATGACTTTATCTAAATCATTAGTGTTAATATTTGCTATTTCGTTCTGCCAAGAAGGTAGAAGTGTGTTAATAGCCAAACGATCAGAGTTTGCATTAATTACGGCTTGTGAATTTGTCTGAACAGTTCCAGAAACACTAAACTGGGGTGAACCAGACTGTGAATTTAAAAATAAAATATTTGTGTAAGACAAAACAGCTGTATTCGCGTCGCTATATGCATTAGAAAGTTCATGAATCAAATCTTGTTTGGCATTTTCCAAACTGATCTCAGCTGAGCCTACAGCCGTCTGACTTACTGCAACATCTTGTGCTGTTGCAGCGGAACGTATTTTTTCATAATTTGCCTCAGCTTGTGCCAGAGTCCCCTTTGCACTTTCAAGCGTAGCGGAAGATACGCCTTGATCCAAAACCGCTAAAACCTGGCCAGTCTTTACAACATCTCCCTCTTTTACGTTTATTCTTCGAACAAATCCGCTCGTCTGAAAGCTCAAACTAAGATCTGTTGCGCTAACAACCTGACCAGTGGTAAGAACCGTCTTCTCTACATCTTGTCGTTTAACTATGGCAGTTTGTATATTACTGACTCCAGATTTTCTAATAAAAAAGAACCACACTGCAAACAAAATAATAGCAATAACAACTGTCCAAATAATCCTTTTTTTAGTAAAAAAAGTTTTTGCGTAGGTAATGATTGTGGAATACTTCATACATTGTTTATAACATATTTTTAACAAAAAACAAACAGAAATGGAAAATTATTTCAGACCTTTACAGTTTCCACCAGGAACAAAACCGGCCTTACGAGCCTCAGCGATTGTTGCAAAATAGACTTGGTTTTGCAGAAGGATTCTTTTCACCGTTCCACACCATGGGAAATAGTACTTTTTACCACTTTTTGAGCCGATAACAGGACCGTCGGTTACCTGAATTGGAACATTAACCAATGAGTTGGAGCTACTGGTTGTCGAAACAGCTGAAACCACAGTACTGGTTTGAATAGCGTTAGAATACTCGATCTTTATAGGAGTTTTTTGTCGCTCTAAGTTATAAAGTCGTCCTAAAGCAAAGAAAATACTCGCCGTAATAACCACCAAAATAAGACTATAAAAAGGCTTGATTTTTTCCAAGGTTTCCTTTATACTCGTATAACTAATCATATTAGTGGGATATTAACAGATTCTATATATAAAACCAGATGGCACATAAAAAGTCCGCAGGAACAACTAAAAACGGTCGGGATTCAAATCCAAAATACCTCGGGGTTAAAATTACCGAGGGAGATTTGGCGCAGGCTGGCTCAATCCTTATACGACAAAGAGGCACTGAGACACTCGCTGGGAAAAACGTATCTATGGGAAAAGATCATACTCTATTTGCACTGACTTCCGGAACAGTAAAATTTGGAATAAAAAGAAAAATGCATTTCGATAATAAAGTAGGCATCAAAAAAGTAATAAATGTAGTTTAGAAATAATTGGAATCATGATTTTACAAAATAGCACTTCAGTGCTATTTTGTTTTGAGAAAAGGAGATCAGCCATGGGAAGACCTGAGACCTACGTCACATGTTTGGGTTGCGGATCTCAAGTCCGCAACACAAAAAGCCACGGGACAAATGCCATAAAACACAACTGTCCTCACGGAAAACCTTGCCCGGGTGAACCGACGGACAAGGGTTGTGAGAAATGTCGAAGACTTCGAGAACTCTCAACCCCATCTCACCTAAAAGCAAGAACGTGACACCCAACACAAAACAAACCTCCGGGAAGAGTTTGTGTTGGGTGTTTTATTCTGCTTCGATTTTGAGAGTAAATTCTGCTTTTTTACCTAAGGCTTCAACAGCAATGAAATGTTCCCCAACTTCTTTTATTGGCTTAGCTAACTTAATTGATTCTGGATCAAGATTCAGTCTGGTTGACTTTAAAATTTCCGAAACAAGCATTTCTTTTGTAATTCCGGCAAACAAGTGACCCTTATCACTAGCTTTTTCTTTGAGATTTATTTTCAGATTTTTTATGACCTCAAGATTTTTCAACAAAAGCTCCTCCTGGATTTTTCTATCTGTCATGTCACGAGATTTCATCTCCTCGACTTTCTTTATGGCTCCCGGTGTCGCAATCTGTGCTACTCCACGTGGGATAAGCATGTTTAAAGCGAAACCTTCAGCGACATCTTTTATATCATACTTTCGTCCAACCTTAGCAATATCTTTAAGTAATATTATTTTCATATTTATATCTTAACACAAAATTTGTGGGGGTCGGGTGAGTGTCTCCAGACTGGAGATACTCACCCGACTAACCTATTTTGAAAGAATCTCCAATGCCTTCAACATTTGTGTATCTGTCCTATCTTTTTTAAACTTCTCCTCATCAAGTTTTACAATAATATCTGGGGTTAGTCCTTGATGAGAGATTGAAATTCCATTTGGAGTTAACCATTTTGCGACAGTTACTTTGAGTGATGTATCATAAGTAATATCAATGAGTTCCTGCACAGAACCCTTACCAAACGACTGAACACCAACAAGAGTTGCTACTCCGTGGTCATGCAAAGCTCCAGCCAAAATTTCTGAAGCACTTGCTGAACCACCATCAATAAGGACTACGAGTTTAAGTTTATCATTGAAAATGTTGTAACCTTTGCTTCGGAAAATTTCGTTTTTACTTTTATCTCGAAAATCCTCACTAACAACCACTTTACCAGTAGGTAGAAACCATGAAGCCATATCTTGTGCAGCCTCGAGGTAACCGCCAGGATTACCCCGCAGATCAATAATCATTTTATATTTACCGGATTCAACAAACTCCCGAAGAGCGTTACGGAAAAGGTTTGGAGAAATGGAAGAGAAACTATACAAATGTATGATAAACACATCACCTTTTGTTTCAGTATCAACGGTAGGAATATTTATAACGTCACGAATCATACTTAACTCAAATGGCTCCTTTATATCTTTTCTAAATATTGTAAGAGTGACCGAAGTCCCCTTAGGACCACGAATAAGAGCTATGGCTTCTTGTGTATTTAGATTCTCAGTAGATTTACTACCAATCTTAAAAATCTTATCACCAGATTTTATACCAGCTCTGTATGCCGGTGTATCTTTGACCGGAGCAATAACAGTCAGAACCCCCTCTCGAATATCAACTTCCATACCAACACCCTCTATCTGACCTTTTATTTCTTCACTAAAACTTTTTGACTCAACTGGTGGAAAAAAAATAGTGTACGGATCTCCAAGAGATTTGACCATTCCTTCGATAGCACCGTAAACTCGTGTTTGGCTACTTATTTCTTTTGCTGTGGTGCTTGACGGAACATATTTATCATCAATAACATTCCATGCTTTCCAGAACGGAGAAAAGTCCACCTCCCCAGTCGTAGTAGCAGTTTTATTTATTAATGTAAAAACTTTATCTTGGTCAGAACTGTTGCTCTTCCCAAAATAATAGCCAGAAAAAAATACACCTCCGAGAACAAGGAGGGATATTAGGACGTAGGTACGGTATTTAAAGAAGTTATTACCCATTGATGTTTAATTATCGCAAGAAATTATATTGTGGTCAAATTAGTATTCAGATATAATATAACCAAATGATTAACACGTACAAATACAATAGCGAAACGTGGATTGATATTGATCGCGGTACCACAGAAGAAATCCACGAGATGATGAATAAATACAATATCCATCCTTTTGTAGCAAAAGAACTAAATTCGGAAAATCCAAAACCACGTATTGAATTCCACGATCAATACATATATTGTATCCTTCACTTCCCTGTTCGGAAGCACACACATGTTGAAGGTAAAAGTCAGGAGGTAGATTTTATTATTGGAAAAGACACTATCATCACAGCAAGATATGACACCATAGATGCACTGCATAAATTTGCAAAAGACATTGAAGTTGACGAGATATTAGATAAAAACGGCGACCGTAAACACAAACATACTCACTTTATATTTATTAACATGTTGCGTGATCTTTATGCTTCGCTTTTCGAAGAACTTGAATCAATAGAAGACACAACAGAGGAAATCACTAGTCAAATCTTTCATGGGAAAGAGAAAGAAATGGTTATATCAATTTCCGAGGTTACTAGAACTCTTTTGGATTTTAAAAGGATAACTGATCTTCATTATGAAATACTTGAGTCCCTCAGACACAGAGGTGAAGAAATATTTGGATCAAACTTCGGGTACGAAGTCGAAACTATCATCATTGATTATCTAAAAATAAATACTACGATAAAATCCAATTTGGAAGTTTTACATGAACTACGTGATACTAACAATTCATTATTAACATCGAAACAAAACGAAACTGTTAAAAACCTAACTGTTGTTGGTTCAATTGTTTTACCTTTAAATCTTATTGCTGTTATATTTGCAATGCGTACGGAGGGTATGCCTATAATCAAAGACTCAAACGCCTTCTGGGTTGTTATTTGTATAATGCTAATATCAGCACTTATATCTATTTCATACGCAAAACACAAAAAGTGGCTGTAAATCGCGACACACATGGATATTTACTTACACAACACGATGTCAGGGAATAAGGAGAAATTCGTACCTTTGATAGAGGGGCAAGTTAGCATGTACAACTGTGGACCAACAGTCTATGACTATGCTCATATAGGAAATTTTCGCACGTTTATTCTATCTGACATATTGAGAAGGATGTTTGAATACAATAAATATAAAGTAAACAGTGTGACGAACATCACGGATGTTGATGACAAAACTATAAGGCGGAGTCAGGAAGAAAAAATTGATTTGAAGAGTCTGACTAGAAAATACGAGGATTTGTTTTTTGAAGATTTGAAATCATTAAATATCAAAAATGCAAACAAAACTCCAAGAGCAACAGAGAGTATAGCGGATATGATTTCTCTGATTGAGAAAATGTTAATGAACGGGACTGCATACAAAAGCTCTGATGGTATTTATTTTGATATTGGAAAATCAAAAGGATACGGGAAACTAGCAAATCTTAATTTAGAAAACACTACGAAAGAACGTATTGTAAACGACGATTATGACAAGACCAATCCGAGAGATTTTTCATTGTGGAAATTCTACACACCGGAAGATGGTAATGTAGTTTACGACGCACCGTTCGGAAAAGGTAGGCCTGGTTGGCACATTGAGTGTTCTGCAATGTCCATGACTAATTTGGGAGAAACTCTGGACATACACACTGGTGGGTCTGACCTTATATTTCCCCACCATACAAATGAGATTGCTCAGTCAGAAGCAGTAACTGGAAAACTTTTTGTACATTATTGGATTCACGGAGGATTTATTACTATCGACGGGAAAAAAATGTCCAAATCTCTTGGAAATGTTTTTACTCTGAAAGATATTAAAAATAAAAAAATTAGTCCTCTAGCATATCGATATTTTGTTTTAGGTTCACACTATTCAACTCTTTTAAACTTCACTTGGGAAGCACTTGAGGGTAGTGAGACTGCACTACGAAGACTGCGAGAAAAATTTCAAAGTCTAGGAGATGGAAAATTGGGTCAAAGTTTGGCGGAAAAATATAAAACTGAATTTGAAGATGGTATAAATAATGATTTGGATATGCCGAAAACCTTGGCTTTAGTCTGGCAAGTCCTAAGAGATGAGGAACTGGGAGAAGGAACTAGAAAAGAACTAGTGCTAGATTTTGACCGAGTACTTGGCTTAAAACTTAATGAAAAAGTAGAGTTTGAAATTCCAGAAAACGTTAAAAATCTCATAAAAGAGCGAGATGAAGCTAGAAATAATAAAAATTTCACAAAAAGTGACGAAATTCGAGAGAAAATCGAGTCTTTTGGCTTTAAGGTGAAGGATACTCCTTTGGGCACGTTGGTCACCCCTCGTTAGTCACAGCTTTCCCACACATTCCCCACTTTACAGAATGACGCAAAAAACCTCTGTGTGGTAATATCTTTATATGGTTCAAACTGTAATAACTCAGATGGTACAGAATAGAATGCGAATACCTCCACAAAACTTGGAGGCAGAGATGGCGCTACTTGGTTCTATAATGCTTCGTCCAGAAGCACTTTATGATATTACAGAAATAGTTGCTCATGATTCTTTTTATTCCGAAAAACATCACATCATTTATGAAACGATGATGGAACTTTTTACAAAGCGTTCACCGATTGATTTACTCTCTGTTTCTTCGAGATTGTCAGAGAAAGGCTGGCTTGACCAAGTCGGAGGCAATACCTATCTAACAGAGATTGTAAATATTGTTCCTTCTTCTTCAAACATCGGGTACTATGCTCTTATCGTCCAAAAAAAACACATGATGAGGCGTCTCATAGAGGCCTCAGATCACATTTCTCAAATTGGTTATGATGAAAATAAAGAACTCGAAGAAATGCTTGATAATGCTGAGAAAAAACTTTTTGATGTTACTAACTTCAACACTTCACATAAATTCGTTCCTATCAAAGATGAACTGGCTGAAGCGTGGGAAAGGCTTGATAGACTACACACAGACGGTAATGGTATGCGAGGAATACCGACTGGATTTACGGACATTGATAACAAACTTTCTGGTTTACAAAAATCAGATTTAATTATACTTGCTGGAAGACCTAGTACAGGAAAGACTTCCCTAGCCCTCGATATTGCTCGTCAGGCTGCTGTCAACCATAATATTCCTGTCGGTATTTTCTCTCTAGAAATGTCTTCCCAACAATTGGTTGATCGTATGCTCGCTGCACAATCAAACGTTGACGCTTGGAAACTACGAACAGGAAAACTTTCTCGTCAAGGTGACTTTGACGCAATCAAAAGCTCACTTGATAAGCTAAGTAAGGCACCTATTTATATCGACGACCAACCCGGAAATAATATTTTGAAGATGCGCTCAATCGCCCGTCGTCTGAAAAGTGAAAAAGGTCTCGGACTTATTGTTGTGGACTACTTACAACTGATGGTCCCAACACAAACCAAAAACGACAACCTAGTACAGCAAACTACAGAAATATCTCATGCTTTAAAAAACCTGGCTCGTGAACTCGATGTCCCTGTCCTAGCTCTATCACAGCTATCTCGAGCTGTTGAAGCCCGTGGTGGTCGTCCTCGCCTATCTGACCTTCGAGATTCTGGATCAATCGAACAGGATGCAGATGTAGTAATGTTCATCCACCGTGAAGATAAATACAAAGAAGAAGCAGAAAAGACAAACATCGCAGAAATTTTAATTGAAAAACATAGAAATGGTGAGACCGGAAAAGTGGAACTATTTTTCAACGAAAAGAAAGCTACTTTTCAGAGTATAGATAAACAACACGCCGACAAAGATTTTAACTCGTTTTAAAAACAAAAAAGCACACTAAGTGTGCCTCATGGTCGGAGGCCAATTCCTCCGACCAATTCGCGCGTCTCGTACTAGCCATGCACTGACCAGCCAGAGACTGTTTCTGGAAAAAGCCACCCGATTTCATTGTTGGTATTTGGACGGGTTGTCCAACTGAAGTGCCTCCCTTTGGTAAGATGATGAACGTGTAACATCGTCATACCAAATGGAGCCCCAGGGTTTCGTGTACAAGCACAGAAAAGCGCACATTTCTCACCAATAGGTGGAATAGGAAGATCAACTTTCCGAAATGACTCCACTTTGTCTGGTTGAAGTTCAACTGCGAGAATGGTCCCGAGTGCTGAATCCTCACCCCACCCTTTACCAGCTGGCTTGTCGATGCGAATTGTGAGAGAAGTTTTCTTTCCCTCGTCACCGAAAACGACCTTGATGATCTGGCCGACCTTGACTTCTCGAAGTTCCAAAGTAGCTCCAGGTATATCTGTGGCATCAATCAATCTATTCAACCCGTCCGACAGATTCGGATGTCCCATGTACAACCTCCTTTTCTCAACACAAACTAACAACGAATACCTAACGTGTCAAATCCAAAAAACTTCTTATCATCATAGATATTTGCTAAAATGGATGAGTATAAAACTATGGACAATACGCAGAAATTGATAGAACTCTTTAAGGAGTTTCCGGGAATCGGACCGCGCCAGGCAAAAAGGTTTGTTTATTTTTTACTTAACAGAAATCCGTCGTATGCAAATGATTTAGCGAAACTTATAAGTGATGTTCGTTCGACAGTTCACTCATGCGACACATGTTTCAGATTTTTCCCAAACGCAACCACAACGACCTGTCCTATTTGCCGCGACAGCAATCGTGACAGTAATCTGCTTATGATTGTCTCTCATGATGTAGATTTTGAAAATATAGAGAAAACGAGATTTTATAACGGATACTACTTTATTCTCGGTGGAACAGTTCCTATACTTGAAAAAACCCCAGAAAAAAGGATCCGTCAAAAAGATCTGATCTCTCAAGTTGAGAAAAAAACGAAGAATGGTTTAGAGGAGATTATTATCGCCTTGAATTACAATCCTGAGGGCGAAAATACTCTCTCATATCTATCCCAGATTTTAAAACCTCCTGCTGACAAAAATAATATAAAAATCTCAACTCTTGGCCGCGGACTCTCAACTGGAACTGAACTCGAATACTCTGACTCAGACACTATAAAAAATGCCTTGAAAAATAGACAATAAGATGTAAGACTTGAGCTGTTATTTGATACCACTAATCCTCACTTTGAACCAAGGTTGTCTATGCCCATTCTTTTTATAATATCGAGATTTTTGTTTGTATTTTACCACTTCAACTGTCTTGTTTCGTCCAACTTCCTCAAGTGTTGATTCAACAGAAGCTTTGGTTATGTAGGGGGTGCCTATTGTAGTGTCAGAACCCGCTTCTACGAGCAGAACTTTATCAAAGACAATCTTGTCTCCCACCTTAAAATCACCTTTGATTTTTTCAATTTTTAAAATAGTCCCTTTTGAGACTTTGTATTGTTTTCCACCTGTAGCTATTACTGCGAATTCCATAGTCCAACTATCCTACCAAAAATCCCAAAAATTGCAAGTATTTAGCCATTTATAATTATTCCTCATTCTCTGGCTTATCTATTAAAACTGATTCAAAACCATTTGATTCCCCTGTAATGCGAATCATGTCTTTATCAATTTTTTTGAACTCTTTGCTTCCGTTGTTGTAGTGGTTTACAACCGTACTGAGTGATGAACCGAGTTTATTATGATATTCCTCGTAACTTTTTAGATGTGTCATAAGGTTTGAAACATTTTTTTGAATTTCTTTCGTTTTTTCTTCTATCTGCATTGCTTTAAGACCTTGAAGAACCGTTTGGAGATACGCTAGAAATGACGTCGGGGAAACAATAATAACTTTGTATTTTCCTGCTGCTCGTTGAATAAGATTTTCAGTGTCCTCCGCTGTGTTTCCCATTTGCGCACCTATTTTGTTTATTAAAAGATCATAATAAATAGCTTCATGAGGAATAAACATGAAAGCAAACTCCATAGTCCCTTCTTCTGGTCTGATGTATTTTGCTGCTTCTGTGATACGAAGCTTCAAGTCATTTACAAAAAGTCTTTCGAGGCGGATTTTTTCGGTTGCGTCACTCGTCTCAATCATGCGGTTGTAATTCTCAAGAGAAAACTTTGAATCAACAGGAATAATTTTGTCTTTTACAAAGACAACAGCATCCACAATCTCACCATTTTTAAAAGCATATTGCATTTGATACTGACTTGGCGCGAGGACATTTTTTAGAAGCGTTTCGAGATAATACTCACCCAAAATCCCTCTTTGTTTTGGATTTTTCAAAATATCTTGAAGATTTTGAAGTTGATCTGCAAAAGAAACTACCTGACGATTCGTCTCATCCAGTTTCGTAAGTCCTTTTGTCACTTCACGTATTAGGTTTGCTGACTCACCCAACTGACTCCGTACAGACTCATTCATGGAACGAGTACTCTCACCTATTTTAGAATCCATTACACGATTGAGCTCATTTATTTGCTGTAAGATCAAATTAAGTCCCGTTTCGTCACTTCCAGATTTTGGACGCAAGAAATAAACTAAAACGGCACCTATAATAAATGCACCAAGAATACTTAGAACTATAGTTATATCCATATGAACATTCTACCAAAAATCTTAAAATCATGATAATATAGCAAAATAACAAAAATAAATATGTCACTACAAACACAAATTAGAGATCAAATGAAGGAAGCTATGAAAGCAAAAGATGCTGTAAAACTTGGAGTCGTCCGAGGACTCGTTTCTGCCTTCACAAACGAACTCGTGGCGATGAAAAAGATGCCGACTGATGAACTAACTGATGAAGAAGTTTTGAATGTAATTCGACGAGCGGTAAAACAAAGAAAAGATTCTATTGATCAATTTACGAAAGGTGGACGACCAGAACTTGCTGAAAGTGAAAGGACTGAACTTGTGATACTTGAAACTTACCTACCAACCCAGATGCCCCGCGGAGAAGTAATGAAAATTGCAAAAGCAAAAATGGAAGAGTTGGGAGTAACTGACAAATCAAAAGCAGGTCAGCTTATAGGCATACTTATGAAGGAACTGAAAGGTAAAGCTGATGGAGATATAGTAAAAAGTATAGTTGATGAGCTATTGAAATAGTGGGATAAGATGTGAATTGCCTGTGGATTAAGTAGTTGACAAAAGCCCTGTTAATGTAGTATAATTATTCCCTAGAAGGAGGGCTCCGCTATGGTCATTACAGACCGGATGTTGAACGAGCTCCGAGACTTGCGTCAAAGGTACCCAGACAGAGACTATAGGAACCTCATGCTCGAGGTAGTAAAGAGATACGCTGGGAGAAACGAAAACGTATACCAGGCGATGTCAACCCTCTCTCGGGCAGCAAACGCGAGGAGAAATGCTTCTCGCAAGGGCCCTGAACAAGAAGTTACCTAGCCATCGCTAGGTCAAAGGCTCGTCGTAATACGACGAGCCTTCCTTTTTATAAGCTCTTTACAAAAAAATTTAGAATGGTAAACTCTAGCCAGAGTAAAAGGAGGTGATTATTTTGAACGCTGGTGAAATCGCTTTGAAAGTGATCAGGGAATGTGAAAAAGTCCTGACCACTGAGGGTCGACTCTTTGCTCCAAGATACAACAAGATCTTGAATGCAGCGGTCGAATCCGCGGGGTTCATCAAAGAACCCGAGAAGTCAGAAATGGTGACTGAGGTTGCGCGCCTCATCATTCGTCACAAAACGCAGGAGAGGAAGGCGTCATGACCGAGCGTCGTCCACCACAAGGGCTGGTTCGTACGTTTCCAAACAACGTACCCAGCCCTTTTTATATTATTTAATATTTAAATAATATAATCTTTTCTTTTTGGGAAATCTTTCTATTGCATAGCGCAAAGTAGTTCGTGACATCTTCTTTATAAAATTGTCGAGAAATTTTACCAGAACTTTTTCATCTCTCTTCCCCACTTCACGAAGCATCCAGCCAACAGCTTTGTGAATCAAGTCCTGTTTGTCGGAGAGCAATAACTTCGAAATCTCTATCGTGTCTTTGAAATCATTTTTGGATATAAAATAACCTGTGGAAATAATAGCGATTCTTCTCTCCCACAAATTTTTTGATCTTGCTAACTTATACAAGATTTCTCTTTTTTTCTTGAATAAATGTTCTCCTAATATATAACTAGCGGAAGTGTCAACTAAGTCCCAGTTATTTATATATTTTGTATGAGATAGATAAAAATCGACAATTTTTGACCGAATCTTTTTATCGCTTTTTTGATAAAGTAAATCGAGAATAATCAGAGCTGTAAATCTATGCTCGTGGATTTTTGACTTTAAAAGTTTCTCTATTTCGTTTACAGGTAAATCACTGAATTTTTTTGCAATAATTCTTTGTTCTGGAACGGTCAGACCAATAAAAATATCACCTTCACCATATTGCCCCTTACCTGTTTTAAAAAACCATGCAGAAGCTTTGGCTTTTTTTGGACTCGACTTTTTCTGCATTGCCAAAATAACTTCCGAATACTTCATTTAAAATTAGAAAAAATGATTATAAAAAACTAGTAAACCCACAATCAAAGCACCACTTGCACTGACTAAAACAAAAGCACTTGAAATATCTTTTATCTTTCCTATCATTGGATCGTGATTTGATTCGATTTTATTACATAAATCTTCAATAGCTGTATTTATTATTTCTGCACAAAGGACAAAAGTAATCGCGATGACGCAAAAAACTGACTCAACAAAAGAAAATTCATAATAAATCACACACACAGTAACAAAAATAGAAGCGATAATTTCGATACGAAAGTTTCTCTCTTCTTTCCACGTAGTAAGAAGACCTTGAAACGCAGATAAAAATGAATTGGTTAATTTTCTCATTCAGTTTCAAATTGTGACCCTACCGGGAATCGAACCCGGATTTAAGCCTTGAAAAGGCCGTGTCCTAACCGTTAGACGATAGGGCCAAATTAACAAGAAAACTATAGCATTTTTTGTCTAAAAAGCAAAAATATGTTAGTTTTATGAAGTTAAATATTGCGCGGTTAGCTCAGTTGGTAGAGCGTCTCATTGACGTTGAGAAGGTCAGAGGTTCGAGCCCTCTATCGCGCACATGATGAAAATTTTAAGTATAGAAACATCTTGTGATGAGACAGCAGTGAGTATTGTGGAAGCTACTGGAGGATCGGAAAATCCAACTTTTATTGTACTAGGAAATGCACTATTTTCACAAATAGCCATACACAAAGAATACGGTGGGGTTTTCCCCATGCTGGCTAAACGTGAACATGCAAAAAACCTTTCACCTATTTTGAAAAAGGCTCTGACTGATGCATCACTTTTTAATGAATCAAAAACTAAACACTCTGAAAAAATATGGAGTGAACTAGAAAAAATATTAGAACGAGAAGAAGGTTTGTACTTGGGTTTTAGAAAAATATTTGAAAATATAGAGAAACCCGATATTGATGTTATTGCTGTTACTTCTGGTCCGGGATTAGAACCAGCTTTGTGGGTCGGAATAAGTTTTGCAGAGGCTCTTGGAAAACTTTGGAACATTCCTGTCATCGGCACAAACCATATGGAAGGACACATTGCTTCGATACTAATTGAAAACTCAGACAACCGAAAAGTAAAATTCCCCGCTCTAGCATTACTTATATCTGGTGGTCACACAGAAATAGTAGAGATAGAAAGTTGGGGTAAATACTCCGTTATAGGAGAAACTTTGGATGATGCTGTGGGAGAAGCGTTTGATAAAGTGGCTCGAATGTTAGAGCTCCCCTACCCTGGTGGACCAGAGGTTTCTAAGTTAGCGGAAAAAGCACGGATAGAAAAACTGGTTCCTGTAGCAAAACTACCACGACCAATGATTTATTCCAACAATCTAAACTTTTCATTTTCTGGACTAAAAACTGCAGTACTGTACTACATACGAGATAACTTTGTAGAAAAAAATGGAGTGTTATCAGTCACAGACAAATCTGATATCGCAAGAGAGTTCGAAGATGCTGTAGTTGAAGTCCTGTTAAATAAAATGGAGTTGGCTTTAAACAATTCTAGCGCAAAAACTTTAATAGTCGCAGGAGGAGTCATTGCAAATAAAAAAATCCGAGAGATATTTATGAAGCTCGAAAATAAATATAATGGTTTAGTGGTAAAAATACCGACAAAAGAACTCTCCACTGACAACGCTCTGATGATAGCTTGTGCTACTTATCTCAATATTAACCTATATCCAGAGCTACTTTCTCTAAAAAAGCAGATAATAGCGAAAGGAAACATAAAACTGGGGATAGCAACGTTGAAATAAAGCTGAAGTGTTGTAGAATAGTAAAGGAAGTACAAAAAAAGAAAGAACTAACATAACGTTGGTTCTTTCTTTTTTAACTTAAATCAATTTCTTTATTAATAATTTCTAATTTCTTATTTCTTCTCCTCTCTCGATACCAAAGATAAGTAACAACTAAAGTAGTAGCGATAAGAAGGAGATTAATCCAACCTGTAAGTCCTGTGTTACTATAAAAACCTGCAATGTTCTTTCCTGCTCCAATCACATTTGCAGTAAAATTAGATATAATATTTTTAGTTGTGGTTGAAATACTAGAAAGAGTTCCCTGTTCAGTATTTGTCGTCGATTTTTTACCTACTACACTATTTGGAATCTCGGGAGTTAGCTCAACCGGAACTGGTCCTGTAGAATTAGTTTTATCAATTTCTTGACTGTTTGTTTTAGGAAGAACAATACCAGCGTCTTTTAGTCCAAGTAAGAAATCTCTATAGTTATCTATTTCCGTTTGCTGTAGAGGTGTTATGGGGAAAGCAGTCTTGCAATATATTTCGTTTACTTTTTTCTTTGTAAGAATATATGTGTAACCAGTAGGTTTATCATGACCCCATGGAGTCAAAATATCAGAGGCATATCTCGCCTGAAAAGCATCCACTGCAACAATAGTTTGTTCGTCATACACTCCAGTAATTTTTATGTCCTTGAAACCTTCCAAGTCTCGTAAGAAAACTTGTAGCTTTGTTACTTCAATAGGATTGTTTTTAAAATCAGCACGAAGATAATCAAATAAATAGTAACAACCTTTTACAGTAGAAGCCCCTATTTGTGAACCGCTTCCGTTAGAACTATTTACAATTCCATATGAACCAACGATTGGTCCGTTGCCTCCTCCGCCTCCTCCACCACCATTTCCTCCAGATGATCCTCCCCCACAGTTTGAAGTACAAGCTGTAGAAATTACAGGGTTAACATTAACATCTGCATTTGTAATGTTGTTAGATGAGTCAGTGTCTGATTGTGTCGAAGATGCAGTTGCAGTGTTAGTTATTTTTTGTCCTTCAAAACCTGCGTGTATAGTCGATACGAGTATCAACGCTGTTGATGATCCATTGGCTAAATCACCAACAGTCCAAGTACTAGTTGTTGTACTATATGTTCCAATCGAGGAAGATGCTGAAACAAAATCCAAACTGTTTGGTAAAATGTCCTTTATAGATACCCCGGTGGCATTATCTGGACCATTATTAACTACAGAAATACTGTATGTAACAGTATCCCCTACACTTGCTGTAGGTTTATCTACAGTTTTCGTAACGGCAATATTAGAACTTGGAGAAGGATTTCCACCACCATTTCCTCCATCACCATCTGGAACAACATCGTTAACTGTTAGAACAAATGTCCTTGAGTCTTGACCACAGCTGTTAGTAACTGTTATGTTGATATTGAAAACTCCAACTTGTGTTGAGGTGCCGGTTATTACATTAGTTGTTGTAGAAAAGGAAAGTCCGGATGGAAGACTAGTTGTCGCAACATTGAAAACGATTGAGGTTGTCGTTGCAAAACTAGTCGTCGCAGTGAGTGTATAACTAAATGTTTGTCCAACTGTCGTACTTGTAGCCAAAAAAGAGTTTATTTGTGGAAAGGCACATTCTGGAATAGGGTTGACAATCACTGCTCTTGTCGTTGTAGCTCTAAGACCTCCTGAATCTGTAACACCGTACTCGATTGAATAAGTACCAACGGCAAGTGTATTAACCGTACTCGTTGAAGTTATGTTTGCCGTAATATTTCCATCTTCAATATCTATAGCTGTTGCCCCTGGATCAATAAAAGAAGCTCCGATATTAAAAATCATAGGAGTACTCCCAACCAAAGTTATGACTGGAGGATTGTTAATACTAGGAATGGATAAAATCACATTTACTGTTCTTACAACTGGTGTTGCAGAAAGATTTCCTGAATCAGTAACATTGTAAGTTATCGAGTAAATCCCAACAATCATAGTGTTGACTGTACTAGTCGCAGTAATGTTTGCCGTAATATCTCCATCTTCAGTATCTTGTGCTGTTGCACCTAGATCAGTGTAGATAGCTCCGACAGTTATTGTTACAGGATTACTTCCTAAAAGAGTTATGACAGGCGCTGTATTTGTGTGACCATTTTCTTCCCCACCGCATGGATTTGAGTGTTCATCATGATTATCATGATTTGGTTCACTCTCATATGAAGATTCATCGTGAACTCTCTCAGAATGAGAATCTCCGTTAGCAAAGACAACTGTAACATTAAAAATGTAGAGGAAAATTAAGACAAAAACTGCTGTTTTTCCTATTATATTTAAAAACGAGAAATGAGATTTTTTATTCATGATTCTGTTCACAATTAGACAAATGTATACTCCCTCTTTCATATGTTGTCAATATACTTTAATTAGTAACAAATTTAAACAAACCTTATTTTAGGCCAATTTCAGTACTAATGTCCTTTATAATTAAATTTATGTCTTTTATATTCTAATATACCTTCAAAACCCAAAGTAGTTTATAATTTACATATAAAGGACACCTACCACACGCTATAAGAGACAAGAGATCCCGCTAAATTAACTACTAATTACACTTAATACTGATTATCTACCGTTTATAGCTATAATATGATAATCTGTACAAATGAAAGAGATATTCTTGTCCCCATATAAACCTTTAGAAACCGAAGATAAGATCTATAAACTTTGGGAAGAAAGTGGTTTTTTTAATCCTGATAAAAATACTGACCCAAATGCAATACCATTTACATTAATCATGCCCCCAACTAATGCTAACGGTTCCCTACACGCCGGACACGGTCTAGTCATGACTATTGAAGACATTATGATTCGCTATAAAAGAATGCAGGGATTCAAAACTTTATGGCTTCCTGGATTAGATCATGCTGGATTTGAAACTCAAGTTGTTTATGAAAAAAAACTAGAAAAGGAAGGTCGGACAAGGTTTGAAATTGAACCAAAACAACTATATAAAGAAATTTTTGATTTCACCTTGAATAATTCTTTAAATATAAAATCACAAATAAGAAAAATGGGGGCATCCTGTGATTGGTCTCGTGAAAAATTTACTCTGGACTCAAATATCGTGGAAACTGTATATCAAACATTCAAAAAACTATCTGATGATAAATTGATATACAGAGGAAATAGAATCGTTAGTTGGTGTACAAAACACCAAACTTCTTTCTCAGACCTTGAAATTGAGGATGAAGAAAAAATTGATAGTTTTTATTATTTAAAGTACGGACCATTCATTATCGCCACTTCCAGACCAGAAACAAAATTTGGTGACAAGTATGTAGTGATGCATCCAGACGATAAAAGATATATTGACTATAAAGATGGCCAGAAAATAAAACTTGAATGGATAAATGGACCGATTGAGGCGACCATTATAAAGGACAAAGCGATTGATATGGAATTTGGTACTGGAGTAATGACTATTACTCCATGGCATGATACTACTGACTTTGAAATAGCAGAGAGGCACAACCTAGATAAAGAGCAGATTATTGATGACAATGGAAAACTTCTGCCAATTGCCGGAGAATTTGCTGGTCAATATTGGAAAAAAGCTAGACCTCTGATAATAGAAAAACTCCGAAGTAAAGGTTTAGTCGAAAAAGTTGATGAAAATTATAAACATATTGTTCGTACATGCTATAAATGTGGGACTATAATAGAACCTCAAATAAGAAACCAGTGGTTTGTTAAAATGAAACCTCTGGCTCTAAAAGCTTTAGAAAAAATAGAGAATGATGAAGTAAAATACATACCTGAACATTACAAAAAAATAACCATGCATTGGTTACAAAACATAATGGACTGGAATATATCTAGACAAATCGTTTGGGGAATACCAATTCCAGCCAAAATTTGTACTAAATGTGGTCACGGCATGGTTGATTTGGAGGACAAAATATCAAAATGCGAAAAATGTGGAAGTGGTGTCGTTCAAGACCAAGATACTTTTGACACATGGTTTTCATCCAGTCAGTGGCCGTTTGCGACGTTGGGATATCCTGATTCAAAAGATTTCAAAACATTCTACCCAACCGACATCATGGAGACTGCAGGAGAGATCATATTTTTTTGGGTCACAAGGATGATTATGTTAGGTGTATATATGACTGGAGAGATTCCTTTTAAAGCAGTATACCTCCATGGACTCGTCTTGGATAAAAAAGGATTGAAAATGAGTAAAAGTAAAGGAAATGTAATTGATCCAATGGTGCTAACTGAAAAATTTGGTACTGATGCTTTTAGGATGGGTTTAGTGATAGGAAACACACCTGGTACTTCCCTGGCTTTATCAGAAGATAGGATAAAAGCCTATAAGCTTTTTGCGAATAAAATCTGGAACATTACTCGATTTGTTTTATCTGTCTCAGAAAACTGGGATAGGCAGAAACCAGATAAGCTGACAGAAATTGATTCAGTCAGTATCTCCAATCTTAATGAACTTACGACAGATATTACAAAAGATATGGATAGTTATAGATTCTACTTAGCTGCCGAGAAGATTTATCACTATGTCTGGCACACTTTTGCTGACAAAATAATAGAAGAATCGAAAGAAAAACTAAAAAGCAGTGATGAGAATACAGTCAAATCAGCACAATATACCTTAAATCATATACTGGAAACTTGCCTGAAGCTACTCCACCCATTTATGCCTTTCATAACAGAAGAAATTTGGTCAAATATCTCCAACAAAGATTCACCTGAGTTCCTCATGGTAACAAAGTGGCCGAAACCGTGATAAAATAAGAGTAACATATGTTCTTAACATTTTTAGAAGAATATCCATTTATTCTTGCCTTTCTTCTTGGTCTTATACCAGCTCTTGTCTGGATGTGGTTTTGGTTAAAAGAAGATTCTCACCCTGAACCTGCAAAAATGCTCACTCTATCTTTCCTAGGTGGGATGTTGGCTGTACTTGTTTCATTAAAACTTCAGGAACTCGTTTACCATTACATAAAAAACCAAGAAGTACTGTCTTTTACCCTATGGGCAACTATTGAAGAAGTGTCAAAATTCGTCTTTGTTTACTTTATTGCCTTAAAAAACAAGGTAACGAACGAACCTGTAGACGATATAATATACCTTATAGTCTCTGCGTTAGGATTCGTAACTTTGGAAAATGCTCTATTTCTCATACCCTCAATACACAACGGAAACATATTTGAAACAATCATCAGCAGTAATCTACGATTTATAGGAGCTAGTTTACTACATACCATATCATCAGCAACTATCGGTATATGTATGGGACTTTCCTTTTACAAACCACTCGCCGAAAGAAGACTGTACATACTATCCGGACTTATCATTGCTATAGTATTGCATACTTCGTTCAATTTATTTATAATTAACCGTGCCGAGGGAAATATTTTCTTTGTATTCGGAGCAGTATGGATTGGAATCATCGCACTACTACTGTTGTTTGAGAAAGTAAAACACCTTAATAAAATGAAAGTCTATAATAGTTCTCAAAATTAATTTTTAAAATAACATATGAAAGATACTAGATCATTCTTTGAAAAACTAACGGGCAGTGTACGGATCGACGACACTGGCACAGAAGAGGTGGCGAGTAAACTGCCGAGTAAGGACAGCGTTAGTCCAGACCTATATGAGGAAAATGACGAAGAGGGTCAGCTGACTGTAGACATGTACCAAACTCCAACTGAAATAATTATAAAAAGTATGGTCGCTGGTGTAAAACCAGAAGATTTAGATATCGCCATAACCCGCGATATGGTTACTATAAAAGGTAAACGTGAGACAGAAAAATTTGTCAAAGAAGATGATTATTTTCATCAAGAACTTTATTGGGGCTCGTTCTCGAGAATTATTATGCTCCCTGCTGAAGTAGACGTTGAAGAATCAGAAGCAATAGAAAAACACGGATTACTTATTATCCGAATGCCTAAGTTAGATAAAAACCGACAGACTCGCCTACGAGTAAAAGGTTAGAAAAAACCAAAAAATCACTCAATTGAGTGATTTTTTGATTTGGTGCCTAGGGCCAGATTTGAACTGGCGACTTCTTCCTCTTCAGGGAAGCACTCTACCAACTGAGTTACCTAGGCATGATCTAACTACTGAGCCAAACCTTTAATTCCATCAAGAATCCCGTTTAAATTACTAGTTGCACCATTGAATTTACCACCTATTGCTTCTACGTATGGCTGTATCAGATAATATGCACCAACTGCAGAGCCTATTATAAACACCCAGTACAGGATGCTCATAACATGAGCCCAGCGCATAGACCTCTGCATATAGAGTAATATAGCGTTATTTTGTTCTGCGAGTTCGATACTTCGTTTAAAGAGCTCTTTTTCCTCTGGTGACATGAGTATAGTATAGCAAAATCAATGAAAAATCAAAATTAATCGTTTCACTATTTTTTGTGCCAGCGGTACGAATCGAACGTGCATCTATCCCTTAGGACGGGACTGTTCTATCCATTGAACTACGCCGGCAAAACCTAAACCACTTGAGTTGTGTTTGGAGTGTTGGGTATGCCGAGCAGTTGAGCTAGTTTGGGTTTGTTAAATCCAATAACTATACTATCATCAATAAGTATTACTGGCACACCGAGCTGTCCTGACTTTTCCATCATTTCTTTTCTCTTATTCGCATCAGAAGCCACATCAAAAGCCTCGAACTCCACATTGTTTAGTTTGAAGTAGTCCTTCGCCATATTGCAGAAGTGACATGTCGGTGTTGAGTATATTGTGACTTTTTTCATTTTTTCATGACTAATTAATAATTACAAATATTTAATGTCCAAATAGTATATCTGAAAAATCCACAAGCAACAAGTGTCTTTAATTATTAATAAAAAAGTTCTTTAGTTTTGTCCAAAAACTAATCTTTTGACTTGTAGTCGAAACCTTTGTCTCCTCATCCTCAACTATAACAACCGCATTTTCTCCATCTTTCGCAACACTAAACTTTGACCTAACCTCTTCTTCCACCCCAGGAGTAGTACTCAACCTATCGATTTTAGCCAGTAGATCACTATCCCGTATCCGGAGTTCTTCAACACCCCGTAGTGCAACATCTTTCATCTCAGCACTTTCTATTTTCTTATTATAAACAAGCCAAGTAGAATGTAGCACAATCAAAGTAATTACAGAAAGTATGACAACTGTAACTCGATGATACATTACACTACGAACCTTGCGTTTTTGGTGAAAATCAAGCATTATATTCATTATACACAATAAATAGTATGCTATTCCAGAAAAAGAACAAAAAAACTTTTCAGATGATTTGGACAGTTATATCTGTGCTAATGATTATCAGTATGATTCTCCTGTATCTCCCAGGCCTCTTTAGCTAAGAATTTAAAGCTATCTCAGCTAATTTGAGTATTGCTTCTTTTGTTTTAGCTACAACCATAAATCTACCGGAATGACAGAAAACTGAACCCGGGACTTCAGTTGCCTTTTCTAATTCTACTCCAACCTTACCTGCCCAACTTTCTGGTAGATTTTTACGCGAAACAAATGAATGGTCATCATTTCTTATTACTTTAATAGCCCAAGTGCCATCATCTCTGGGAAAAACTGTAAAAAGTGGCTCTGGGAATTTGGCTAAAAATTCCGTTGATGGATAATACCTATCGAAAATAACAAGCCTCTTATCAACGCTATTCTTGTATATCTCTTCAACAATACTAGAAGCTTCGAATAAATTTTTTCTTTTTAATATTTCTCTCCCTAAAACCACCTTGGCTATTGAAACTGTTTCCATAAAAACACTATCAATATTATCCTTGCCTTCTTTCCAGTCCGGGGTAAAAGCATTGAAGAAAAGACCGATGTCATAAGGATAAATACCAGGAATCTTTGTTTCAACAACTTGAACACCATTGTCTGTGGCATCAATCCACTGTATAAGAATTTGATCAATTTTTTGAGAAATTTCAGAACTTCCACAAAGCTTTTCCCCAAACTTCTTCCAAACTAATCCGAAGGAAGCATACGGAACTGTATTATCCCTTTTTCCCGCTCCGCCTTCCTGATGATGGTCGAAACGGTTAGTATTTGGATCGTGGATACCACCAACGTCTACAACGTAATCACCTTTTTCTATCACATCCATATCACGAGAACGAGTTATAGAAAATTCCTTTTCTTCATTTTCTAAAACCAAAGAAAGTGTAGCGACAGCAAAAATATCATCTGCGTGGAAATTAGCATTATGAGTTACGATTTTTACTTTATTCTCTCCCATTTTTTAATTTCCAATCTTTATGATAATAGACTAATTTAAGAGTTATGATATAGACAAAGACTGTGAAAGACATAAAAGGTATGGTGATATAGGAATACTCGGTAAAGTAGACCTTTGCACATTCACCACCAAGAGCAACACAACCTCCTGTTAGACCGAAAGAAAATCCCCATTGGATAAATGATTGATATAAAGCAATAATTGCACCGATAACAGAAAACGGAACGAGATAGTCGATTACTGTCTTGTCTTTTTTATACATAGCCATTAACACTATTATCAGTTGTGGATACATGCATATTCTCTGATACCAACATAAATCACATGGTGGAAAACCAACAATGTCTGAGTAAATCAAACTTCCGACTACAGCTGACAAAATACCCCAAAAGAGTAGCTCCAAAATATATTTGTGCACAAAATTATACAGATGTTTTCGAGAATCTGCATGAATAAGAATAATCATCAAAACTACGACAAAAATAATATTGGATATTAAAGTTAAAAATCCAATAATATAAGTGGTGTTTGTTTGAATAAAAGACGTCATACTATTACGGTCTTATTGTACCAAAGGACAGCTTGTTTTTAGAGCTAGATCTACTAGCTCTATTTCTCCAGTAACGACATCTTTCTTGTCGGAAGTACTACTTGCAAAATACCATGTCGGATAAGTATTTATGCTCAAATCCTTACAAACCTGTAGTTGATCTTTACCGTCTGGAGTCGAGCACTCTACATATGGAAGTAATTTAGCAGATTTACCAAAACGAGCCTTTTGTGCCTGACAATGTGGACACCAGAAAGCGCCATAAAATATCGCTCCTTTGTCCTTTATACACTGAGCAAAAGCATCCAATTTACCTGGTTTACCAGGAGTCATTATTAACCAAACAACACCAGATATTACTATTAAAATCGCGATAATATAAAGATATTTTTTCATTTGTTTAAAAGATTATATAACGAAGATAATATCATAAATTACTTACTTTGCATCATTTTTTGATGCTCTTCGCTATTAATCTCTCCACATTTCTTGTATTTTTTACCAGAACCACAGAAACATGGATCGTTTCTACCCATTTTCTCTCCACCCGCAGTACGATCCACTACAATACTTTTAGGAGCTCCTGCATTTATCTTTTCAGAATCTTGCATACCTAGAGTCAGTTTAACCGGTGCATCAACATACAATGCTCCTGATTGTACTTGAGGAATAAGTTTCAAAATCTCCTGTCCGATAGACATTTCCATGTTTTTAAACAACTTTAACCCTTCACGTTTATATTCAACCAATGGATCCCTCTGGCCATAAGCACGTAGATTTACAGAAGCTCTCATGTAATCCATTACTTCCAAATGTTCGACCCAGTACATATCCATAGCTTGTAGTATTACTCGACGAAGAGTTTCCAGATAATCTTTATCAGACTTAGAGAGTCTATCTTGAATTTTTGCCCTTTCAGAATCATTACTTTCAGTTAATAATTCTTCTATATAAGCCTTCAAAACACTATCATCACCCAACAACACATCTCGTCTCCTTCCATAGAATATTTTTCTCTGATAATTCAAAACGTCGTCGAACTCTAAGACATGTTTTCTGGCGTCAAAATTAAATCCTTCTATTTTTTCCTGTGCGCTTTCCAGGGATTTAGTAATAAGGCGATTCTCAATAGGTTCATCCTCTTTTATACCGAGTTTACCCATCATGTTTTTAATAGAATCCCCTCCAAAGACTCGCATCAGATGATCATCAAGAGAAACGAAAAACTGAGTCCCACCTGGATCGCCCTGTCTTCCAGATCTACCTCGGAGCTGATTGTCTATCCTGCGTGCATCATGACGCTCCGTGCCTAAAACAAACAAACCTCCTCGAGATTTTACCTCTTCGTACAACTCTTTCGTTCCAGGATTACCCCCGAGCCTTACATCCACTCCACGACCAGCCATGTTTGTTGCGATAGTTACTGCACCAACCCTTCCTGCTTGAGCAATTATCTCACCTTCCCTTCCGTGATTTTTTGCGTTAAGAATTTCATGTGGAATACCTTCTGTACGTAAAAATTCTGAAAGCATTTCATTCTTCTCGATTGAAACCGTACCAATAAGCACAGGCTGTCCATTTTTATGACGCTCTTTGACTTCTTTTGCTATAGCTTTAAATTTACCGACTTCGGTTTGGAAAATAAGATCGTTGTGATCTTTACGATTTATAGGTTTATTTGTTGGAATAGAAATCACATGCAGACCATAAACCTTGTAAAACTCCTCAGATGACGTGGCTGCAGTACCAGTCATACCGGCAAGTTTTTTATAAAGTCTAAAATAGTTTTGGAAAGTGATTGAAGCAAATGTTTTTGATTCTTTTTGGATTGGTACATGCTCTTTTGCTTCGATTGCCTGATGTAGACCCTCTGACCACCTTCGTCCAGGCTGGAGTCGTCCAGTAAACTCGTCGACGATAATGATTTCACCGTCTTTTACGACGTAATCTTTATCTTTACTAAATAAAGCAGTCGCTCTTATCGCCGTTTCTAGATGATGGACGTATTTTATACCTTTTTCCGTATAAATATTCCCAACATTAAGTATCTCCTCGGCATAACTTATTCCAGAATCAGTTAAAGCAATCGTTCTAAATTTCTCATCTATCGTATAATGCTCACCTTTTTCTAGTTTCTTGGATATTTCAGCAAATTTTACGTACAACTCGTCAGAATCAGTCGTAGGTGCAGAAATAATAAGCGGAGTTCTGGCCTCGTCAATCAAAATGGAGTCAATCTCGTCAACAATAGCGTAGTTTGGTTCGCGTTGTCGCAACCTAGCTTCCTCATATTCAATATTGTCTCTCAAATAATCAAAGCCAAACTCATTGTTCGTACCATAAGTAATATCAGCATGGTATGCCTCACGGCGCGTTACAGATCGAAGAAATTCGTTTACAACTTTAAACGAACCTACCTCATCTCTTTTTTTATCCAGTTGCTCATATTCTTTCGTATGCGTCGGATCATATATAAATGACTCTTCATGATTTATGACACCAACTGAAACTCCTAAAAAAGAATAAATCTCTCCCATCCAAACCGCATCACGTTTTGAAAGATAGTCGTTAACAGTAACAATGTGAACACCAAGCCCTGTTAAACTATTGAGGTATGCTGGTAAAGTAGCGACAAGAGTTTTACCTTCCCCAGTTCTCATTTCAGAAATACTTCCTCGATGTAATAAAATTGCCCCCATAAGTTGAACATCAAAATGACGTTCATTGTGACATCTTTTCGAAGCTTCCCTCACAACTGCAAACGCTTCTGGTAAAATCGAATCTAGTGTTTCATCTTCTGCTAAACGTTTTTTGAACTCAATTGTCTTCCCTTTTAATTCTTCGTCAGATAACGAAGAAATGCCGCTCTCTAGAGAGTTTATTTTTGAAACTATAGGTTCTATTTCTTTCAAAATTTTACCAGATTCAGAACCAAATAATGAAGAAAAAATCGACATAAATATAAACAGGATTATAGCATAAAAAAACAAAAACCTATATTAAATAGATTTTTGAAATCAACCAATAATTTTATTGTGATTTTTTCGAAACAAAGTGAGACTATGCTCGTTTCTTTGTTTTCTTTGCTTTTTTTGCTTTCTTTGCTTTTTTCTTTTTTGCCATAATGTTTATTAGTTAATTATTCTGTGATAAATAATTAAATTAAAATTATTTTTAAATTGGTTATTGCGACCTAGATTGATTATAGTACAGAAAAGAATAAAATAAATATTTTTTTGAGAAAAGTGTGGATAACTTTTTAAAATTTAAATTTTTTCTCAACATTTATTTTTTTGAGCACGTATAAATTTTTTGAGAAAATTTTACCCACTCTTACACCGTCACAGTCCGAGAGCCTCCAAAAAAATGTGTTCAATAAAATTTAAATTTTTTATTACTGAGAATTGCGCCGATAGATGGTTAGCGATGGCTTACTCCAACGAATGTATACGTGAGTGCGAACCGCTAACCATCTATCGGAACAAAAGATTGTATTAATAATACTTAATATGTGAAAAAATCTCAATGATATGGAAAACTACAAAAACTTTCAGATTTTAGACAAGGTCGCGTATAGAATTCGAATCAGAATCCGAGGCGTACAAGTCGTACAGTGAGAATTTTGTGAGAATTTTAGACGGTGAGATTGGCCAAATCTGGAAGTTTTTATACAAAACCGCCCGAAGGCGGCCTTGTAATACATTCGTTCGTGAGCTTACCTGCATTCCAGCTGAGCCGTCCTGCATTGCGCACTCACGCACATATGGTACCACATATACAGAGTTAATGCAAATTAACTCTTTTCCACCTCCTTTATATATTGTTCGCCTTGGTCTTTGAATTTCGGATCGGCAGCAATCATCTCACGAAGAATATCTATAGCCTTTTGTTTCTGACCTATTGTGGCATACGTAGAGGCGAGAGATAGTTTATTTTGAGTGTTCGTCGGATCTTTTTGTAATCTAAGAGAAAGAATGGTTATAACAGAGTTATAACTACCGGTATCAGCATATGCTTTTAAAAATCTATTATCAGAGATCACTACTTCTTGATTTATTTTTGGCAAGAGTTCAGTTAAAACTGTGTTGTCTTTTGCATAAATCGCGCCAACTGCGTACATCACCTGTGCATCCTGAGCTCCTGGCTTAAAGTCATATGCTGTCTTAAATAACTCCATCATTTTTTTATAATCGCCTTTAACCATATAAGAAGTACCCAACTCAAAATAAATTGTTTGCTTCTTTGGTGATTCAACCAAAGCACGTTCCAAATATTTTATTGCTTCATCATATTGTCCAAGACGATTGAAAAAACTACCAGCAAAAACTAGGTAGCGAGCGTCTTTTGGTACTTGAGCTACTTTTTCTTCAATTTTCTTTTTTGTTAAATCAATGAATTTTTGTTTTATTTCAGCGGGAAACTGTGACGACATAATTTGATTTGTCACTGTAACTAACTGTTCGATTGCTTCTGTTGAACCAAATGAGTCATAACTGAAAGTTTGGTTAAATAAGCTCAGGTTTTTTTCTACTCCTTCTTTTTGTGGAGAAATAGCCTGTATAAGAGTTTGATTTGCACTTAAAGCAGGAATATTCACAAAGTAGACCATACCAATAGTGAGAACTGTCACGATAGGTAAAATAACATAATTTGTGACTTCATCAGAAAACGTTTTTGTGTAATAATTACCTACTGTCTTATTATCCGCAGTACTATACCAATGTACATAAGAAATAATAGAGAAAAATATTATATAGCTGATAAGGTTATCGAAAACGAATAGATTATGGAAGACGTAAGCCAAAACCATTCCAGTTAGAATTCCCTTTTCAGAGATTTTCATGACATTCTTCCTTCTCCATATATAATAGAACAGAGCGACATAAATCCCGACGTAAAAAATAAATCCTAAAATACCTCCAGCAATAAGCCAATCCAACACTAAATCATGTGTTCGATCAAACCACTCTTCCTGACCAAAAATTCCAGGATTGTAGTATTTATTAAAAACGAAGTTAAAATTTTCCTGTCCCCAACCAAGTATCGGATGCTCTTTTATACCCGATATAGCCATTGGCCAAACAAAATATCTTCCTTGAGTTTTAAACTCCGAAAACCCAAGATTTGAAAATCTAGACAAAACTGGGCTACTTTGAACAACTGATGTGTTGCGTAGAAGAATAAATCCAAAAATGAAAACTGCTACTCCCCCAACAACTCCAAAAGCAACCTTTCGCAATGTTTTATTTTCTCTTTCCTTCCATGCAAGAAGTAGTCCTGTGAGAAGTAGTCCTCCGATAAGACCGAGAATAGCACCTCTGGTAGCAGTAAAATACAATATAACAGTCTCTAATAAAATAATTACTCCATAAGTCCATTTCAACCATTTTTTACAAGATTCATCCACTAATAAATACAAACAGAGAAAAATATGAAAAACAAGATATATAGCCAGATAAGAAGCGTTACCAAAAGTGGCATCAACTCGAACACCTCCTTGGTTAATAGTAGCCTTACCTAAAAGTTGGAAGACTCCGTATATAGACATGAGAACACTTGCCAGAATTGAGGTATTGAAAAAATAGTTCCAAAGTGATTTAGTTTTTAACACCGAAGACAGCACTATATAATACATAGCTAGGTGAATCAGTAAAACAAAACCTTCCATTCGTTCATAATTACTCCAAAGACTCTTGTAAGGATTAACCCCTAGAAGATCAGCAATTAACATTATAAAAACAAAACTCAAAACGGCTTTGGTGATCCAAGAAAGTTTTGGTCTATACTCCACATCTATAAAAGCCAGGATAACGAATAAACCGAATAGAATCTCTGATAAAATCCTAAAAGTAAATCCCTTTCCAGATATGAAAGGAAAAAACATCGCACTAGGCACAATGAAAGCTATGAACGGAGTTAGAAACAAACCCCCAATTACTGCATACTTAAAAATATTTTTTAAATTCATGATAGACACTATACCAAATCAAGTTTTTAAACGCTAGTAAAAATAAAAATTAGGCTAGAAAAAAATAGGCTAATCTGCTATTATTCCCTACATTATGAAAAAAGCCTTAATTACAGGTATCACTGGTCAAGATGGCTCTTATCTGACTGAATTACTTTTAGACAAAGGTTACGAGGTACATGGTATTATTCGTCGATCTAGTTCTTTTAACACTGCTAGAATAAACCACATATATAAAGACCCGCACGAGAGGAGAAGTCGACTACATCTCCATTACGGAGACTTATCTGATGGGAATAGCCTCACTAGAATACTTGCAAAAGTTAAACCGGACGAAATCTATCATCTTGGAGCCCAAAGCCATGTTAAAGTTAGTTTTGATCTTCCAGAATATACAGGAGGTGTTACGGGACTTGGGACTCTTAGAATTCTTGATACTATGAGACAAGTTGGATTGGACAAAACAAGATTCTACCAAGCTTCTTCGAGTGAAATGTTTGGTCAAGCGGCAGAGATACCACTCAAGGAAACTAGCATGTTCCATCCACGCTCACCATATGGAGTAGCAAAAGTTTACGCATATTGGATAACAAAAAACTACAGAGAAAGTTACAACATGTTTGCAGTAAACGGAATCTTGTTTAATCATGAATCTCCTAGACGTGGAGAAACATTTGTCACCAGAAAAATTACAAGGGGTTTATCTAGGGTAAAGTTAGGTATTGACGAAAAATTATATTTAGGGAATCTCGATGCAAAAAGAGATTGGGGTTACGCAAAAGATTACGTTTATGGTATGTGGCTTATGCTTCAAGCAAAAAAACCTGGAGACTATATATTAGCAACAAATGAAACCCACTCTGTAAGAGAGTTCGTCGAAGAGTCTGCAAAAATATTGGGCATGGATATTATATGGAAGGGAAAGGGTGTAAAAGAAAAAGGCATAGATAAAAAAACAGGAAAAATTATCGTGGAGATTGATCCATTGTATTTTCGTCCAGCTGAAGTAGATTTATTGCTAGGAGACTATAGCAAAGCTCGAAAAAATCTTGGATGGAAACCTAAAGTCAAATTTAAAGAATTAGTAAAAATAATGACTGAAGCTGATCTAGAAAAAGAAAAAGATGAAAAAAGATGAAATAGATTTAAAAAACTCAAAAATACTACTAACTGGTGGTCACGGCTTTCTTGGTCAAACTGTTTTTAATGAATTGATTCGTAATGGAGCAAAAGAAAAAAATATTTTTCGTCCGCGAAGTAAAGAACTAGATTTGAGAATTCAAAAAAATTGTGAAAAAGCAGTGAAAGAAAAAGATATTATCATCCATTTGGCGGCGACAGTTGGAGGTATTGGTTTCAATAAAAAATTTCCTGGGACATTGTTTTATGATAATGCAGTGATGGGAATCCATTTGATAGAAGAAGCTCGAAAAGCAAAGGTGAAAAAATTTGTTCAAGTTGGAACCGTTTGCGCTTACCCCAAAATACCGATTAGAATACCATTTAGAGAAGAAGACATTTGGATAGGTTATCCAGAAGAAACCAACGCTCCTTATGGATTGGCGAAAAAAATGCTCGTTGTTCAGTTAGAAGCATACAGACAACAATATGGCTTTAATGGTATAAATCCAGTATGTGTAAACCTTTATGGACCTGGAGACAATTTTCATCCCGATCATTCACATGTAATACCAGCTCTGATTAAACGCTTTGTCGAAGCAAAGGGACAAAATAAATCTGAAGTCGTTGTGTGGGGCACAGGAAAAGCCAGTCGAGAATTTTTATATGTAGATGATGCAGCGAGAGCTATCGTTCTAGCAACCATAAAACATAATGACTCTCGTCCAATAAATATTGGGAGTAATTTTGAAATAAAAATAAAAGATTTGGTAAAAATTATTTCAAAAATTGTGGGGTTTAATGGAAAAGTAGTTTGGGACAAGACGAAACCAGATGGTCAGCCAAGACGAAAACTTGATGTAAGTAAAGCTAAAAAAGAGTTTGGATTTGTCTCAAAAATAGACTTTGAAACAGGATTAAGGAAGACAATTAACTGGTATATCAATAATCATTCAAAAAATTTGAATTGATTCTACTTTTAGAAAAAATAGAAAAAAAGTGGTTTTTCTGTTATACTGCTCAAAATATGACTCAACCCAATACCCTTAGAGAAACTGTCATAAAACCTAAGAAAACCTTCAGTCTAGAGGATTTCCGAGAAATTTGGCGTTATAAAGAGCTCCTATATTTTTTTACATGGAGAGATCTTAAAGTACGATATAAACAAACATTTATAGGTGTTGCTTGGGCTATCTTCCAACCCTTTATAACAATGGTGGTTTTTTCTGTGTTTTTCGGAGGCCTAGCTAAAATGCCATCGGATGGGGTCCCCTATCCTATTTTTGTTTATGTCGGTCTTCTGTTTTGGCAATTTTTCTCCAGTGCTCTTGGAGATACTAGTAGTGCACTAACAAGTAACCAGGCCATAATAACTAAAGTATATTTTCCTAGACTGATTTTGCCAGTTTCCTCGGTAATCACAAAGTTAATTGATTTTGCTGTTGCTACCATTATTCTAATCGGACTTATGTTTTATTATGGATATGTTCCTCACCTATCTGGTCTATTGATTCTACCCCTTCTATTAATAATTACTTTTATGGCATCTGTTGGTAGTGGATTATTCTTATCAGCAATCAATGTAAAATACAGAGATGTTCGATATGTTTTGCCATTTTTTATTCAAATATTAATGTTTTTAACTCCAGTTATTTATCCAGCAAGTATCGCGGGAAAATATTCTTGGATTTTAGCTCTTAACCCAATGATGGGGGTGATACAAAGTGCCCGAGCGGCCATCCTAGGGACAGCTCCTATAAATTGGATTCTTATATCAATTTCTCTTGCTGGTACAACTGTGTTAATGATCTTTGGTGTATATGTTTTTAAAAAGACTGAGAGATATTTTGCTGATGTCCTGTAAAAATATTAAAGAAAAATATGAAAGGCAATGTAATTGAAATAAAAAACTTAGGAAAAAAATACGATATCACACGGGAGCGTGGCGGTTATGTTGCCTTGCGAGATGTCATAATGACAATACTAAAATCCCCATTAAAATTCCTGAAAGTTAAAGCTATATCAATTATAGGATTTGAAAAAAAGGAAGAGTTTTGGGCGGTAAAAGGTTTAAATCTTACAATTAAAAAAGGAGAAATTATAGGAGTTATAGGCCCAAATGGTGCAGGTAAATCTACTTTACTTAAAATTTTATCTCAAATCACACCACCAACCACAGGAGAAATAAAAATCCGTGGGCGTGTTGGTTCACTACTTGAAGTCGGCACTGGTTTCCATCCAGAATTAACTGGAAGAGAAAACATTTTTCTTAACGGCGCTATTCTTGGAATGACCAAAAAAGAAGTGGCGGGTAAGTTTGAAGAAATAGTCGAGTTTTCTGGCGTCAGAAAGTTCCTTGATACTCCAGTTAAATATTATTCTAGTGGAATGTATGTCCGTCTTGCTTTCTCTGTCGCAGCTCATATGGAACCAGATATTTTAATTGTCGACGAGGTTTTAGCTGTTGGTGACGCAGAATTTCAGAAAAAATGTTTAGGGAAAATGGACGATATTACTAAGGCTGGTGGTAGAACTATTATATTCGTTAGTCACAATCTGGATGCTATAGAAAGATTGTGTACAAAGACAATCTTGCTTAAACACGGTGAGTTGATTAAATTTGGCGAGACCTCAGAAGTAGTGAACTACTACCTTAACGTAGAAAGAACTTTAAATTCAATCGTAGAATACCCGGCTAAAGAAACTTTGGAAGGCCAAATTAAAAAAGTAACTATTTTAAGTCAAGATGGTAAACCTCAAGCACAAATACCCATCGGAGAAAAATTCTCCATTGAGATTGACTATGAAGTACGTAAACCACTTGAAAAAAAACTTCTTTTCTTATATTTCTTTTATCAAGGAGAATTACTTTTATTTTCTACTGAAGGAGATATTGAAGGTAGATACAGGAACTATGAACCTGGTAAATACAGGACTCGTGTTGAAATACCAGCATATTTATTCCAAATCGGAGTACTTTTCCTAAATATTGGGTTAAAACATTTGAGTGATGGTAGAGGTAGCGTTGATACAGTAAAAGATATCAGTATTGAAATAACAAACGAAAATAACTCAAGACAACCTGTACAAGGTGATGCATATTGGGGTAAGGTATCTAACATATTGGATTACAAAACAGAAAAAATTTCATAGAAAATATGAAAGATAGAATAAACCAACTAAAGATTTCAATAGTTGAAGCTTCATACAACTCTGGAGAAGGTCATATTCCTAGTGCTTTTTCTATTTTGGATATATTGGTCGTACTATATGACAAGGTTTTAAAATTTAATCCGAAAAATCCAATCGATCCAAAAAGGGATAGATTCGTTTTGAGCAAAGGTCATGGTTCTCTTGGTTTGTATGCTATTCTCGCAGACAAAGGATTTTTTCATAAAAAACATTTGAAATCGTTTGGAAAATTCGAAGGGATTCTTGGTGGACATCCAGATTCACTAAAAGTTCCTGGGGTTGAAGTTTCTACTGGATCACTTGGTCATGGCTTCCCTACTGCTGTAGGTATGGCTATAGGGATGCGAATCACTCTAAACAAAGCGAATGTCTATGCAATAATAGGCGACGGTGAAAGTAACGAGGGTACAGTCTGGGAGGGAGCACTTTTAGCCAGTCATCACAAATTAGACAACTTAATCTGTATAGTTGATCACAACCACTCGACAGACCGAGCTGTGTCTGTGAGTGACATCGCATCAAAGTTTAAGTCATTTGATTGGGTTGTGATTAAAGTTAGTGGTCACAATCAAGAGGAGATTTATCAAGCACTGAAAACTCCTCACATAGGACAACCACTGGCCATAATAGCTGAAACTATAAAAGGCTATGGAAGTAAAACTATGGAAGGTAATCCTGCTTGGCACCACAAAGCACCAACAAAAGAAGAGTACGAGAATCTTGTGAAAGAACTGAGTAGTTAGATATAAAGACATAATGAGAAAACAATTCGTAAAAACTTTAGAGAAGGTGCTAGATAAAGACAAAAAACTCGTTTTGATACTTGGAGATATTGGTGTATTTGGATTCAGAAATGCTTTCGCTAAACACCCCACCCGAGTTTATAACATTGGGATCTTAGAACAAGCAACAATCAGTCTAGCTGCAGGACTGGCCAAAACAAATTTAATACCAGTTGTTCACACTATTACCCCATTTATAGTTGAACGAGGACTAGAGCAAATTAAAGTAGATTTTGCTTTTCAGAAACTCGGAGGAAACTTTGTCAGTGTCGGTGCATCATATGACTATGCAGCACTTGGCGCAACGCATCACTGTCCGTCTGACATTGCGATATTAAAAAATATCCCAGGAATGGAAATCATCGTCCCGGGAACAGCAGAGGAATTTGACACTCTTTTTAAACAATCTTACGCCGATGGTAATCCAACCTATTTTCGTTTGAGTGAGAGAGGGAACGAAAACAGTAAAAAAGTTAAATTCGGTAAAGCGAATGTTGTGAAAAAAGGTAAAAAAGCTACTGTCATAGCTGTTGGCCCAATGCTGAAAACCGTCCTAGAGGCGACAGAAAAAGAAGATGTAACGATACTTTACTACACGACCTTGTTCCCTTTTGACTCGAAGACACTAAAAAATAATCTCGCTGGAAATAAAATATTGATATGCGAACCTTATTATGAAGGAGCACTAGACACCGACGTGATAAATACTTTTCCCGGAAAAGCTATTGAAATCGTTCATGCTGGTATGCCTAAAAGATTTCTGACAAAATATGGTAAAGCAGAAGAACACGACAAGGATTTAGGAATGACACCTAACGCAATAAATAAAAAACTAAAGAAACTAATCAATGGATAAATTAGCCCAAATAATAATAGATGACGCAAAAAGTTCAATCAAAGGAGTGGATTTTTCACAATTAAAAAACAAAAATGTTTTGATTACTGGAGCATCTGGACTCGTCGGAACATATCTTCTAGCTGGACTCTTAAAAACCGGAGTAAAAGTTTATGCTGTTTGCCAAAGTAAACCAGAAAAATACTGGGAAGAAATATCTAAGGGTGCAAACGCTACTGTAATAGGGGGAGACTTATGCGATGATGATTTTGTAAATAAATTACCAAAAGCCGACATTATTATTCATGCGGGAGGATATGGTCAGCCAGGGAAATTTATGGAAAACCCTCTAAAAACCATAAAGATGAACACGGCTGTCACTTTGAAATTATTTGATAAATTAAATAATAGCGGAAAGTTTTTATTCATGAGCACAAGCGAAGTCTACAGTGGACTCTCGAAACCACCTTTCAAAGAGACAGAAATCGGTACAACAAACACAGACCATCCACGCTCATGTTACATAGAAGCCAAACGCTGTGGTGAAGCTATTGTCTCCACCCTCCGTAGTAGTGGAGTAGATGCGAAATCTGTGCGGCTTTCTTTAGCTTATGGTCCCGGAACAAAAAAAGACGATAAGCGTGTTTTAAATTCTTTTATCGGCCGCGCTCTAACAGAGAAGAAAATAAACATGATGGACGACGGCTCGGCTCTCCGCACATACTGTTATATTACTGATGCAGTCTGGATGATGTGGAAAATACTTTTAGAAGGAAAAGACAATATCTATAACGTTGGAGGAATTTCCAGAACGACAATTGCTGATTTAGCTAAACTTATTGGAAAAAACTTAAAAGTGCCTGTGAATATTCCTAAATCTGAAAAACAAGCTCTGGTTGGAGCACCAGAAGACGTTAGTTTAAATTTGGATAAAGTTAAAAACGAATTTGGTAAAAAAGATTTCGTTTCTCTAGAAGTTGGGGTAAAGAAAACTATTGAGTGGCAGAAAGTGTTGTATAAATAATATATTTGACTTTTTTATAATAATGTGATAGAGTCCAGACAGAACTTTTCCTAGGTAAAAACCTTTTTCAAAGGGGGGTCGAGATGGCAACAGAGACTAAAAAGCAGTATCTGTACAACACATTCGTGGTAATGAGAGCGAAATACAAAGCTCTATACGATGCGGTGAAGAAGACTCACGAGGACATCGTCGCGTCAGGAAAGACAACCATGGGGCACGGCTGGGACCACGACCTTCGGGTCGCTCAGACCAGCGCACTCATCGCGGAAACCCCGCGAGTCGGCGAGATGACCTGGGTCGTTGGACTCATGCACTCGACCGACCGTCACTTCGGCAGTGAAACAAGCGAAGTGTTGGACCGATACTTTGGGCTACTGCCTGTTGGGGAGTTCAGAAACGACGAGCTCATGTTCATGCGTGAAGCATTGATGGAGCATTCAATGCGCAACAGTGACGCGGACAACCCTGTCACAGTGACCCTCAAGGATGCAGATCGATTGTCGAACATGGGAGCACTCAACCTCATTCGGGGTGGACAACACCGACCCAACATTCCGGCATGCATCCCGAAATACCTCGGTAGGAAACATCCGCAAACGACGTTCCGAAATATCCAGTCGTGTTACGACGCGATCTGGTTCAACCTTGAGTGGGAGGACATGTTGCGCCTCCCGAAAGCCAAGGAGATGGGTAAGCCATACTTCGACTACTATCGCGACTTCATGTCGCGGTGCGTCGAGGAGATGCAAAGCGTCGGACTTTACCCCTTCCCGGAAGAGTAGAGGCGAACAATCGGAAACAGATTAGGCGTGGGACGCAAGTCCCACGCTTTTTTACGTATAAAAAGTTTTGGACACAAGGTTAAAATTATGATAACTTAAGGAAATGCAAAAAATCTTTATTACAGGAGGATTGGGTTACCTTGGTTCACAATTAGCAAAAGAAGCGCTAAAAAAAGACTTTGATGTTTGCCTGTATGACTCACTTATTTACGAACAGGATTACAAAAAAATATTAAAGGAAATCGGGGAAGAGAAAAAAGTTAAAACAAAACTAAGTTACGTTATTGGAGACACTAGAAACATAGAACTTCTTAAAAAATCTATTGTTGATTTTAAACCGGATTTTATTTTTCACTTTGCTGAGCTTTCTTCTGTTTGGGCGGCAAATCATAACCCAAACTACACAAAAGATTTAAACTATGAATCTTCAAAAAAAGTTATTGACCTGGCGGAAAAGTTAAAAGTCCCCATCATATACAACTCGACATCAAGTCTTTATGGTAATCAAAAAGAAATGAAACTTTTAGATGAGAAGGCTCCCCTACCAGAACCAACGGATAACTACTGCAAATATAAATTAGAGATGGAGAAATACATAAAAACTAAAGTTAAGAAAAATCCAAAATTTAAAATCATTATGCTCCGTCCAGCAACGGTTTGCGGTGTTGCTCCTAGGATGAGAATCGAATTATTACCAAATCACTTTACATACTGTGCTGTAGCTCAAGGTCTAATCAGAATATCTGAATTAAATGCCTATAGAGCAGCTATAGATGTGAGAGACATGACAAGTGGTTACTTTTCTATTATGTCTAAAGATAGGTGGCCAAAACTTATATATAATATAGGCAGTCACAATCTTTCAAAAGAACAATTCGGCGAGGCTATACAAAAAGTTGTGAAATGCAAAATTGGTCAGATGGGAGACTTAGGAGACCTTCGTAATTTACAAATTACATCAAAAGCGTTTGAAAAAGACTTTAATTGGAAACCAAAATATAGTCTAGAAAATACGATAAAGACGATAGAAAAATGGCTAAGCGAAAACTTGGTGGAGATAGAAAAGAATAATTTCGTCGGAATACTTAATATGTCTTTAGATCTGTGGAAAAAACTAACCAGACAAGAACCTGGGCCACTTGAAACTAAATAATATGCAAAAGAGTATAAATGAAAAAGACTATGAGAAAATGATAAATGACAAAGTTTCACCTTTTCTCGCAAAAAAAATAAAAAGTTATAAACTAAAATATAATACTCTGAGCACAAAAGAAAGAGACGAAGTAATACTTAAAATAATCTCTGTCTTACTGGATGATTCAATCCCTTTTTCAGGAAAACATAGGCTTGAACAATGGCAAAAAGGTTGGAAAGAAAACGCGGACGCATACAAAGAAAATATGGATGAGAAATTTCTTATTCCAAAATACTACGGAAAATACGACATCCTGAGAATCAATGGAGAGTTCGTAAAAGCGGTTTCAAAAGATTTTGAGATAAATATTGTAAATACACTCACGTACTATGTTTTAGACAAATACTTCCGAAAATATGAAAATCTCTATGAATTTGGCTGTGGACCAGGACATAACCTCTTAAAAATGCGTGAAATAAACAGAGCGGCAACTATCTGGGGAATGGACTGGGTAGAATCAAGTCAGAAAGGAATAGAGCAGATTGCAAAAAATCTCGGAGATAAAAAACTTTTTGGTAAAAAATTTGACTACTTCAATCCAGATTCTAGTTTCAAAATCGCACCAAAATCAGCAGTATTTACTTTTGCTTCTCTGGAACAAACTGGTGAAGATTATAAAAAATTCGTTGACTATATTTTGAAAAACAAACCAGAAGTGGTCGTCAATATTGAACCGATAGCCGAAATTCTAGACCCAAACAGACTACCGGATTACCTATCAATAGAATATTTCAAAAAGAGAAAATACATAAATGGTTTTTTAAATTATCTCAGAGAACTAGAATCAAAAGGCAGTGTGAAAATAATAGAGGCAAAAAGAACTAACTCTGGTAGTATGTTTGTAGATGGTCATTCACTAATTGTTTGGAAACCTTTATAAAAACATGAAAGATATATTCATAAACTTTGATAGCCCCGCTCTGGCGAATAATGCCATGTTCAAGGATGACATAAACAACATGAATGATCCGTGGAAATTCTTAAGAGACAGGTTTTTAGAACTTGGATACACCTTTAAAACTATTGATCAAAATAGTCTGGATAACTGCACCTGTGTGATTTTCATGGACGGAAGTAGTTTGGGCGAGAAACTAAAATACCCATTAAGTAATATTCCCTTTCTGCGAAAAGAAACTTTAAAGAAAAAACCTGAGCCAAAAAGAAAGTTATATCAGGAATGCCTCCACCACGGATTAAAGGATAAAATGGTTTTGGTTTTATGGGAAGGTAAATCAGTTAAACCATACAACTACGTAAAATCATTACACGATAAATTTTCCACTATCTTGACCTGGAATGATGAATTGGTGGACAATAAAAAGTTCTTCAAATTTCGTCTACCTATACCAGACCGTAAACCATTAGGAACAGTTGTTCCGTTTAGTCAAAAAAAACTGTTAGTGAATATATCTTTTAATAAGTACTCGAGAGAGAAAAATGAGTTATACTCAGAAAGAAGAAAATCTATTGAATATTTTGACTCGAACTTCCCTGACAATTTTGATCTATATGGAGTAAGGTGGAACATACCTATCACTAGATTGCAAAGAATATTTCCTTGGTTTATAAAAAAATATAAAACATACCGTGGGCATTCAAAAGACAAGATAGAAACATTATCAAAATACAAATTCAATATTTGTTACGAAAATCTATCTGGAACAAATGGATATATAACAGAGAAAATATTTGACTCACTTCAAGCCGGGACAGTTCCTGTATATTGGGGCGCTCCAAATATAACAGACTATATTGATTCTGATACATTTATTGACCGCCGAAAATTCAATAATAATACAGAATTAGCAAAATACCTTATTAAGATGAAAGAGGGCGAGTACAATAAATACATCCTCGCTGGTAAACGCTACCTGACAAGTGATAAATATATTCAATTCCTTCCAAAAAGTTTTTGCAATCGTGTTATAGAAATCTTAAAACTAAAACACATCATATAGTATGCTGAAGAAAATAAAAAAATTTATTACAAATAAAGATGAGTATTATCCGAACATTGAGATATTCGGGTATCATTTTTTAAAATCTATAAGAAAAGTTGCTGTAAAACTCCACTTTTCCAATCCAAAGAATAATGACAAAGACATGTTTGACTGGACACTTTATCATCTTCACTACTTAGGTGAACTAAAGAAAGTATCAAAATACTACACTCAATCACTAAAAAAGAACGATTACGTTCTTAAGAATGGGAAATTAATTAAAAACAACCAAGAAATCAAACCCCTCCATGAATCTCATGAATTTTTATACGAAACTATACTTCAACTGAATCCAGATTCTATTTTTGAGATGGGGTGCGGAACAGGTATGCACCTTCATAATCTTTCTGTATTACTTCCAAACAAAAGAATCTGTGGCATAGACCTCTCAGACAAACAACTAAAAAGTCTAGAGAAGACATATCCCCATTTAAAAAATAATATATCACAGTCTGATGCAACCACACTTTTTACCAAACTCCCTTTCGAACAATGCGATCTGACCTATACTCAAGCAGTAATAATGCACATTCGTACAGATGAATTACACCTAATAGCACTAGAAAATCTTTTTGCAATGTCGAAAAAATACGTAATATTGATGGAGGCAATGAAAAATCATGATTATTTGAGTGATATTAAAAAACTATTTAATTCGGGAAAAATAAAATGGGATAAAATTTTCTTTTATTATCGAATAAATAACAGGACAGGACGTCCGAACGGAATCATTTGCTCAAACACCCCACTTGACTATCCAGAGCTAAAAAGCGACAGTATATTCAATGAAACTCACTGAGAAAAAAAAGAATAAAAGACCGTCAATTCTACTCATCGGAGCTGGACGATTTGGAGAAAAACATCTTGAAACTCTTCTTTCTTTGGAGAAAAAAGGGGTAATTTCTGTATTTGGAGTCGTAGTTAAATCTCAAGAGTCGCAGAAAAATATAACTAAAAAATATAATGTAAAAGTGTGGACTAAAATAACAGACGACGTACTCAAAAGTGTAGATGCAGTTGATATTGTAACGCCTCCTGAGACTCATTACGAAATTGCTATGAAATGCTTACCTGTGACTGATGTGTTTATCGAAAAACCTCTAGCGATGAACACCCTGGAAGCAAAGAGAATAACTACAGAAGCTAAGAAATATCGAAGAACTTTTATGGTTGGACATATTTTTAGATATAACCCTTCTATAAAAAAGCTTAGGTCTATACTAGAACCATTCAAAAAAGAACCTGTCATCATAAATGGTAGTTTTACCAACCAGAAAGATACTGACAACGGAAGACCTATAGCCTTTGAACTACTTCACCTATTCGATATAGTAGATTTTATTATTGGAATGAGTCCGGGAACTATCTCTACAAAAATATCTAAAAGAACTCGAACGGTAGAGGTAAAATACGCTAAAAATAAACATGCCACATTTAAACTTGGGTGGTCTGGTGATAAAAAAATTCGGACAATAGATTTTATATTCTCCAAAAAGGAAATAAAATGTGACTTTCTAGAAAATATAATTTCGATCAAAAATTTAGAAAGCGGTTCTGTAAAGATAGTAAAATGCACTTCTGAAAAATCACCTCTCGAAGAAGAACTGGTGGTATTTTTAAAATTATTGAAAGGAAAAAAGGTTAAATACCCAGATTTAGACGTAGGAACACGTATCGTCTCTATTGCAGAAGAAATAGAATCAAAGGAGAAAAATGTTGTTAATCTAGCGAAACCAAAAGTGGCTGTTATAGGTAGTGGAATTTTTGGAATAAATTGTGCATTAGAATTGGCCAAATTCACTGATGTTACCGTCTTTGAAAAAAACCAAGATATCATGCTTGAAGCCTCTTATATCAATCAATATCGCCATCACTGGGGATATCACTATCCGAGGAGCGATAAAACAGTGGAGGATATCCGTGAAGCTATAGAAGCTTTTGAAGATCTATATAGTGAGGCTATTGTCTATGAATTCCCTACTTATTATTCTGTCGCAAAATCAAAGTCAAAAACAACCCCAGAGGACTATCTTAAATTCTGTCGTAAACACAATCTGCCTTTTACAATAGAATATCCGAATGAAAAATTCTTAAATCGAAATAAAATATCATTATCTTTAAAAACATTTGAGCCAATATATAACTATGATCGCTTAAAGAAACTTGTAGAAGCACGCATACAAAAATCACACAATCTTAAAATAAAATTTAATTCTGAGGTTGTTTCTGGAAAAATCAACCCTGATGGAAAGAAAGTCTTAACATTTATCGACTCAAAAGGTAACAAAAACTCAAAAGAGTTTGATTATGTTATAAACGCTACATATGCAAGACACAATAAATTTTCTCATTGGTTTGATTTCCCTATAAAACCTGTCCGTATTGACCTTGTAGAAACACTCATAGTTAAATTACCTCTACCTAAAATATCTATCGCTATTATGGACGGACCGTTTACAAATCTGGTACCAACAAGTAAAGATGGTCTTTTTACTCTTGTCCATATAAAAGAGTCAATGCTAGAAAGATATGTCCCCAAAAATGGAATCCCCCATGGCCGAAAAAGAACAAAGACAATGATAAAAGAAACACTAAATAAAAGTAAAGAATGGATACCTATCTTAGAAAAGGCAGAAATCGTTGATGTTAGATACGTTCATAGAGCAGTAAATGCCTATAGAGAACACGATGATGCTAGACCATCTGATACGACATACTATGGTTTTGGATGCTGGTCAATTCTAGGCGGTAAGATTGTAAATAGTGTAAAAATAGCAAAAGAAATTGAGCTTGAAATTAAACACTATTTAGCATAGTCTTATTAGGAACTATGGACAATAAACAACTCGATACACCAATACTTCTTATGATTTTTAACCGTCCAGAAATATCTGACAAATCTTTTGAGGTGGTGAGGAAAATGAAACCAAAACAATTTTTTATCTGTGCTGACGGTCCAAGAAAAGACAGGCCAGATGATGTTGCAAAATGCGAAAAGGCTCGAGAAATAGCAAATAGAGTCGATTGGCCTTGCAAAGTCAAAACGTTGTTTCAAAAAGAAAATTTAGGTTGTGGAACAGGATCTGTTACAGGAATAAAATGGATGTTTGAGCACGTAGATCGAGGTATTATAATGGACGATGATTGCCTTCCCCACCCTAGCTTTTACTATTTCTGTCAGGAACTTTTGGAAAAGTATAAAGATAATCCGAAAATAATGCACATAAGTGGAAATAATTTTCAAGATGGTAAAAAAAGAGGAAATGGTTCTTACTATTTTTCAGAATATACTCATAATTGGGGTTGGGCAACATGGGCGAGAGCTTGGAAATACTATGACCATAATATGATAAGTCCTGAACAAAGAAAACACATCTGGGATAAACAATGGCTCAATTCAGTTAAAAGACGAGGTGGGCTCGCCGTTATCCCGAATGTAAACCTGGTCTCAAATATCGGATCTGGAGAAGATGCAACTCACACAACAGAGATTACGGAGTTTTCTAATATGAAATCTCACAAAATGGTCTTCCCATTAGTACACCCAAAGAAAATTAAAAGGGATGTTTTGGCTGACTTTTACACTTATCGTCATGTTTTCGGTGGGAAAATTCGAACTCTTACTTTAGAAAAGATAATAAAAATTACACCAAAATCGTTTGAGTTGCCTATAAAAAATGGAGCTAATGTCATAAAAAAAATATGGAAATAAAAAGTCCAGTTACAGGATCAAATAATGTCGTTCCTGAAAGAGAAATCCCCTCTTCGTACATAATCGAACGCTATAAAAAAGAGCTGGATATGGACGTTTCAAAGTTTTTTAAAAATATAAAAATTGTCTCTATATACAAGTGTCTAGATACTGGATACAGATTTTATTATCCTTTAAATATTTCCGGTGATGACTCTTTCTATCAAAAACTAGAGAAATTCCCTTGGTACTATATGGATTGGAAATGGGAGCATGAAATAGCTTACGGCTTAGTGAAAAAAAATGACAAAGTCTTAGAGATCGGTTGCGCTCGGGGAACTTTTATTAAAAAAATGAAAGAAAATGGAGCAGTAGTTGAAGGACTGGAATTAAACTCTGATGCAGTAAAAGAGTGTAAAGAAAAAGATCTGTCTGTCTACCCTGAAACAATAGAGCAGTTTTCTAAAAATAAAAAAAACTACTACGATACGGTTTGTTCTTTTCAGGTAATGGAGCATGTATACGATATAAAAAATTTCATCAATTCTTCTTTATCAGTCCTAAAACCCGGAGGTAAAATGGTTATAAGTATCCCGAACAATGACTGCTTAATAATGAAATCAAATGATGCAACTTTAAATATGCCCCCACATCATATGGGCATGTGGAATATGAACTCACTAATTAAATTACAGTATAATTTCAATATGAAGCTAGAATCAATTTATCTTGAACCCCTACAAAAATATCATCTGGGATTTGCGAACGAAATCGCTGAAAAAGTGGTTGAGAAAAAATTAAATGAAAAGCTTGGACCTTTTTCTTTTATACTAAAAAATATGGCTAATCGTCTTGCTTTTTTGGGGATATCATCCATTTCTGAACATATCATTGGACATAGTATTATAGTGGTATTTAAAAAAAATGAATAAATCAAACATAAGTTTTATTATTCCTGCTTATAACTGTGACGATACAATAGAAGAATCTGTTGACTCAATTTTTAATGGGAATTTTGAGGATGGTGATGAAGTTATCATAGTAGATGATGCGTCGACTGATGATACTTCAAAAATAATTACAAGGCTAAAGAAGAAGTACTCTCAAGTTATCTCTTTTAGACATCAAATCAATAAAGGCACAGCAGCAGCTGGGAGAAACACTGCCATACAGATTTCAAAAAATGATTTACTTTTTACACTAGATTCAGATAATATCCTTATTTCAGGAAGCATTAAAAAACTTAAAGAGTATTTACTTCTAAATAATGCTGATGCTGTTGCCTTTAGTGAATTATGGTTCTTTAAGAACGATATAAATAATATTACACAAAAATGGTTATTCCAAAAGGAGATAACCGCACAGAATTGTTTGGCAGGACATATCACTCCTTGTCCTACTGGAAATTATCTATTTACCAAATCAAGCTGGAAAAAAGCAGGAACATATTTTGAGCCGACAATTGTTAACCAAACATTGGATTCTTGGACATTTGGAATTAGACAACTATTTAGTGGCTCAAAAATGATTACTCTAGAAAATACATACTACCTACATAGAGCAGGAATTAATTCACATTGGGTAAGAGAAAACAAAAAGGGAAATGTGACTATGTCAGCCTTAATAGCAGTTATGCCGTTCCTAGATAAAATTATTGATGAGGATATTGACTATATGCTCAGTAAGGAAGGAAGATTTACATGGTTTGATAATTTAAAAACTAAACCGATTAGATTAAGAGGTGAAAAAATTTCTGAGAATACGAGTAGAATAATTAAGCTCGAAAAAAATAGTAAAATTGTATATAAAATTAAAGCTTTTTTAAGAAAACTAATAAAATAAATCATGAGAAATTCGCTAAGTAAAATACTCTCAAAAATCGGTAGTCTATTTAATTATGTTAGTAACAAAGTTTATATATCCCCCTTTGGAGACCAGAAAACATTATTCAGAAAAGACATCGGTGATTCCACAAATAAATTATCTTTTCTTGATGAAAATTCGGTAGTTTTTGATGTTGGAGGATATGAAGGACAGTGGGCAAGTAATATTTATGGAAAGTATAATTCAAACATCCATATATTTGAGCCAGTACCAAATTTTTCTGTAGAAATACAGCACAGGTTCGAAAAAAATAAAAAAATAAAAGTAAATAAATTCGGCTTATCTGACAAAACTGAGACTAAAAAAATAAGTGTAGGTGGAGACGGCTCATCAACAATAAAAAAAATTAGTGAAGAGAAAATTGATATTAAATTAGTTGATGTAATTGAATACATTAAGCAAAACAATATACGGAAGATTGACTTGATTAAAATAAATATTGAAGGTGGAGAGTATGCTCTATTAAACAGACTCATTGACTATGGATATATGAAAAATATTAACTATGTTCTTGTTCAGTTCCATAATTTCTTTCCAGAAGCAAAAAAGGAAATGCAAGAAATCAAAGATAAACTGAAAAATTCTCACAATCCTGTTTATCAATATGAATTTATTTGGGAGTTATGGAAACAAAATTGATAATTTAGTTCTTAACTACATAGGCATAATCATATATATGATATATAATTTGTTTGTATATATTTAATAATGATCTTTACTAATCAATAATTTATGAAAAAAATCGTAACATTCTTATCATTATTCTTAGCAATCACTTTGACAGCCTCTCCTTTAACTGTTTTTGCATTCTCATCAGATTGTACTGGAGGAACTATTATCCAATCGGGTGGAAATACAATTCACACTTTTACAACCAGTGGAACTTTAGATTGCACTGGTACTGGTGGGGGTACTGTTCAAGCTCTTGTTGTAGCTGGTGGAGGTGGTGGTGGAGGAGGTACAACTAATCAATATAATGGTGGTGGAGGTGGTGCGGGTGGTTATCAATATGATTCTAATTTTAGTATTACAAGTCAGTCGTATTCTGTAACAGTTGGCAGTGGTGGAGGTGGTGCAACAGTATATACAAGTAAAGGAACTAATGGGGGTGATTCAATATTTAGTACTATTACTTCTACAGGTGGTGGAGGAGGTGGCTCAAGTTTTTCTACAACGACAGCTACTGGCGCAGATGGTGGTTCTGGTGGTGGCGCGGCTGGGCTTGGAGATGATTCAAATGGTGGGTCAGGAAATGGAGGACAAGGAAATAGAGGGGGTAATCAAATATGGGGTGGGTCAGGAAATGGAGGTGCGGGGGGTGGAGGTGCTTCTACAGCAGGAGAAGATCTGGCTGGTGGACATACAGATGGAAGTGACGGAGGAGCTGGCCTCGCAAATTCAATTTCTGGAACTAATGTAACTTATGCTGGCGGAGGGGGTGGCGCGACAGATGCTATTACACCCGGTTCAGGTGGAATAGGAGGTGGAGGAAATGGAAGTGACAGTGGTTCAACTCCTGGTAATGGAGATCCAAATACTGGAGGTGGAGGTGGAGGTGGCAACACTAATACTGGTGGATCAGGTGGATCAGGAATAGTAATAATAAGTTATACAAGTAGTAATCAATCAATAACAGGTTCAGGAATAATTAACAGACTGGTAAAGTTTACAGCAAGTACAACTATAGGTAATGCTCTTCTTTCTGACGACGGTTCAGATACTATGCTTACTTCTGGAAATTTCTTTATGCCAGTTGGATCACTGTTTGATTCTGTGACAAGTGGAATACTAAATTTTGGCACAATGAATGCAACAACTATGACATTCGGTCGTTCTGGCCAAAACATGATAATAAATAGTAAGGTTGGAATCGCAACAAGTACGCCCACAGCAACTCTTCATGTAAATGGTGACATCTTCGGAAATTTCATAAATGTTCTAGCGAATGGATTAGGCTTTGATACAGATTCTGCAGGACTTCTTTCTTTTGGTTCAACAACAGCAACATCAATTAACATTGGACGGACAAATGCTACAACTACAGTGAAAGGACTGTTAAATATCACAAACTTAGGTACAGTTTCAAATTGTAATTCTACTACAACGCCTTCTACTTGTGGCTCTGCTCCAGCTGGTAGTGTTGCTATGCCGACAGGAGGTAGTACTCTAGTAGTTAACACGACTGCAGTAACAGCTAATAGTCAGATATTTATTATGGAAGACTCATCTCTTGGCACAAGACTTGGTATTACTTGCAATACAGGCACAGGACGAAATTATGTTATAAACGCCAGAACATCCGGTACAAGTTTCACTATAAAATCGAGCAATAATCCAGTTACAAATAAAGCTTGTCTGAGTTATTGGATAGTCAATTAATGATCATAATAAAATTAGAGGGCGGTCTGGGTAATCAAATGTTTCAATATGCATTGGGGCGTAATTTATCATTGATTCATAAAACTAGTTTAAAAATAGATTCGTCGTACTTAGAAAAGGCTAACCAAAGTCAAAGATCTCTAAGAATAAATAATTTTGTAATGGAATTGGAAGAAGCATCAGACAAAGAGGTTGCTTCCTACAACTCCCCTTTTCAAAAAGTCCTAAATAAACTTGGTTTAAAGAGCAAGAAAATTATAGAAAAATCATCTGCTTTTGACCCAAATATTCTGTCACAAAATAATGGATATTTCATTGGTCACTGGAACAACGAAAAATATTTTAAAGCTAATGAAAATACGATTAGAAATGATTTCAAGCTAAAAAGACCATTAGGGAAAGCCTCTCAAGAAGTTATGAAGCAAATTATTTCTTTACCAAATTCAACAAGCATACATATTCGACGTGGAGATTATGTATCCATAAAAAAAATCTCTGATAAACATGGGATTTTACCAATTTCATACTACGAAAATGGGATGATCAAAATTGATGAAAAATTTCCCAAAACTACGTTTTTTGTATTCTCCGACGATATAGAATGGGTAAAAGAGAACTTCCCTAAAAAATATCCGATTATTTTCGTTTCTGATACTATAATTCCAGACTACGAAGAACTTATACTGATGAGTCTTTGTAAACACAATATTATTGCAAACAGTACATTTAGCTGGTGGGGGGCTTGGCTTAATAGTAATCCTAAAAAAGTAGTGATTTCGCCTCAAAAATGGTTCACAGGCACCGAAAATGACAAAAGTGATATAATCCCCCTAGCATGGACAAAACTATAGAAAAACCGAGAATTACGGTCTTGATGGCCTGTTATAACAGTGAAAAATACCTTCAAGAGTCAATGGATAGCATTTTGGGCCAAACTTACCCTAATTTTGAGTTTATAATCATTGATGATGGATCAACGGATAAAAGCCCGTATATTATAAAATCGTATGCTGATCCACGTATTAAATTCATAAAAAATGAAAAGAATATGGGGCACACGTACTGTCTAAATCTCGGTCTAAGTAAAGCACAGGGAGAATATGTAGCACGTATGGATAGTGATGATATTAGTTTATCTACACGACTGGAGGAACAGGTAAAGTTTATGGATAGTTACCCAGAAATTGCAGTATGTGGTACTTGGACAAAAACAATAGGACAACTAAATGGGCACATAAATCGTTTTTTTACAGACCCAGAAGACGTAAAAGCAAACTTACTTTTCTATACTTCTCTAGCTCATCCCACTGTAATAATAAGAAAATCTATATTGGAAAAGTATTATCTTAGATACGGAATAGACATTGACCGAGACGAGAATTCAGAAGACTACAACCTATGGGTAAAACTATCTAAATATGAAAAATTAGCAAATATACCGAAAGTCCTTTTACTTTACAGACTTCATGAAACCAACGTCACCAGTGTCCATAAACAGAAAAACAGAGAATCTGCATCTGCAATCAGACTTCGGGAGCTAACAGATTTAGGTTTATCACCGACTCGAGAAGACATGATAATTCACAATTCTACAAAAAGTGATCTAAACGAACAAGAAAAATGGCTAGAAAAAATTATCGAAGCGAACAAAGTTAATAAAATATATAATAACAAGGCGTTAAATAAAATTATTTACCACAGATGGTTTGAAGCTTGTTTATCTCACACCAAAGAAGGGCTTCCTGTCTATAAAAAATTTACATCATCTCCCTTATATAAATTTAAAGATACAAACAAAACTACTGATAACATCAAGATACTCATCAAGAGTTTATTGAGAAAATAAAAATTCCGTTAGAAGAGTAGACCTCCTTAAAGAATCTTTGGTCTTTTATTTTCCAATTTGGATTTTTTATACTATCCCAGACAATATAATCTGCTCGGTAAGTTTTTAATTCTTTTATAAAACTCTCTTTCTGGATTTCTTCAGCCAATAATTCAATTCTTTGCACTTCTGAATTCGGAACCATCTCATATTTTATCTGTGGCAAACCAAATAATTTTCTCAACTTATTTTTACTTAAATTGTGTCCATACTCATTGAGATAATAGCCCCCGAATATATGGCGTTGTTTTAGAAGAATATATTCTGGAGTAAACTTATCAAAGTAGTGATTGATTATAAATCGCTGTAGAACCTCATCATTGGTCATATAGTACAAAACTGACGCGTATTCAAAGTAGACATTCTCCCCAGTATATATAGGAATATAATCCCCTATTTCATCATTTGTAAATACGACATCATCAGGTTTAGCGTTTTTATTTAACCAATCAAATATAGACTTGTAATTCTGTATGTAAACTTCAGATTCTCTAAAAATAACTTGTTGTTCAATAATATTAGATAGACCAAAAGACCCATAAACAACAACCATAACCCCGAAACCTATTATGACTTTTTTTCGTAAATTATCCGGTCTTTCTATTAACCATAAAGAAAGGAGGTAGATGAGAGTTATTATGCACCAGTACATATTCCCTAAGAGATAATGACTTGAAAATTCGAGGTTAATTCCAGTTATCAAGTGCTGATTTATAACGATTATCGTAGATAGAACCCCAGAAAAAAGAAACAAACTAAGATGACTAATGTTAACTATTTTCTTGTAATAAAAAAGAGCAAAAACCATGATTACAATTCCTGCGACAAATACTGGGAATATCCCTGATGGAAAGTGGGTGTGGATTAGACCAATTCTAGCCAAAGTTTCGCTATGACCCGGTAAGTTTAGTGATTTCCACATAGAAATAAAATAAGGAATACCAATGACAAGCCCACCACCAAAAATTAAAAAATACTTTTTATATGGAAAATCTTTAATTCTGAAAATGAATGCAAGAGTAATAAATACTGCAAATATGACAACATAAAATGTCCAGTAATAGGTATAAACATTAAAAAGCAGTCCGAAAGCTATAGCGCTTAAAACGAGATAAGATTTTCTTCTTTGTTGTATAAATAGAATAAGAATCAAAAACGCCAGTAGATAAAATATAAAATTAAGCCCGGGAGAAGGTAATCTCATAAACTTTAAACCGAACATGCCTATATGAATTATTATCACCCCATAAAGAC
>JBAQTF010000011.1:0-37207 GCA_049296855.1 Minisyncoccia bacterium | reverse complement strand
TCCTGTCTGACCTGGAGTGAGAGTGAGATTTGCTGGAAGTTTCGCTGGAATCGATATCGTATCGTTTTCGCTTATTTTGTTAGGGGTACCGTTTACTCTTTCATATTCTTTCCCCAGAGAGAAAGCTAAGCAAAAAGTTCCAACAAAAAGCACTACGGCGGCTAATTTTGAATACCAAGTGACCCTGTTCCATTCTATTTTCATGCCTTTATTATAATATACCCAGTAAAAACAAAAAGACCCCAGTTTGGGGTCTTTTTGTTTTTACTGACTAATTCTTTCCTCCGTGTGATCTCCATTTGTTGAACATTTGTCTAAATTTCTTAAAACTCTGGATGAACTTATTATCTTGTTTATCTTGTTTTTTAACCTCTTTATGGTCATCTCCTTGTCCATGTCTTCTGCCGTCATGATCTTTGTCTTTGCCGATTTTCTTTGTCGATGTTGCGTCAGCAAAGTCATAACCAGTTAGTTGTGCTCCTCCAGTTAGACTAACTGATCTGTAGTCACTAGTAATCTGGTTAAAACCTTTCACATTTATTTCTTCTATACTATATACTCCATCTGCTAGATTAAGGAATGTGTAGTTTCCACTACTATCTGTTGTTGCAGAAGCAAAAGGAGCTTTGCCAGTTTTACCCCACCAACCAGGATTGTTATATAGTTTTATTGTTCTACCAGCAAGTCCTGGTTCACTAGTATCGAGAGTTCTATTTCGGTTCAAGTCATGGTAAAGTTTTCCAGATATACTACCAGTTCCAGGTGTTGTTGGAATAGTTGTTGTTAGTACATCTACTACACCATTTTGACAAGTACTTGTGGCCGGAGAGTTATTTAAGTCTCCAGAATAAACTGCTTGGAAATAAAATGATCCTACAGTGTTGAATACCAACGAGTTTGAGACCGGTACGATTCCGCTTGTAACTGTTTTTGATCCAGCACTTTGAGTTCCGGTTGTACAGCTGTTGTTTGTATAAACATTGTAAGCAACTGTTCCACCTGCGTCTGTTGTTGAGTTGCTCAAAGTGGAACTAGCATAGACGGAATTTCCAACGAGTGTAGTTGTTGTTGAAAGTGTAATACCGAGTGTGGTAGTCAGAGCTGTTGCAGAAACTACCTGACATTGTCCGTCCACAGGTAGGTATGTATCAGTCAGTCCATTGTAGTGAACTTTGTAAGACAATCCACTACTTATAACAGTAGTTGTCGCTGATTCTGCAATACCAAGGGCTAATACTACCCCAGTTTGTACTGTTGCTCCTCCAGTACAAGTTGTGTTTGGGTAAAATGAAAAATCTACAAAACCCGTGGCCGTTGGACCACTAGTTGAAGCCACGTTTGCATTAGCGTGGACAAGGGAACCAACTGGAACACTTGTTACAACGCCGTGACTCCCGTTATGTATTTCGGTTGTAATAGTCGGAGCTACGTCTGCTCTAGCTATTCCCATCGTGAAGATGAAAAGCAAAAGTGAAAGTCCTGTAGCTATAACCCCTGTACGGATTTTTTGCGGAGTTAATGCTTTTGTCAATATTCTGTTCTGCATTTTTGTGATTGTTATTAATATTAAGGCGTAACATCCCTTGTTACACACACAATGACGCTTTGGTTGACCAAAAATTACAGCATTCTAAGGAAAATTTTTACTAAAACACTTACAAAAACACCTGTCAATTATTTTTGTAGAATAGCCAGTGGGATTATATCTTAGTAAATAGTGTTAGCAGTATATCTCGACCAACAAATATGTAAACTGCGCAGGAAATAGCTTCCCCAACAAATACCCCAAACAAAAACTTTTTGAAATCTACTTCTAGTGCTCCACAGACATAACAGACCACATCTGTTGGTGTGAATGGAAAAAAACTCCAACTAATAACAATAGGCAGTTCATTTTTTTGGAGAATAGTCGTCAGTTTTTCTATAGTTTTAGGGTGGTTTTTTCTAAAATAGTCAGCAAGTTTTAGATATTCAGAGAAGTAGTAGATACACGTTGACGAAACAACTACTCCAATCATAGTTAATATGTATGCTGGTATTGGAGGAAGAAATACTAAACCGAGGAGAATAACATATGTTACAGGAATGAGAGTAAATCCTCGCAGACATCCTATAGTCAGATAAATAATACAAAGCCATAGCAATGGAAGACCAGTGATTTTGTGTATTTGAGCTAAGACAAAGTCACTTTGAAAAAAGTAAAGATATAGTGCAGAGACAAGCACCATGAGCCAGATAACGGTAACCTCTTTTTTAGTTTTTTCTCGGAAAATCACAATGGACGGTGTTTAATTTTTCTTCATTATCCACTTTTTGATGTCTTCAAAGGTTCCACCAACTTTTTTACCTGGATTAAAGATGTTTTGTGGATCAAATATATCTTTCGTCTCTCTAAACAGTTCGGTAATGTTGCTTCCGAACTGATTTTCAAGATACGGTGTACGGATGATACCGTCATTGTGTTCTGCACTATTTGATCCGTGATATTCTTTTACCAAATCATAAACTTTTTTTGAAAGTTCTAGTATTGTGTCTGCGGAAAAAAGTGAATTCAAATCCATAAGCGGAATAATATGAAAGTTTCCGTTACCTAAATGACCTTGTATCGTATAGTCCAACTTATATTCATCTAACAATTTTCTTATTTTTGGTAGAAATTCAGGTAGGTATTGCGGTTTAACTATAATATCGTCTATAAAAGGCGCGGTGCGTTTGTTGTGAACATGTTTACGAAGCAAGTTGAAACTTTCGTGGCGAATCTTCCAATATTTATTTGCTTCGGAGACACTTTTTGCTATGTGCATTTTAAAATTAAATTTTTTGATGTGATTCTCTATGTTTTCTAGTTGTTTTTCTACTGCGTCTTTGCTTGTGCCAGTACACTCGACTAACAAAATAAGTTTCGGCATTCCTCCAGTAAGAAGCATTAATGTTTCAGGAATAAATTGAAAACCGAGTTTTATCGCGCCAAAAAATCCAAGCTGTTTGAAAAAATCGAAAAAGAACTTAACAGCTAGTATCATACTGTAGTCATCGTATGTTTCTAGACTTTCTGGTTTGAAAGGTAGGATTTCGTTAACTAGTTCGCTTATATGATCGAGTGAAGGCAGAAAAATAGCTAGAAGGTTTGAGTTTGTCGGTGTAGGCACTAAGTTCCATGTTATTTCGGTGATAATTCCTAATGTTCCTTGAGAGCCAACAATCAGTCTGCACAAATCAAAAGTTCCTGTATTTTTGTCATAAACATTCCACAAGTAGTAACCAGAGGAATTTTTGGTTACATCGGGTTTTGCAGACATTATTTCGTCGTAGTTTGATTTTATTAAATCGTAAAGTTTTTTGTAGAGTTCTGATTCAAACCCCTGACTAGATACTTTTTCTTTTATTTCACTGTCTGTTAGTGGTTTTACAGTGTATTCATTTCCGTCAGAAAGGACAATTTTGATTCTACGCATGTAGTTCTCAACTTTTCCGTATTTTATACTTTTTTCTCCACCAGAATTATTTGCGACCATTCCACCTACGGCGCAGATTTCACGGGAGGCTGTGTACGCCGGCATAATAGAACCTCTTTCTCTGGTTTTTAAATCGAAATCTCTGTAAAAACATCCAGGCTGTACTGTGGCATATTCTTTCGTTACCTCACCAATTTTATTCATGTAACGAGTAAAATCCATAATAATGGATTGGTTCAAAGGTCCACCTGTCATGTCAGTTCCAGCTGAGCGAGCAGTAATAGAAAGATCTGGATACTCAGATTTATTTTTATTTACCCACTTCACAGCAGTTTGCACATCTTTACTGTGCTTTGGACAGAGTACCACTTGGGGTATAATCTCAAATAGACTAGCATCTCTCGAAAATTTTTTCAGAGTTTCAGGACTAGTATCAATGTCTCCTTCAAAATCTGGTTTAAGTGAATCGTAAATGTTGCTATTCATATTTTTTATATTGTAACATGATGTTGCTTCCAAAAACATAGTTGGCTAGTGAATGAGCATGATATAATCATTATCGTGAAGAAAAGGAAAAAAGAATTACTACTCATCTCTGTTGTAGCTTTACTTGTAGCGAGTACAGTCTCTTATTTACAACTTTCTACTAAAGATAAAGTCGAGGCGTTAGTCACTGCTTCAAAGTCAGTCAAAAAAACTATATACCCCACTCAGTATTCTGATAGCTATATTACAAAAAATGCTATTGTATCGGATCCGAGATTTAGAAATGTAACTTTTTTTGATAGGGCGAGTCTACTTGCAAATGTTGGGGGTTCTGTACAGACAAACATAGTAGAGAGTGGTACAGTTTCTACTGAAAACGGTACTTGGCTTTGGACACCGATACTTAACATAACTCCTGAGTACAGAGATTTTATTTTGAGTGGCGCAACTAAAAATGGTGTTCGAAATATTTATTTATCTATAGACACTTATCTTGATATTTTTGTTATGCAACCTGGTGCAGAAAAAGACAAAGTTAGAAAAGATTTTGATGATATCATTTCTGATTTTATAAAGGAGGCAAACGAAAAAGGTATTACAGTCGATGCTGAAGCTGGATGGCGAAACTGGGCTGAAAACGGTCATGAATATAAGGCTTTTGCTACTCTCTATTATACTATTGAGTTTAATAAAAATCATACAGAAAAGTTTCGAGGTTTTCAGTACGATGTTGAACCGTATCTACTTGATTCGTATGATAAAGACAAAAAATCAATCCTCTACAACTTTGTTGATTTGATGAATCAGACTGTAAGTAGCTTGGATAAAACTGATCTGGAACTTTCTGTGGTTATTCCAGATTTTTATGATGGCCAAAATGATAAATCCCCAAGTTTCTCTTATCGAGGTAAATCTGGATTCACCTTTGACCATTTAGTCTCAGTTCTAGATAGAAGACCTGGGAGTAAAATAATATTGATGTCTTATAGAAATTTTACCGACGGTGAAGATGGTACTATTGAAATATCTAAAAACGAGATAATTAAAGCAAACAATTCAAAAACTAAAGTCGTGATAGCACAAGAAACTGGAAATGTTGAACCTCCATATATCACTTTCTTTAATAAACCACACTCTTATTACAACAAACAACTAGCAGTTATCCAAAAAACTTTCTATGTAGAAAAAAGTTATGGAGGTTTGGCTACACACTATGTCAATTCCCTCTTGGAGCTAAAATAAGCCTAGCTTTTTATATGGGTAACTTCTGAGAATTTACAAACACATGGTGCTTTATGACAAACATGGCAGTTATTATTATATGCAAAAGATAGTTCCTTACTCATGTCAATATTTGCAGAGTTAGCTACACCGAAAATGCAAGAAATATAGTCAGATATTTCTAGGACTACTTCACTAAATTGTTTTTCTAGATGTTGGCCTAGATAGTTGTGGACTGCCTCACTGACTTCACCCATTTCTTCAGCTAAGTGCACTCCTGCCTCAGCCAAAGTTCTACCATTCTCTGGATAGATTTCGTTAAACATTTTTTGGAACGCCGTTAGATTGTGTGGTCTAAGTGCATTATCAACCCTTACACGTGCACGTTTTGTGGCTTTGATTGATTTACAGACGCATGGTTTTTTACCACAGTAGGAGCATAACATTGGAAATCTTTTCCAAACCTCATCCTCAATGTTTATGTGGAGACGGTTGCTTATTGCCATTGCCCATGAGAGAGATATAAGCAAGTTGATTTTTATCTTTTCTATATTACCCTTTCGTATTCCCTTGAGGGATCTCATCGTAAAACGTTGTTGTTGGGTTAGAAGATCCCAAATCGAGTAGAGTCGATCGTCAGGCAAAGAATACACATCAGAAACAAACTTTTGAAGATCACTTAATGTTCCAGTTTTTTTGAATGAATACATAAAGGATTTGGTTAGTTATATACCTGAACAGTAGCACATCTACTTCCAGATCATCAAATGCAAGTAAAAATGGTCCCAAAATATAATCGTATACAGGGTGGACAAACTTATTTTTCACTTCTTTCATTTCAGCTAGTTCCTCTAACGTCAACTCAGACTCTACTCATCACATTGTACAATACCTGAAATTACAATTAAAATTATAAACTCAGGTATTGCCCGGACATTTACAGTCCGGGCAGATAACGAACAATCTCAGTTTCCCTCCCGTTTATTTTGAAGTATATACCTTCCCCAAGAAGACTGATTCTCCTCGGTGGTAAGTAGATTCTGTTCTTGCCGATTAATGGGAGATGACAAATGTAGTGCCCCTTTCCAATCATCAGTCTAGTCAGGTCTCTCGCGAACGGGGTGTTCAGACCGAACTGACTAACCTCATAGAGTGCCATCATCGGACCAAAACCTGGGGCGGTTAGGTCCCCAACAACGATTTTGATTTTGTCAGGTCTCTGCTCCTCTGTGAAAAATCCGAGAAGCCAGTCGCATTTGAAGTCCTTGCACTCCTGCGGTCTCTTCTTGTAGATTTTACAACCTTGACCAATATTGCAGTGTTCACACCAAACTCCGGCTGGGTTGCCGAGAGCTTTGATTGGGTGTGTTTTGCAACAGGCCGTGCATTCTCCGCAAACTCTATCAGGCATGGAAACCTCTCTAGACTCAATCCTACGTAGATTTACGTAAAAATCAATTTTGTCTATAGATTCAAATTACGTACGATCAATACCTCGTCTATTATTGGTTCATCGACTTCACGAACAGCTCCGTAAATTCGGATAATGTCGTCTATGACAAAACGGTTAAGTGACACTGAACCTCTGTTTTTATTCAAAATGTTAGTTTTGCTTGTGATGTTTACTGTATAAAGTTTTCCATCAATCAAAACTGTAATTGATGTTGGTATTGTCGTTCCATCTACACCTTTTAGAATACCTTGAAAGTTTTTTGGTTTGTAGTCGTCCAAATTAACATAAATTACTACAGAGTCTGCAACTATAGTTTTTGTAGTGATATTATAGTCTCCAGCAACTTTCGTTATAGTGTCACCAGGGATAATATGAGCCAAATCCAGCACTCGGTTGCCTTTCACGAATCTAGTTGTGCTAGTTGCGACGACAGTGATGATATTTCCACTCTTTTCATTTAGGACAAACCTATTTCCTGATAGGTCAACACTCAAAACTTTACCTGAAAAAGTATTTTGTTTCTTTTGAACGGAAGAGTTTTTAACTGATGTCGCTGTTAATGTCAGAGTACTACTTCCATCAAGTTGTCCTGAGACATCTAAGTAGTCACCTTCCGATATCTCTCCAATTGTTGTCGGTTCTCCTGTTCCCCGAAAAAATTTTGTATTTTTATTTGTTCTTATTAGTAGGCGAACATAAGCTTCTCCCCAGTACATACGAGTGTACAAAGTACTTCCGGCAATCATCATCACTTTAGTATCAGTAATATTCGCTAAACCGTCTTTGGTAACATTGATTCCCGAGCCTGAAAAAGCCTGTGCATAAATAAGAGGCACAAAAAGAAATATGGCTAAAAGCGCCGGGGTGATCTTTTTCATCTTTCTAGATTAGCACATTAATCAGCTAAGTTAAATTGGGCCTTATAATGCTCTATAACTTCTGGGTGTTTACCTTCTTTACATTCAGCGACAAATTTGGAAGCCAACGTTGCGTCTGGAAACGACATATAAGTTAGCGCACTCTCGCATACAACATTAATATTTATTTTTACATCCAAATTTACAGTAGTAACTCTAGAATTTTTTATAAGAAGTACAATTCCAAAAACAAGAATAAAACACGCGAAAACCCCTACGACTTTTGCAAAGAAAGTAACAGCCTCTTTCTTTTTGTTTTCCATTAGCAGTTGCAGAGGTTCGGACAAAAAGAAATATCCCATAATCGCTGCTGACAAGACAAAAAGACTGAGCATGACCATCGGAATAATTATTGTTCCCATTACATTTTTCAAAATATAATTCGATCCTTGTATAACAAGAACTATAAAAACAATATATAAAGCTGCCCCTAATGCATTTAAAAATGGTCTTTTCATATTCATATATCTATTATAACATGCTGGAGGAGCATAAAGTTGCAAAGGTTACTTTTTATTTCAGCGATGAATGCAACCAGCCCAACAGCAAGGTCGCCGTTTTCCCTCGAGAAGTTCTGTACGGACTCTTTCAATATGTTGACGTTTAGTCTCTAGTTTCTTAACGGAAATAACCCAACAAATCCACTCATTGCGTGCTAGTGGTGTAATATCCTCCCATGCGACTAATGTCGCCGAATCAGAACTAAGTGCCATTCGTAAATCAGGTGGAAGTTTGTGTACTGTACCGTTGGAGAGTTTGGTGGTCATGAGTGGTTAAATTCCTTTTTGTTTTTTGTATTCTCTAACTAATTTTATTTTTCTCCATTGCCATGTAGTTAGATATCTTAACCAATGTCTAGATAAATATTCAGCATAATTACATGATTTACACGCATTTATAAACTCTGGTATAGGTTTATATTGTGTATGATACTGAACTTTAGGATTCCGTTCACTATACGGTTTTCTGCAAATGGGACAAATTTCTATATCATTCATAGTTTTATTATACCAAAAATCACTAGCAAAAAGTCAAAAGAAGTGTAATAATAACTTCCATTGGGAGATCGTCTAACGGTAGGACAGGAGCCTTTGAAGCTTCTAATTGGGGTTCGATTCCCTGTCTCCCAGCAAAAATTCAGAATTCGTTTTTTTGACTTTTTATCATCATCTCTATAGTATTTTGTTTGGAGGTTCCAAATGAATCAAAGGATCAACTTTCGGATTTCACCACACTCTGTTTTAAAAGGTGTAGAGATAGTGGAAGTTCTTCTTGACGGTAAGACTTGCGCGGTTATTTACCCAGACCAGGATTCTGACAATTCGATAGGGTTCGTAAGTGCACACTTTGCCGGGGAGACGACTTACAACAATCAGTTCCCCGAGGGTGTCAAAATGGATACGGGAGAGAATCATTTTCCTCCTGTACCAGCCATTCGTATTTCATTTGAATTTCGAAATTGGACTATCGATCACGGACAGATGATTCGTATCTAGTCAGCTTCATGTCGACCGCTTGACGGTAGCCTTCGGGCTTCTGTCAAGCGTTTTCTATTTTGTCGCAAATTGTTACAATATAATGATGTTGAAAACTCGACCAAAGATAATCATGTTCGGAATTTTAATTCTATTATCATTTGGAAGTATTTATTATAAATTGAAGTCAAAAATTCTTGTATCACAGAAACCGATAGCTTGTACTCAAGAAGCTAAACTTTGTCCAGACGGTTCTTATGTCGGTCGAACTGGCTCTCGATGTGAATTTTCAGAGTGTCCACTATATATTTCGCCGACAAAAACTACATCCGGTATAACCGGAACTGTTTTACTCGGACCAACTTGTCCAGTTATGCGAGACCCCCCAGACCCACAATGTGCTGATAGACAATACCAGACGGATAAACTTGTTTTATTAACATCTCCAGGACTAAAATTAGTACAGAAGATTAATTCAGGTAAAGATGGAAAATTTACAGTAGAAATCCCACCTGGAGAATACAGTATACAATCTTCTGGTAAGATTACTTTTCCATATTGTGGAAGTGGTGGAGTCATTGAAGTTATCGCAGGAAAATTTTCAGAAATAACAGTGTATTGTGATACAGGGATAAGATAAATAATTTAGAGTGTTAATTATGTGTTGTTATTTTTTTCTATTATATTAACCAGAGCTAATTCTAGTGGAAGTGATGAAATGTAAGCTCCAGTAGTTTTTTCATAAGCAGAAAGAAGTTCAACTAGTGTCCCAGAAGAAAAAATTCCATCTTTTTTGGCTAAGTCATTTACGAATTTGAATTCTTTTTCAGATAGATCGTTTTTCACCATATTTTCTGCATTGAAACGGACAAGTAGAATAGCACGAGCGGTATGAAGTATTAGTTTCAAAAAAACCGACATATCTATGTTCTGGTTAACTGCTTTCTTCACAGCGTTTAAACCGAGATTTAAGTCTTTATTAGCTATCGAAGATATAACATCATGAACTACCTCCAGAGCTGGTGCTCCAGTAACAAGACGGACTTCATCTTCTGATATGGTCATGCGACCACCGCTCACTTTCAGCGGTTGTTTTTTATCCTTACTGTAAGCTAAGATTTTCTGAACAATACCTATTGCATCGCGGAAAGAACCATCACCTAGTAGTGCGATAAGTTCTGCAGAAGCATCATCTACATTACTTCCCTCTTTTTTAACAACATTTTGAACAACTTTTTTCAGTACTTCTTGACTAGGTTTTTTGAAAGTATAGGTTTCACATCGAGACAGAACTGTTTCTGGAATTTTGTGTGTCTCTGTTGTGGCCAAAATAAATATAACATGTGATGGCGGTTCCTCGAGAGTTTTGAGAAGTGCATTCGCAGCGGATTTGGAAAGCATATGAACCTCGTCCAGTATATAGACTTTGTATTTTGATTCGAAAGGTAAAGTAAAGACTGATTCGTTTAGAGTACGAATATCATCAATAGACGTATTCGAAGCGGCGTCAATCTCGTAAGTATCATTTTTTGAAGTTCCAATTGCACTTGCAAATATTCTCGCTACAGAAGTTTTACCAGTTCCGCGAGTTCCAGCGAAAAGATAGGCATGAGAAATTTCACCAGACTTACTTTCTGCTTCCAAAACTTTTACCACATGATCTTGTCCGATTACTTCGGAAAATTTACTTGGACGATATTTTCTATAGAGTGCTTCTGACATACATAACAGTATAACGTACTCGATAATGATTTGGAAAATAAAAACTGACATCCATTGAGGTGCCAGGTTTGCGGGTCGTCGTACAAAATTGTACGACGACCCGGGGACGTCTACGATTTCTGAGAGTCGTTTTCTACTCGGATAAATCGAAAAAGTGGGTCTCGTGAAATCTGTGGGGTCTCAGAAGCTCCAGGATCAATAAGGCGTTGAGGCTCCTTACCAGCCATCTGTGATTCAAAATCAATCAACATGGCACTCTCCCATTTTTGTAGCTCTTCCCAAGGGAGAACACGAAGTTCAAATAGCCGGCGAACGAAATTGTGACTAGCAAGAGAGGAACTCCTGCATTCATTACAAGCCCTTGTGTATGATGGCCTGGTTCTTCCTTCCTTCGAAAAAAAAGTGTCGATGATCTTGTCACAATTCCTGCAGATTAACGGCCTATTCACTGGCATTTGCTACCTCCGACAACAATGTACTGGATCTCTACAGAGATACTATCATAAGAAATAAAAGATAAACAATTTCTAAACAATTCATAAACAAAAAAACCGCTCGATTTGAGACGGCGTGTTGAGAAGCCTGGGGTCCTCTGTGACCCCAGGCGAAATTCTTACTTGGGCGGATCCATTTGAAAACCCCCCTTCGTGTAGTTTGTGGGTTGTACTACCTGTCCACGGACACAAGTTGTTGGGTCACCGCCCACACCTGCCCATGCAAAACAGTAGCCTTCCCTAGGAACCTACCGGTGGTTCGTTCTTTCCGTTCTGAGACGGGGTGAGGTGTTGACCCTCTGTTGAATCCACTTTCCGGTTCCTTTCATACATTACTTCCGTGGATTATATAAGTCAAGCTACTTAGAATGGTTAAATTTTGCTTATAAAAAAAGCGCCTAAGCGCCGTGTAAGGTGGAGTGTCGCGAGTTGTCGATTATAACTCTCGCGACACCCCCCTCCGAACCTTTAATCTGGCAAGATCTCCGCCAGTCGAGCCGAGAGGCTCTACATCCTCTCGGGGGTAAGTACAAGCAATATGCACCTCCTAGTTCTGTTAGTCTAGGACTGTGTCTAAATGTCCTAGCTAAGCAAATCTGCGATCATCGTATCATATTAGTTAAATTAAGTCAAATACTAGTTTTTTTGAGATATTCTTTGACAATATCCCCAACTTCATCGGAGTTTTTTGCTTCCATGAGTTTTATCCGTAGTTCTTTTGCATCAGGCCAACCGTTTACATACGCTTTGAAGTGTTTTTTCATTATTGCAAAACTTTTGTGTGGGAGAAGTTCTTCAAAAAGTTTTATATGTTCAATCATCACTTGAAGTCTTTCTGGAATTGAGACTTGGTCTCTCCCGATTTTTTTACTAAATAACCACGGATTTCCGAAAATTGCCCGTCCTAGCATTACTCCGTCACAACCAGTCTCTTTCACTTTTTCTTCCGCGTCTTTCAGGTTTATAACATCACCATTACCCAAAACAAGTGTTTCACTTTTGTTTCCATCTGAATCTCGCCATTCGTTGCGAATTTCCACAGCACGTTTTACAAGTTCCCATTTTGCAGGAACAAGTGACATCTCTTTTCGAGTACGAGCGTGAATAGTGATAACTGCAGGTTTTGTTTCGAGTAGATTCGGTAGCCATGATTCAAGTTCATTTTTATTATAGCCGATACGAGTTTTTATACTGACCGGTAAATTCTTTCCGTTTTTCTGTGCTCCACGTTTTGCTGCACGAATAATTTCTTGCGCATGTACGTAGTCTTTTATATGAGCAGCACCAGAGCCTTGTTTCTCTACACTTTTATCAGGGCAGCCCATATTTACATCAATACCATCAAATCCAAGATCCACCGCAAGTTCAGATGCTTTTTGCATCATCTCAGGTTTCGAGGTAAAAAACTGTGCGACAATAGGTCGCTCTTCGTCTGTGAAAGATAGATCTTTTATAAGATGATCATAACCACCGAGAAAAAGTCCGTCTGCAGAAATAAATTCTGTCCACATTACATCTGGTTTTCCATACTTTGCGATAATACGTCGAAAAGCTGGATCCGTTACATCCGCCATTGGGGCTAGGGCCATTATTGGTTTTTTTAATTTTTTCCAAAAATTCATGCATTGACTATATTACATTTATACTATATAAACAATATCGGAGATTAAAACAATATGACCAAACCAAAACTAATTATTTTTTCATCAGGTACCAAAACAGGAGGTGGATCAGGATTCGAAAATCTAGTTATAGCTTCTCGTGAAGGGATTCTCGATGCTGACATTATTTGTGTTATTTCGAACCACCAGAGCGGTGGAGTGAGAGAGCGTGCTCTTCGTCTCGGTATCCCGTTTGTTCACTTCAACGGTCCATTTACGAAAGAGAAATATCAAGAGATTACCTCTGGTGCTGATTTTGTTACCCTTTCTGGTTGGCTCAAACTTGTTACAGGTCTTGATCCAAAACGAACTTTCAATATTCACCCAGGGCCACTTCCAAAATTTGGTGGTCCTGGAATGTACGGACATCACGTTCATGAGGCTGTCATGAAAGCTTATCATCTCGGTGAGATCACTCATTCAGCGGTTACAATGCATTTTGTGACTGAAGAATACGACGAAGGACCGGTGTTTTTCGAGATGCCAGTTGAAATTTTGTCTGACGATACACCAGAAACTCTCGCAGCTCGAGTAAATATGATTGAGCATAAGTTTCAGCCGATAGTAACAAACGATGTCATCTATGGTCGTATTAAGTGGAATAGACCAGATTAGGTTTAACTTTTCTTATCTGTTTTTGTTATCTCAGTTTGTAAAATAGTTTATTTCCATACCGAAGATCGATATATTTTACAGACACTTTATTTGAAGTCATGCCTATTAATTCAGGTATACGCAAGAGAACCTCGAGATTTTCCGCTACTTTAAGTAGAGGTTCCTTCATATCAAAGTAAATTTCAGTACCAGAAGTCAAAACTAAAGAGAATTGATCATTTTCTTTTGCTACTAGATAAGACGGTTTTAACTTTATCAATTTTACCTTCTCAATAAAATTAACGACATCAGTAAATTTTTCTTGAGAAGACATATATTGGTTTCCAATAGGAGTGCTTGTGGCAATTAGTCCATAATATTTGAAATATGCGTCACCAGAGAACTGTGGTGCAATAGCAAAAATAGTGCTATTTTGGTCCATGAAATAACAATTTACAGGATGGGTCACGCCATCTTCCATCAATGTATTATCGTCTGGAAGAAAATCACACCATGTCGCGATTGGTTTACGCTCAGTTATATTAATTACCAATGTTTGTAGGTCTTTTTTGTGAATATCTATAGTGTCAATTCTTTTAAATTTTTCTTTCAGATGCTCCTCAAGGGAACTACGTGGATATAAGAAAGAGTTGTTTTTCGGAAATAACCACAAATAAGATCCGTACATATACGTCAGTGATTCATACTCCACTTCAGACTGTGTGACAAGAATTCCACCAGAAAGTTCAATTTTTGAGATACGAATCTTTTGTTGGTGAGAAATATATGAAAGTCCTGCAATAAAAATAATAAATATAAATAAAGCCACACCAAACTTTAATTGTTTTCTTATTTTCTTTTTTCTCAGATATTCTTCGCGCTTTGGTAGATTATTAAGTGACATCACTACTTTTTAGAAATGATTTTTTGACCACCCATGTACGGTTGTAGGACTTTAGGGATTTTTATCGAACCATCTGCTTGCTGGTAATTTTCAACAATCATAATCAAAGGTCTTCCTGATATTGCGGTATTGTTTAATGAGTGAGCGAATTTCATTTTTCCATCTACATCTCGATATCTAATATTCAATCGGCGAGTCTGAAAGTCGTGAAAGTATGATGATGAATGTGTCTCTTTATATGCATTTTCTGATGGAGTCCATGCTTCAATATCATATTTTTTAACTTGTCCGAGTCCCAAGTCTCCTCCACAGTTTACAACCATATGATAAGGCAACTCGAGAACTTGCATAATTTCCTCTGCGTTCCTAGTAATTTCTTCATGTAGTCCAACTGACGTTGTGTGATTTGCTTCGCACAAAACAACTTGTTCAAATTTATAAAATTCGTGGACACGGAAAATTCCCTTCGTATCTTTACCATGTGCTCCTGCTTCACGACGGAATGCTGGAGAAAATGAAAGTATCTTTATAGGTAAGTCTTTTTTCTCTAAAATTTCGTCCATGTAATATCCCATTGTAGCGACTTCGGCCGTGCCGGAGAGATATTCACCGTCTTGAGTTTTATATAGATCTTCTTCACCTTGCGGAAGATATCCTGTACCCATGAGTAGCTCACGTTTCAGAAGAGACGGGACAATCATCGGTACGAACCCTTCTTTTTTCATAAAGAAATCTTGCATAAACTGCCATAGTGCAAACAGTAGTCTTGCCCCATCACCTTTTAAAACGTATCCACGAAACCCTGCTATTTTTGTCCCACGCAGAAGATCAAGCATTCCTAAATCATGCATAAGTTCAGTATGATTTTTCGGTGTGAAATCAAATCTTGGAATTTCTCCCCACTTTTTGATCTCTATATTATCTTTATCATCCACTCCTTCTGGAACTGAAATATCTGGAATATTTGGAACAGAAATCATAAGCATTTGCCAGTTATGCATGACTTTTTTCAATTCCTCCTCTTCTTTCTCCAATTCAGCTTTAAGCATTTTCATTTCAGCGACTATACTGACTTTTTCTCCTTTGTCTGTTATTCTGACGATTTTGTCGCTGACTTCGTTCTGCTCCGCACGTTTCTTTTCAATTTTTGAAATAAGTTCTCGACGTTTATCGTCAAGTTCAAGGAGTGTGTCTATATCAATTTCAATGTGCTTTTTCTTTGCACCGAGAGAGACTAGGTCTTTATTTTCGCGTATAAACTTAATATCTAACATAATTATACATTGTAGCAAAATTTATATAAAAATACAGCGATATGAAAATAGTCTTAGAGATTGATTTAATAGGTATTTTCTGTAGTATATCTCGATATGCAGATTCGAGATATACAAAAAAAAGACTTTCCTCCACTTCTTTTAGAAATTAACGACCCACCAAAATCAATGCGTATTATTGGTGATATTCCTCAGACAGAAAAATATCTTGCAGTTGTTGGCTCAAGAAAATACAGTGAATATGGAAAAGCAGTTTGTGAAAAATTGATTGAGGGTTTGAAGGGTTATTCTATTACTATAGTATCTGGACTTGCCTTGGGAATTGATTCGATTGGTCATAGATCTGCGCTCAAAGCTGGACTTCCAACAGTTGCTATCCCAGGGTCAGGGCTTGGTGATAAAGTCCTGTATCCAAGTAGTCACAAAGAACTAGCTAAACAGATTGTAGAAAGTGGCGGATGTTTGATCTCCGAGTTTGAAGATGAATATCCATCTTTTCCATACAATTTTCCACAACGCAATAGAATAATTGCCGGAATGTCACACGCAACCTTAGTTATCGAAGCAGAACTAAAGTCAGGAACTCTTATCACTTCAAAATATGCTATCGAATATAACCGTGACGTATTCACCATTCCAAACTCTATTTTTTCAAAAACGTCTGAAGGGCCGCATATGTTGTTGCGACTTGGTGCAACTCCGATCACACAATCAAGTGATATTATATCAGCGCTTGGACTAACCCCACACGATAATTTATTTGAGAGACGTGATTACTCTAATTGCTCAAGTGATGAACATGAAGTTGTAAATATTTTGCAAGAACCAATTTCTCGTGATGAAATTATTCGCCGACTTGGTAAACCAGTGTATGTTACCCAAACAATTCTTGCAACAATGGAAATAAAGGGATTGATTGAAGAAGTTATGGGAGAGATACATCTGAAGTAAAATTGACAATAGTAACATACGCAAAGGGGACCCCTTTGCGTATAGGTGAGGAGTGGTAAATTGACAATAGTTTTTGAAGTAGTAATCTAAAAAGTGGAGGAAATCCATGAAAAAGACAGTCATGACAACCGTCAGGGTCATGGAAAAACGTCCTACTGGTCAGGAACTCAGTAGGACAGGAATGCTTATTGAATCCGGTTCAGAAGTCACCTTCGGGAATCCGGAAGATTGCATTTACGATCATCGGGTTCAGAAAGCATTGCCATTTGAGTACAAAGGAAAAACCTACTACGTGATCGAGTCAGAACTCGATCCACCACTGGACGCCCCAATCGAGATCAACTTCGATCAGCGTCATCGTTACAGATTTCATTGAAACCCAAGCCTGGCGGAGAACCCGCCAGGTATCGTTTTTTATAATTATTTTATGCCACAAGGGCACTCCTTATTTTCTAACTCACTTTGTTCGTAAGAAAATAAAGTCGTATTAAAAATTGGACAAAATATTTTTTTACAGTAATAATCATAATTATGTCAAAGTTACTTATCGTTGAGTCACCAGCAAAAGCAAAAACAATTTCAAAATATTTGGATGGTAAATACAAAGTTATCGCAAGTGTTGGACACATTCGCGATCTACCAAAATCAAACAAAAAAGCCATTGACATTGAAGGTGGTTTTGTTCCTCATTACGAAATATCAAAAGGTAAAGAACATGTTGTTGCTGAAATACGAGAATTAGCTGATAAAGCCAGTGAAGTTTTACTTGCGACTGACCCTGACCGCGAAGGCGAAGCTATTGCCTGGCATGTGGCGGAGGCGACAGGACTTAAAAACCCAAGACGTGTGGTATTTCACGAGATTACAAAAGAAGCAGTGATAGAAGCTTTGAAACACCCACGTAAGATAGATATGAATCTAAAAGAGGCCCAAGAAGCACGACGCGTGTTAGATCGACTTGTAGGATATGATCTATCGGGACTTATTTGGAAAAAAGTTCGCTATGGTTTGTCTGCCGGACGCGTTCAATCCCCTGCACTACGAATCGTCATGGAACGCGAACGTGAAATCCGCGCTTTTAAATCTCATACATTTTGGACAATTTCTGCTGATGTCGAAAGTCTAAATAGGGTGCCCTTTACTGTTATATGCGAAGAAGAACCAACTGATGAGAAAGTTTTGAAAAATATTCTGGAGACGGCTGAAAAAGCTGGACGTGAAAAATCTTGGTATGTAAAGAACATAAAAGAGTCGAGTGTCAAAAAAACTCCACGTCCACCTTTTATTACTTCTACTTTACAACAAGCTGCGTCTAGTCGGCTCGGTTTTGCTCCATCTCGAACTATGGGTATTGCGCAAAAACTTTATGAATCTGGTTTTATTACATACATGCGTACTGACTCAACAAATCTAAGTCAAATGGCCATCGCTCAAATTACTGAGATTGTCGAAAAGAAATACGGAAAGGAATATTTACAGGTGAGAATTTATGCTACAAAAAGTAAAAATGCTCAAGAAGCCCACGAAGCAATCCGTCCAACACATTTTAATGTTGAGAATGCTGGTCACAACGACGAGCAGAAAAAACTTTATAGACTTATCTGGCAAAGAGCTGTCAGTAGTCAGATGGCGGATGCTCAGACACTTCGTACAAAAATAACTACTAGTAATAAAACTGACGGAACGATTCCTGATTTTTCTGTTACAGGTTCACAAATCAAATTCCCTGGATGGCTTTTGGGCGACCCGGATTCTCGCGGAGATGATGTCGAGCTACCAAAAGTTTCTGCTCTGGAAAATCTTGATTTAAAAAAAGTAAGCAGTGAACAAAAAGAAACTGAACCACCTGGAAGATATTCTGAAGCCGGTCTTGTTAAAGAACTTGAGAAAAGAGGTATTGGTCGCCCATCAACATATGCGTCCATCATAAAAACCCTCGAAGATCGCGGTTATGTTCTAAAAGTAAATAAAGCACTTGTGCCAACTGATACCGGAGATGTCGTTTCGAGTTTCCTTGAAGTAAACTTTGCTAATTATATTTCTGACAGTTTTACAGCAGAGATGGAGGACAAACTCGACCTCATCGCCGAAGGTAAAAAAGAATATGTAAAAACTTTAAAGAATTTTTATAAACCTTTTCTCAAAGATGTAAAAGCTAGAGATAAGATAGATAAAGTTACAAACCTAGGTGACGCTGATCCAAAGTATAAATGTCCTATTTGCGGTAGTAGTATGATTATAAAACTTTCTCGTGGTGGGAAATTTATCTCTTGTTCAAAGTACCCAGATTGTGAAGGAGCATTGACTATGGACGGTCATGAAATAAAAAAAGATGAACCTATAGGAATTGACCCGCAAACAGGACTGTCGATTTATGTTTTGATTGGTAAGTATGGACCATATGTTCAGCTTGGTGAACGGGTCAGGGGTAAAGGCAGTAAGAAAGCTTTGAAGCCTAGAATGGCGAGTATACCGAAAGGTAAAGACTTGACCACGATAAAACTAGAAGATGCTTTGACGTATCTCACACTTCCACGAGAACTAGGGTTTCATCCAGACACTGGTGAAATGATAACAGCAAGTATTGGTCGCTTTGGGCCTTATGTAGTACATCAAAAAGATTTCAGATCTCTTAAAATAGATGATGTATATAAAATAGAACTTCCTCGAGCGCTTGAGATTTTTGCAGAAGAAAAGAAAAAACGCGGGTTTAGAAAGAAGAAATGATCAGGAGTACAATTAAATATCTTGTAATCTAGCCTATTTTCATTACAATACCATAGTATGAACGATATAAAAGAAATTATATCTTTAATGCAAAATCCGACTAAAGAGGATATAGCTTTGGTTCAAAAAGCTTATGATTTTGCGAAAAAAGCTCATGAGGGATATTTGCGAAAAAGTGGTGAACCATACTTCAATCACCTATTCGCTACTGCTAGAAATATTGCCGAACTTGGTATGGGAGCGATAACAATTTCCACAGGATTTCTTCACGATACGATAGAAGATACAAAAGTTACTCAAGAAGAAATCAGAAAAGAATTTGGAGACGAGGTGCTTTTTTTAATAGAGGGAGTCACGAAGCTAGGGAAAATTCAATATCACGGTGTTACTCGATACAACGAAAGTTTGCGTAAACTTTTCGTAGCAATGTCACAAGATATTAGAGTTTTGATTATCAAACTCTGTGACAGATTACACAATATTCAAACTTTACAATATGTTCTTCCTGAAGAAAAACAAGTTCGGATAGCGAAAGAAACTTTAGAGATCTATGCACCAATTGCTTATCGTCTTGGTATTAAAAAACTCCAGAGAAATTTGGAAGATCTATCTTTTCCATATGTATATCCAAAGGAAGCTCTAGAAATCAAAAATATATTAAAGTTAAAAAAAGATGAGGTGGAAAAAGAGCTAGATAAATTTCAGAAAGCATTAAAAAAGGAATTAGCAAAAAACAATGTAACTAATTTTCACATGGATTATAGAGTAAAAAGTCTTTATTCTCTGTATAAAAAACTTGAAAAATACAAAGGAGATGTCGAAACTATTTATGATATCTCTGCTCTACGTATAACCGTCAAAGAGATACCAGACTGTTATAAAATACTCGGTATAATTCACGGTTGTTGGAGACCTCTTCCAGGTCGTATAAAGGACTATATAGCATCACCAAAACCAAACGGCTACAGATCGATCCACACAACTATATTCACAGGTGACGGAGGTATTATTGAAGTACAAATACGAACAGAAGAAATGCACAAAGAAGCAGAGTTCGGCATTGCCTCTCACCTTTCATACAAAGAAGGTCTGAAGAAAAAGAACACAAATCCAAACTTGTTATGGATCAGAAATATAATACCCGGGAAACTTTCTTCAGATAAAACAGGAGATGGAATAAAAACTACAACTTCTTCAGATGTTCCTAGTTGGGTTAAAGAATTAGTTGAATATCAAAAAGAAGCTGGAGATGATTTTGTAGACGGTATTAAAGACGATTTTTTGAAAGAAAGAATATTCGTTTTTACTCCAAATGGAGATGTAATTGATTTACCAAAAGAGTCTTCTGTAATAGACTTTGCATTTGCAATACACACAGATGTTGGTAGCCATATGGCTGGAGCAAAAGTTAATGGGAAATTTATACCAATAACAAGCACTCTTTCAAATGGCGATCGAGTGGAGATTGAGACTAAAAAAAGTGCCAAACCAAGCCAAAAATGGCTTCCGTATTGTAAAACCACATTAGCAAGAAGACGAATCACTCACACTTTGGAGGGTAGAAAATAATTTCGTCAGGTACAAAAAAATCATACTATGTATTAAATGCTGAAATTTTTAATTGAGTAAATCTCTTCATCACTATTTTCCTCAACCTTTTTTTGTTCTGGAGTTCGATCGTCTAAATCTTCAACTGTCATTTCAGCTAATTTTTCATCACGAACATAGTTTGGAATAAACTCGTTTTTTGGTGGAACAGGGTTTGTCTGTATATATTTATCAAGTCTTTCTGTGCTACTCTTAGTTTTGTTTGATTTTATTAATTCTAAGATTTCATGCAAATCATCATTAGAGAAAAAATCTATTAAAATCTTTCCACCGTTTTCACGCTTTTCTATTGAAACTCGAGTGCCAAGCGATTCTGTAAGTTTCTCCTCCATCTCCTGTGTTTCTGGATCAAGAGTTGCTCCTTTTTTCCTGATTTTGTCATAGGCAATTCTGCGACCTATTGCTTCTGCTTCACGCACAGTTAATTTTCTAAACATTATTTCTTTAAATAAGGTCAGTTGTTCCTCTGCTCTGTCACCAAGCATCATAAGGGGTCTTGCATGACCTTCGGAAATTTTCCCCACAGAAAGAGCGTCAAGAATTTCTGGAGGAAGAGATAGTAGTCGAACTGAGTTAGACACATACTCGCGACTTTTCCCGACTTTTTTTGCTATTTCAACATGTTTGAAATTAAATTCATCTATTAAACGCTGAAAAGCTCTTGATCTATCAACAGGGTTCAGATCTTCACGTTGGATGTTTTCAATTATAGCAAGTTCAAGTTTCATCAGATCATTTGTTTCATCTCCCATTTTTATCAGAACTGGCACTTGGGAAAGTCCGGCAAGTTTTGAGGCACGCAAACGACGTTCACCTGCAATTAGTTCATACTCCACAGCAAGTCCGCCATCCTCCTTTGGGACTTCTTTACGAGTCACGACCAGAGCCTGTAAAACTCCGTATTGACGTATGGAATCAGCCAGACTTTGGAGTTGAATCTCGTCAAACTCTCGACGTGGTTGAAATGGATTAGGAACTATTTTATCAACATCAATCCAGAAAATGGAGTCTTTATAAAATTGTGACATAAGGATATTTTATCATAGAATAATTTAAGGCTCAATTGAAATCTCCAACAAGTTCTGGTTCGAGTTTAAGTCTTATACCAAACTCTTTCTCTATTCTTTCTATAACCTTGTTTGAAAGCTCATAGATTTCTTTTGCTGTAGCTTCGCCAGAATAGTTATTTATTATTCCAGCATGAGTTTTTAAAATCTTTGCACCACCGTATTTTTTACCTTTAAACCCTAAAACCTCTATTAGAACCCCGTAAGGCACTTTGTAACCTTGGGCTACAGTAAAAGCACTTTTTTTATTTTCCATTTCTAGAGCTTTATCTTCATACCCTCTTCTTCTAAGTTTTTCTATAATACCTTCATAAGTTTTCTCATCAACCGCCTCAGCATTCCAAAAACTTCCGACTGATCCATTTTTTGGACTATCTGGATAAGGAAATTTACTGTCTCTTATTTTTATTACCACTTCTCGGACTGTTTTTAAATTTGGCTCAATGTTAGCATTATTCTCAAAGTATTTCCTAAGATCATCATAATTTAGACTCAATTTCCCTTGTTTTTCCAAACGAAAAACAACTGAAGTAACTATATATTTTCCTTTTCTTTCACTATTTAGAATACTTTTTCTATAAGAAAATTTTAAATCACTATTCTGCAATACGAGAGTATTCAGAGTATCAAGTTCTAAAACCTTAATTTCTTTAACTGTTGGAGCCACTTCTTGCCCGTAACATCCTATATTTTGAACCACAGAAGCCCCTACAGTGCCTGGGATATGTGACATATTTTCTATACCAAATAAACTATTCTTTACAGTAAATTCAACAAATTTGTCCCAATTTTCTCCTGCTCCTAGCTCGTACTCAACATATTCTATATTATCATTTAATAATTCTTTACCTAAAATCGACATTTTTATTACTAAACCAGGGAAACCTTTATCTGAAACTAAAATATTACTACCACCACCAAGAATAAAATGTGGAAGTTTTCTGTCTTTCGTAAATTTTATTGCTTCGATTAATTCTTCCTTTGAACTGACACTAGTGAAGTAAAGTGCTGGGCCACCAACACACATACTCGTGTACTGTTTTAAAGCAGTGTTTTCTCGTATCTTCATGTTATCTTCGCCTAAAGATTACTTGGAGTATGAGTGTACCATTCGTCTGAAGATTACTTCAGACATAAGTGTTCACTTCGTTCCCTTGCACTGAGAATACTCAGTATAAGTGTACCCTTATCCACAACCAAAGTTGCAGTTAATCAAATATATCATATATGATATATTTGATTAACATTTATCCACATCTGAATGGAACTAACGAAAAACATTGGAATAAGTATTAAAAGAATGCGTGAAGACAAAGGGATGACTCAAGGTCAGTTTGCCGAAAGTCTGAAAACCTCTCAAAGTGCGGTAGCTCGCATAGAAAGAGGTGGACAGAACCTGACGGCTGATCAGATACAAAAAATAAGCTCAATTTTAGGAACACCACTATTAAAGACTGAGGATGGAACGGATGATTTTAAAGTAGTTGGTGGAAGAAAACTTTCAGGTTCAATCCAAACGAACACATCTAAAAATGGTGCCTTAGGACTTTTTTGTGCTTCCCTCCTTAATAGACAACCGACAATACTTCATGGTATTCCTCGTATAGAAGAAATCTCCCGCATTATAGAGATATTTGAAAGTATTGGAATAAAAATTGAATGGATAAAAAATAATTCAGTAAGAATCACCCCGCCAAAAAAATTTATTCTAAGCAAAATTAATAAAAAAGCATCCTCTCGTATCAGATCGATTCTTATGATGATTGGAGCATTAATCCATTTTGAAAAGAAATTTAATCTCCCTCATGCTGGAGGATGTAAAATGGGACAGCGTACTATTGCTGCACATAGATATGCACTTGAGGAATTAGGTGTAAAAATCACAACAAAAGAGTCATCTTATGAGATCAATTGTGAAAAATTAAAACCAGCAAATATTGTCATGTATGAAGCAAGTGATACAGCAACAGAGAACTTGCTTATTGCTACTGCATTAATTCCTGGTATTACAACTTTACGATTTACCCCGCCGAACTACCAAGTCCAAGAAGTCTGTTTCTTCCTAGAGAAATGTGGGGTAAAAATAAAAGGTATAGGTACGTCTACACTTGTCGTTCATGGAGTGAAAGAGATAAATAAACCGATGGAATATTGGAACAGCGAAGACCCTACAGAATCAATGATGTTTATATCTTCTGCAATAGTAACCAACTCAAGACTAACGATAACAAGATGCCCTATTGATTTTCTTGCTCTAGAACTTCTAAAACTGGAAAAAATGGGTTTAAAATATAAAAAATCTAAAATTTATCTGGCGAAAAATGGTTATACCAAACTTTGTGATGTAACAGTTTATCCATCAAAATTAAAAGCTTTAAATGATAAGATCCACGCTTCTGCATACCCTGGAATAAACTCTGACAACCTTCCATTTTTTGTCCCAATAGCCACTCAGGCTGAAGGTTCAACTCTAATACACGATTGGATGTGGGAAAATCGAGCTATTTATTTTATAGAACTAAATAAACTTGGTGCTAACATAGTTTTAGCCGACCAACATAGAATCTTTGTTCAAGGTAAAACAGAACTCAAAGCAAACCAAGTCGTCTGTCCACCTGCTCTACGACCAGCTACCATAGTTCTCGTGACAATGCTTGGAGCAAAAGGAACCTCCATTCTACGAAACGTATATTCTATAAATAGAGGCTATGAAGACATCGCAAAAAGACTAAATAAAATCGGAGCAGATATTAAACTACTAAATGGTCTTTGAGTTCTATTCTGGTGCCGGAGGAGAGACTTGGTCAGGAATAATTTTCTCGTCGTCACTTGAAAATTTTCCCGACCCGGACTCGCGACCTCGTAAGGTTACGAGGTACCCGCTCCATCTTTCAAGTCCTCACGCAAAGTATACTTTGCTCTCGGCACAAATCAAAAACCGCTTTCGCAGTTTGATTTGTGCCGGAGGAGAGACTTGAACTCTCATCCCTTGCGAGACACGATTTTGAGTCGTGCGCGTATACCAATTCCGCCACTCCGGCAATACAAAATAGGATACCAGAAAATCTTAGGTTGTGGTAGTCTAAAATCACTTTTATGAAACAGAAAGTGTTAGTAATATTAGGACCAACGGCTACAGGAAAAAGCAACTTAGCAATAAAAATCGCCAAAAAATATAAAGGTGAAGTAATTTCTGCTGATTCAAGACAAGTGTACAAAGGACTGGACATAGGCACAGGAAAGATAACAAAAAAGGAAATGGGTGGGATTCCACACCATATGTTAAATATTATCTCTCCTAAAAAAACTTTTACTGTCGTGGATTGGAAAAAACAGACGGAAAAAATAATAATTGATATTTTGAAACGAGATAAATTACCTATTATCTGTGGTGGAACAGGGTTTTATATTCAATCAATAGTTGATGGGATAGTATTACCTCAAGTCCCACCAAATCCACATTTACGTAAAAATCTAGAAAAGAAAAATCTTTCATGGTTACAGAAAACCCTTAAAAAATTAGATTTAAAAAGATTTAAAGATATTGATGTTAGAAATAAAGTGAGGTTAATAAGAGCTATTGAAATAGCTGAATTCCTTGGTTCGGTACCTAAAGTTATTAAACAAAAAGTACCTTACCAAATATTACAAATTGGGCTACCTCCAGAAAATCTAAAACACAGAATTCATATTCGCCTACTAGCACGAATTAAAAACGGAATGATCAGTGAGGCTAAAAAGCTACACGAGCATGGACTGTCCTGGAGGCGTATGCGAGAACTTGGACTTGAATATAGATATCTTGCCGACTATTTAGAAAAAATACTGACTAAAAAAGAATTCCTACAAAGACTTGAGAGAGAAATATACCACTATTCAAAACGTCAGATGACTTGGTTTAAAAAAGATAAAAGAATTAAATGGTTTAACCCTAGAAAAACCAGAGAAATTAAGAAAAAGATAATTAAATTACTTGCATAAAAAGTAATATTGTAGTAAAAATAAAAAAGGAGAAATCAATGAGAGCTGAACCAATTGTCAAAATAAAAGGTCGTGTCATCTATATGACACCACCTGAAAGACCTCATCTCGTTCTTTTTAAGGTGATCTGTGTTGCTGGGGCGATCATGATTTGCGCCCCGCTTTTAGCTCTGATCATCACTCTGATCAAACGAATGTAACCTTCAAAGGCTATGTCCCCACGCAAAAGACCGCGTGGGGATTCTTGTTTTATGTAGATACTTCAATTTGATTTCAAAAATAGTAGAAATAAGAAACCGCCTGTAGAAGCTCGGCTTCTTACAAGCGGTACTATTAACGCTTTCGTATTTTCTTCTCTTGGCGACGAAAACTGTTGAACTCCCGAATCATGCGCAAACGGTGCGTTCTGATAGATTCCGTCTCAACGTAAGTGCGACCTCGAAGTTTCTTCAGTCGGAGTTTTTTCTCTTTCGTCCAACGACGAACCATCTCAACCGAAACACCCATAAACACAGATGTATCAGGAACGAGCATGTAGAGTTGCGGAGAGTGGAATGGATTGTGGAGGAAGTTCACAAACTTACCCTTAGAGAGATTGTTCTTGGTCGCTTCCGCACTTGTCCATCTGTGGCCATGTACCCTACCCAACTTCTCTCTCAATCTCCGCATACGTTCTGCGGAGCCTGCCACATACTTTTGAGCAGCAGGGATCGAAGAAAGTAGAACGCGACTGAGCCCTCTACCCTTACCAAAGGGATTCAGAGTTTTGACGACTCCTTTCTCAATTAAGTGTGAGAGATTGCCAGAGCGCTTGGGAATCCCAATCAGGCTAGTTGCTTCAATCGGAGGACAAGAACGATCCCAATCAGCTTTGACTCTTTCAGCGTAAACCTGAGGTACCATTTTCACATGGCGCCCATTGACCTTGCGAACAACCGCCGGTAAATATCCAGCCTCATCCCAACCATACACTCGAAATACGGTCACATCTTTGAGCATTCCTGCGAACTGCTTAAAAGAAACATAACCATTTGACTTCATTTACTCCTCCTTAGCATCCATATCTAGGACACTATATGATATTTATTCCTCGACCCCAAACACTCTAAAATCATACTACAATTTATAAATCATTATGTAAACCTGACTACAAAAGCGGGGGATGGAAGATCGGTCAGGAATAATTTTCTCGTCGTTTTATGCGGGGGATGGAAGAATAGAAACTTACAGTTTCAGTACCCGTGTTTGGATATTTTTGTTCGTTTCACTCCAAAAATATCTCAAACAGGCTTCGATTCTTCACGCAGAATGTCCCACATTCTGCTCATCCCCACGCAAAAATGACTATGTCATTTTATGCGGGGGATGGAAGAATCGAACTCCCGACAGTGCTTTTGGAGAGCGCTGTTATACCACTTAACTAATCCCCCAATTACAAACAAATATATAGGTTACTACATATTGACCTTGTTCAAACGCTGTGAATAAAAATACTCATCCACGCGCTCCATTCACCCAGTCAATATAACAAAAAATCGCCTCCATGGCGAATCTTTGTTATTTTTTGATCTTCTTTAATGGAAGTTTTACTTCACCAAACAATACCCTCTTTCTGAGCTTCTTGTCATACTTTTTTAGAGATATCTTTCTCTCAACTTTCTTCTTATTTTTACTGGTTATATAAACTGTACCAGTGGTCTTATTGTGTAAAGCAATCAGTCTATCTTGTGACATAGTAGATGTACATTAATATAAATTACCCTGAAAAGCAAGTTAGTAAAATATCCTCTTTATAAGTGGGTTCAAACGCGTAATAATCTCGTAACTAGTGGAGTCCGATAACTCAGCCATAGTTTCCACTGGTAATACACTTTCTCCACTTTTTCCTATCAACACAACTTCGTCTCCAACTTTCACACCCTTGATTCCACTGACGTTTACAGCAATCATATCCATTGAAACACGTCCAATAACTTTTGCTTTCTTTCCGTTTATCAGGACAAACCCTCTGCTCGACAAGGCCCTAGGAAAACCGTGCCAATAGCCTATTGGCAGGATAGCTATTCTGGTCTGCTTTTTAACATTTTCAGTAAGATCATAACCAACACGGCTACCCTTCGGCAGATTTTTTATCTGACTAACTATCGTCTTCCAAGAAAGAACTGGTTTTAATGTTATTTTATTTTTATAATTTTTTTCTGTCTCCTTTGAAGGCCATAACCCACATAGTCCTATACCTATCCTAACCATATCAAAATTAGAGTGAGGGAAAATCAAAGTACCTGATGATGCATTAGAGTGTTTAATGAGATCTTTATACTCAGATTTTTTAAACTGATCAATTACTTTTTTAAATATATAAATCTGTTTCAAAGTTTCTTTTGGCCGAACCGGATCTTTTGCAGACGAAAAATGAGTATAAATACCTTCAATCTTTATATTATTTATTGATTTTAATGCCTCCAATAGCCTAGGAATGTCCTCCAAGAAAAAACCTTGTCTGTGCATCCCTGTATCAATTTTTATATGAATTTTAAGTTTTTCTGATTGCTTGACGATTTTTTTACTTAGTCTCATAACCGCTTCCAAAGAATCAAAATCAGCTATTGTTATAGAAATACCACCTTTCACAGCTTCAAGTATTCTCTCTGGTAGAGTGTAACCTAAAACAAGTACTGGTTTTTTTATCCCTGACCTCCTTAGCGCATTTCCTTCAACAATCGAATCAACACCAAAATAATCTACTCCTAAACGATTTAGTGCTTTTGAGAAAGTAACTAAATCATGTCCATAAGCATTTGATTTAACTACACCCATAAGCAACCTCTGGCCAATCAACTTCCGAAAAACACTGTAGTTATTTTTTATTGCACCTTGGTCTATTTCTATCCAAGTCCGGAGTCCCCTTCTTCTTTCAGTAATATTTTTCATGAAATTCTTAATCTCATCTTTATTTTCTTTTTGTGTGTGCGCCGGGTTGGATTCGAACCAACGGAAGCCGAAGCTAGGAGATTTACAGTCTCCCCTCGTTGACCACTTGAGTACCGACGCGATATAAAGCAAAACAAGATTGAGGAAATTGCCTCAATTGCTAGGCGCGACGTTTTATTTTTGACCAAGCTGTAGATTAACTACTGCGCGTGGAAAAAATAAGACTAGCAACAACGCAGATGAGGTGATCTCAACAATCTTGATTATGCTAACACATTATTCTGGTTTTGTATAAGATCACCAGTAACAAACGAACCGTTTCTACCTTTTTTAACACTAAAGATAAACTCTGTTCCCTTCATATCAACTGAGATGGAACCACCTTTTGACAACCTCTTACTTATCATTAAAGAGGCTATAGAAGTGAGTATTTTAGTCTGTATGAGACGTTTCAATGGTCTTGCACCATATTGTGGGCTATATCCTTCTTTGACCAGATAATCAATCACAGCTTCCGAAACTTCCAGTTTGACATCTTTTTGAGATAAGCGTTCTCTAACGATACCGACTTGAATATTAACGATTTGTTCTATGGCTTCTCGACTCAAAATATCAAAAACAATAGTATCGTCTAGACGATTGAGAAACTCTGGTCGAAAATGATCTTTCAAAGCCTCTAAGACTTTTGTCTTTGCATCTTCATAACTTGCTTTTTCTGTTTTGTCTGAAGTAAAACCAATCTTTTCCATCTTATCAATATATCGAGCGCCAATGTTTGAAGTCAGAATAATAACTGTGTTGCGGAAATTTACCAATCTTCCCTTTGCATCAGTTAATCTCCCATTATCTAAGACCTGTAGAAGGATGTTAAAAACTTCTGGATGAGCCTTCTCTATTTCATCAAACAAAATAACTGAGTACGGTCTGTGACGAACTAACTCTGTGATAGTTCCACCCTCTTCATGACCAACATAACCTGGTGGTGCACCGATAATCTTTGAAACACTGTGTTTCTCCATGAATTCAGACATATCAATACGTATAAGAGATTTTTCGTCATCAAACAAGAATTGTGCTAGAGCTTTCGTCAATTCTGTCTTACCAACACCGGTAGGACCGAGAAACAGAAAAGAGCCTATCGGTCTACTAGGATCAGAAATCCCTGCACGAGAACGTTTTATCGTGTCTGAAATCTTTTTTACAGCTTCACTTTGTCCGACGATACGTTTCTGGAGTACATCTTCCATGCGATTAAGTTTATCGGCTTCATCCTCAAGCATTCGTGATATAGGAATACCTGTCCATTTTGAAACAATAGTTGCAATATCGTCTTCTGTGATTTCTTCCTTCAAAATTCTTCTTGAACTTTGAAGTTTTTTTAGACGTTTTGATTTAGTGTCCAGATCTTTTTCAAGCATAGGTATTCTACCATAACGTATTTCTGCCACACGAGAAAGGTCAGATTTTGATTCTGCTATTTCAGCTTCTCTACGCAACTCTTCTAGTTGTTTCTTGATAACTTTTATATCGGTAACTGTTTCTTTTTCGTTATTCCACTTTAATTCAATTTCTGAGATTTCTTCTTTCAAATCTGCTATTTCTTTTTCAATCTCTTTAAATCGAGATTTTGATTTCGGATCTGTTTCTTTTTTTAAAGCTTCATGTTCAATCTGCAATTTAACTATTTTTGAATGGGCAGTTTGTAAAATAGCTGGTTTATTTTCAAGAGCTATCTTCAGGTATGATGCCGATTCATCTATGAGATCAACGGCTTTATCAGGTAAAAATCTGTCCGTAATATACCTACTAGAGAGGTTTACGGCTGCGATTATGGCTTCATCTGTTATACGAACCCCATGATACAATTCATATTTCTCTTTCAGCCCACGCATAATGGTGATAGCGTCTTCAACTGATGGCTCGTTAATATACACTGGCTGAAAACGTCGAGTTAAAGCTGGATCTTTCTCGATATGTTTCTGGTACTCCTTCAATGTAGTTGCACCGATAGCACGTAATTCACCACGAGAAAGTGATGGTTTTAACATGTTAGATGCGTCAAGTGAACCTTCCGCAGAACCAGCACCAACAATAGTATGAATCTCATCTACGAAAAGAATTATTTTACCATCAGATTTTTCTATTTCTTTCAAAATATTTTTCAATCGCTCCTCAAACTCTCCACGATATTTTGTCCCAGCAATAAGTAAACCTAGATCAAGTGACACTAATTCTTTTTCTCTAAGTGACTCTGGAACTTCTCCTGTACTCATACGAATAGCTAGGCCTTCAACAATTGCTGTTTTTCCCACTCCAGCCTCGCCAATCAAGATTGGATTATTTTTTGTTCTGCGAGAAAGAATCTGAATTATTCGAGAGATTTCATCATCACGACCAATAACTGGATCGAGTTTATTTTGTAATGCTAGTTTTGTAAGGCTTCTAGTATATTTCGCCAGGGATTTAAATTTCTTTGGGGCTTCATGACTATCACTTTTTACACTTCTGATTTCTTCCAAACATCGCAACACAGAGTTTTTATCTATTTTAAATTTATGAAGTAAATCTTTTGCCTGACTTGGTACTTCAATTAAAGCAATGAAAAGATGCTCAGTTGAAACAAATTCATCGTTCATTACAGACGCTTGTTTTCCTGACTCGTCAATTGCTTGTGCAAGTTCAGGAGTTAAATAAATCTGATATGAAGCAGAGAGTGTTTGACCTGACTCAACGCCTTCTATACCTTCCAAAAGTGAGTCAGTTAAAAGAATCGTGTCCACCTCTAGTTTATCGAGAATTGAACTAACAATACTCTCTTCTTGAAGTATCAAAGCGGTTAGTAAATGGAGCGGATTTACGTGGTTTTGACCACGCTCAATAGCCAACTCGTGTGCTTTTCGTATAGCTTCCTTTGCTTTTGTGGTAAATTGTCCAAATGGTGGCGTCATAATTAGACGCATTATATCTCCGGAATCTACCCAAGTCAACACTAAAATGTCTTTACCCTACTTTATATTATTTACTGAGACGCAGTTGCATCTTTTGGCTGTTCATTAAGACTAGCAATTTCTTTTTTGATGATAGAGGTTGGTGTAAACAATTTTACCGAATCTGAAAGACTCATACCGACAATATCTCCTGAAAGATTCAGCATGGGAGTACCTCCTACGATGTCCGTACTTGAAATATCAGCCTCAAAACTAGATAGATATTTTGTTGTTGTGGTTCCAACTGTTACGTCCTTCATATTAAAAAGAGAAATCCTTCCAACAGATATAGCATTTACTGAGTCTCCACCTATGGCAATAACTGTTTGTCCAAGCTTTGGTTCCATATCTCCAAATGATGCTGGATAGAATGTGTAAGTTGTTTTTTCTGGCACCATTGCTTTAAACAAGATGACACTAGCATTTTTATCAACACCAAGAGGATTTAGCACCAGTTCAGTCCCGTCGTTCATAGTGGCGGTATAAACATTTCCAGATAATATTGTTTTTCTGTCAGCAACAATAACCCCATCTTTTGTGGTGACAAGACCTATTCCGTAAAAATTAGTCAAATCCAAAATAGGATCTCGTTCTTTTATTCGAACAATGCTTTTTACGTTTTTATTTATTGAATCTACTATTGAGTCTTCTTCTTTCACTATTATGGTTGTTACTTCTTTTCCAGAGGAAGTTGGTGTTGCAGGAGTGACTGTTTCTATAGTTTTCTCAACAATACGATTTATAGTTCTTGTTACTTCAACAGGTGCTTCCTGAAGCAAAGTAAAAGTCATGATACCTGTGGCAATAGATGTAACAAAACTAATAAGTAATGTTAATAAAACAATTTGATTTTTATTAAGTTCTTCCATTTTGACTATTGTAACATAATTTTCTTTAAAGCATCAATTAAAATGTCTACATCTTCTTTTTGAGTTTCTCTGCCCAAAGTAAATCTCAGACTTGAGTTACTACAATCTCTCTTTCCGAGAGACTCTACAACATATGAAGAGGAATCTTCTTTGAGATTTCTACAAGAAGACGAGTACGAAGCTGAAATACCGAGAACGTCCAGTGATATGACCGCAAACTCTGCGTCTAAACCAGGAAAACAGATATTTATATTGTTTGGTAGACGTAATACTCTAGAACCGTTCAATGTGGCATTTTGGAAAGTCTTGAGAATATTCTTGATAGTATAATCTCGAATATCTGTCAGTCTTTCTAACTCACTTTCCCTTAATTTTTCTGCAATTTCAAATGCTCTTGCCAAACCAACTATCGCTCCAACATTTTCTGTTCCACTCCGTAAGTTATTTTCTTGCCCACCACCAAAAATCACAGGATTTATTTTTATGTCTCCCTTTATAGCAAGAACTCCAATACCCCTTGGGCCATACATTTTTATTCCGTCGATTGTCATCATTGTAGTTCGAAGTTTTTGCATATCAAGTTCTTTATATAAAACTGCCTGACAAGCGTCCGTATGGAAATATGGAATCTCTTTATTGTTTTTTAATTTCCAATCCTGAAGAATTTTTCCGATTTCTCGTATTGGCTGAATTGTACCTATCTCGTTGTTTACATACATGACACTGACAAGCACCGTGTTTTCTTTTAATGCAGATAAAATTTCTCTTGAACTTACTATGCCTTCGCTAGAAACTGGAAGATAAGTTACTTCTCCACCGCGACGTTCTATCTCTTTGCAAACTTCAAGAACAGATGAATGTTCAATTGTTGTTGTTATAAAATGTGGCTTAAAACTATCAGTTTTAAAAGCTTCAAAAACTCCGAGGAGTGCAAGATTGTTTCCTTCTGTTCCACCACTTGTAAAAAATATTTGTTTTTTTTGAACATTAAAGACCTCAGCTATTTTTTGCCGAGCATTGTTTAATATCTCTTTTGCAGATAGTGCTTCTTTATAAAGTGCAGATGGATTTGCAAAAAACCCAGTTTCATAATTATTCATGACTTCTTGAACAGAAGCATCAACAGGGGTTGTTGACGCATAGTCCAAAAATATACGTTGTCTTTGTTTATTATTTGTGTTTCTGAATAGATTGAAAAAATCCATTCTTTTATCATACTGGATTTTTTGCAAAATACAATAAAATGTGCGATAATGGCGAAATGATTTTTGATCCAATATACATCACATACGGTCTAGTTGGTTTTGTGGTTATATTAATTATATTGATCATACGTCTTGAAATCAGGGTGAAAAAACTCTTAACCGGGAAAAATGGTAAGTCATTAGAAGATTCAATTGTTTCCGCTCATCAAAACTTATCAAAATTGAATGATTTCCAGAGAGAGGCAATTTCACATTTTATAGACGTAGAAAGAAGGCTAAATCGTAGCGTACAGGCAGTTGAAACCATTCGTTTTAATCCATTCAAAGGTGATGGAGTTGGCGGAACACAAAGTTTCTCTACAGCCTTTATTAACGCAAACGGAGATGGAGTTGTCATTTCAAGCCTATATTCTAGAGATAGAGTTAGCGTTTTTTCAAAACCAATCATAAAGTTTGAAAGTAACTTTGGACTAACTGAGGAAGAAAAAAGTGTTGTCAATAATTCCAAAGACATTTTAAAGTAACTTCCGTTATGAACTCATTAATTAACTACCATGCAAAAAAATACAACAAAATCAGAAAAAGCTCCTGTGGTAGTAGTAATGGGACACATTGACCACGGAAAATCTTCCCTACTTTCTTATATTAGAAAAAATACTGAACTACTGGACGAATCTGGCGGTATTACTCAACACATTTCTGCCTACGAAGTCGAACACACTTCAAAAGACGGGAAAAAACATCAAATAACTTTCCTAGACACCCCAGGACACGAAGCTTTTCGTGGTATCCGAAGTCGTGGAGCAAATGTCGCAGATGTCGCGATACTTGTTGTTTCTGCCGAGGATGGAGTCAAACCTCAAACTCTGGAAGCTTTAGCTTCTATCAAACAAGCAAAAATCCCTTACATTGTTGCAATAAATAAAATAGACAAACCTGATGCAAATATCGAACGGACAAAACAGAACTTGGCTGAAAATGAAATTTATATAGAAGGTTATGGTGGAGACATACCAGCTGTAGCAGTTTCTGCAAAATCTGGAGAAGGAATCTCAGAATTACTTGATATGATTATTTTAGTATCAGAACTAGAAAGCTTGACTGGAGAAGTAAATGTAAATGCTGATGGAGTTGTGATAGAGAGTAATCTTGATACAAAAAAAGGAATATCTGCAACATGTATTATAAAAAACGGAACATTAGAAAAAGGGATGTTCGTAGCTTCAGGAGTTGCAAGTAGTCCTGTACGTATTATGGAAAATTATTTAGGCAAATCGATAGATAGAGCAACTTTTTCTAGTCCAATAAAAATAATCGGCTGGGACAATCTCCCACAGGTTGGTTGTACTTTTAAAAGTTTTAAAACTCAGAAAGAAGTCAGGAGTTATGTAGAAGAACAAAAAGAAAATGCATCAAAATCAAAAACATTATCCTTGGCTAACACTGAAAGTGAATCTCTAAACAGTATTCCTATTATTGTTAAAGTAGATACTGGTAGTAGTTTAGAAGCAGTACTTTCTGAAATCAAAAAACTTGAAACTGAAAAAATCACAGCAAAAGTCATTTCCTCTGGAATAGGAACAATCTCTGAGAACGACGTCCGCCTAGCAAATGGAAAGGAAAAAGCCATAATCATAGGATTTAACACAAAAATTGATTCACCAGCAAAAAATTTAGCCGAAAGAAATGAAGTTGAAATCAAGACTTTCGAAATAATTTACAAAATGAGTGAATGGTTGAAAGAGGCCTTGATTGTTCGTACACCTAAAGTAAAAGTCGAGGAGATGGTCGGTAATGCAAAAATCCTGAAAATATTCAGTAAAGTTAAAGACAAACAAATAGTTGGTGGTAAAGTAGAAAAAGGTCTCATCACATTAGGAAGTGATGTGAAAATCATACGACGAAGTGTCGAAATTGGCACGGGTAGAATTCGTGGATTACAGATTCAAAAAACTCCTGTTTCAGAAGTGAAAGAAGGTAAAGAGTTCGGTTCTCTTGTGGAAGCAAAGATGGAAATTGCTCCAGGTGATTATATTGAAAGTTATATTATTATAGAGAAGTAACATGTCCACGCGAAATGAGAAAATAAAAGAAATATTGCACGACCTTGGAGCAAGGTTTCTGTTATTAAATGGGAACAATAGTTCACTGATTACTGTTACGAATGTTCTGTTAACAAGGGATGAAAAACGTGCTACTATCTTCTTTACGGTTTTTCCCGAACACTTCGAAAAAACAGCCTTAGAATTTGCTAAAAGAAAAAGAAGTGAATTCAAAGAATTTGTCAAAGAAAACTCAAAACTTGGACGAATTCCACAGTTAGATTTTGAGATAGATTCCGGTGAAAAAAACCGACAAAAAATTGATAACTTATTAAACCAAGGTTAATATAAAAGGCATGGTAGCCAAAGTAGCATGAGCGTAGCGAATTGTTATAAGGTCAAAGATCTGCTTACAGATATAAAAATTTAGTTACTATGCCAAAATTGTTGTAGAATTAAGAATAAGGCGTAGTAGCCAAGTAGTAAGGCAAAGATCTGCAAAATCTTTATACGGCGGTGCGATTCCGCCCTACGCCTCCCTAAAATATTTTAGGAATTGCCCGAGTGGTGGAATTGGTATACACGCAAGACTTAAAATTTTGTGACCGTAAGGTCGTGTGGGTTCGACTCCCACCTCGGGCACCAGTAAGGAAAAGTTAAAGGAATTTTATAAATATTATGCGCCTATAGCTCAGCTGGTAGAGCAGATCCCTCTTAAGGATAAGGTCGTAGGTTCGATCCCTACTGGGCGCACATGATAGGAAAATCTAAACTGCTTTAGATTTTCTGATACATGTGCGAGACGGAGACATGTTTTTTAAGCATAAAAAACAGTCGAGTCCTGGGGTAAAGGAAATTTCAATTCGACGGAATTGAAATTATCCGAAGCCACAAGTGTCTTTTGGATCAAAGAAATTTTCGAGTGACGACAAGAAAATTATCGAGACCACAAGAATTCCGAATTTTCGTATTTTATGTTAATGTATTTTCTATTGGGCAAGTGGCGGAATTGGTATACGCGCTAGTCTTAGGAACTAGTTCCTCACGGATTGGGAGTTCGAGTCTCCCCTTGCCCACAAAATGAGAAACACCCATAACGGGTGTTTCTCATTTTGTGGGCAAGAGCAAAAATATATTTTTGCGTGGGGAGACTCGAAAGACGGAGCGGGTACCAGTTCAGCAG
>JBAQTF010000010.1:0-179324 GCA_049296855.1 Minisyncoccia bacterium | reverse complement strand
TCCACCTACGTTTGATAGACCAGTACCTAGTAAGTTGTTGAATGATGAACCGGAAACTATGAGGTTAGTTGTTGATGCTGTAGCAAATGATGAGTAGATAGTTGAGGAGGAGTAGGTAAATGTTTGTACTCCAGCCCAAGTGTTAGATGTTGTTGTTCCAAAGCCTAGTGTAATATTGTTTGCTGTATTGACCAACGGATATGTAAAGGTTAAAGGTGAGGAGTTACCCAAACATGTTCCGTTAATTGCAAAACATCCACCTGTGATATTAAATCCAACATTAGATGTTGATGTAGCAGAACCTGAAATGTTTAGACCACTGACAGTTGTTGTTCCGAAACCTGTGTTTGATACAACCAACTTTGCATTAACATCAAGTAGTCCTGTTGGTGAGAAAGTTCCTATTCCAAGATTTCCAATGAAGTATGAGTCAGCTGTGGTTGTTGAAATTAAACTACCAACTGTTAGTTGTGAGGTTGTTGCAATAAGTGCTGTACCAGCCGCATTGACTGTAACGATGGAATTTGGAGAGAATGATGTATTACCTGTTCCTCCGTTTGCAATAGTGTTTGTGAAAGTACCAGTACCAGTACCCATACAAGTTCCATTGATTGAGAAACAACCTGAAGTTATTTCAACCCCTCCGGCAAATGTAGATGTACTAGTGTTTGTCACAGCTAGGTTTGTGATTGTTGTCGTGCCTAAGGTAGCTGAGGTAGCAGTGAGAGTATTTGTTGTAAATGATGAGGCATCTATTGATGTATTTGAGATTGAACCTCCTGTGATTGTTGGGTTATTAATTGATGTTCCTGAGAGTTGATCTATTCTCTGACTCTGAGCTATCTGCTGGTAAACGTTTGTGATATTTCCACCTGTACCCGTCGATAAACTAGAGAATTGTGACTGGATTTTGTTATCTAACTCTTGCAATCGTTGATCAATATATTCGGATGTGATACCACTTGGTGCGACTTTCTCAATAATTCGTTCAATGACTTTATTGTTATTAACTACGTTAGTCGCAACTACTGGGGCATTTGTTGCAGTCTCTTTAGTTGTTGTACCTTGTGAACCTTTAACTAAATAAACTGTGTTTATTATTTCTGGTTTGAAATTAAATAATTTAGTGAAAGGAGTGTAGACCGAATCATAGAACCAACTATTAACTCCACTGTAAGTGATCAGACTAACATTCTCTACAAAATTATGTTTTGGTGAAAAAACTAAAGCTAAAAACCCTTCATCAATTTTGTTTGAACCAGAAGAGTCAATATCCTTTTCTTTGTGAGAAATTGACTCTAAAGTTTGCTTAACAAAAAGTGTAGGGTTATTTATGGCGAGAGTTGCACTATTACCGAAAGATTTACTACTTGAAATAATTCCATTTCCTAACTTAATATATTTTGAAGTAAGAGCATCGCTGTAAAAATTTACGATCTCACTTGCTCCAGAATAAATTTCCTGTGGAGCTTCTGAAATATGTTTTGAGATATCAGAAAGACTCGAGCCTCTTTCTATACCAACTACTAGCCCAACAATAATCAAAACACTGGCTACCAAAGAAACTAATCGTGGAGAGATATTTTTTGATAAATCAACGCTAGATAATAGCTTCTGTACTGACTGTGAGAATTTTGGATAAAAATGACTTTTTACAGAAACTAGGGTTTTTGCTGAAACTAGAGTTGAATCTGTGATTGGGTAAACCTCACATTCCTCTTTAGGAGATGAATTTGCTTTAGAGTAGAAATTCTTTGAGAAGTCGAAAGTAGTTGGAGTGTCTTTGTAAGTAACTATTGACTCTTCCTCGACATACCATGTTCGACCAATTCTTCTAGATAGAACCTTTTTGTGACGACAAAGTTGACCTATGTAATCTTTTGAGTAGCCAGTTAGAGTCGATGCATCCTTAACTGAAATATATTTCTTGTTGTCAAAAAAAATGTCAGAAACCATTACACATATTATATATGCTGAACGAAGGTTATAATAGCTAAATACTGTGGATAAATAAGGCTTTCTCGGTCAAACGAGTTTTTGGAAGAAATCCGATATTTTGCTGAAAAATATAGATTTAATTTTTTTAAAAAATTAGCACTCTTTCAGCACTAAAACTCAAGTTTGAATTAGGTTAAATAATTAAATGTGATTATAGGGTTACATCAGTAACAAATTATGGCTATATAGACTTTAAAACTAGCCCTAGAAAAGTATCTGAGTGCATAGGAACTTTCACCATGATCTAAGATTATTATCACAATAAATCCAAATAAAAATAGGTTTATAAAAATATGTTGATTTATTGTTTAGTAATGTTTAGTAATCTATATTAATCTTCCCTTTAGGTACTTCCTTATACTTTTACTACTAACGTACTCTGGACTACTTTTCTTTCTTGATAGATTTGAGATCATTTCAGGAGATAATCCTTCTAATAGATTTTTATCGACAAATTTCTTTAGTGCCTTATTTCTTAAGAGCTTGTTAGAATGCTCCTTCTTTCTATCTTGAAGTGAATCTGCCCTATCCTGGGAGGTCTGGGAGCTATATTTATCCTTACCACCATTCCTATTTACCTCTTCGCTGATGGTTGCTAGACCTCTATCGAGTATTTCCGCTATAGAGGAAAGACTTGTGCCTGTTTTAAGCATTTTTTCTATAAAAAATCTTTCTTCTTTTGATATATGTTTCTTTTTATTTTTCATAATATCCAATCTTAACATACTTCGTATTTAAAGGTAAGTCTAAATTTAAAATAATATGTTGATAAAAAGCAATTTATCGGATATCCGTGTATGGAAAAACTTTCTATTACCTTACTACCGTCTACACCAATAACTACAAATCTCTTACCACCATTCTATCACTAATTGTCATCCATACAAGTGAAACTATAGACTAACTTCTCTCTTAAACTAATTCGTACAGCATATTTTCCTTAAATTACCCCTTAGAATAAGGGTTTTTAAACTCTTTTTATTTTTCTTAATAATTTTTTAGACAACCTAGTGTGTCTTATTTTTATTTTAAATTATATCCCTATACCACTTACTATCAATATCAAATAATCATTTGATCCTTTTAAAAACTACTTAAAAACTATAATATTGAGTATATTTAGTAATGTTTATTAAAGTAAAACCTGATAGGAAGTTAATGTATAACAATAAAACTAACTTTGAAAATCTTGTCTGTCACACCCTCACCATTCGAAACTGGAAAAGAGGCAGCCTCAAATACAACCGTCATCCTATAAACAACTATTGAGTTTATAAAATCATGGACTTTATAAAAATCGAAACGAGCACAGGATGTATATTAAATACTGAAAAAGAGGTCCAGAAAACTTATTTTCCGACCCTTAGCAACTTAACAATAGAATACAACTAAAATCTGTTGTCAATATCAACAAACCCTGACTCCTAGAATCTATCAAGGTGAAACTTCGATATTTTTGTTTTATTTTTTGCTTCTGGTTGTTTTCATAATTAATTAATTTTATGGTTGTGGTAATTAACCTCAATTATTCACGTTAGATAAGTCCAGTTCTCTTCTCCATCAAAGCTACTTCAAACGACCTTGTGTTATGGATGTGCTCACACCCATGGGAACATCTTGAACATCTGCACAATTAACATTGAACTGCAGACCTAAATTATCGTTAAATATTACGTCGAGATCTGATAATTTTTTAAATATAATCAGAATAAAAATTAATAATCTCAATAGAAATGTTCATTAATAATTATTTATAATCCATAACAAACATTACTTCGCTTTTTATATATGTTTATTAAACTATACTAATGTTTTGACTAGTAAAATCAGTATTAAAATTTTAATGCTTTAAATCCCCTCTTGGATATAAATGATGTATTACTCATATTAACTAAAACTAACTGGATCACCATGATCCATAGTAAACCTTAAATTAAAGGTGTTTAGACACTATGTGTTGAGTAGCTTTAATTAACTTTGCGTCAAAAATATGAAGTAAGAACTTTTGGTCTGAGTTTTTGATAAACTATCAAATATGAATATGATATAAAAATACACCAAAGTCAATGGATGTTTTTCTATATTTAAGCAAATTATTTTTGTAGCAATTCCAGAACTATTTTCTTTAGCATCTCTGGATTAACCGAACCTTTAGTTTCTTTCATCCCTTGGCCAATAAAAAACTGTAGTAATGAACTCTTACCACCCTTATATTCTTCTACAGCACTTTGATTTTCTTTTATTATTTTCTCAGCAAGTTTTTTTATTTCATCCTCATTACTTTTTTGAATGAGGCCTTTTTTATTTGCTATTGTTTCAGGATCACCACCTTCTTCAAACATGATTTTCAAAGTATCTTTTGCTCCACGTGAAGAAAGTTCCCCATTTGTAATCATGGTGATCATTTTAGTAAACTTATCGACTTCTATTTTACCTACGGTAAACTCACCTCCTAAGGATTTTGAAAAACCTATTAGATCAGAGGTTATATAGTTTGAAGCAAGACCAGCACTATCCTTTTTTAAAACTCCTTGTTCTAGAGCAGTCTCAAAGAACTCCCTTGCCCCGAAGTTATTTATGTAAGTTTCAATATCTTCATCCTTTAAATCGAAATCTTTTTTTAATCTGTTTCTTTTTTTCTCTGGAAGTTCAACAAGTGACTCTTTTAACTTTTCAGTAGTAAAATCTCCTATTTCAGAAATCATAAGTTTTGGAAGATCTGGGTCAGGAAAATACCTGTAGTCATGGGCAGACTCTTTTGATCTTTGAGAAAAAGTTATTTCTTTATTCTCGTCCCAACCCCTTGTCTCTTGAGAAACCCTCTCTCCCCTCTCAAGCAACTCTGTTTGCCTTTTAAACTCAAAATCTATTGCCTTTCCAACAGCACGAAAAGAGTTTATGTTTTTTACTTCTACTTTGGTACCAAAACTACTGTTAGCAGAAACTGATATGTTTGCCTCAACACGCATTTCACCCTTCTCCATATTGGCATCTGATACCCCTAAATACTGCAGTATTAGCTGTAATTCTTTAGCAAAAGCCATAGCTTCTAAAGAACTATGAATAACTGGATCTGTAACTAGTTCCATGAGTGGCACCCCAGCGCGATTAAAATCAACTAGGCTTACTTCAGGAGTATCGTGTGTGGAACGAGCAGTGTCCTCTTCTAAATGAATACGAGTCAATTTAACCCCAGATATACTACCTTCTGTGACCAATGGATACTTGTACTGACTAATTTGATATCCCTTTGGGATGTCAGGATAAAAGTAGTTTTTACGGTCAAATTCTGTAAAATCAGCTATTTTACCCTCGACGGCCACTCCAACAAGCAAAACTTTCCTCACCGCTTCTTTATTGATAACTGGAAGTGTACCTGGATGTCCTAAACATATTGGACATGTATTGATATTCGGTCTCTTCTCCTCAGGCAAGTTTTTACAACCACAAAACATCTTACTCTTAGTTTTAAGTTCTGCGTGTATCTCCAGCCCAACTGTCAGCTTATATTTATCCATGATTATGTAAATATATTACAAGTTTCGAAGTATCTTTACCAACGTATCACTTAGATTTTTTATAGATTTATCGTTAATAATAGATAGGCTCAAAATGTGTTCGTGACTCTTTTTAAATAAATTCTTTCGAGATTCTAATGTTTCGGAATCCACAAGATCTGTTTTTGTAAATAAAATAATCTCTGGTTTATTCAAAAGATTAGGATCGTACTTTTTAATCTCATTTCTAACAATATCATAAATCTCTTTTGGATTATCATATTCACATGATATGCAATGTAAAAGCATTTTTGTTCGAGAGACATGTCTGAGAAATTTGTGTCCAAGTCCCTTCCCTTCTCCAGCACCTAGGATAAGACCAGGAATATCGGCAATAATAAAACCGTATAACTCACCGAGGTTTGGATGTAATGTTGTGAACTGATAACTACCAACTTTTGCTTTCGCGGCCGTTACACTATTTAATAAACTTGATTTTCCTGCATTTGGAAGACCAATCAATCCAAGATCAACAACGAGTTTTAGTTCAATAAAAAACTCCCCACCAATTCCTGATTTTCCGGGAGTTGCTTCTTTTGGTCGAATATTTTTTGACCCTTTAAAATGCTCATTTCCATATCCACCATTACCACCTTTCAGAAAAAATATTGGCTCTATGTTTAAAATTTCTACTTCTTCTCCAGTCTCAGAATTTTTCACCACACTACCTATCGGCAACTCAATAGTTAAATCTTTCCCTGACTTGCCGTGCATACAATTACCCATACCATTTCCACCGTTTTCTGCTTTAAAATCTTTTATAAATTTGTATTCAGAAAGCTTCCCTATATCATGAACACCCTTAAGATAGACGTTCCCCCCTCTACCACCATCACCCCCACCTGGTCCAGCATGATCAATACCCTTTTCATGCATCCAACTAACAACGCCATCTCCACCTTTCCCTGACCAAATATTAAGAGTTAATTCATCTATAAACATAACAGTACTCTACATAAAAATAGAGTGAAACACAACGAGTAGGCTAAAATTTAGTTATCCACATAATACCTAGATTTAGGTATTTGCAAAAAACCCACAATCTGGTACAAATATGGAAAATCTATAAGGAGAAGATTTTTATAAAAATTTATAAGATATTCTTTAAAAAAATTATGGATGATTTGGAAGAAAAAGATGAAAGTGTGATAGAAGAAGATGTCGAAGATTTGGATGATGAATTGGTCCCCGGCAAAAAAAAGGGGAAAAAACTTCCTGTAGAAGATGACTCGCTCGATACCCTTGCTGAGGAGGAGGAAGAGGTTCTTCCCGAAGACAGTTTCGACGATATAGATCTCTGGTAACAAATAAACACCGCATACGCGGTGTTTATTTGTTACAGGACATTAATTTTTATAAAACGCCTCTTACCTATTTTGTAGACTCCAGAGAAAACTTTTGTTTCAGAGTCAATCACCTTCTCACTTGTCCCCATGTTAGTTATTGCTCCTTCAGAAACAAGCCTTCTAAACTCTGACTTAGAAACCACTATCTGCTCTGCTATTAAAACATCAATTAGTTTTACCTCACTTGCAACAGTAACCTCTACAATATCCTCTGGTACCCCACCTTTTACAAAAGTGTTTTCAAAATTCTCCTCCGCTTCCTGTGCCTTTTCTTCTCCGTGATATATTTTTACTATTTCTCTAGCTAATCTTAATTTTATGTTTTTTGGATTTGTCCCAGATGATAATTCGTTTTCAATACTCGAAATTTCCTCAGCTGTTATATCTGTACACAAAGTAAAATACTGGATAATAAGATTATCTTGAATAGACATAATCTTTCCAAACATGTCATCCGAACTATCGAGGAGAGAAATCACATTCCCCCACGAGGAAGACATTTTTCTTCCATCTGTGCCCAAAAGCATAGAGAGGGTCATAATATCTTGTTCCTTTTGTCCGTATTTTTTTTGGACTGTCCGGCCTGCTTTCAAATTAAACAACTGATCAAAACCTCCAATTTCTACATCAGCCTTCACTTTTACACTGTCGTACCCTTGAAGTGCTGGATAAATAAGTTCAACCACAGAAATATCTTGTCCTTGTTCTAACCTTTCTTTGAAATTTCTTCTTCTAGTCATTTGCTGAACACTAAAACACTCTAGAAGTTCGCTAAGTTCTAAAGAATTCATTTTGTTTTGCCATTCAGAATTATAATGAATTTCAGTTTTGGATAAATCAATAACCTTGCCGATCTGTTTTAAATAATCCTTAAGATTTTCTTTAATTTGCTCATCCGTGAGCATCGGTCTTTTTTCCAATTTATCTGAAGGATCAGCAATTTTGGCAGTAAAATCACCCACAATAAGAACAACTTTATGCCCAAGGTCTTGAAATGCTTTTAGTTTTCGTAATGGAATAGCCCTACCTAAGTGAATAGCTGGTCCAGTAGGGTCTATTCCCAATTTAACGCGTAGTTGTTTTCCTGAAAGAAGAGCTTCACGAAGATGCTCTTTTATAAAAATTTCTTCTGTTCCTCGAGCCAGAAGTTCATCTATTTTATGCGAATCTGTGTCTATATTTGCTTCTTTATTGAGACCAAACATATTATTACTTTATCATATATGTGGTAAAATACGAAAGATGAAAAAACGTGTTTTAGTGCGTCATAAATTACGTAATTTAATCGTTTTTCTGCTATCTTGTGGTATTTTAGCTACCGGTATTTTACTTATATGGATATCTACTTTTAAAATCCCTGCCCTTGAAACAATAGAGGAAAGAAAAATAGCACAGTCAACAAAAATATATGATAACACTGGAAAAATTCTCCTTTATGATATCTACCAGAACACAAAAAGAACAATCGTTCCACTTGAAAACATATCTCAATATTTAAAAGAAGCAACTATTTCTATAGAAGACAAAGACTTCTATACCCATAAAGGATTTAAGCCGACATCTTTTCTTCGTGCTCTTTTTGTCAATGCGCTTACAGGACAATATTCCCAAGGAGGATCTACTATAACTCAACAAGTTATTAAAAATTCAATATTAATCGGAGACAAAACTATAACAAGAAAACTAAAAGAAATAGCTCTAGCTTTAAAATTAGAAAAAATTCTCAATAAAGATCAGATTCTCAATATGTATCTTAATGAAAATCCATACGGCGGAAGTATTTATGGGGTAGAAGAAGCCAGTCAGGCATTCTTTGGTAAAACCGCAAGTGAAGTAACTTTAGCTGAAGCGGCTTATTTAGCTTCTCTGCCTCAAGCACCAACATACTATTCACCATACGGAACACATAAAAACGATTTAGATAATAGAAAAAATGTAGTTTTAAGAGAAATGTTTAACGACAAAAAAATAACAATAGATGAATATGAAAATGCAAAAAAAGAAGTTGTTAATTTTCTACCAAAATCCAGTGGTAATATAAAAGCCCCTCATTTTGTAATGTTTGTAAAAGACTACCTAGAACAAAAGTATGGTTTAGATGTACTTGAACAAGGAGGACTACGTGTAACAACAACATTAAACTACGAACTTCAGGCAAAAGCCGAAGCTGTCGCAAAACAGTACGCCGAGTCAAATGAGAAAAACTTTAATGGATCAAATGATGCTTTTGTAGCTATAGATCCAAAAACTGGTGGTATATTGACTATGGTCGGCTCAAGGGATTATTTTGACACCAAAATAGATGGGAACTTTAATGTCACAACAGCACACAGACAACCAGGATCTACTTTTAAACCATTTGTGTACGCCGAAGCATTTATAAAAGGATACACACCAGATACAGTTCTGTTTGACCTACAGACACAATTTTCTACTAAGTGTCCGAAAGAAGACATGACTACTGATGACAAATGCTACGCGCCAGGAAACTATGACGATAAGTTTCGTGGACCAATGACTTTACGTGAGGCTTTAGCTCAATCTATCAACATCCCTTCAGTTAAAGTTCTATACCTCGCCGGAATAAAAGATTCCATAGAACTAGCTACAAATATGGGAATAAAAAGTCTAGGTGATGCAAATGCGTATGGACTTACATTAGTCCTTGGTGGCGGAGAGGTTTCTCTCTTAGATATGACCTCTGCCTATGGTGTATTCGCAACTGAAGGAATAAGAAATCCTTATACTGGTATTGTAAAAGTGGAAGATAATAAGGGAAATGTTTTAGAAGAAATAAACCTAAGACCAACCCAGGTATTAGATCAAGAGGTAGCAAGAAAAATATCAGATATATTATCTGATAATGTCGCTCGTACACCACTTTATGGGTCGAACTCTGTGATTTACTTCCCTGATCGTGCTGTGGCAGTAAAAACTGGTACCACAAACAACTATAAAGATGCATGGATTGTAGGTTATACACCAAGTGTAGTCGTTGGTACGTGGGCTGGTAATAACGATAACACCCCTATGGCCAAGAAGGTGTCTGGTCTTATTGTGGCTCCAATGTGGAGAGCTTTTATGGATGAAGTCTTAAAAACAGTACCTAACGAAACTCTTAATAATCCGCAAAAAGAAGACTCTTATGACTTAAAACCAGTACTTAGAGGAAAATGGCAAGGTGGAATATCAAATGTTATACAAAACCCCGTCATTGATCCGAACATACCGTACAAAGGAGTAATTGAGCTTCTTTCTGGTGGTGTACACTCAATACTATACTGGTTAAACAAAGATGACCCTAGAGGACCACCTCCAACTAATCCACTAGACGACCCCCAATTCGAGCGCTGGGAATACCCTGTACAAATATGGGCTCGATCTCAAGGTATTTTGCAGTAATAATATTTCTATTTAATATCTACTATTTTTATAGGCATTAACTTTTCTATATATTCTAATATTTTATTTTTACTAATAAATATTTTATTTTTTACAGCTACTCCAGATTTAATATAAACAATATAGTTTTTTATTTCTATATCAGCACCCGATAATTTTAACCCTGTATTGTCGTTTATTATATCTAATATTTGATTTTTATAAATTTCAGAAGATTGTATGTTTTTAGAAAATTTTTCTAAATATTTTTGAATATTAAACATACTATTTATTCCGGATTATTTATTCATAGGCATGACAAGATACAAAAAACTTTTATCCCCCACACCCCTAATAACCATGGGCTTACTGACATCAGAAAAAGACAATGAGATACTGTCTGAATCAATCGATTGGAAACAATCTATTATGTATTTATAGTTAAAACTTATATTAATCTCATCCCCTTTTATAACAGCGTCTAGAGTATTAATATTCTCTCCAATATCCATGTTTTTGGTGGTTATTTTAAATGTCTTGTTTTTTGGTGATATATTAAACACCACCTGACTAAATTTATCAGAAAAAATATTGGATATTTTAAGTGAACTAATAAAATCTTGCTTTAAAACAATAACTTCAGTTTTTGTTTCCTTTGGAATAATTTGTTTATAATCAGGAAAAACACCATCAATAACGCGTGATGTTATGTAGATATCATTGTGTGAGAAAGATATTTGATTATCATTTAAACAAACACTAACATCTTCTTTAATATCTTCTAACGTTCTAATTATTTCAGGAATGTTTTTAAATGGAATGAGTATTTGATTAAACTCTTTTGGTTTTTTTACTCCGATTCTTTTTTCTGATAACCTAAATGAATCTGTCGCAACAAAATTTATACTATCACCATCTGAAGCAACTAGTACACTAGATAAAACTGGTCTTATTGTAGAAACGGATGAACTATACATCACCGACTTAAAGCCTTTTATTAAACTTGGTATATTAAATGTAAAAGGTGTATTATTTAAAACTTTTGGAATATTTGGAAAATCATCAATAGGAAAAGTTTTTATAATAGACTCTGAATGTTTTGTTTGTATTTTTAAATTTCCACCAACAACTTCCAATATAATATTTTTATCATTTGTTATATTAGAAATAAAATTATATAAAATTGACCCAGGAACAGCTACAACACCTGGTTTAATAACTTTTACAGGAAGAGTGATCTCTATACCAATATCAAGATTTGTTGCTTTAATAGTTAATAAAGAATTATTAGCTTCTAATAAAACACAACTTAAAACTGGTAGGGTTATATTTTTACCAGTAATTCTTTCCGCTTTAGATATAGCGTAAACTAATTTTTCTTTAATACATTCTATATTCATAATATTTTTTGTTTTTTTAAGATCTAATTATTACTATAGGTGTGTAATTGTGGATATTTATAATATATCTATATTATAAGCCATTTTTTTAAAATACCTACATGTATAAATTAGTTATCTATGTGTATAACCTAATACTATTTAAATAAATAAACAAGTCGTCCACACTCTATCCTTTATTTATTAATATATTATAAATATCTTATCAACATAATATAAACAATGTTTTACACAAAAATAGATCGAAGTTGATTTATTTCTTGTATAAGCATATCATCACCCTTCATATCATTTTTTATCTTTTCACACGAATGCATGACTGTTGTGTGGTCTCTCCCACCAAGCTTCTCTCCTATAGCAGGATACGAGATGTTAAAGTCTTCACGTAGGATATACATTATTATCTGTCTGGGTTTAATAACTTCTTTTTTACGAGTTTTATCATAAATAAGTTGCTCTTCTATGTTATAGAATTCAGCCACAGTTTTTACTACTTCTTTAGTAGAGGCTAATTTTTTGGGTTTTGTGTTGTTTTTTACAAAATTTTTGACCTCAGATAGTGACAATTCCCGTCCTTTAAGTTCGGACTGACATGTAATAGAGTTGATAATACCCTCAAGTTCTCTTATATTTCCAACAATGGAATAAGCTAGATACTCCACAACTTCTTTTGAGAATGGATAAGCTGTATTACTTGATTTTGACTTGATAATAGCAACTCTGGACTCGTTATCTGGTGTGGGTATGTCCACAACCATACCAGCACTAAATCTCGATTTCATTCTTTCCTCTAGATCTTGGATGAGACCGGGGTGTTTATCTGACGAAAATATGATTTGTTTATTGTTTTCATATAAATGGTTGAATAAATGAAATAGTTGTTCCTGTGCTTGCATTTTCCCAGAGAAAAACTGGATGTCATCCATAATAAGAACATCGTATTTTCTGTATTTTTCTTTAAAAAAGTTTGGCTTGTTTAGTTGAAGTGCATTTACATACTCCTGAAAAAACTTTTCTGAAGTAGTATAAAAGACTTTTTTATTACTCGAATTTTTTAAATGATTTCCAATAGCTTGGATCAGGTGTGTTTTTCCGTGACCGGTTCCACCATAGATAAAAAGAGGATTATATACGATCCCAGGTTTTTTAATGATTGCTTGAGAGGCTGCATTAGCGAATTCATTGAACGGTCCCACAACAAAATTCTCAAAAGTATAGCGAGGATTGAGGTTATCTTCCTTGTTTATATAAGTATCTTGGATTGGTAGCTCTTTTGTTTGTTGAATTGGTTTGTCCTGTGTCTGTTTTTCCTTCACCTCATCTTTTGAAATTACATATTGTAGAGATTGAACGTTTTGAGAAATACCACGTAGTGCTTTTAGTATTGAGTTATGGAACTTACTTCCGAGCCAGTCTTGAACAAAAGTGTTTGGAACTCCAAGATAGATAGTGCCATCTTCATGTTTGATTATGTGAGTGTCTTTAAACCATGTGTTGAAGTTGGGTTTAGAAAGATTTAATTCCATCTCAACTAAAACACTATCCCAGAGTTTCTTATTTTCTATCATGGGTACCATTATATAGAAAACTAAAAAATAAAGTACTTGTTAAAAAGTCGTGGATATGTTAATAATATGTGTATAAGTTGTTAACAGTAATTATGGTACAAATCTCTATTCATCATGTCTCAAACATATCAACCAAAAAAAAGAAAAAGAGCTAAATCTCACGGCTTTCTTGTTCGTAGCTCATCAAAGACTGGAAGAAACACTCTACTTAGACGCCGAAGAAAAGGCCGGGCTAAACTGAGCACAGTCTAGATAATATGCTTCCAAGAAAAAGGAGAATATCAAGGAAGGAATTTGGAAATATCCTTTCTAAAGGAAAAAGATATAACTCCCCTCACCTTTTAATGTATGTTATAAAAGATAGTACCTCTCCAATCTCAAAAGACAGCAAGTTTTCTTTCTCGGTTTCCAAAAAGGTTTCCAAAAAGGCGGTTGATAGGAATAAATATCGCAGGAGAGGTTACTCTATAGTTAGTCAATATTTGAGTATAATAAAACCTGGGTTTATCTGCTTTTTCTCTTTCAAAAAAAGCAATAAACCACCAAAATTTTTGGATCTTGAAAAAGAAGTCAAAAGCTTACTTTCAGAGTCTGGTGTGTTAGAATAGTCAAATGTCTTCAATTTTTCACACAATTATATCTAAACCTCTATACAATGGCCTTATAGCTCTTGTTGGGCTACTCCCTTTTTTTGATGCTGGAATCATCATTATTATTTTCACTATAGTGGTGAAAATAATAATGTTACCTCTGTCTATTAAAGCGTCAAAAGCTCAACTTCAAATGAAAAGTATAGAGAAAGATCTACAACAAATAAAAGAAAAACATAAAGATAGTAAGGAGGAGCAGACGAAAAAGACGATGGAGTACTACAAAGAAAACAATATAAACCCATTTTCTGGTTTAATTATACTCATTATTCAACTCCCACTCCTCATTGGTTTATACCAAGTTTTTTTGAAATCAGGACTTCCTAATATAGACAGTACTTTATTATATTCATTTATCAGCTCTCCAGTTCCGCCAAATATGATGTTTTTGGGGTTGATTGATATCGCCGAAAAAAGTTTATTTTTAGCTGTTATTGCAGGTGTAACATCATATTTTCAGATAAGCTTCTCTACACCACAGAGTTCCCCTGGAGACACCCAAAGTGATATAGCAAAAGCTATGTCAATGCAGATGAAATACTTTTTCCCTATTCTTATGGCTTTCATTGCTTACACCATCTCATCTGCCGTTGCTCTATACTTAATCACAAGCAATGTTTTCGCCATTGGTCAGGAGATATATATACGAAAGAAGTATCATAAATCTGCGATAGTGATGTAATAACTACTTAGTTAAGTCCAAGCTCCATAAAAAATTATCTAACTTATTCATAAACACCAGATATTGTTCATTTTCGGATAGTATTGGTTTTATAACATCAATATTTTCTCCAGAGTCACTATTTAAATCTTCTATAATATTCGAAGTGTTATTTTTTAGATCATATTTCCAAATATCGTCACTGTATAAAATAAATCCTTTATACCAATTTGTCAGACTCTCGCCATTAAGACTTCCTTTCGGTACAGCACAGTAAACAATCGACTCGTCTTTTTTGCTCCAGACACATTTTTCTGGAAATGTTGTCGGGGAGATGTTTGTTCTAGAGTTATCTTTGGAATTGAACAGGTTTAAGCTAATAGAATTTTCTTGATTTAAATAAAGTACTTGCGAAGCAGAGCCGTTTACCAGAGTGGCTAAGCCAAGTATATCCCCCAAGATTTTTTTCACTTGTCCGGTTGTTGCGTCTACAAAATATAGATATCCCGCTACATCTGATAGGGGTTTAGTGGTTAGGGCTATTATTTTCGTATTTACATACTGAGATAATAATTCCGAGAGTGGCGAATTCCATATTTGTTTTTTTGAACTTCCATCAAATTTTGAAATATACCCTGCGGAAGAGTCTTTTAGTTGCTCTAGGTAGAAAATGCTGTCACCTAAAGCACTTACCTGATTTACATTTAGAGGTAGGGCTACTCCGGAAACAATGTTTTCAGTTGTTGTGGAGAGTTCTTTTATTGCTAATGAATAAGTATCTATTGTTCGATTGTCATCTTTTAAGTATTGCGAAACTAGGGAGTTGTTCTTGTTGCCCCATATAGCGTTGTACACTACTGGTATAGTGGTATTCGAAATACGACCTTGTTTTGGAGAAAAAAGTTCAATTTCAAATATATGTCCAGTTGCTTTTTCTATATAACGAACAACACTTCCGGCTTTGGTGTCCACTATCCCAGCCCCAGCCACGGGGTTCGTAGAGAGTTTGCGTAGCTTTTGGGTAAAGTCTGTGTTTGGAGTATGGGTTGGAGTAGGTGTGGGTGTTGGTTCTGATGTGGGGGTCGGTGGAGGCAGGTTATCACCACCAAAAGGAAAGAAACTTTTGAATCCAGAAATTATTCCGCCAGGAGTGCTTGGACCACTTTGAAAGAATAAAAAGTAAACAACTAGAAATATCAAAAGAAGACCGAGTACTGTAGATATTATAATAATAGTTTTTTTCGACATATTAGTTTATTACTGTGTGCCAATGTGGCCCTGATGATGTACCTCCCGTACCACCACCAGTAGTTTCAAATGTAAATTGTACATTAGCACCATTAACGTTCTTTTGAATAGTGGTGTTGTTTGGTGGTGTGTTAGCATCTCCATTAATATATTTATTTAAATTAACATCAGCTCTCAAATCAACTACTGCTAGGTTGGGTCCGTGTGATTTATGTCCACCTTCTGTTCCACCCGTTATTACTACAGAACAGGAACAATTCGCCTTTATGTATATAAGTGCTGCCTGTGCATTAGGAGGGAGTGCATTTACATTAGTACATCCAATAGTATTTCCTGCTGTACAAGCGGGACTGTTAACAGAAACACCGTTTGTTGATAAGTAGGATCTTATACGAGCATCATCACCTAGTTGATCTGCATCTAATGGTGTTCCTTGGTCGGAGACATTTGAAGCTCCTGCTTTGATTTCTGGTGCTTTAAGTGTTAGTTCAAAAGAAAGAATTTGTGGATTTATTGTCCACAAAATAGCATAAGCCCCAATAACTAGAAGTAGTCCCCAAATCGCATTTTCCATATATCTTTTGCCGTCATCTTTTCCTGAAATAGCATCTGACGTTGCATATACGATTCCACCAAATGTAAGTACAGCAAAAGCCATAGCTGCCGCTATACCCATGGAGAGTTTAAAAATTGCAGGAACATATGAGGTTAAATTTGTTGTTGCTCCAACCCCTGGAAGGTTAACTAAAACAGCATAATCCGTGGCATATACAGTAGTAAACAGACAAAGACATATGAGGAGACCTAGAGTTAGACGGGCTGTTGTTGTAAATAGAGTTTGCATGGTTTAGTCGTATATTATCAAAAAGCTACATTTTCTGTTGTTGATTTTCCAAACTTTAATTTAAAATTACTCGAAACATACTGAAATATTTTAAGGCTATTTTCAATCGATAGAGAAATGTTTGAAGTTCCATAAGTCCCTTCTTTTACTCTAAAGACTTGCACTGTTTGTCGCGGATCACTGTTTACAACTGTTCCATTAACAGTCCATTTATATGTTAACTCAGATGCCCCAGCATTTGTAGTCCCGTAGAAAAAAGGTTCTGCAATAATAACCATCTCACTTAGATTGCCCATATCTATAATACCACTTAAAGCTTTTTGAAATTCAATTCCATAAAGTGGATCTTTTTTGTAAAAAACGATGGACGGTAAGGCTGGAGTTATATTTGTAAAAGAAAAACCTTTGTCCGGTGTATTTAGTGTTGTTACTTCTACATATATAGTGAATGGTCGAGATATGATCGGTCCAGTCATAGTCAATGTGTTTTTTCCGTACCCAGAATCACTTTCTAACACTCTGCCGTCTTTTGACCATTTATAGATTAGATTTTTTGCGGGGATTTCTCCACTACCAGAAGCAATGTGTGGTACGGCTACGAAAGTAATCTCGTTTTGATGACTAAAAATAGCCTTACCCTTATAAAAAGGTGGGACAAAACTTTTTGCTTGCCAAATCAAGTCAATATCAGCAGGTTTTATACTATACTCACTTACTACAGTTTCACCTTCTGCTGTGATGACTGTAACTTCCAGATTGGTGGTTGTATTTATACTACTCAAAGTAAATTGAAATTTTGTCTCACCAGTCCCAGTTTTTTGAGTTTTACCATCTATTTTCCAAGTGATATCAGCTGCATTTATGTTCGTCATAAAGCTTGTTAGAAAAGCAGTGACAATTTCATGTGCTTTAGGGATTGCTGGGATTAACTCGACATTTATCTTGTCTTTAGCCATTACCGTGTCTTCGGCTCGTACGTTTACGTCAAAACTAAAGAAGAAGAGTAAGCATAGAATTAACAATGAAAAAATAGAAATTCTCATTAGCCTAATTGTACCATAGCACCTACTTTTCACTATATATTTATGCACATTAAGCAACTACTTCCGCAGTCTCTGATTCGGTCTCTTCCGTTTTGCCTTTAGCCATACTTTTTATTTTACCCCCAGCAGCCATTGCACCTCTGGCTAGTTTTGGATGTTCGGCAGTAAGTTCTTTGATTCTTGTTGTGCCCACAATATAAACGACCACGGCAGTCCAAGCAGGTAGTATATTTATAAAAGGAATTATTTCAACCGCTCCTCCACCAACCAAAGCCATAATTCTTTTTTGGCTAATCTTTATCCCAACCATCATAAACCAAAAAACAAAAGTTAAACAGATAAAAACACTCATAAGGTCAGACATAATATTGCCTACTATTGGAATCCAACCAATAAGTGCTTGTAAAAAATCAAAAGACAGTGCCACGGCAATCATGAGGAATAGTGTGGTGTCTTTTATTTTAGCGTCGTCTCCCATAACTTTTATTTTAACACGATTTACATCAAATCCGCTTTAGCTTTTTTTATAGCCAAAATCTGTGATGGATCAGAAGTTATAATCTGGTCCTCTGTATAAGAAGCAATAATTTTTATTGCCACATGCTTTAGTCCAGCAAAGAATATTCCTTCTCCCACATCTGATTCAAGAAGAAGATATTTTTCCTCATCTGTCAGGTTAAATGTTTGTTGTAGTTTATCTATTGAGCTCGGAGATTGTTTTAGTAAAATCTGTATAGAAGAGTTCGTAATAATCGGCACCCCATATGGGGATTTCATAAAATCATCCACGTCCTGAGTGATAGTTGCAAGTCCTAGATAATATTTTCTTCCGCGTTTTGCAAGAGAGAGTAGGAAAGATGCTGTGTCTTCCGACTTCATCATCCACCACGCTTCATCAATGACTAAGAGGCGCTTTTTTAGTTTTTTCCTAATCATATTCCACATAAAGTGCATAATGATGTACATAGCTATAGGCTTGAGTTCGTCCTCCATATCTCGCAGTGAAAAAACCACAAATTTCTTGTTTATGTCTATATTACTAGGCCTGTTTATAAATCCTGCCCAAGTACCTCTAGTGTATTTTGTCAGTCTCTGGGCCAGTGAATCTCCTCCCTCCATACCAGAAAGCACTAGTTCAAAGTCAGACATAAGTGGTGGCTCTACATTTTCAAAGTTTGTATCAACGGTGATGTCTTTTAAAGCGTATGTTTCAGTTATTGCCCTGTCAACGATAGCATCTTCCTCTGGGGTTAAGCCTCCCATCATCAAACGGAAAAGCCCAACCAGATTTATAATGTTAGAGCGTAAAACATTAGCGAATGATTCTCCTTCTCCAGGAATAGAGAGTTCGAAAGGATTGATGTGGTGTTCAGAGTTAAGTGAAATGTTGAAGTATCTTCCTCCGACGGCTTCTGATAAATACTCATATTCTTTTTCTGGGTCAATAACAATAACATCTGTATCAAACATAAGAGTACGAAGAATCTCAATTTTTGTTGAGTATGATTTTCCTGAACCAGATTTTGCAAATATAATTGAGTTGTAGTTTTCCAGAGAGAATCTATCAAAAAGAACGAGAGATGAGTTGTGTCTGTTTATTCCATAGAGAATTCCCCTGTCTGATGTTAGGTCAAAAGAGACAAAAGGAAACAGAGATGAAAGTGGCGAAGAATTAAGTTTACTGTAAACTTTTAATTCATCAGTACCAAGAGGAATTGTTGTTTTGAAACCCTGTTCCTGTTGGAACAGTGCTGGTTTTACATAAACCAGTTTTGCTTCAAGGATGGATTTTATTTCAGACTCAATTTTGTCCAATTCCCCATCCGATTCTCCGTATATAGTGACATATAGTCCGACGTCAAATAAACGCTCCTGAGCTTGTTGTAGTCGATCACGCAGGTTCTCTAGGTCCTGATAAGCTGTGTCTAGCATTGGGTTTCGCACAAGACCTTTGGCTTCCCTGGCGTTTATCTGGCTCTGAACTTCAGCTACTTTTTTTTGAAAGGTACGCAAAACCTGAGCCGTTTCTATTGGTGATATAAAAATGGAAATGTCAAAAACTTTGTCTAAATTGATAATTGGTGCAAACCAGTTTTCAGACAGGTATCTTGGGTAAGAGATAACAAAGAAACTTCGTAGGACTTTCTCACCAAGATTGACCTCCTTTGGGGAGACTTTTAGGGCACTTGGAGCAATAATATCTTTCAGTTCTAGTGTAGAAGAATCAGCAATAGTCTGAGGCAGAATAGTAGAAATTTGAGATTCTTCTTTTTTTGTTTTTAAAAAATCAAACATTCCCATAAATTTGTTTTAACTAACTTTTATTGGTTTCTCCGTATCTCCAGGATTAAATATTTTATAGAACAATTCTACAACCTCTTCTGTTCCTAGTCTTATCACACGTATTCCACATCGAGATAGGCCCTGTTCTACTACTGAAACACGCTGTTCTAGTTGAGTTTTGTTTTCTTCGAACCCAGCTTTTTTATCAGCGGTTTCTTGTGCATTAGACTTTTTCTGAAATAAACCGCTCATCATACCACTTTTCATGCTTATTATAGCTGGATCATATGAAACAACGACAAAGAAACTTTTCGTCATGATATTTGTCGTTTCGGTAAATTTTTTGACGAACTCTATGTATTCTCTGGTCTGGATTTTCATCAGTTCATTTATCTGTTCTTTGTAACGATCCTCTAAAAGGGCTAAGTACGGTCTTATATCCAGTCGTCTGGACTCTATAGAAATTTGTACTGCAAAGTCTAATGAGTTAAGAAAATCTTGAAATTGCAATATGATAGCGTTTCTCTCGTCTTCTGACTTTAGACTGAAGTTTAATGAAGAGGCTAGAACGATAGCTCGCATTGAGCCACTTTTTAAGACGATAATGCCGTCGCGCACTTCTTTTATTGGAACGAACTCCTGTGTTGCTTTTGAAGATGCAGTCATGATTTTATTATAACATAAAGTAATTTCTAATTTTCAATTTCTAAAAACTACGGTTTTAATGAACTAGAAATTAGAAATTATTTGGTATTCTTTCCGTCATCACCTGTAAGTGGATTTAGATTTTCATTAATATCGAGCGACCACGAAAGCTCTTTTAATTTACTGTCAGAAAGTCTTGGAACATGAACTTGTGTCATTCTGGTCGCTTTGATTTCCGACTCCGCAATCTTTTTCTCCTCCTTTTTCCAGATGTATAAGTTGTTTTTTGTGTAGTAGAGAAAAGCTGACTCAAGAAAGTCAATAAAAGGTTTGTTATTTACTTTATAAAAAGCTAGTGCTAGAGAAAGAGGGATTGTCACAGCTAAGAGTATTACAGATATGTATATTGGTAGAAATCTGTATATAATAAAAGCCATTCCCGCCCCACCGACGACATAAATGAATTGTTTTACAGTAAAAGGGCCGACTATTTTGTCCTCCACATCTATAAATTGTGGTACTTGGTATTTCATTTTATTCTATTGGTTCTCTATAGGGGTCGATAGTATATCTTTCTGGAGGTTTTTCTTTTTGTTCGGTCTTAGCTAGTGCGACAGTTTCTAGTGGTTTACTAGTTTGTACAGTTAGAGTTCCTGTCTGTGCAGACATATCTGTCACTGGTTTTGGAACGAAACGTGGAACAGGAATTGGTTGTTGAATGGGTTCAGATGAAGCATTGGGTTTGTATATTATACGTGATGGTTCAGGAGCTACTTTGGGTAGTTCATGGTGTAGAGATGGGTCGTTTAAAACTGTGGCAGTTGGTTTGTAGGTTGGTACGTATTTTGGTGCTGGTGGTTTTTCTTGCGTGGTCGTGATGTTTTTACTAGGCAAATTTTCAGGTCTTATCTCTACCCTACCCTCGACAGTCTTAGATTGAATTGGAACAGAACTTGGAATGTTTTGTGCTAATTCTGATTTACTTTTACCACCAATTTCTTTTATAGCGTACTCAAATACTCGATTGTTTACATCTTCCAATATTTGCTCAGCAAGAAGACTTGATATTCCAAGATCGTTAATTATTCTCTCCAAAAAATCATCAGGTTTATCCAGACCAATTAAAATAAAAAGTACAGAATTTATTAAACCGTCAGTCTGAATTGGATTAAGAGCATATTTTTTGGCAATTTCAGTCGTTCTACTCTCCCAAACGCCATCAAGAACTACATCTTGCACTGGTTTTGGTAGATTTTTTATGTATTCCGGTATTTCTTGTTGATTATCCATATATTTTAAGTTGTTGGTGGATTTTCTGGAGCTGGTGTTGGTGTTGGAGCTGGTGTTGGTTCAGGTGTTTCTTCCTCATCTTCATCTTTTTCACCCCTCGCTACCCTTTCTTTTTTTTCTAGTTTCTCAGCTTCTTTTCGGAGCTGGGCTGCGTTTTTCGGAGCCGATGCCTTTCTAACTCTTCTAGCCAATTCATCTCTGTCAGCTTTTGTTTTTGGAATGGAAACAAGAGGAACTCCAACAACATTAGCTGCAATTCCAACAGTATTTGCTGCATATCTCCACATAGGTCCAGCGTTTTCAATTCTACTTGCTGTAGCTTCTGTTCTTTGTTCATATGCAGATTTAACCTTTCTATCAACAGTATTTCCGGCCTGGTCTTTTATCACATCTACTCCACCTGGGCCTTTCTCGTTCTTTGTTCCTCCTGCGGTTGCAATGAGTGCTTTCTTTTCTTCAGACATATAGTTAACTATGTTGAATTCATACTCATCTATTGTATCCCCTCGACTTGTAACAAGATTCTCTAGTCCTCTTAGCAACTCCTGTTTTCTGGCAGTTTCTTTTTGTAGAATATCTATCTTATCTCTAATCTGAGTTTTTTCTGGTGTATTTTCCGCATATTCGTCCATTTTAATTCTTAGGTCATCAAGTTTTTGTTGCGAATATTTGATATCTACTTTATCATCTCTAACTTTGATTTTATCTCTTCTATTATCATCCTCTAATTTTTGAATATTCTCATACTCATTAGAATTTTTGTAGTCATCCGATTTTATATAAATATCATGAGCCCTCTTTCTCTCCGCCTCTTCATCTCTAAACTTCTGTCCTTCGTCAGTTTTTTCATTAAGTTTTGCTTTAGCTTGTTCGACAGCAAGATCAGTTGGTTTATATTGTTTTGCTTTTTCTTCAGCAGCTTTTCCTTGAGCTTCTTTAATCGCTTTGAAATTTTCTTTTTTGACATCAACTTTTCCAAAACCCATACCAGATGCTTTAGCTACTCCTTCAAAACTACTTGTTGCACGAGCGTCAAAACTACTTGTTGCGGCTTTATTAGCTGCAGCGAGTGAGCTTTTGGCCCAAGCTCCCTTGGTTTTATCTATCAATCCAAATCTTTCTCTCGTTGCTCTTTCTTTTAAATCCTCATTGTTTGCGCTATCAGCTCCAGCTCTACCAACCGTGTTTCTCATTAGTCTTGCACCGCCACCTATTACCACTCCACCAGCAAATGCAGAGAGTCTGCTTGTTGCATTGGCGATATGATTTGAACCATTGGAAGAAACCTTTTTGGCGATAAGAAGAGAAGCTATGAGAAGTCCAATAATTAAAGCAAAATTAAATAGAAGACCTATGTTACTAAAGCTTGGTTTTGTTGGATCGTTAAACAACTTTACAAAACTTCCTTGCATACCAAAACCAGGACTAGACATAAGTGTCAGTATGACCCAAGTCATAATCATATAGACTGGTCCAAAAATAATCTGACTATTAAATGCTTTCCACCAGTCTTTGGCATAACCACTTACAAAAGGTAAAGCTATACCCATATAAGCAATCGGAGATAGCATCATCAGAATTATGAGAGCAATATATCGGATAATAAACAGTATAGATACAGCAAAGAAAACAAAAGCAGAAACCAAAAGCACCATTCCCGATCCAAGAGCCATAATGAGTATACCTCCCATGTCGTTTCCACCAGCAAAACCTGGATCGCCAGTTGCACCAAACAAACCGGCTAGTCCCAGTGCTCTAGCGATTGGATCAGAGAGCCCATATTCTGCGATAGGAACAGTTGAACCGGGAGGTGGAACAAGGATTGCTTGGTAGAATCCTATAGTAACAATGTTTGATGCATCTATCATCACTTTGGTAAAAAATAAACTAAAGTTTATCAAAAGTGAAGCCAGAACAAGTCCAGTGATGAATTTTCTAACGTCATTTGTGCTACTCTGTCCTATTATCATTTTTATACCCTCATATATAAGAAGGAATATAAATGCAATGTTCATCAAATCACGCAGGATTTTCCAAGCAGTGTTTATACCCGTTAATCCATCTATATTTACCTTCATATCTAGAATGGTGTACTTCAGTACAAAGTTTAGTAGTAAACCAGCGATTCCAGTAATCCAACTCATCATTTTGAGTATAGCTACGAATATGGTTTGGATGACATTTTCGAAACAATCTGTCCAAGTAGATGGAGAAAAACCACAGTCTGTTTTAGGAGGTTCTGGTGCGGCAGGAGGTTCTGGTGGAGGTGGATCTGGGGTGAACACTCCTCCAAGAATAATACCCTGATCTATCAGTTGCTGACAATCACCACGCATCAGTCGTTCACTAAAATTTCCATTATTACCTGTACAAGTTCCCATGTCTGTATATGATTGTCCTGGTATCCCTTGTGCTTGTATTTTCACAACAGGACTAAAAATTCCCACAAATATAACCAGTATTAGTCCTATAGTGAAAAACGACATTGCTCCACGAGTGAAATATTTTTTACCGCTATGTCCTACTGATTTTAGTTGGGTTATTTTTCTAAACATAATCGGATTTATTCAATGTCATTTTCTACTATTAGTTAGAATGTACGGCAGATTTTTCATCCTTAGCAAGGAGTTTTTGCTAAGTAACAAGCATTAGCTGGATCACCTGGATCGACTGGTGGGATATAAACAATACTTCCATCGTTACTTTGTGGGAAAGGATCCCATCTGACAGAACCTGGTAACAATAAGCCGTTGTTATCCCAAAATAGTATTTTAACGCGAGAGTTATCTATGTAACTTATCATGACAACAGAATTTGCGTTACATCCAGAACCAGGACTTGTCAGTAATCCGCCGTCTGTACTTCTTAGAGCCCAGGCTACACGTTTAGTTATCTCATAGAAGTCACAACTGTTATTTATGTTAAATGTTTGTCCTTTGCTAATTAAATATTTAATCACTTCTGAAACTAGATTAGCTTGGTTAGGTGCAACACAAGACATTTCATTTGATCCGGCGACACAAGTCGGTGATACAGTTACGATGAATGATACTGCGTTTGATGCAAATCCACCATTTAATACTTTTAGAGTTGTAACGTTAGGAGCTAGGTTTGTTGGTACTGATACTCTAGTTTGCGTACCACCGTTTATGACTGTCCCTGTTACATTAAATACCTTTCCTGTACTATCAGTGAACTGCACACTAGATGTTAGGTTATTACCAGTAATAGTCATTGTTGTTGCCACTCCAAGTAAAACTCCTGTAGGACTAATCGAGGTTATTACTGGTGCAGAACTTCCAATTCCACAAATCCCACCAACATCAATTCCCGTTTCATCTTGATTTCTAATACCATCGGAACAAGTTGCTATAGTCCCACTTCCACAAATCCCTCCCGTATCAATTCCTGTCTCGTCTTGATTTTTGATACCATCTACACAAGTCTCTCCAGTTCCAGCACCTGGCTCTTGAAACGGTCTTACTATGACTGTTCTAACTGCGGTCGCAGTATTGCCTCTAGAATTGGTCACACTATACGTGATTTTATAAGTTCCGATAGTATTATAATTAACACCTCCACTTGTTACTATTCTGCTGGTTATATCACCATCTTCCATGTCAATAGCTGTCGCTCTGGCATCTTCATAAAATGTACCTAGATAATGAGTCACTGGGTTATCACCAGTTACGTCTAGAACTGGAAATCCCGAGCTACTAGCCCCTGGAGGTAATTGACCAGTCAGTCCTCGAAGACCTTGACCAGGACCCAGGATTTTTGTGGTTAGCATTGATATAGCTGCGTTAATTATTTCTCCTAGTGAGTCAGCTAATTCTAGTGAACGTACTCCCGTAGGTAGTTGAGTATTTAGTTGGTCTGCTATGACGCTTCCCGGTGTAACCACTTCTTTTTTACCAGTACAATCCCCAACATTTAATGATCTTCCAAATTTAGCTGACATAGCTGCTTGATTTCCAGCTGTTACTGTGTCTTCAGGTCTACATTTCTCCATTGACAAAAATCCTCCACTTTGTGTTGACTGTTCTTTGTAGATAGTTTGTTCAGAAGCAACTTTATCTAGCATTTCGTTTTGTGTAGAAAGTGCTACATAGTATGGATTACCACCAGTACTTTGAGTTACTTCAAACCAACCATCCCATCCTCCGACACTGAAATCATTTGTAAAGGCGTCATAATTGTTTAGTATTTTTGACAATGTACAGGCATATTGTTGATTATTAGTATTTCTTAGATAGCTATTAAGTAGGGCCAATCTAACTGGTCCTCTAAAAGGCGTACAGAGTACGTTTAGCCTTGTTCCAGAAAGAAATTCTCCAGCAGTATCATCCGCTATATCGAGGAAAAACTGACTAGGGTCTGTTATGTATGCTGGATTACCTTCGAATCCAGAGTTTATCCAATTTACTGTTGAACCAGTTATATCTTGAACAAGTGATTTAGCATATCTCCATGCAAGAGTGTTCGCAGCAAACATTGCGAATGATTTTGCAAGTTGAATTCCATTTATAACAGATTTTGTTATATGGGCTGGGTCAATAACAACATCTACAACTCCAGCATAAGCATGACTCTTTTGGGGAACCAGAAAAGACAACAACAAAGCAACAATAACCAAGTTTTTCTTAATAAAATTATTACTTTTCAAGGTATTTTTAAAAAGACATATAACACCTACATTATATACCAATGTGTCTTTTAAAAACCAGCCTTTCTGTTGAAAAGTCTTTTCCTTAAAGCTCAATTATTAGCCCTAATTTTTCTCAAAGTATGAGATCATGTTTTGAAGTGATGTCGTAAAGTTATCTAAATGTTGAGTGTATTGGCTTAAGCCTCGAAGACTTCTGACAGGATCCTCAAAAGTTAAACGAAGATCTTCAATGTTTGCAAGTATGTCACTTGCTGCATTGAGGATATCTAAGTGTATTTTTACAACACTAATGGGTACCTCCATGTTTAATAAGTCGTTAATAAAGTCTTTGTTTGCTTTAATTATAGGATCCATTTCCATAATTATTTTCTCGTTGTTTTCTTCGGATGCTCTCACTAATATTGCCATAGGGTCATCCTTGCCTTCAGCCTGTTTCATTCTTTCATAAAGGCTTTTCTCAAAAGTTTCTTTGTATTTAGCTTCTGTAAATTTGTCGTTTTTATCAGTTACATGTAAATTTGAAACTATATACAAAGCTCCTCCATTCTTTAAGTATTCTGGTGAAGATAATATTGACTGCATCATTTTGTTCATATTTTCTTCATTAGGGGCTCCTCCTCCTTTTGCCATCATTAACGCCCTTGCGAATATGTCTTTTGCTAAGGCACTGGTTAAGGTTATTACTTCTGGCAGGTTTGTATTTGTCGTGACATTTTGATTTTTTTCATTAAAGTCAATTATAACTTTTTTCCAATCATCACTAGTTGTCGCCGTTATGTTTCTGTATGAACTTACAGTGACGGATTCAGAGTTCTGAATTCCAGAGCTGGTATTTTTTGGTATGCGAAGTAAAATCCAAGTTGATGTAATAGTAGCGATACATATGATAAGAACAGTTAGAATTTTACGGCTAGGCATTTTGCTATTATATCATGCGATTTGTTTTTTATTGCAACAACATTGTGTTAACCAACCAAAGTATTCCTATATAGACAATCCCAACACATAAGAGAAATGTGAATCGAAGAATGAAAATAGGTTTTTCGCTGTAGGGTTTTTTTATAACCAATCTGTATCCTATGATTGCTGCTGGTATGGAAATGATATAAAGAAAATAAAAAGATAAGAAAAAAGGAAATAGCAAAAAACTTAAAGCAAAACACAGCCCCACTACTTTTGGACCATTCTTTTCAAATATTACAGGTAAAGTCATTATTCCATTTACTCTATCCCCCTCAATGTCTTTCATATCTTTTACGTTTATGGCGAGTGTCACCATAACAACTATTCCTACAGCCAGAATTATTGGGAAAGTTTCTGGATTTTTATCAACTGAAATAAAGAAAAATCCAGCTAGTATTGTGGCAAGTGAAGCTACGCCTATAAGGAACGATGGTATTAAAGGAAACCGTCTTAAACGTAATGGCGGAGATGAATATATGTGTGAGGAAAAAATGTAAACCAAACTCATAAAAAACGGGTAAAATCCGGCACAGAAAGCGCCTAAAATAGCTATGACTAGCCAAATATATCCTGTTTCCTGCATCTCTTTTTTTGCCAAATCTCTTTTTATAAGAGGCCTTTCTTTATTGGATATTTCATCTATAGCGACATCAGCAATGTCGTTCTCGTGCACTGCATACATCCACAGACTAATCCACGAAATAAATAAACAGACCACTCCAAAAATGTCTGACCATACAAAGTGACTACTTAATCCATTTATATATGCAAAACCCATTCCACATAAGAGCAGTGCAAGGTATGACCCGATACGTTCTAACCTGATATTTTTAATAACGGCAATAAATTTTTTCTTATCGATTTTCCAAAACAATAAATTTGTTAAAAAACATGAAACAATAAACAGTATTTGAGATGAAAGTTTGTCAAAACCTAGCTCAAAAAATCTTGAAGTAGATACTGAAGACATTCCCTCGTAAAGGGTATTGTGTGATATTGTCGATTGAAAGACTGCCTGTCCAAAAAAGTTATATATCTGAGGAAGAGTTCCGTTCGGGTTAAATATATCTGGAAGTGTACCAATTTCAGCATTAATGTGAGAAATCGTATACAAAATTCCAGGCCAACTAGCCATAATAAAACCTAAGATATACACAGAAAAAATACCAGCAAAAGTTTTTATCCATCGGATTTCAGATTTTCTAAGATACCAACCGACGCCAATAAGTACTATTAACATTTCAATTCTAATACCATAAGTTGCTCCCCATTTTAGATTTGAACCAAAGAAAGTAAAAAAATCAAAGATTAATTTATATCCGTTATCGAAAATATATGACTGTGTATATCCGTTTCCCCTACTTATTATGATGTCAAAAATCGGTGCCAACCATATTATAGGTAGCCCAAACAGAGCGATTTTTGAAGTGGATAAATAATTTTTACTAAAAAATCCAACAATAATAATTAGACCCAATGTCAATGTAATCCAAAAAAGACCATAATGCACAAGAGTGATTGGATTAAACAATATAGTATTTTTTCTTGCTGGACTAGAGAGTAATTCAAATATAAAACGCACAAACAATATACCCATAAATCCATAAATCCATTGGCTTAGGCTCATTTCTACGCTCTCTATTTTTATTAGAATCTTCCTGATCATGATTAAAGTATGTTGCAAAGTTTTATCCATGTATCGAGGGGAATGTCCTCGGCACGAGCTTTTAGATTTATACCACAAATATCAAATGCCTTTACTAAATTTTCTTTTTTATACAAACTGGATAGATTGGGTAAGAGCTGTTTACGTTTGTGGGAAAATCCAGCATGTATCAATCTAAAAAACTGCTCCTCCGTCATTCGCAAAGGGGTCCCCTTTGAGAAGTTATTTTTGGATATATTTTCTATGTTTAGAACAGCTGAGTCAACATTTGGTTGTGGTGTGAATGCGTTACGTGGAACAATTTTTACTAACTTCGGATTTCCAAAAACTTTGACAGAAAGTGAAAGTAAACTCTCTTTACCGTTCCCACCTGCGTGGGCAGGTTTCGCTATTATACGTTCAGCAACTTCTTTTTGTATAAGGAGTGTCATAGAGGTTGGCTGTTTATCACTTTCCAAAAACATTCTTATGATTTGTCCTGTGATGTAGTAAGGAATGTTAGCAACAACTTTATATTGACTATGTGTAATGTGAGGCAGTCCAATATCTAAAATATCAGCATGTATAAGATCAAGATTTTTTAGAGAAATTTCTTTTACAAAAGTTTTTTGGAGTTCTGGTATCAACCTGTCGTCTTTTTCTACACTAATAACATGCGCTCCAGTTGAGAGTAATTTTTTAGTCAAAATCCCTTGCCCAGGTCCTATTTCTAGAACTGTGTCTGTTGGGATCACCTTTCCAGCGGAAACAATATCTTTTATTATCTCTTCAGAGTTTAAGAAGTGCTGACCAAGAGATTTTTTAGTTTTGATCATATTAATAATGTTTAAAAATCAATACTGAAAAGTGGTGAGTGTATAGTTTTCTCAGAATAAGACTCGGGTTCAGTGTATTTTTCTGGTATATCTTCAATAAACTCTGACATCAAATTTATCTCTATTGTTCCAAATATAGTACGTGTTCTGGCCCATGTCAAAAAAAGTTTTTTACCCGCTCTAGTAACAGCAACATAAAAAAGACGCCTCTCCTCCTCTCCGTCCTCACCAGATTTTCTATCCTTGTTCATCCCACTGTGTGGAAATAATCCATCTTCCAGTCCACAAACAAAAACATATTTAAATTCTAGCCCTTTTGATGCGTGTACCGTCATCAACTTTACTCCACTTTTTGTTTCGTCAAGTGAGTCTTGGTCCGACGTTAGAGCTACGTCCGTCAGAAATTTCTCAATACCTTCCTCACCCACATATGCATCATATCTAGTCCCAAGAGTAACCAGTTCCATAACATTTTCCAGTCTCTCAGTGTCTTCCTCTGTCCCAGTGTTATACATATTTTCGATACCAGAAGTTTTTATAATATATTTCAAGGCCTCAGATGGTCTTTGGTTTAAAATGATACTTTTAAAGTCGCCCAGCATTTTACGAAAATTATTTATCTTTACTTTAGTTCCTTCTGGCAGTTCGCTCTCATGCCCAGACATTATTTTTTCCAGAGTAACTTTTCCAATCCCTCTTGGGGGAATGTTTATTATTCGACTAAAATCACTGAGGTTCTCAGAGTTAGATCCAAGCGATGCTTTTATAAAACTAACACAGTCTTTTATTTCTTTTCTCTCAAAAAACTTTGTACCAACCATCTGATACGCCACTCCGTATGACAGAAAAGCGTCTTCCAAAACACGTGATTGGAAATTTGCTCTGTATAAAACAGCTATATTGTCGGCTATAACACCGTTTGATATTAACTCTTTCGATTTTAAGGCAATAAAATGTGCCTCGCCCATTTCGTTTCTAGCTTCAAACACAGCTATTTTTTCACCATTTTCGTTTTGAGTAAACAGCTTTTTTGGTATACGAAAGTTATTTTTCTCAATTATTTCATTAGCAACGGCCAGTATGTTTTTTGTTGAGCGATAGTTTTGTTCTAGAAAAATGGTTTCTACTTCTGGATAGGTTTTTTCAAAATGTAACATATTTTTTATTTCAGCTCCTCTCCAACTGTAAATATTTTGGTCGGTGTCGCCGACGACACAGATATTTCGATGCTTTTTCGCTAATAACTCAACGATCGTATTCTGAACTTTATTTGTATCTTGGTATTCGTCTATGTGAATATACAAGAATTTATCCTGATATTTTTCTAGAATTTCTGGAAACTTTTGTAGAAGTTTTAGTGTTTTTAAAAGAAGATCGTCAAAATCTAGAGCATGTTCTATCCCAAGAGTTTCTTCATATTTTACCCAAGCTTTTTTCGTTAGCTCGGAGTTGTAGTCAAAGGCTCCGATTTCAAGATATTCCCCTAGGCTGTTCCCTTTACCTTTTTCCCTCGAGATCGTATGTCTAATTTTGTCCAAATGTTCTTTTGGATCTACACCTAACTCTTGCAAAACACTCTTCAAAACTTTTTTTGAGTCAGTCGTATCAAAAATATTAAAATGTCTGGGCAGTTTGAGAAGCTCAGAGTTTTCTTTGATGATTTGTACACCAAGTGAGTGAAAAGTACTCATGAATGGCATTGATTTTCGAAAATGAGCAAGATTTTTGTCTTTTTCAATCAAGTCCCTAACTCTTTCTCGCATTTCTCTAGCTGCTTTGTTGGTGAAAGTAATTGCAAGGATCCTATCAGGAGAAATTCCAGAGACAATAAGATGTAGTATTCTGTGCGTTATGGTTTTTGTTTTTCCAGCTCCAGCTCCAGCAACAATAAGTATCGGCCCTTCTGTTGCCAACACTGCTCTCTTTTGCCCTTCGTTTAGAGATTCTAGATAATTCACTTTGTGATTATAACATTGTTAAATATGAGTATTAATAATGAAACATGACCATTAGATTAAAACCAAGTGCGATTATAAAATGTACTGCAAATGCCGGTAAAAATGATCTTGTTTTTTGAGATAGATAACAAAATATTAAGCTTGAAATAAAAGCAAAAATAACCTCTCCGCTCGGTTTTGTTGCATGTAGTAAAGCGAAAACAAGGCTTGTTATCCAAAAGCTATGAAAGTGAACTCTCTCCGAAAGTGCAAAAAACATAAATCCTCGGAACAAAAATTCCTCACCAACATAGTAGATACCACTTCCAAGAGTAGCTAATAGAAAAAAGACACCAAAACCTTCCTTTACAGCATAGAATTTTTGAAAACCAGAATCTTTTGCTATAAAAAAAAGAATCGAAAGAAGAACTATTGTAGCTAAAGTTGTAAGTTTAACTGCCTCATTCCAGTTTTTAGGGCTAGATAAGCCAAACTCTTCCAAAGGCCTTTTTAGGATAAATTTTATTATTAATATTGGAACTATAAATAACAAGATTAGAGCACTAAGGTTCACAAAATACAAAAATCCTAAGCTTCCCTTTGTCAGGAGTCCGTATTTGGATAAAAAGAAACTTGGATAATTACTTAAAACTATCAAAACAATAGAAATAATTACAACTCCGACTGGATGCATAATAACTTTCTTTAGATAGCCCATTTCACAATCATAACACGTGTCAAATTTGCTTAATATTTAGTTTTATACCCTGTTAATAACTTTCATTGACCCCGAATTTTGAGCGTATATAATGAGTGGGTACCGTACTTTAGATATACAAATACGGCTAGGCAGAGCCATATTTCAATTCTGTTTTTCTGAATACAAGTTAATATTTAGTTTATTTTGGGTCTACTACAAGATCCACTGTTCTGGACAGGTCTTAAAAGCATGGGTAGGGCGTTTATTGTTAAATGCCGTCACGTGGGATCTCGCCTTTCTGTGGTGAACATATGTAATTTTCTACTTTGCAACACTGTGGTTTTGCCTGTTTTATTTGTGTCTATTTTTATGCCTAATACAGTAAGTGCTAAGGGTTCTACCACATGTTTTCTTTGGATTTTTTGTACAGAAAAGGTACAGGCTGAAGAGGTAGTTTTAAATTCTCAAAACATGTTTTTACTTCAGGCAGTCAATTCTCCTGGTCAAGGTGCGACTTCGACTGGAGAGTTAGCTATTGTTGAAGGGACATCTCTTTCTCCAGAAACTGTACCTCCACCTACTTCATTGATGAAATCACTAGACGAAGATCAGATTAGTGTCTACGTAGTTCATTCTGGAGATACACTACCTGCTATAGCCAAAATGTTTGGTGTCAGCGTAAATACTGTACGTTGGGCAAACGATATAAAAGGAAATACTATAACTTCCGGTCAGACTCTGGTCATTCTCCCTATTTCTGGGATACAACATATCGTAAAGTCTGGTGATACTCTGCAAAGTATAGCTAAACTTCATAAAGGAGATTTAGATGAAATTTTGCAATATAATAATTTAAATAAGGATGATAAATTGGCCATAGGAGATATTATCGTTGTTCCAGATGGTGAAGCGGTTACTATTTCTGGCTCTACTTCTGGTGGTGTTGGTAAAACTGGTCCCTCCTATCCTGTTTATGCTGGTTATTACATGCGACCTATTATAGGCGGTATAAAAACTCAAGGTATTCACGGCCACAACGGTGTTGATCTTGCTTCAGCATACGGTTCAAACATTCTCGCTTCGGCCGAGGGAGATGTAATCATTTCTCGAGCAACTGGATGGAATGGTGGTTATGGTTCTTATATCGTACTCAAACACGGAAATGGTACTCAGACTCTGTACGGACATTTAAGCGCAACTTTAGTTAACGTTGGTGATCATGTACAGCAAGGACAAGTTATAGGTAAAATGGGACATTCCGGTAGCGTTAAGGGGATAACCGGCACGCATCTACACTTTGAAATCCGCGGAGCCAAGAATCCATTCTAGTTAGAACTTCCAAATCTGGCACATTTCGTTGTTGGAAAGGCAAATATTCTCGTCAACGTACCACATGTACGTCTCCTTGCCCATTTACCTTTCCGCCTAGAACTGTATCCAGATTGTGAAAGTTCTAACGTGTCGTTTTCGAATGTTGTTTTAATTTTTTACTAAAAATAATTTAGAAATGTGGTGTCAGTAAGGAATTCGACTGGTGCTTTGTCATCAGTTAAGATTCTTTCTTGAGGTTCGAACGTGACAATCTCTGCACTATTTATAATTTTCTCTCCAGTCTTTGCTAGTTCTAGATTATGAGCATTTTTTAAAAGAGCAGTTTCTATTTTGTTTTTACTTCCAATGACGAAATAATTAAAATTATTATTGTCTCCAGGGTGAGCTACGATAGTGTAACTTAAGACAGAAGAAATAGTATTAGTTATAGCTTCAATCAGTAGGGATTTCCTGTTGGGGGATATGACATTAATTGCTACAATCCCCTTTTCAGTCAGATGTTGTAGAGTAGTTTGCCAGAATTCTTTCGTGGTCATTGTCCAAGGGACATGAAATTCGTTTTGATAAGCATCAACTATAATAACGTCGTATTTTTTAGAACTTGACTGTAGAAAAACACGTCCATCAGTTTCGTAAATATTTATGGGGATACTTTCTAAATCAAGATATTTTTTTGATAACTCTATAATTTTCGGATCAATCTCTACTCCGTCCATTCTGACTCGTGTTCCGAATTCAGAATAGAGTCCTCTGGCTATAGTTCCCCCAGCTAGACCTATAATAAGAACATTAACTGGATCCTTTTTGTTAAATAAATATGGTAACAACATGAATGAATCATAATATTCTCCAGTCGTTACTTGTTTTGGATTATATATAGATTGTATACCCAAACCTCCATCGGTTGATAGATGACGTATACCATTTTTTTCTTTTATCTGGATAAATTGGTAGAAAGAATCTTTCTCGGCAAGTATTTTATCTACTGGCTCAAGTATTTTTAATGGAGAAAAAAGCATAGCAATAATTACCGCTGTGGTTACGAAGAACCATTTTCTTTTCAAGCCAAAACTACCTAAGACGATCAATATTCCGGAGAAAAACATTATGGTTATTTTTGTTCCAAGAAACGGAATAAAAATAAATGTCGGTAAAAATGTTCCAAAAAGACTTCCTATAGTAGAAAAGGCAAATATTTTTCCAGAGATATCACCAACTTTTTCTTCATTAATTGTTGCTATTTTAATCAAGAAAGGACTAGTCATCCCAAGAAGTACCAAAGGAACGCCAAATAAAATAATCGAAAATAAAAGAGATCCTAGAATAATAAATAAAGAGATAGAAGACGGTAAGACAACTACTAATGTTATTAACAGTAGCTGTATAAGTAATGGTGAAAATATGCATAATAATCCAGCTGATAAAATGATTCTAAATAAAAAACTTAGATCGGGATTTTTTTCTGACATCTTCCCTCCAAAATAATACCCGATAGAAAGTGCCAAAAGTACAACACTGATTATATTAGTCCAGACAAAAAGTGAAGTCCCAAAATATGGGGCTAGAAGTCGAGAGGCGGAGATTTCCATAGCGGTAATCGCCATACCTGACACAAAAGCAATCGAGAGGATGATTTTGTGTTCGGACATATATGTCCGAGTATACTACATATCGATGAGTTCAATAAACTATATTCCTTGGAATCTTTTAGGGCGATACTGTAAGGCTTCGAGAATGTGCCCTTCGGATATTTCAACAGAGCTTTCCATGTCGGCGATAGTTCGAGCCAGTTTTATGATTCGGTGGTAGGAACGGGCGGAGAGGTCTAGTTGTTTTGCGGAAATGTTAAGAGTTTCTTTTACTTTGTCCGAAAGTTTGGTGTGTCTTACCAAATCTTTTGGACTAAGCTGTGCGTTTGTTTTTATTTTTAACTTTAGATCTTTATATCTATCCTCCTGCATTTTACGAGCCTTTTGTACTCGAAACTTTTTGTCTTTTGTACTTTCGTGCATGTCGCGACTATCGGTCAGTTTAGTGTGCTCGACTTTTGAAACCTCGACCCATAAGTCAATACGGTCCATGATTGGTCCGGAAAGTTTTCTTTTATATTTTTCTATATTTTGGGCAGAGCAAATACACTCTTTACCTTTTACTCCATAGTTTCCACAAGGACAGGGATTCATTGTGGCGATGAGTATAAAATGTGCTGGATATTTAACAGAACCTTTCGCGCGAGAGACTGTTACCTCCCTGTCCTCTAATGGCTGTCTCAGACTTTCTAAAACCTTTTTATCAAATTCTGGAAATTCATCTAGGAAAAGTACCCCTTTGTGTGCAAGAGTCACCTCCCCTGGTTTTAAATTGGCTCCTCCACCGACGAGTGATACATATGACGCGGTATGGTGTGGTGAACGAAATGGTGGATGTTCAATAAGATCTTCCTGTAGTATTCCTCCAATAGAATATATCGAAGTTACTTCGAGCTGGTCGTCAAATGATAGTGATGGAAGTAGATGAGTGAATGCTCTGGCCAACATGGTTTTTCCTGTACCAGGTGGACCATACATTATGATATTATGTCCGCCACTAGCCGCAATCTCCAAACCTCGCTTAGCAGATTCCTGACCTTTTACATCTGCAAAATCAATATCAATTTCTCGAGATAATTTCTTTTTCTTTTTACTTTTATAAACCGACATCTCCACATGAGGTATGGGATTTTTATCTTCTACAATTTCTTTGGTATTTATATGTTTAACTATCTCCAAAAGACTTTTTGCTCCATATATTTTTATATCAGCGATATTGGAAGCTTCCTGCGCATTTTCTAGAGGTAAAAATATTTCCTTAAAACCCTCCTTTTTAGCTTTTTGAGCGATGGGCAGAGCTCCCTTTATCGGACGCAGTTCTCCGTCGAGAGAAAGTTCCCCAATAAACAATTTGTTTTTTGTATCGGCTTTTATATCTTCTGATGCGATGAGATAAGCAAGTGCAATAGGCAGATCAAAAATAGGTCCTTCTTTCTTCACATCTGCTGGGGCAAGAGAAACTACCACTTTCTGGTTTTTATTTTTTGGAGATTTCCATCCAGAGTTTTTTATAGCGGCACCGACACGGTCTTTACTTTCATCCACTGATTTGTCTGCTAACCCAACAATAGAAAATGAATGCAAACCTCGCGATAAATCTACCTCTATGTCTATTATTTGAGCTGAAAGGAGTGTTGCCTGTGCACTGAATATCTTAGCTACCATAACCTGGTAGTCTACTCACCCATATGTTTTTTGCAAGTTGTTGCTGAAGGGTTGGCTTCCAATCTATCTTCCTCAATAGGTTCACCTCCTTTTTCACAAATCCCATAGTTCCCCTTTTCTATCTTTATAAGAGCGTTTTTTGTTTCATTAAGTCTTATTTCAAGTTGAGTTAGTATCGATCTGTTCACTTCGAATTCTTCCATACTGTCAGCTACTTCAACGTCTTCTGCAGTATCTCTATCGTTATTTTTTTCTACAGCTTCCCAATCAGATGGATTGTCTGGATTTTTTCGACCTATAGTAGAGAGTTCACTCTCCAGGAGTTCCACCTCTTTTTCTAGGAGTTTTTTGAAATGTTTTGTGTCTAACATAGACTGATTATATCACAGTCTATCTTGGGAAATAGTCGTCACAAGTCTTATCTTATCTGTTTATTTATGATGTATTTTTCTATCAAAGCGTTCAATATATTTTGACTACTCGTGATAATAATCGCATCTTTATCTACAATTGTGTAAAGTAGAATTATTTTTCCGTTGTTATTTTTTAATATACGCAAGTCTCTATTTTGTGATTCTTCATCTAGAAATTTAGCTGACATATCCTGTTCATTTATTCCAAATAACCATCCAACGTCAGACGCCATAGTTTTTTCCCAACTGAGCATTCCCGAATAGCTTGTCGGAAAATCGTTTGTAGTAAAAATAATAAATGGTTCGTTTGTTCCAGAAGCATAAGCTCCTAGCATGTACTCGTCTCCGACTGATCTTCCTAGTGTTGATGGGGTCTTGGTGGTAATAATAGATAGAAAATTTGATGGGCTGGTTGAGTAGCCATTTGGGTCCACAGTATTTATATAAAGTACAGAGTTTTTAGGCATACTAAACGAGTTTTTTTCAGAGAGAATTTGTTTTCTAAGTTGTTCTTTTGTTGAACTTGCTACCAGCAAGGTTTTTTCTAAAGAGAACCCTATAGGAGTTTTTATTTTTCTTTCTATTATTACTACACTTTCGGATTTCAGATAATATACTCCACCTACAATAAATAGACCAAGAAAAAGTAAAACTCCTCCACCTATAATAATAATTTTATTTCGATTTTTCACCTGACCACTTTCTTCGGAAGGGAGTGGAGCAAAGCCTCTCTTTTCCTGTTCTGCAACAAGTATAGTAGTAGAGGAGGTTTTATTTTCTGATATAGCATCTTCGATGTCCCCTTTGTACGTACGAAGGGTCTTGATTTCATTCCTTACTTCTTTATTTTCTTCAGGATTCATTTCCAGTATTGTAGCAGAATTATAGTAATTTTGTTAGAAGTTAACAGCACAAAAAGAGCTTAATACTAGTGATATTTTTGTAGAGTATCACTAAATTTTTTATTGTGAAGTACGTGGTCCTCTGCGTATACGTTTGTTTCCTCCGAAACCAATAAGGTATTTGACTGGGTTTGTGTCTAGGTCTATAAAGTCGTCACTTACTTCTATAAGTTTTGCTGATGTGGCTTTACCAAAAGACATAACTTCTACCTGACAACCAACATTTTGTAAATATTCAATAAGTGGGACAAAATCTCCATCACCTGTGACAAGAATGATTGCATCAAGTTTCGGCGCTAATTTGATAGCGTCTACTGCAAGTCCCACATCCCAATCAGCCTTTTTTGCTCCTCCAGAGAAAATCTGTAAATTTTTTGTTTTTGTTTCTATTCCCATTTTTCCTAGAGCTTCAAAAAAATTTTTCTCTTCACCTGACTCTGTGGTGATAACGTAGGCTACTGCTCTAGTTAACAGTCTTCCTGATAGACCATCTTTGACCACTTGATCGAAGTTAACCTTCGCTCCATAAATATTTTTAGCGCAATGGTAAAGGTTTTGGGTATCAATAAAAATACCAACTCGTTGATTTTTGTGTTTTATTACACTCATTATATTAAAAAATTAGACTAACAATATTAAAAATAAACCTACCTACATTGTATCACGAACAAAAACTCAAGAGTATTTACTTCTTCAAACCGATTTTCTTGATAAGAGAGTTATATCTTCGAGGACTCTTCTTCTCTAGATATTTCATGTGAGACTTTCTATTAGCAACCATCTGTAGTAAGCCACGTCTAGAATGGTTATCTTTAGCATTTTTCTTCAAATGCGAAGCAAGTTCGTCAATTCGACGAGTCAAAATAGCGATTTGTACCTCAGGAGAGCCAGTGTCCTTCTCGTGAACCTGTACACCCTTGATTACCTTCGTTTTTTTCATTTTCGTAAGCATCAAGCACAGGATATCACAAAAGATTCATTTTTGCAAGGGCTTATTTAGGCTTTTTCTGGAGGTGTAATTAATAAAAAGTGCTAAACTACCTTCATGGATTTGCACATCAGATTAGATAAAATTTTCCGATTAGTTGAGATTCAAAAGAAAGCTCTGCTCAAAATGGGTATTTCTACAGTCGAAGACTTACTTTACTACTTTCCCGTTCGATACGGAGATACTAGTCAAATAAAGACTATTGAAAATATTTTAAAAGGAGACACTGCTGTGGTATTTGGAAAAATCTCAGGGCTTAAAACTAGTAAGGCTTGGATTAAAAAGATCCCGATGTCTGAGGGTGTTGTAGAAGACGAGACGGGAAAAATAAAAGTGGTTTGGTTCAATCAGCCTTACATTGCAAAAATGGTACATGGGGGCCAGTTAGTTCGAGTTCTCGGAAAAGTAAGTGAAAGGAAATCAGAGTTGTACATGAGTAACCCTAAAATAGAGGTAGTTAATAATTTACCCACTGCCGTAGGAGACTCACTTTTTGGTAAAGATATAAAAAATATAGACAACAGTCATGTCCTATATCCTGTTTATCCAGAGAGTAGAGGAATAAGTTCAAATTGGATATATCATGCTATGCAAAAACTTATGTCAAAGGGAGTCCTCGACGCTCTAGTTGATCCAATACCAGAAGATATTTTAAAAAAATACAATTTACCAAACATTCGCACTGCTCTCATATGGATCCACACTCCTAAAAAAGAGGCGGATGCCTTATCTGCTCGTAAAAGGTTTGCTTTCCAAGAAATATTTTTCATTCAGCTTCAAAAACAAAAAGAGAAGAAACTTTGGAGCAAAAAAAACGCTTTCAAAATTGAAATTAATGAAAAAGATATTACGGAATTCGTAAAAAGATTTCCCTTTGAATCAACAGAGTCACAATTACAAGCAATTAAATCAATAAACAATGATTTCAAAAGAGGTTATCCTATGTCTCGTTTACTCGAAGGAGACGTAGGTTCTGGCAAAACTGCTGTCGCAGCAACAACTATATATGCAGTTACTATTACAAGACCAATCGGTAAAGATTATGGGAATCTACAGACGGCCTATATGGTTCCGACGGAAATATTGGCTAAACAGCACTATGAAAATTTTATAACTTATTTTGAACATCTTCCCGTCAAAATCGGACTTATCACTGGTAGTGGTTGTCAGATTTTCCCGTCCAAAAGTAATCCAAGTAGACCGACAAAAATTTCACGTACACAACTCTTAAAATGGGTTGCAAATGGGGAAGTACCCATTTTGATAGGGACTCATGCACTGATTCAGAAATCCGTGACGTTTAAACATCTTGCTTATGTTGTAATAGATGAACAACATCGTTTCGGTACATTACAGAGACAAAAACTGACAACTAAGAATGAACTGACTCCCCACCTACTTTCAATGACAGCAACCCCTATTCCTCGTACTCTGGCTCTAACTATTTACGGAGATTTAGATATAACTCTTCTTGATCAGATGCCTCACGGGCGAAAACCTATTATTACAAAAATAATTTTACCAACAGAGCGAAATATCGCATACGAAGCAATACGAACAGAATTAAAGGCTGGAAGACAACTGTATGTTATTTGTCCACGTATAGAAGAACCCGATCCAACAAAAGAGTTAGCTATTATTGCAAAGTCGGTAAATCTCGAGGCAGAGAGACTAAAAAAAGAAGTTTTTCCAGAATATTCCATTGCAATTCTTCATAGTAAAATGACTCCGGTTGAAAAAGAAAAAGTGATGGATGACTTTTCTAGTGGAAAAACAAAAATACTGGTGGCTACCTCTGTCGTTGAGGTTGGTGTGAATGTTCCAAATGCGACCTCGATTGTTATAGAAGGTGCTGAGAGATTTGGACTTTCCCAACTTCATCAACTTCGTGGACGAGTGATACGTTCTAATCATCAAGCGTATTGTTACGTTTTTTCTGAAAGTAGCGGACAAAAAACTAGAGATAGATTAAAGGCTTTGGTAACTGCAAAAAACGGTTTTGAGCTTGCTGAGTTTGATTTGTCACAACGTGGAGCTGGAGAATTATACGGTAGAAAACAGTGGGGCATCTCGGATATCGCCATGGAAGCTATTAAAAATATAAAAATGGTAGAAGCTTCTCGTTTCGAGGCGACACGAATAGTTGAGGAAGATTCTGAATTCAAAAAGTACCCATTAATTATAGATTATTTTAAAACACAGACAAAGAAGATACATTTTGAATAATGGAAAAGCTCGTGGTAAGCGACGTGCAGTCTGCTTTTCCACGAGCCTACTTGTTTTTTGGATTACTCTTTATAACTCTGAGAAATTCCCTCTCAGATTCTTCTGTTCGAAGGGTGAAAATACTGACAAAACCGTTATTAAACCACGTACATTCTAGCTCTCCAGTTTTGTACATAAGTCGACCACCTTGATCGATAAATTTTTCTGCGAATTTAATCTCGCAAAATCTCGCTTTTTCGACTTGGAATCCACAATACTTAAACATAAGAATTATCCTTTGAAAGATGGTGAACGTTCTAAAGAAATATTACAAGTCTACAGTGGGTTTTGCAAGTAAACGTGTAGATTCGGCTTATCGTCACGGATAATTTTGTTTTCGTCAAAACAAAATTTCCTCGACCCCGTCTCGCTTATTTTCCTACTAAAAAATATAGCTTCGGCTCGAACAAGTCTGAAAAAATCTCCAGCAGTGGAGATTTTTTCGCTTGTCCGCCTGCCACGACTCGAACGTGGGACCCTCGAGGTATAAGCTCGATGCTCTAACCAACTGAGCTACAGGCGGATTTGGTACAAGGTAACTATAACAAATTAGCATACTTTATGAAAAATGAATTAATAAACAAAGCGATAGGCCGACACTCGTAATGAATGTCGGCCTAGTTATCCAGTCTCCTATAGGAATCCTCGTTAGGATCCCACACCTGGACGGAAATCGCCTCACTTGATTGGGCTTGTCCGCATTTCATACAGACGTAGTCCAACGAGACTCGTTTTCCCATTTCTGTCAGGACAGGTTCGACAGGGCCGTTACAAGGAACAAGCTTACTGTTTGCAACAGCTAACTTCTTACATTGTTCAATCACCGGCACCTCCAAGTACAGAATACATCAAATCAATAAATAAGTCAATTAGACCTGGTGTTCTATATCTAGCTTCTTTTTTGGGGTAACACCGTTGGCTATTAAAATAGTTTCGAATTCAGCACGTTCAATAGTTTCTTTCTCTATCAGTCGTCTTGCTATAACATCCAGAAGTTTTCTGTTTTCTGTTATTACTTTACTTGCTTTTTCATGAGCTTCTCTCATGATACGGCTTACTTCACTATCTATATCCGCCGCGACTTTCTGAGAGAACTCTTTCTCTTCCACTCCTCTTCCAAACAAAACTCTACCCCCCTGCCCTTCTAGGGCGACAGGTCCGAGCATATCCGACATGCCGTATTTTGTAACCATGTCTCGAGCCAGAGCTGTTGAAACTTGCAAATCATTTGATGGACCAGTCGTTAGGTCGTCAAAAAGCATTTTCTCCGTAACATATCCACCGAGAGAGACAGCAATATCATCCAAGAACTCTTTTTTAGATTGTAATTTTTTATCTTCAAGAGAAAGTTTGAAAACGTAACCTAGAGCTCGACCGCGAGCGATTATAGAAATTTTGTGAACTGGATCAGCGTATGGAAGGATTGACGCGAGTACAGCATGTCCAGCCTCATGATATGCAGTAATTTCCTTTTCTTTCTTAGACAGAATATGGCTCTTGCGTTCTGGTCCAAGCATTACTTTCTCAATAGAACGTATAAGATCGTATTGGGAAACTTTTGTACGATTTTCACGAGCAGCAAGGATCGCACCCTCGTTCATAAGTGAATACAAATCTGCTCCAGAGAATCCCGGTGTTCTTTCCGCGATGACTTGAAGATTCACATCTTCGGCAAAAGGTTTTTTTACGCTGTGGACTTTCAGGATATCTTCACGGTCTTTTCGGTCAGGCAAATCAAGAGTCACTCTACGATCAAATCTTCCGGGTCGCAGTAATGCGGGGTCTAGAACGTCTGGTCTGTTTGTTGCTGCCATGACGATTACTTTTTCGTTTGGTTCAAACCCATCCATCTCAACAAGAATCTGGTTTAATGTCTGCTCTCTTTCGTCATTTCCCCCTCCCGCACCGACGCCTCTAACACGACCGACAGCGTCGATTTCATCTACGAAAATAATAGAAGGAGCATTTTTCTTGGCCATTAAAAACAAATCTCTAACACGAGAGGCTCCAACACCAACGAACATCTCGACGAATTCTGAACCAGAGATTGAGAAAAATGCCACACCAGCTTCCCCTGCTACAGCACGAGCTAATAGCGTTTTACCAGTACCAGGGGCACCCATTAGAAGAATTCCTTTTGGGATTCGTGCACCAATATCGAGGAATTTTTTCGGATTACGGAGAAAATCTACTATTTCAGACAGTTCCTCTTTCGCTTCTTTACTACCGGCAACATCTTTGAAAGTTACTCTTTGACTTTTATCATTTGGGTCTATCATGCGAGCTTTTGATTGACCAAAAGTCAGGGCTTGCATTCCAGCGCCTTTAACTTGTCGAGTAATAAACCAAATAAAAACTAATATAAATAAAATGGGGAAAATTATAGGAGAAAGATTTATAAACCAATATCCCAGACTATTTTCGTTTTTTATATCAATTTTAATTTTTGCTATTTCTTCTTTTGTTAATCCGTAATTAACAAGAGTCTGTGATAGTGCTACTCCTTCTTCTTTTTTTGAAGTAGTTGTTGTTCCTGATTTATAGTTTGCTTCTAGAGTATCGCCTCGAACTATTATGGTGGTGACGAGTCCAGATTTTATGTCAGAAGTTAAGTCCGAGAGTGCTATTTGTTCAGTCTTTTTTGAAGTCGAACTAGATATAAAAGAGTATAAAGCAGAAAGTGCGATAAATATAACTAATACAGAAACAACATAGGTTATTAAAGAGCTTCCCTCAGGATCTCGATTTCCTTTATTTGTTTTTCTTATAATAATCTTCTTTTTTTCTGGGTTTTCCGGTGAATTAATACTCATATTAGCCCCAGTATACACGAAAAGTCTGGAAATAAAAGCTCGAAAAAATGTGTTATAATCGTAAAATATGGCGTTAATAAGCAATAAAAAAGCCCATTTTAACTACGAAATTACCGACAAATATACTGCTGGTATAGAACTTTTTGGTTTTGAGGTTAAATCCCTCCGCAAAGGACAGGGTTCATTGGAGGGTTCATACGTCACAGCACGTGGAGGTGAGGCTTTCCTTATAAACGCCTTTATACCGCCATATCAGCCCGAAAATACCCCTAAAGACTATGATGCCCACCGTAACCGTAAGCTTCTTTTGACCAAGAATGAGATAAAAACTCTGGCTGATATTGAGAAAGCCAAAGGATTGACAATAGTACCACTTTCAGTGTACAATGAGGGCAGAGTTTTAAAGGTGGATCTTGGCGTCGGACGTGGTAAGAAAAAGTTCGATAAACGAGAAACGCTGAAAAAGCGTGATACCGAAAAACAAACAAGACGTGAGTACAGTGATAGATAATGTTCCCTATCGTTCGCCCAAAGTTTAGCTCTTTTTTATTATAATATTTTTGGAACCAGAATAATTTTCTGTTGAAAATTTTCTTTAACGCTCATGCTTCACGCATTCCGCGATATTCCAAAAACATTATAATAAAAAGGAGCTTGATTCCGGGGGGATGACAGGTTTAGACAGATAAATTCTTTGACAATGTGCACGACAGAGCTGGAGTAACTCTTTAAAAGGCTTCAAAGCATAGATGCTAAAAACACCTTTGCAAAAGCAGTTCGTTCACCATTTATGGCGAATGAGTTTGCTCTCGCTTTCGTCTAATCTTTTAGATTAAACTCAGTGAGCGGTCACTACCCTAAGTCTGTTACGGTAAGTGATTGATATATCATCGGACTGGAAGCTAACTTAGTTTCGAGTTAGTTTCGAGAAAAAGAAAACTGGACTTCTGTTTATTTTTTCAATTTAAAGAATAGAAGTCGAGAAAATTAAATTGAATACGTCGTGTAGAAACATTATCAAATCTTATTTGCACGAGAGTTCAATTCTCTCCTTCTCCACAAATTAACAAAAACTCCCGAATAGGAGTTTTTGTTTTGTAATAAACAACTGGTTAATCCGTCTCCTGCGTTATACTTCTTTTTGTGAAAAAATTAATTCTTCCATTTATTATAATTATTCTTGCTGTTGGTGGTTTTTGGTACTATAAGAAAACGAACAAAACTCCTGTTGATACAACGGTTTCAAATTATAGAAACTCCACATCTGGAATTTCTTTCACGTATCCGAAAATTCTAACAGCGTCCACAACATCTGGTGAAGTAACGCTTCACCACGAAGTTCCCTTCACACATCACGACTATTGTGATTTCAAAGGTGAGGGTGATATGACAATACCGACTCTGACTGATTTTAATGTTGTTTTTCATGTCGTCAATAAAGGTTTGGTTGAGACAATGAAAACAGAAAGTCCTTACATACCACAGGAAAATTTTGTGAATGGAGAAGTGGTGGTGTCTCCTGGGTTTATTGATGAATACAGTGTTGGAGAGTTAAAAGGTTTTAAAATATTCGAAGGAGCAGAAGGTTGCGGACAAACAACATACTATTTCCCTATCGACAACAGCAAAACACTTGTCACTCGTGAGGAATTGATAACTGTATTCACCGGAGCTATTGATACAGAAAATATGGACAAAGCACTCGCTGTTCCTGGTATAATAAATAAAGAAAAATCTACACAAATCTTTGAATCTATCCTGAAGACTCTAAAAGTGCAGTAGTAATTGCGTACGTAGGGAAAACGTGCTATATTTTCCTCACATTATTATAAGCTTAATAAAGAAATTTCAGATTTGAGACAAGATCATGTATAAAATTTGGAAAATCATCTGAGACATACGCATAGTATGGTGAAGATGTTTTCTAAATTTTAGACGATGAGATTGGCCGAATATGGGATTTCTAAAAATTTTGTCTACACATATAAGAATAAATAACCAAATAACAGCACCTGAACTTCGTGTCATTATGGAAGATGGTACAAATCTCGGGGTTGTCTCCTTTAAAGTTGCCTTGGACAAAGCTAGAGAGACTGGACTAGATCTCATCGAAATATCGCCAAAAGCTAATCCACCGGTTGCAAAAATCATGGATTATGGTAAATTTCAGTATGCTGAAAATAAGAAGCTAAAGGTGGCTAAAACCAAGGCTCATATAGTAGAAGTTAAGAATATACAGGTAAAAGTAGGCACCGGAGACCACGATTTAGAGCTTAAAGCCAAGAAAGCGTCACAGTGGTTAAAGGAAGGAAATCGCATCAAAATAGATCTTTTTCTCCCAGGAAGAACAAAATACATGGACATGAAGTTCTTACAAGAACGTATGGAACGTGTGTTAAAGCTTATTACTGAAGAATACAAAGTGGCTGATCCAGCCAAAAAGAGTCCAAAAGGGTTATCCATCATTATCGAGCGTGCATAATAAAATTATGAGTACAAAAACAAACAAAAGTTTTACAAAGAGATTAAAAATTTCTAAGAACGGCAAAATAAAAGCTCGTGCAACTGGGCGGAATCACTTTCGAGCAAAAAAAACTCGCCGAGCACAACTCGCTTCAAACCGAGATGTAACTTTTAACATGAGTAATAAAGACATAGCTTTCTATATAAAGAAGTAATACAAAAATAATAAGAACAACATATGACAAGAGTAAAAAAAGCAGTAAATGCATTGAAGAGGCGCCGATCACGACTTGCGAGGACAAAGGGTTTTCGACATGGACGATCTACAAAGGAACGACAGGCAAAAGAAGCTATTCTTCACGCTGGAGCATATTCTTTTGCACATAGACGAGATAAAAAAGGTGATGCTCGCAAGATGTGGAACGTAAAAATCTCATATGCGGTAAAAGAGCTCGGAACTTCATACAGTAGAGTAATAGGTGGGCTAAAGAAAAAAGGAATCCTAATCGATCGAAAGATTCTCGCAAACTTAGCAGAACAAAATCCAGAAACATTTAAGAAAGTAGTAGCACTAGCTAAATAACAAAAAACCGCCAGATGGCGGTTTTTTGTTATTTACTCAAATCATATACTTTTCCTCTCTCGGGATAAATAGCATCCACCTCTAGTTCGTCCCGAAGTCGTTGGACTAAGAATGTTGATGATTTTGGTTCACCCATGACGACAAAGACTTTTTTAACTGTTTTTGATGTGTCAGAAACCATATTAACTAAGCCATCGGAATCCTTGTGAGAGGAGTAGCCAGAAATCATCTCTATACGAGCACGTATAGGTATTATACTGTCTTTTATCTCCACTTCTTTTGGTCTGTCTTGTATACGACGGCCAAGAGTTCCAACAGCTTGATAACCCATAAGAAGAATCGTCGACTTTGGGTCAGGGAGAAAATGTATTTCATGACCAACTACTCTGCCACCAGACGACATACCCGATCCTGCGATTATTATCTTTGGATTTGGTGTGTTTATTATATCTTGTGAATCTCGCGAACCATGAGTAATAGTTAATTTTGGAAATTGAAAAATATCATCCCCATCTTTTATTTCTTTTTGAACTCCGGAATTAAAGTCTCTTATCGTGTGGGCGTAAATAGCAGTCACTTTGCTTCCAAGAGGAGAATCGAGAAAAATAGGAACAGATGGGATTTTATGTTCTTCGACCAAATTATTTAATTCATATAAAATAACTTGCGTACGTTCTATAGAAAAGGCAGGAATGACCAGAGCGCCGTTCGCTTGTATTGTCTCTGTTGAAATACGACGGAATTTTTCATCCCTCTCATCTTTTGGTTCATGATTTCTGTCTCCGTAAACTGAGTCTACTATTAGATAATCAGCGTCCGTGATTAGTTCCGTATCTTTGAGTAATGGTGCTGGTGAATTACCTGAATCTCCTGTAAAAACAATTTTCTTCGGTTTACTACTCCATGGCCCACGAAGATTTTTGTAGCTGAACTCGTACATCGAAGACCCTAGTATATGTCCAGCATCTTTTAGGTATACAGAAAACTCGTCATTTATTTTTGTTTGTATATGGTACGGAATAGTATTCCAAAGAGAAAAAGTTACATTAAAATCATTTGTGTCATAGAGTGGTGGCTCCTTCATGTCCAGAGGAGCTTCTCTGTAATTCATTTCCATAACTTTCATTGCATCCACAATCATGACCTGAGCCAACTCTTTGGTCTCAGGAGTTGAGTAGATAGTCCCTCGAAAGCCATCTCTGACTAATTTGCACACTCTACCGATATGATCCATATGAGCGTGAGTGATGAAAAGATAATTAATACTTTTTACGTCATAAGGGAACAGTTTTTTATTTTCCAGAGCACTTTCTTTTACGCCCTGAATAAGTCCACAATCTACTAGTAATTTAGTCTGGAGAGATTCTAAAAGAAAATTAGCACCAGTTACTGTGCCTACTCCTCCAAAAAATGTAATTTGTAGATCGCTCATATTTTTTCTACCTTTAGTTCTTTGTTATAGGCATACAATAGTCCAAAAAATGAACCACAGACGTCAGCTATGAGGTCTGAAGCCGTGTCTCTTATGTATACGATGCCATCATTAAAAGAAGTATCACCTGAATAAAGCTCAAAAATTTCCCACAAAAGACCAATTATAAAAGCTAATAGAAGAGTAGTTGTTATAATCTTTAATTTGTTGGAGTTTTCCAGTCCGTGATAGTTAGACCAAACCAAAACTATAGTTAGACCAATTAGGCCACCAGATAGAGAGTGTAATATCACGTCGTACCACCATAACGTCCAGTGGAAATAAAAGATTTCGGCAATTTTCTTTAAGAAGAAGATTATTAAAAACAGTGTGACAGATTTTCTAAATAGAGAAGTTTTTAACATCGGCTAATTATAACAAAATTAAAATACCCACGCATTACGTGAGTATATTAATGGGATTACGTAGATATTCCCCTAGTAAAAATCTAGGTGGGTGCCCGCAGATGTACTCGTCAGAATGTCCGAAGACGCTCATCGTGGTACAAAAATGTAGAGCTCCCTAAAATATGATTAGTCGGAAAATATCAAACGTAATCCTGATTTCATTATACTACTAGTAGAACCTGATTCAACTTGCACTAACAAAATAATCGTGCTGTATAAAAATTATTCGAGAATTCCGTCTAGGTTAACATCATACAAAATCTCATCTTGGATCAACCTGTAATCAAGCAACTCTTCTTGTTTGAACCAGTGATTTATTTCCATCTCTGCCTCTGCGGGTGTTCCTGACGCGTGGACGAGATTTCTCACTGCTCTTTTGTCTACGTCTGAAACAATGTATGAATCAATAACAAAGTCACCACGTATAGTTCCAACATCAGATGATCTTGGTTCCGTTCCGCCAGTTATTTTCCTAACTATTTCTACCGAGTGAACCCCTTCCCAAACCATAGCTATAACTGGCCCAGAAGCCATATACTTTTTCAAAGTAGTCAGAAGCACTCGAGTCACTTCTAGGGGATCTATTGTCCAAGGAGTGTCACCTTTTTTTATATAACTAGCAATAGTTTTTTCTCCAGTAGTTCTTCGCCAATCTGGATCTAAAGTGTAGTGTTTTTCAATGTGATCCTCTGTTGGGACGACCATTTTCATAGCTATTAGTTTCAAGCCCACTCGTTCATAGCGTTTTATTATTTCTCCGATAAGAGTTCTCTGCACTCCATCAGGTTTTATAATAATTAAAGTTCTTTCTTTTTTTGGATGAGTCTTTTTGTCCGTCATTGCTTTATTATGATATCTTAATTATTTTGTCAACACAATCGGATCTCCATCAGTTATGACTATAGTATGTTCAAAATGACAAGCATTTGATCCATCGGCTGTTTTGTAAGTATATCCATCATTGGCCAAAACTATTTTATCTCCACCCAAAGTTAGCATTGGCTCAATAGCAATGACCATACCAGGCCGTAGTATTTCACCTTCACCCTTTCGCCCTTCGTTTGGTATAAAAGGGTCTTCATGCACTTTATACCCTACACCATGGCCAGATAAGCCTTCACAGAGTCCATAGCCCAGTTTCCTAGAGAATACTCCTATTGCTTCTCCTACATCACCTACATGGGCTCCACCACGTGCAGCTTTGATTCCAAGGTCAAGAGCTTCTTTGCAGTGTTTTAAAAGTTTTGCATCTTTATCAGATATTTCCCCAACTCCAATAGTTACAGCACTATCAGTAATCAAGCCTTTGTGAACAAGACCGAGATCGAGAGAAACAATGTCACCTTCCTGCAGAATGGTTGGTTTCTCGTTCGGTATACCATGGACAATCTCGTTGTTGATTGATACACATAAACTAGCCGGATATGCTCTCTTTGCACCACGTGGAGTGTAATTTAAAAACGCCGCCGTATCATTACTTTCTTTTATTAGTCTTCTGGCTAGCTCCTCAAGGTCGTCTGTTGATACACCGGGTGCGACCGCTTTTACTATTTCCGATAGAATAAAAGCATGACGTTTTCCGCCCTCTTTTAGGATCTCTATTTCCTCTGGTTTTTTCAGTTTAATCATGTTATATCATTACATTACATGAAATTTGGTACTTGTAAAATAGTTGAAATTGTTTCAGATGCTAGGCGCGACGTTTTATTTTTGACCAAGCTGTAGTAAACCTACTGCGCACGGAAAAAATAAAACTAGCAACAACGCAGATGAGATAATTTCAACTATTTTACCATTTTAGCTTTGAGACAATGTCGGTATGAATATCTTCTATAGACCTCTCACCATTTACATCAAAAAAATTAACATCTAAACTATCTTTGAAATATTCAACTGCTGGCATAACTTCTGAATCAAACCAGTCTAGTCGTTTTTTCACTAGCGCAAACATATCATCAGATCGATGACGTTCAGAGAGGCGCTCCTCGGACCATGTACGAGAAACATTTATATATATAACATTTGGTTTTCGAGAATAAAATTTAAGAGCTTCAAAAAATATTATAGCTTCTCCAAGCTTTCTAGGTGTTCCATCGATGAAAAGATGGTCATCTTTCCTTAATTTTTCTATTAAAATATCTGACCAAATCCAGACAGCCAGAAAAGACGGTTGCAACGCACCTTTATCTTGAATTGTTTTTGCTAATTGGTTTGAATATCCAGAGGCAGAAATGAAATCACGGAATTTTTGACCAGTTTCAAGATAAAAAATAAAATCGTCTGGCTGTTTTTCTTTCAGTTTTTTCATTAACAGATCTGCCTGTGTTCCTTTTCCGCAACCAGACCGTCCAATAAAAACAAAAGTTTGTGGAGACATGTGGAAGTAAAAAGTTAGAAAGTTTTAAAGTTGAAAGTAATACAGATACATTATAGCATCTTGCTTTTAACTTTCTACTTTTAAACCCTAGTACTCCCTAATTGAGACCTGCGCGTCAATTTTTTTGATGAGGTCGATTACTACTGACACGACGATAAGAAGAGATGTCCCACCAACAGATACCGCTGTGATACCAGTAACACCACTCATAATAAGAGGGAGAACAGCTATGAAACCTAGGAATAACGCCCCAACTAGAGTTAATCTGGTTAGTATTTTTGCGATATGGTCTGAAGTTGATTTACCTGGTCGTACTCCCGGAATAAAAGCTCCATTTTTCTGAAGACTTGTTGAAATTTGATCTGGGTCAAAAGTAACAGCTGTATAGAAGTAAGTGAAAATAAATACTAGGAAGAAATACATAATTCCGTAGAACCACTGGTTAGCCAGAATACTTAGAAGAGTCGAAGATATTGATTGTATAGTCACGTTACTGATGTTTTGCAAGAATCTCAAAATCATTTGAGGAAACAAAAGTATAGACAGAGCAAAGATTATTGGAATAACTCCAGCCTGATTTATTCGTAGAGGAATGTAACTTGAGGTTCCACCGTAAACTTTATTTCCGCGGACTTGTTTTGCATATGTAACAGGGATAGGTCTCTCTGCTTCTGTAATGACAACAACGCCGACTATGACAAACGTTGCAGCAACGATAAAGGCTAGATATAGAGGTATTTGTGACACATCATAAGAATAAAAAACCTGAGCTATAGATACAGGTAGTCCAGCAACGATACCAGCGAAGATTATTAAACTAACTCCGTTTCCAATACCGTATTCGGAAATTAACTCGCCGATCCACATAAGAAGAACTGAACCAGCAGTGATAATGAGTAAGTTTGTTGCTAAAGGAAACAGTGAAAGATGCCCTAGAATCTGTTGATTTTCTAGAATTTTTATAAAACTGAAAGACTGTAATAGTGCTAGAGGAATTGTAAGAATTCTTCCATACTGTGCAAATCTGCGTCGTCCAGCCTCTCCTTCTTCCTGATACATCTCCTTTAGTTTCGGAGACATAATTGTCAAGAGTTGCATTATAATAGAACCAGTGATGTACGGACCTACTCCAAGCATAACGATAGAGAGTTGAGATAATCCACCGCCAGAGAAAATGTTCAAGAGACCAAAGAATTGGTTACTTGAGAAAAATTGTGCAAGTTTAGCATGATCAACTCCAGAAATTGGGATTGCCGCAAGTATTCGAAACACAACTAGAGCCGCGAGTGTGAAAAACATTCGCTTTCTTAAGATTTTATCTTGAAAGACTGACTTCAGTTTGTTTATGAATTCTGACATAAAATTATGATATTATTTTCCCACCAGCCTTTTCTATCGCTACTTTTGCTCCCTCTGAGACTAAGCATCCTTTGAATGTCAATTTCTTTGTTAACTCTCCTGTAGCAAGTATTTTAACAGATGGATTAGCTCCTGCAGTTTTTGGAGTGATGTCAGATTTTACAAGAGTAGCTGGAGTAACGATGTCGCCATCTTTAAAGAATTTATTTAGGACGCCAATATTTACAACCAATGGCTTAGTTTCTATAGTTGTGTTTAGGTTTTTACCTCGTCCACGAAGTTTTGGAATCCTTTTAATAAAATCCCGGATTTCTGGCCGTTTCTTGTGACCTGCTCTAGCGTTCTGACCTTTTGTCCCACGGCCAGATGTTTTTCCACGAGTGCCGCCACGACCGACTAATTGTGCCTTTTTATTCGGATGCTGTCTTTTTAAATTGTGTGTTTGCATATTATTTCTTTAGTTTCAACTGCTTCAATGCCTTTATTGCGGCCTTAGCATTGTTTATTTTGTTCTTACTTCGAGAGAATATCTTACTACTTACTTCTTTTATACCAGCGAATTCTAGAACAGTTCGAACAGAACTACCAGCGAGAATACCTTTTCCCGGAGCTCGCATTATCAGTACTCGTGAACTTGAATATTTTGCGAAAACTTCGTGATGAATACTACCATGTTTTGTTAAGTTAACTTTTATCATGTTCTTTCTAGCATTTCTAACAGCTTTGTCGATAGCAAGTGGCGTATCTCCTGCTTTTCCTAATCCAACTCCGACACGACCCTTCCTGTCGCCAATAACGATACCAACAGAGAAAGCGAATCTTCGTCCACCAGTAACCACACGAGTTACTCGGCGAATACTTATAATTTTCTGGTCAAACTCAGGTTTGACACGAGCTTCTCTTCTAGGATGAGCTTTTCGAGAGTTTTTTCGGAACTCGCGAGGAGAAGGTGCAGATACAGGAGCAACTTCTTCCGTTATAGGTGCAGGATCTACCAATATTTCTTCTTCAATTTTTATTTCATCTGGTTCCATAGTAATTAATTTCTAATTTTCAATTTCTAAAATTTCAATCCTCCTTTGCGTGCACCGTCTGCAAGTGCTTTAACACATCCAGTATATATAAAGCCTCCCCGATCGAAGACGACTTTTTTTACTTTCAAGGCTTCTGCTTTCTTTGCAATATCTTCTCCAACGAGCACTGACTTTTCCATCATAGTTTTTCCTTTTACATTGCGTGAATGACTACCAGCTATTGTTACATTTTTTTCATCATCAACAAGTTGAGCTGATACGTGTTTGTTAGATTTAAAGATAGAAAGACGAGGTATTACACTTGTACCAGAAATATTTGCACGTATTCTTACATGTCGTCTTGTCCTCTTTTCTTTTTTTAAACTTGATGATTTCATTTTTTTAGAAATTGAAAATTAGAAATTATTTTAAGCAGTTTTCTTGCCCTGTTTGCGTTTAATTACCTCACCTTCGTATCTCATTCCCTTTCCTTTATAAGGTTCAGGTTTTTTCAGTGCTCGAACTTTTGCAACGAACTCACCAACGACTTCTTTATCACTACCTGTGGCAGTTATTACGTTCTTTTCTGCTGTCACCTTTAGTGTAGTTGGAATCGGCACAATAACTGGATGTGAAAAACCAAGAGCTAAAACTAGGTTCGTACCCTTTACCTCTGATTTGTATCCAATACCTTCAAGTATTAATTTCTTAACATATGGTTTTGTAACACCATCTATCATATTCATAATGTGAGAAGCATATGTTCCCCACAAAGCCTTGTTTTCTAGAGTGACTCGTTTTGGTATAAGTGTTATTTCAGTCGCTCCAATAGTAATGACAATCTCATTTTTGAATTTCTTAGTCAAAGTTCCAAGAGGTCCTTTTACAGTAATAACACCAGGAGACATTGTTACTTCTGTACCTTTTGGAATTGCTATTACTTTTTTTCCTATACGTGACATATGATTAATTAATATAGTTTTACCAGATTTTGAACAATGCTTCGCCTCCAACCTTCGCTTCCTTTGCTACCTTGTCTGTCATAATACCTTTTGGAGTTGAAAGTATTAGTGAACCGATTCCACTTTTGACCTTTTTTATATCTTTCACTTTGTTATAAATTCGTTTTGATGTTTTTGAAACTCGTTCTATTCCACTAACTCGAGGGGTTCCGTTATCGTAGATTAAACCTACCTCAATAAATTTTGCTATTTTCTTTCCTTTTTTCCCAACGGATTTTACAAATCCTTCTTTCATTAATACATCAAGGATAGCAAGTTTTAGTTTTGAACAAGGTAAAACCACAGATTCTTTTTTTGAATCATAAGCGTTCTTTATTCGTACAATCATGTCTGATACTGGATCCATATTTTTGTATTATATCTTGGTAGTATCTCGTTCTAGTGAACAAAGACTTACCGAAACTACTTGTGCAAGCTCTGCGGATTTTTGTTCGAGTTCGAGGCTTGAGGTTTTGTTTGTGACCAAGCTGTACAAATCGTACTGCGCGTGGAGGAAACAAAACTGAAAACGAAGAAATCGAACAAAAAGACCAGAGCGACTACCAAGAACTCTTCTTAATTCCTGGGATTTTGCCCTCATTGGCCAACTCTCGGAAGCAGATTCGGCAGAGACCAAAGTCTCTCATAAATCCCCTCCCACGTCCACATCGAAAGCATCGGTTTGTTGCCCGAGTACTAAACTTGGGCTTTTTTGCCGCCCGTGCTTTAACTGATGTTTTTGCCATTTCTATTAAAAATAGAGCCTTGAAGCTCGAGGGTAATACTAGCAATATGAATACAGAAAGTCAATAAAAACGAAACAGCCGACACTCGATGGTGAGTGTAGGCTGACTTTAGAAAGCTATCCGTTGTTACTGGCCAAATAGAAATTGATCACCAGAGTGACCGTTTAAGCTACTTTTTCTACAACCTTCTTCTTTGGTTTTACTTCCACTTTCTTCTCTTTGACTTCTTTACCCGTTTCTATTTTTTTGAAAGGAAAGCCGAGGTGAGTTAGAAAAGCTTTCGTTTGCTTTTTGTCAGATACGTTTGTAACTATCGTTACAGCAAGACCAAAAACGTCTTTGAGCTCTTCATCTCCTGTTTCTGGAAAGATGGTGTGCTCTTTTATTCCTAAAGTGTAGTTGCCCATTTCGTCTATACTGTTCGTAGAGATACCACGAAAGTCTTTTGTTCGAGGTAGGGCAATGTTTACTAGTCTGTCTAGAAAGTCATACATTCGTGCTCCACGGAGAGTAACTTGCATACCAACTGTATCTCCGGCTCTAACTTTGAAAGAAGCTATGGAAATCTTTGCACCTTTTCGTACAGGTTTCTGTCCAGTGATTTTTGCAAGTCTGTCAGCAACAAGTTCTAATTTCTTTTTATCTTTCTGAGAGCCAACACCGCAAGAAACCACAACCTTTTCTATTTTTGGTGCTTGCATAGCGTTTTTGTAACCAAATTCTCCTTTGAGAGTTTCAAATGCTTTTTCTGTTTTTGATTTGATTGATTCCATACGTTTAGTTTAAAGTGGGATTTTTATTTCTTTGTTGTTGTAGCTTACGCCTAATGTTAATTTGCCTTTGGTTTCTGTTTTGTCTTTTTCTCCGATAATTTAACGTTTGATACGTGTATCGGCATTGCTTTATCTATGATCTGTCCTTTCTCACCAGATCGTCTTGGTTTTTGGTGTACTTTTAATACGTTTATACCAGAAACAATGACTCTGTTTTCTTTTGGAAAAGCTTTGGACACGACTCCAGTTTTACCTTTGTCTTTGCCTGTCAGCACTATTACTTTGTCGTCTTTTTTAATTTTCATAATTTGAAAGATTATTATACAACTTCGGGGGCTAGAGAGATGATTTTTTGATAACCAACCTCACCGATTTCTCGAGGAATTGGACCGAAAATACGACCAGCTACAGGCTCCTTTTTCTTAGCATCTTTTGTGACAATAACAACTGCATTTTCATCAAAACGTAAGTATGAACCATCCTTTCGTCTGAAAGGTGATTTTTGTCTGACAACTATAGCGTACAAGACATCTTTTTTCTTTGTTGTTTTTCGAGGTTCTGCCTTTTGAACAGAAAGTACAACAAGCTCCCCTATCGAAGCGTATCTTTTTTTTGAGCTTCCAAGCACTTTAAAAATTCTTCCGAGCTTTGCTCCTGTGTTGTCAGCTATTTTAACTATTGAACGTGGTTGTATCATAAAATAATTTTCAATTTTAAATTTTAGAATCCGGAATAATTCGGAATTTCTTATCTTTTGAAATGGGTGCACATTCTTCTATTGTAACCCTATCCCCTATTTTCTTCATGTTTCCAGCATCGTGAGCTTTAAACTTTTTGTTTATAGAGATATATTTATCATACTTTGGATGTTTTACAAAACGTGACACTTCTACGACAACAGTATCTTTCATTTTATTTGAAGTCACAATACCGTTCATTGTTTTTCTTTTTGATATTTGAGTAGTCATAAAATTTTATTCTATTATTTCTTTTGGTTTAACAAAGTCTTTATTCGAGCGATATCTTTTTTCAAAGCATTTCCTTCTTTGACATTTCGTGTATTACTACCGGCGACAGAAAATCGAAATGTTCGCAAAGCCAAGCTCTTTTCAGTGAGCAGAGCCCCGAGTTCTTTTGGAGTTTTCTTTATTAAATTTTTCATCGGCTTTTTCATTTGTTTTAGTTATGATGCAAAGCTATTACTTTTGTCTTTAAAGGAAGCTTTGTTCCAGCTTTTCGTAACGCTTCTCTAGCCACTGCGTCTGTAACACCATCTATCTCAAAAATAACTCGTCCTGGCTTTACAGGAGCACAATATCCGAATAAATCTCCTTTTCCTTTACCGAGTTTTACTTCAGCCGGTTTTTTTGTTAGAGGCATGTCTGGAAAGATACGAATCCAGATCTTACCTGTTTTTCCTCCTTCTCTGGAAAGAGCTTTTCTAGCAGCTTCGAGTTGGTTTGACATGATGCGTGCACCTTGGAGAGCTTTTAAACCGTGTGAACCAAAGCTAATTGTTGTACCACGAGAAGCCACTCCAACTTTGTTAGCGTTTTTTCGCATCGTGTGCCACTTTCTGTATTTCACTTTTTTTGGTAGTAACATGGTATTTTTTAGAAATTATTTTTTTGAAGAAAAAATATCTCCTTTATATATCCAAACTTTTATTCCTATTCCACCGTATGGAAGTCTTGCTTCGTATTTTGTGAAATCAACATCTGCTCGGAAAGTCTGAAGTGGAACTCGTCCTTTCTTTATTTTTTCTTGTCGAGCCATTGATGCACCCCCAAGTCGTCCTGAAAGTTCTATTTTTACTCCCAAAACGTCTCGATTAGCCATCACTTTTTCAACCATTTGTTTTGTCACACGTCGGAAAGGAAGCCTTTTCTCAAGACCGTCTGCAATCATCTGAGCAACAATAGCTGAATTAGACTCTGGGGATTTTATTTCTTTTATGTCAATTTTAACTTCTCCACCTGAAGAAAGTTTGTATTTAGCGAGAAAAGCCAGTACATCGTTCTTTAATTTCACTGCGCCATCTCCTGAACGACCGATTATCATACCAGGTCGTGAAGTCTCGATAATAATTCTTAGAATTTTTTCTCCCCTCTCCATCTCGATATTACTGACATACATTCCACGAAGTTTTTTCTCAAGATATTCACGCAAAAGGACATCACTTTTCAAAAATTCTTTGTATTTATTTTTTACACCAAACCATCGAGATTTCCAATCTCTTATGATGCCTAGTCTATGTGAGTATGGATGTACGGTATGTGTCATTTTATTTCTTTATTGATTTTTTAGTCTTTTCTTTTGGTGCAACTACTTCAGCCTTTGGAGTTTCTTTTACAACTTTAACTTTCTTTTTACTAATTGCCTCACCTAGCTCTACAAAAATACTAGAAGTTCTCTTTCGTATAGGATGAGCACTCCCCCTAGCTGCTGGACGTCGTCTATATAGGATAGCGCCTCCATCTACTTTTATAGTTTTTATAATTAAGTTCTCTGTTGGAATATCAAGAGCTTTTGCATTTGCTAGAGCCGACATTATAAGAGTTTTTACTGGGAGAGAAGCTTTTTTGGCGATAAAGTCCAAATTGACTAAAGCTTCGGAAACTTTTTTCCCTCTTACAGCATTAACAACCATTCGCATTTTACGAGGAGCTTGTCGGAAACTTGAAAGTGTTGCTTTGGCTGTTTTCATAATAATTATTTTTTAGCTCCAGCTTCCGCTGTTGTAGCTTTTGCAGATTGGGCAGAAGCGATTTCACCTTCTTTCTTCTTCATCTCAAGCTCTTTCTGCATTTTACCTCCGTGTTTTATGAATTTCTTTGTTGGAGAGAACTCACCTAGTCTGTGACCAACCATGTCTTCAGATACAGAGACTTCAATGTGAGTTTTGCCGTTGTGAACACCAAAAATAAACCCAACCATTTCAGGAGAGATTACGCATGCTCGTGACCATGTCTTAATAACCCCAGTTTCACTGGATTTCTTGCCCTCAATCTTTTTAAGGAGTCGTTCGTCAACGTATGGACCTTTTTTGGATGATCTTGTCATTTTTTAATTTGTCTACTTAGACAAATTGGCTAAATGGATTCAGATGCTAGGTGCTGGAGATTTTGTGATTAAGCCTTACAAAAGTAAGGTGAATGAACAAAATTGAACAGCAACAACGCAGATGAATTCATTTTGCCTATTTGTCAAAACAAAAACCACATCGTTAGTGGTACTGACTTACCTAATACCGCAAACAGAATGTAAAAAGGCTCATAGCCTTAGTGGCGTTTATACTATACAAAACCCAGAGGAATGTCAATCAGGCATATCATCGTTGCTACTTCAAGGTCGAACCTTGAAGAGTTTCTTAGTTTATAGAGCGAAAAGACCGAAATTATTTGTTTTTTCCAACTCGGCGTCTAGAAACAATGAATTTATTTGAGTACTTCTTTGGAGTTCGAGATTTTTGGCCTTTTCCTGTTGGTTTACCGTATACAGAGATTGCTCGTCTGCGTCCTCGGCCTTGTCTACCTTCTCCACCTCCGTATGGGTGGTCAACTGGGTTTTGAGCTGTACCGCGGACTGTTGGACGAATACCAAGCCATCTTGAACGTCCTGCTTTACCTAGATTTACTAGACGATTCTCGTTGTTTGAAACATCCCCGATAGATGCCCATGCTGTGTCTTTTATTTTTCTTACTTCTGTTGAAGGAAGTTTGATATCAACATACCCAGCATCTTTTGCAATGACTTCTACATAGTTTCCAGCAGAACGGGCAAGTTTTGCACCACCCTGAGGCTTTACTTCTACGTTGTAAACAAAGGTACCAACGTTTATATTTTTGAGTTGTAGTCTATTTCCAGTTTTCTGTTCTGCATTTTCAGATGTTACAAGAACATCTCCTACTTTAACTGAACTCGGAAGTAGGACATATCTTTTTTCACCGTCTTTGTATTGAGCAAGACCGATAAATCCACTTCTGTTCGGATCATACTCGACGGTTTTGATTGTATATGGGACGTTTATTTTGTTGTATCGAAAATCAATCTCACGGAAAAGTCTTTTGTGACCTCCTCCTTTGTGGCGAGTTGTAATATGACCATGATGGTTTCGTCCCATAAGGCGTCTAAAACCGTGAGTCAAAGATTTCTCAGGTTCGTTTGTAGTTATGAAATCACCAAAAGAAATAGTTGTCATTCCTCGGCGAGATTTTGATGTTGGTTTATATCGTTTCATGTTTATAAATTAGGAATTACAATGTTTCTATTTTATCCCCTTTCTTTAGGTATATATATGCCTTTTTGTAACCTGATTTCTTTCCAATTTTTCCTCGTACAAATACTCGTTTTGCTGGTATAGTTACAGTAGAAACTTTCACTGGAGAAAATTTATATTTTTCTTTAAAAGCTTCTGTCACCTGTGCTTTTGTAGACTTTGGGTCAATATTAAAGACATAAACTCCAGTTTCTGATTTGAAAGAAGCCTTTTCTGTGACATGAGGATGTTTTAAAATATTATTTAGGTCTTTTTTCATACATTTAGTTTAATTTTTCAGAGATTTGTGGCAGACCTTTAACTCCGTCTGAAATAATAACGTATTTATATTTCATAAGGTCTAAGGGGTTCATGTTTCGAATCTCATCAACCTCTAAGTTTCCAAAATTTCGGAAACTCTTCTCGGTAGTGATGTCTTTTGAAGCAAGATTTATATAAGCAGAATTTTTTCGTTTTGATAGTAAGTCGTTAAAACCTTTTACTTTTGAAAGATTTGAGAGAACTCCTAGTGCATTTTTTGTCTTGATAACTCGAAGTGATATGTCATCAACAAACATAACTTCACCTTTTTTGTATTTTGCTGAAAGAATAGTATATAAAGCCTTTGCTTTCATCTTCTTATTTATTTTTTTCTCGTAGCTTTTGTCATTTCTAGGACCATGAGTAACTCCTCCGTGTCGCCATATTGGTGAACGAGTTGAGCCGTGTCGTGCGCGACCGGTTCCCTTTTGTTGCCATGGTTTTTTTCCACCTCCAGATACTTCTCCACGGTTTTTTGTATGAGCCACGTTTGTTCTAGCACCTGATTCCATAGAAACAACTACCTGGTGAACTAAGTCAGCATTCCATCTTAGACCAAAAACATTTTCTGGAATTTTTATTTTTCCAGACTCTTTTCCTTCTTGGTTATAAACTGTTGCTTCTAAAGCGTTCGGAATAAGATGGTCAGTTTTTGTATTCTTTTTTACTACTTTCTTTTCCATTTTATAAATTTAAAATTATCCGTTTATTTCGACAAGGGTCCCACGTCGTCCAGGAATAGCTCCTTGTATAAAAATCTCGCCGGTTTCTGTTTTAACGGATACAACGGTCAGACCTTTACTTGTGATTCTATCACCGCCCATTCTTCCAGCCATTCTCTTGCCTTTTGCAACACGACCGCCGTCGCGCCCTCCTCCTCCGATAGAACCTGGCTCACGTTCTGAGTGTTTTTGTCCATGTGAGCGTGGAGCACCGCCGAAACCATGTCGCTTTACCACACCCTGAAAACCTTTCCCTTTTGAAATACTTGAAACAGTGACCAAATCCCCTGCTGTGAAAGTGGAGAGATCGATACTGTCACCAATTTTGAAAGTTGGCTCAGTTTCTGTTTTGAACTCGCGTAGATACATATAATTGCCACCTTTCATTTGTCCTTTTACAGCTTTTGTGATATTTTTCTCTGCTCGTTTTCCAAAACCGACTTGAACAGCGTTGTAACCATCAGTCGTGATTGTTTTTACGGCAGTAACAACCACAGGTCCTGCTTTCAGAACAGTTACTGGGTGTACCAAACCTTTGTCGTCAAAGATTTGAGTCATATTTACTTTTGTTCCCAATATAAACTTCATATGCTTAATACTATTTTGGAGTGACGATTTGCGGACAGTAATCGGAAAGATTTTCCGAACATTGCCCTTCACTAGTCACTCATTAAAAAAGCCTCTTCGGCGATTTGGCTATACTAGCAGATATCCTTTTTTAAATCAATAGACGAAGGACTGACTTGCCTAAGCAAATCAGTCCGTTTGAATCTCGTAGTAGAACCATGGACCATTGATATCGACAAGCATTTCAAAATGGTCGCGAGGTCCACCCCAAGCTACATTGCATTCAATCCATGCTTCGGCGGTACTTTTACTTATCACCATAAAACATTGATTGGGTAACGGTCCATACTTCCACGGTCCACTGTCTAGACCCCGGTAGATTTTGCCGATCTTAAGATTTGGATTCTTGCTACAAATGACTTCAGTTCTCACAGAACACCCCCAAAGCTTTAGAATAACAACATAATCTAATAAAAACAACTTCTTTCGAAGTTGTTTTTATATAATCTTAACGTCTATATTCACACCGCTAGGCAAACTGAGATTTGTCAGAGCTTCCATTATTTTTGGAGTTGGATTTAAAATATCTATAACTCGTTTGTGTACTCGCATTTCAAATTGTTCACGTGCATTTTTGTAAACGAAAGCTGAACGATTTACTGTGTATTTCTTTATTTCTGTAGGAAGAGGTATTGGTCCTTCTACTTTTGCATCATAGCGAAGAGCTGTATCGATAATCTGTTTCACTGACAAATCAAGGATTTTGTATTCATAAGCACGAACACGTATTCGCAGTTTTGAAATAACATCTGCCTTTGCAGGAGCTTTTACAGCTTTTGTTACCGTTTTTTTAGCTGTAGCTTTCGGAGCTGTCTTTTTTGTTTTTACTTCTTTTGTAGCCATGTCAATTGAGATTTACAGATACTAGCAGATAATGTTTTTTTATTCAACCCCCGAACTAAATTTTAGTTCGGGGGTCAAGTATTTAGTTAAAGAAAACCGCCTCGGAGAGAAACCGATTTGGTTTCCCCCCGAGGCGACTACGAAAAATTTGGCTTGAATGGGCCCAGTGTTCCATTTTTTGCTTGATCGATTGCCCTCACAATATCAGATGGATGCATCCAAGAATACCCGTATGCTTGGACACCAACCATATGTTCTCGCAGAACATCGATCGGATCTTTCTTTTTCTTCGCTGTTTCTGACTGTGTCGAAACTGGATCTTGAGACATGTATCTCCTCCGCAAGTGATAGTAACAAAAACTCTAACAATCTAGATGAATTTCGAAGTTCGTAGGTTTTGCTTGCGACCAAGCTGTACTAGAGTACTGCGCGTGGAGTAAGTAAAACCGAGAACACAGAAATTCGCCAGATTTGGAAGTTCTCTAAGCGATTATTTTGGTGACGACGCCGGCGCCGACTGTCTTTCCCCCCTCTCGGATAGCAAATCTAGTCTTATCTTCAAGCGCAACTGGAGCAACAAGTTTTACTTTGAAAGTAACTGTGTCTCCTGGCATAACCATTTCTACTCCGTCGTTTAGAGTCACATCTCCTGTAACGTCTGTGGTTCGGATGTAGAATTGTGGCTTGTAACCAGAGAAGAATGGCGTGTGTCGTCCACCTTCCTCTTTTTTTAGAATGTAGACTTCAGCTGTGAACTCTGTGTGAGGAGTTACAGTTTTTGGTTTTGCAAGAACTTGTCCTCGGTGAATTTCTTCTTTCTTTGCACCTCGAAGCAATATTCCGGCGTTGTCTCCAGCTTGACCTTGGTCAAGTGATTTGTTGAACATTTCAATACCAGTAACTGTGTATTTTTGTGTATCTTTCAAACCAATACATTCAATTTCTTCACCGACTTTTACGACTCCTCTTTCAATACGTCCTGTTACTACAGTACCTCGTCCTTCGATTGAGAATATATCTTCAACTGGCATAAGAAATGGTTTCTCTAAATCTCGCTCTGGAATTGGGAAATATGTATCAAGCGCGTTTGCAAGTTCAAGAATTTTCTTTGCCCATTCATCAGAGTTATCTTTTGACTCAAGAGCCTTCAATCCTGAACCTCGAATAATAGGAACGTTTGCACCATCAAAGCCTTGTTTTGTAAGGAGTTCTCGAACTTCCTCCTCAACCAAATCAATAAGTTCTTTGTCAGGTACCATGTCGCATTTGTTTAGAAATACAATTATTTTTGGAACTCCAACTTGTTTTGCAAGTAGAACGTGTTCTCTTGTTTGAGGCATCACACCATCAGTTGCTGCTACTACGAGTACAGCACCGTCCATTTGAGCGGCACCAGTAATCATGTTTTTAATATAGTCAGCGTGACCAGGCGCATCTACGTGAGCATAGTGACGAGTAGGAGTTGCATATTCACTGTGAGAAAGTGCGATAGTAATTCCACGTGCTTTTTCCTCAGGAGCGGAGTCAATTTGATCAACGCCTTTTACTGTAGCTGAAAAACCGTTTCCTGCCCTGCTAAGCACAGTTAAAATAGCTGCTGTTATTGTAGTCTTTCCATGGTCAACGTGACCGATTGTTCCCACGTTTATGTGCGGTTTACTTCGATCAAATACTGCTGAATCTGCCATATGTTTGTTGTTATGTTAATTAATAATTTTTCTTTGGAAATTTCGAAAGCTTAATGTTCGAGAAACCTAAGCCTCTGAAACTTCCCAAGAAATTAAAACTGAAATTAAAACTGAATAAAAACCGCTTTCGCGTTGTCTATCATAGTAGACAAAAGGTTAGGAATAGTCAAGCAATTGTTACTAGGAAGAGTGAATAAGCAGTTCGTTTTTTAATTCTTTGTGTAAATCTTTGATTAATCGATCAAATGTGGGTATTTTTGACTTGAGAAAAAGGATAACGTCTTCTGTGGTAGTAGTGTCAATATCAAGTAATGTATCTAGCTCACTCTCATCTTTTTCTGAAAGTATGTCCAAAGATTTTACCAGTAATGCTTGGTATAAAATTTCTCCAATACGCAAAACTTCCACTCTTTGTTCTATTGGCGAAAGAGAGGTCATATTCCATTCTTTGATTAAATCTTTTGATAAAATATCCATGAGTTAGTTTATTTTGAAAGTTTTTATTAATTTTAGGGCTTTTTGAAATGCTCTTTCTGCATCTGTTGGAGCAAATAACCATCCAGCTTTGAACTCATTCTTAATTTTGATACTCGGGCCTTTTGAAGTTATTAATCCGATAGCGATTTCTTTTCCATCGAATAGGACTTTAATAGAATTCTTTCCTCTGCGAACAATTTGAACATTTTTTCCTTCAAATTCTACAGGAGAAGTTTCTTCTTCTCTGGTTGATGCTTTTTCTGTTTTATCTTCTTTTTTTACTTCTATTGCCCCTGTTGATAACTCAGATGTTTCTTGTTTTATTTCAGGACCATCCTTCACTTCTTGTTCAGTTGTATTTACCACTGGTATATCAACTGATTGTTCAAAAACTGGCTTTATTTCTGGCTGTTTTTCGAAATTTTGAACCTCACCAGACATTAAAAATGAAGCTACCGTAACGTCTCTGTCATTACCCTTCCATAGTGCATTTGACTTGTCAATAATACGTTGTTCTAACTGCGAGTGTGTTCCCCCGACATGTTCAATGACAATTCCGTAACTATTTTTCAGCATGTCAATCTTTTTCCGTTTAATTTGCAGAGGATGCCCTTCTTCTGGAATATTTTCTATGATTTCTGGTTGTACAGTTGTCACTTCTTCTTGCAGTTTTTCAGGAGTTACGGTTTCTTCTTTTTGATCTCCTGTTCTTGAGTCATCTAACAAAGTGAGCATTTCATCTCTTTCGTTTTTTGTTATTAAATCTTTTTCGAATTTTGAATTTAAAATTTTTCTTATTTCATCAGTTGATGTTGCTTCTTCTATATCAAAAGCTAAAGCCTTTAATTTACGTCCACCTAAAACTAGTTTATTTATATGAGAAACTAATACTCTTGGTGCTTTGAATCTTTCGGGTTCTTCCTCCCTAGCTTTTTTAAGAGCAGTGATAATAGTTTCTACAGGTTTTTTATCTTTAATCTTTTCTTCATACAATGGCTCCAGCTCTGTTGGTTTTCTAAGTTTTTCAAACCTTATTTTAATTCTTGTTGCCCCACCTCCTCGATGATTTGGATCTCTCTGTGAATCCAACACATCAAATGGTTGACCCTCTTCTCTGCCCGATCTATACATAGAATCTAACATATACATATTCTATCACAGGAGTACTTCCACTTTCCAAGTCAAAGTTAAACTAAAAAGGCGTTGCTATGTAGCAACACCTTATTGCAAACTAAGTTGTTATTTTCGACTCTCAACAATCACTTTCTCGACATTCGCTGGTACCACTTCGTAGTGATCAAATTCCATCTGAACCGAACCTCTTCCTTGTGTCATTGAACGTATGTCAGTTGTATATCCAAACATTTCCGAAAGGGGCACTTTGGCGTGAATTACTCGAAGCATTCCTCTCTCAGCCATTCCTTCTATTTGTCCGCGTTTTCCAGAAAGTGAGCCTGTGATGTCTCCCATGAACTGTTCTGGCATTATAGCTTCGACTTTCATGATTGGTTCTAGTATCACAGGTCGTGCGCGTTTTGCTGCGTCTTGGAAAGCTTGTGAAGCGGCAATTTTGTAAGCAATTTCAGATGAGTCCACATCGTGGTAAGAACCAAATGTAAGTTCACAAGAAATATTTACCATTTTGTATCCAGCCACGATTCCTCTGTCCATGGCTTCATGAACACCCTTCTCAACAGCAGGAATAAACTCTTGTGGAATAACACCTCCTTTGATTGAGTCGATGAATTCAAAGTCTTCGTATCGGTGAACATTCTTTGGGATTTTCTTTCCTTCTTCAATTTTTGGAAGAGGTTTGATAGTAAGTTTAACGTGACCATATTGACCTTTACCTCCAGTTTGCTTGATGTATTTATGTTCAGCTTCGGCAGAGCCAAGAATAGTTTCGCGGTATGCTACTTGCGGTTTACCAACATTTACTTCAACTCCGAATTCACGTTTCATACGGTCAACCATTATTTCTAGGTGTAATTCACCCATTCCAGAAATAATACTCTCACCAGTGTCAGTATTTGAAGAAATAACGAAAGTTGGATCTTCATCAGAAAGTTTTTTCATGGCCATACCCATTTTCTCTTGGTCAGCTTTTGTCTTTGGCTCTATGCGTAGAGATACTACAGGATCGACGAATTTAATTGGGTCGAGAATAATTGGTTTGTCTTCATCACAAAGTGTGTGAGAAGTCTTTGCAGATTTAAGTCCCACCGCTGCTGCGATCTCTCCAGCGAAAACTTTTTTCACTTCTTCACGTTTGTCTGCTTGAAGTCGGACGATACGTCCAAGACGTTCTTTCTCGCCAGTTGTTGAGTTATAAATGTATGTTCCAGATTCGATTGTTCCAGAATATACACGGAAGAATGTTAGCTGTCCGACAAACGGATCGTTCTGTAGTTTGAAAGCCAATGCAGCAAATGGTTCTGTGTCAGATGCAGTTCTAAATATCTCCTCACCAGTTTCAGGATCCAATCCTCTAACAGGAGGCATATCAACTGGAGATGGAAGATAATCAACTACACCGTCGAGTATGAGCTGAACACCTTTGTTTTTCAAAGCACTACCTGCAAAAACTGGAATAATTTTTACTTCAAGAGATGCTTTTCGTAAAGTTTTTTTCAAAACATCATATGACGGTTCTTTTCCTTCGAGATATTCAGCCATGAGAATATCGTCTTGTTCAACAATCTTCTCAATTAGCTCTGCACGATATTTCTTTGCTTCCTCAAGGTACTCGCTAGGCACTTCCTCTTCGCGAATAGTCATTCCCATGTTTCCTTCAAAATAGTAGGCCTTCATTTTCAAAAGGTCTATAACTCCTTCGAATTTATCTTCAAGACCAATTGGGATTTGAACTCGGACAGCGTTTTTTGTAAGACGTTCCAAAATAGATGCGTATGAACGTTCAAAAGATGCACCAGTTCGGTCCAGTTTATTTATAAAACAAATTCTAGGGGTCTGAGCGTCGTCGGCATATCTCCAGTTTGTTTCTGATTGTGGTTCTACCCCAGCTACACCGTCAAATACAACAACCGCGCCGTCCAAAACTCTCAAACTTCTCTTCACTTCAGCAGTAAAGTCAATATGTCCAGGGGTGTCAATAATATTAAAACGATATTCAGGTTTTGCGCCTTTGGTCATGTAAGTCGGATTCCAGAAACATGTAATAGCCGCCGCCGTAATAGTGATACCACGCTCTCTCTCCTGCTCCATCCAGTCCGTTACTGTTTCACCCTCGTGCACCTCACCTATTTTGTGAGTCATTCCAGTATAGAAAAGCACACGCTCTGAGGTCGTTGTTTTTCCTGCATCAATGTGTGCGATTATTCCAAAATTACGCACCTTGTCCAATGAATAGTCTCTGTTCATAAATAATAATTTGAAGTTAATTTAAACAAAAAAGCCCTAGGGCAATTCATGGAAAACTATATACTAAAAAGCTCTTTTGAGCAATAAGAGTAACTATTGTCTATTATTTTTTAACTTCTCAACTTCCCTCTCTAAATCCTCAAGTCTCTCATGATCAGATTTATGATGTACCAAAGCTTTTTGTATGTACGGCCAAATGATAAGTCCGATTATAACGTCAAAAATAATTATCAAAAATAGTTCAAACTCCCAATGAGCTGGATCTTTTAGTAAGTCAAAAAATGTTTCCATAGGAGTATTTTATGATAATTTTTTACAAACGAATAGCCCAGCACGTTACTGGGCTATCTTTGGCCGTGTCTCACATTTTCGTACCAATCAGAAAAAATGGTAGAATGAAAAGTGTAAGACAGAATACTCCTTGAATCAATCCGACAGAGAGATTACGGTAGTCTTTGAAAAACCATCCGTTCTCAATGTTTTCCCGAGAATGTCCGGCGAGTATCAATCCTACTAAAAAGAATGGAACAAACATTGTTAGTCTCCTTCTAACCACAAGCGTAACATACATAAGTACGTATTGTCAAGTAGATAAAGTTTTGGAGGGTTTCAAATCTGGATGAAATCCGATGTTGAGAATTGGAAAATGAGAGGAGACGTACAACAGTACGGTGACGAGAATTTTTCAATACGAAACAAGGAGTTCGCCAAATTTGGAAGCCGATTACCAGGCGAAATGGGCGAATGCCTTGTTCGCTTCAGCCATCTTATGAGTATCTTCGCGTTTTTTCACTGCCTTACCTTCGTTTTTTGAAGCCAAAATTATTTCGTCTGCGAGTCGAGAAGCCATCTTGCTACCCTTTCCACTACGTGCTGATTCAATGATCCATTTCATTGAAAGAAAAACTCGTCTTTCTGGTCTGACCTCTCTTGGAATTTGATAGTTCGCACCACCAACACGTCGAGATCTAACTTCTGTCATAGGTCCTGTGTTTTTCAAGGCTGTATCAAAAACTTCCATCGGGTTTTCTGTTTTTGTTTTTTCTTTTATTACGTTGAATGCATCGTAAACAATCTTTCGCGCCGTTTCTTTCTGACCACGTATCATTATGTAGTTTATAAATTTCCCAACTTTTTCTGATTGGTATACGTTATCCTTTCCTACTATGTTTCTGTTAGTTACTTTTCTTCGCATGATTATTTAAATTATTTTTTTAGCCTTTCGCCCGGGGATTACCTCGAGCATAAGTGCTGCTCAGGTTACTTCGCAGCCTTAGGACGCTTTGCACCGTACCGTGATCTACCTTTCATTCTCTTCTCTACGCCAGTTGCATCTAACATACCTCGAACAATAGTATATCGTAGACCAACATCTTTTACTTTTCCACCTCGGAGTAAGACTACAGAGTGTTCCTGCAAGTTATGTCCCATTCCTGGAATATAGGCTGAAACTTCCATGCCGTTTGTAAGGCGTACACGAGCGTATTTTCGAATAGCTGAGTTAGGTTTCTTTGGAGTTTTTGTAGTTACCTTTGTACAGACACCTCTTTTGAATGGAGAATTATAAAACACCGGACGGTTTGTCAGGTTGTTAAATCCACGAGTAAGAGCCACAGCTTTTGGTTTTGCTTTAGACTTTGAGCGCTTTCGCTTTATTAATTGATTTATCGTTGACATTGCTTGGTTATGCTAATACATCTTTATGAAAAACGCAAGTCGTTAAGCCACTAACCCGGTTATTAAAGTGAATTCCCAAGATACGACGGGTAGGATGAATTGCCAAAGAAAGAAAACAAAAAAGATTAGAATAAACATACTATTTTTTTCAAGGAAGCCTTGGATATTTTGCATACTATACGGGAGAATGGAAAAAAGGATTTTTGAACCATCAAGTGGTGGGATTGGGATCATGTTAAATGTAGCAAGGACAAGGTTTATAAAAACAATCATTGTGGCAATGTAGACGAAAGCCTCTCCGAACTGATTGAGAACTCCGAAACGGACAAGTAGCCCAAAGAAAAGTGCGATACATATATTAGAGAGTGGTCCAGATATAGCAACTATCGCCTCTCCCCAACGCTGATTACGAAGGTTGTATGGATTGAAAGGAACTGGTTTTGCCCAACCGATAATAAAGCCTCCAGCGAAATATGACATGACTGGAAGTATGAAAGAGCCGAACCATTCGAGGTGTTTCAATGGGTTTAGTGTTAAACGTCCGGCAAATTTGGCTGTGTTATCCCCTTGCATATAGGCAGCATAGCCATGAGAGACCTCATGGATAACTACGGATAAAATCAGTATTATAATGGAAAATATAAAGTCTATTTGCATATATTTCTCGTTAAAACCTTTTCTACTTTCGCTATGCTCAAGTCGTTGACAAACCGTGCACAAAGGTCTCCGAGATGTTCCAAAAAGGCTTTAACTCGAATTTACGTTTTAATTTGCTTTTTGTTACATGTATGCTACCATATTCCTCACTATGGCTAAAGTATGCGCAATTACTAATAAGAGTTCTCAGATGGGTGGAGGTTACTCCAACCGAACTCGTGCAACACAGTTTAACCCAACTGGGATGAAACGACGCTATGCAAATCTTCAGAAAAAGAAGATTTATATCCCTGAACTAAAAAAATCCATGACTTTGACTCTATCTGCACGTGGAATAAAAACTATTCAAAAAAACGGCGCATTTGCGACATTAAAGAAGGCAAAGTTGATATAGAAACTAAAAGGCCGGATCAAATCCGGCCTTTCTGCTTCTCTTTAGCATCAATCTAGTGTTGATTCCTCATGTTCTATGACCATGAGGTCAGAACCGCCGGGACACTCTGGATTCGAATCTTTGTGGTCGAGAACTGCTTTTTCTCGAGCCTCTTTCTCATTCTCACCTTCGAATGGCTCGTGGAAATTGCAAACTGCTTGTCTACAGGTAGCGTAGAACCATGGCATGACAATTACCTCCAATGCAAAAGCCTAACAGATACCTCTAGTGTTTACAACCGACATCAACAGGTGTTACTTTTTTGTTTTGCAAAGAGAAAACTTTTCCATCAGAGTGAAAAATGATGTCTCCCATGACACATGTGTCGAGTGTTGGGATTTTTAATTTACTTAAAGTTTCTAAAGTTTCTTTGTGTGGATGACCATACTGGTTGTTAATTCCAGAAGAGATAACAGCAAACTGTGGTGAAACTTTCGTGACATATTCTTCCGTACTGCTTGTTCGTGAACCGTGATGGCCAATTTTCAATATTGTGCTTTTTAAGTCTTCTCCCAGAGTCATTACGTATCCTTCCATTTTTGCAGTAGAATCCCCTTGTAACATTACACTTGTATCACCATAGACCAATTGCATTATTATAGAACCATCATTTGGAGACAAGCCGGAAATATCTCTATCCGGAAAAAGTATTCGCAGATATGCTCCACCTCCCAGATCTATTATTTGTCCACGTGAAGCTATTGTTTTTGGAATATTTTTCTCTGCGATCTCGTCTTCTAAAACTTTGTAAGCTGGGTTTGGATTTGTTGTCCCGGGTTCCAAGATGGAGTCAATTTTATATTTTTGAAGTAAAGGAATGAATCCAGAGTAGTGATCTTGGTCCGGATTAGTCACAACTATCATATCAATATGCCTGTCATAAAAAGGCAAAACTTTAGAGATTTCTTTCATTAGATTTTTGTCCGGTCCCCCATCAACTAGTACCTGTGTACCCGTTGGAGATTCAATAAAAAGTGCGTCACCTTGACCTATGTCGAGTACTGCAAAAGTTAAAATACCTTGTCTGTTCTCGTGAAAAATCACAAACCATAGTACAAAACTTAGAAATATTAGAGAAAATAATAGATACCAACGTGTATGTTCCCTAGCATGGAGTAGCCACTTTTGCATATGCTATAGTATACATATTATTAGTACTTTAAAAATCTCTACGATTTATATCTCTCGAAAAGCAATCTATCTAGTCCTGGTGGACTAGCGAACTTCTCGTCGTTCAAGAAAATAATAAATGGATTACCTTTTTATTTTCTAAACTCCTGCGAAAGGCTTTTCTCAAGATACAAATCTTTGAGACACAAACAAATATGGAAAAATTTGAAGAGAAAAAATTTAATATCGGAGAGTTAAAAGGAATTTCGGCGAAAACTATCGAGGAGCATTTGAAGCTTTACTCGGGTTATGTAAAAAATGCGAACGCTGTGGTTGAAAAAATAAGCACTTTAAGCGCAGAGTTTTTTGGAAAAAAAATAGATAATTCATATCTTATTGGTGAACTTTTTCGACGTTTCAGTTTTGAATATAACGGAATGAGAAACCACGAGATTTACTTTAACTCTCTTAGTGATGGATCAAAAGCTTTAAATCCTGATAGTGAATTGGCGAAACTACTTGTTGAAACTTGTCAGTCTGTTGAAATATTCTTGATGGGTTTCAAAAATATCGCACTGACTCGTGGAATAGGCTGGGCTGTGCTTTGGTACGACAAAAAAGACAAAAGGCTCATTGCTTCTTGGGTAGACGAACAACATCTTGGACAACTTAACGGCTGTGAAATGATTCTCGCTCTTGATATGTGGGAACATTCATATGTTTCTGACTATCAGCCAAGTGGGAAAAAACAATACGTTGAAGATTTTTTTACAAACTTAAATTGGAGTAAAATTGAGGAGAATTTCAATAATGTAAAATAAAGATATGAAGATTGGATATGATCATGTTGGAATAACAACTCCATTCTATTGTCATGATGGAAAAGGAAATCTACTGATGCACAAAAGAAGTAAAGAGTGTCGGGACGAACACCACCGGTGGGACAGTGGTTCTGGAAAATTAGAATTTAATCTTTTTCTCGAAGAAAATGTTCTCCAGGAGATTTTGGAAGAATATGGATGTAAGGGGGAAATAGAAGAACGATTGCCAACACATGATATTTTTAGAACTTTTGATGGAGTGAAAACTCATTGGATTGCTATTCCATTTTTCGTAAAAGTAAATCGTGACGAAGTTAAAAATAACGAACCTCATAAAATTGAGGAGATTGGTTTGTTTAAAATAGATAATCTTCCACAGCCTTTACATTCTGGTTTTGAGTATAGTTTTAATTACTGCAAAAGTTATTTTGTAAAATATTTAAAAAGTTAGACTTTCTTTTTTAGAGAGTATAGAGAAATAAAAATTGCTACATAAACCATTAGTAAGATTATTGGAGAAAAAGCTGGAAGTGAAATTGCGCCGAAATGGAGGTTCGCTCCAATGTGAACTATTGTTAATTGATACCAGAGTAAAATATAGGATGGAAGTGCAGGGATGAAGGAAAGATAAATGGAGAAAAACCCGACGATTCCTGTGATAAATCCGAGAAGCATAGTCGGCGGTATTGTTCCGAGGATTAAAATATTTACAGGGAGAGAAACAAGTGAAAGCAGTCCTGTGTTGTAGATAAGAAATGGAAGAACGATTATTTGTGTTGCGATTGTACTAGAAACTATTTCTCGAAGACTTGATTCTTTTTTGAGAAAAGTTAAATAGGGTGATACTAGAGGTGAAACAAAAATAAGTCCGATTGTTGCAAGTATAGAGAGCTGGAATGAGGGATCGAAAGCAAGTAGGAGTGGATTTGGTGTAAGCATGAGAAGTACTGCAAATCCAAGTGCTCGACTAGCTTTGTAGTCACGGTTCATCCTCGAAGCAAAGAGTGCAACCAAAACCATTATCGCTGCACGCCACGCAGATGCTCCTCCGCCCGAGAGAATAGTAAACAAAATAATACTGACTACACCGAACCCAAAAGAAAGATTCTTTGGTAAAAACTTTAGCAACGACATTATACTCGTAGCAACTATTGCGATGTTGTAACCCGACAGTACAACGACGTGCGAAACTCCCGCTCGACTAAACTCTGTGAGCAAGTCTTTACCTAATGACTGTTTTGTACCAAGGAGAAGTCCTGCCATGAGAGACGATTCTGGTTCAGGTAAGGCATTTCCTAGAGAATTTGTGAACGCATGCTTTGTTCTAAATAATAGACTTTTTATTATATTTCCATTACCCACAGAGATTAGTGTCACTTTAGAGTACCTGCTTGTATACCAAATTCCTCTAACTCGTAAATAACCGCTGTAATCAAAAACTCTTCCGTCTTCTGATTCAATCGCTTCCGGTTTCTCGAGAGTCACTTCAGCACGAATTTTGTCTCCATAATGAAACTCTGGATAAATTGGAACTGAAACTAAAATATTTTCTTTAACTTTAATGTTCTCTCCACCAACATTTGAAACACTTATTGTCAGCTTTGTATTATGTTCGCGAACATCTGGCTCTTGAACAATAATGCCCTCTATGATTATTTTTTGTTTAACATATTTCTCCAAGTGTGAAACTATATACAAATCAGAAAAATACATTCTTCCAACTCCACCGACAAGACCGAGGAGTGCAATCGAAGCTAAAATCAAAATTTTACGACTTTTCTCGTCAACAAAGTAGCTGTAGCCAAAACATGTTATAGATAAAGAAATACCAGCAATAAAAACAACAAAACTTAGGTGTAGAAACGAACCGATAGCGATTCCAGCAATAAATCCGAATATTAGAGCTAAAATCATTCTTTCACTCTAACCATTTTTCACTATTCTGCAAATGCATTAATTATCTCTTGCTCGTCCGCAGGGGAAGTCGATTTTTTGTACTTTGCACCAGAGACACCATTTACTCGAGCTTTGCATTCTTCCCATGTCTTGTGAGTCTGTACCATACCGTCTATCATACTTACATATGAATAAGCTTTTGTTTTACTTTTAGTTTTTGCGTTACTTTTTCTATCTACAACAGAAGTATCAACCCCATATCTTTCACTAGAGCCGTTATAAAGTGTTACCGGATTATTGTCGGCAAATGACGTTGCAATAACATCGCATCTCTCGTTTCCATGATTTCCACTGTGACCTTTGAGAAGTTTCCAATCAATTACTTTGTGAGATGTCGCCTCGACTAGCCTTTCCCACAAATCTTTATTTAAAACATCATCTTTGGTAGAAGTTTTCCAATTATTTTTCTTCCAACCTTTTACCCAACGAGTTATTCCATTTACTACATAAGCAGAATCAGTATAGATAGCAACTTTTTTCTCATTTGTGACTGACCCCAATACGGATATAGCTGCCATAAGCTCCATTCTATTATTTGTAGTATGTTCCTCTCTGCCTCCAAGCTCAATAGCCATATCATCCGTTAATATTATAGCTCCCCAACCTCCCGGTCCAGGGTTACCCCTCGCCGCTCCATCTGTGAATATTATGCTCATTGCTTGATTATAACAAATTAGTAAATATCGACGATTCTTAATCGAAGTTCTGGGAAATTGCGGAATTGAGATTTTTCTAAGGTTGCTACTAAGTTGATGTTACTCCCCTCTTTTACTGGTATGAGAAATTTGTCGCCATTTTGGAAAAAAGCTATCGCTGTTACATCTTTTCCCGAAGAGTTTTTAAATTTTAATTCTAAATGATTTTGTTCTTTTCCAAAAAGTTTCACTGCGGAGATTTCTATATTTTCAAAAAGAAAAAGTGGTTTTGGGTTATCGAGCCCAAATGGTGCAAACTTTTCTATATGTGAGTAAGTGTTCCAGTTCACATCATCGAGAGAAAGTTTTTTATCGATGAGTATGTCAGGAATAATTTTCCCTTCCTTTTCCAATTCCAAAAAAGCTTCATTTAACTTATCTTCAAGTGTGTGAATATTTTCTTGTAAAACAGAAAATCCACCAGCACCTTTGTGTCCACCATAATCAATAAAAACATCTTTAGCTTTTTCCATAAGAGCGACAACATCGGTGTCACCCCCAGCTCGACATGATCCTTTTATAACGCCCTCGCCTTCCCCATTTCGTCCCCAGAAAAATACAGGTCGGTTATGTTCGTCAGAAAAACTGTTAGCAACTAAACCAAGTAGTGATGGTTTCCATTCTGGATTTCCGAAAACTAGAACATGTTTCATATCCTCATCACGATCCTCTAGTTTCTTTTTTATTTCTCTCACCATACTTCCTACAACACCTTTGCGTTCATCGTTTATGTTATTTAGGTGCTCGGCAAGAACTCCAGCTTCTATTTCATCAACCGTTGAGAGCAGTGAAAAAGCATCGCGAGGAATTCCCATACGAGAAGCGGCGTTTATACGAGGAGTTATCATGAAAGCGATATCGTCTTCTGTAACAGTTTGCTGGTTTATTTTAAGAAGCGAAAAAAGTCTCATAAGCCCAACGCGTGGACTTTTTTGTAAAACTTTCATTCCATAGTATGAGAATATTCTATTTTCTCCGAGTAAAGGTACCATATCAGAGAGAGTTGCAAGTCCGACCATATCTAAAAGCCATTTCTCGTAGCCTTCTTTCAAATCAAAATCTCCTTTTTTGATTAATGCTTGAATAACTTTAAAAATAACTCCAGAACCGCAAAGCATTTTTTCTGGATACTGACAGTCTTTTTGCTTTGGATTTATTATTGCAAAAGCTTTTGGAAGTTTTTTGCCTGGAATATGATGGTCTGTGATTATGACATCAATTTTGTATTTATTGGCCAAGGTCACTTGTTCCACATCTGTAATACCACAATCGATAGTGATAATCAGTTTTACTTTTTCTGTATGTAAACTTGTGATTGCATCATTGTTCAGTCCAAACCCCTCCTCATTTCGTAATGGAATATAGTTTACAAAATTGTTATAGCCAATCTTTTTGAAAAAATCATGTAGTACCACTGCTCCTGGAATTCCGTCTGCATCATAGTCACTATATATTCCAATCTTTTCATCTTTTTTTATAGCTTTCAGAATTCTTTTAACTACTTTATCCATATCTTTCAGTAAAAACGGATCATAGAGGTGTGTATCGTAATTTGGGCTGAGGAACGATTGTGCGGACTCCATATCCTTTATTCCCCTTGAGTAAAGAAGGGAACGAACGAATGGATCGTATGCGTGAAACGTCTGACTAACAGTTTCTGGTATGTTACTGCGTAAAGCATATTTCTTCGACATACATGACAGTTTAGCACATGATATAAAATGTTACGGTATAGATATTTTAGAGTACGCATAATCGCTTGGTAGCGATTTGCTCTCGCTCAGTAATCAAGTAATTAATCAACTCGACACGTAGCCTTCTCGCAAACTCGGGAGGAGTACCTCTCCTCAAACAGTGCTTCAGGCCTACTTAATCTTCGTTGTTAATTACTAATTGCTTCCGCAGTCTCTAAAATATCTATACCTACACTCGTTGTAAAATACAGGAATGTGCTAAAATACTATTATGGAAAACTGTATATTTTGTAAAATAGTAGCTGGAGAAGTACCATCATACAAAGTTTATGAAGATAACAATTTTCTGGCTTTTGTCGACATAAATCCTCAGTCTCCCGGGCACGTCCAAGTTATACCGAAAAAACATTATCGCTGGGTCTGGGATGTCCCGAACGTGGGAGAATACTTTGAGGTGGTGAGGAAAATAGCTCTAGCTCAACAAAAAGCTTTTAATACGGACTGGATTCTTGAAAAAATCGTTGGCGAGGATGTCTATCATGCTCATATTTGGATTTACCCAAACAATGAAATACGAGGTGATAAGAAAGATTTCATTGGTAACGCAGAAAAAATAAAATCATTTCTCTAGAGCTTTGATTCCAGGTAAAGTTTCGTTGACTAAATAATCTAACATTGCTCCACCGCCCGTGGAGATGAAACTAAATTTGTGCTCAAGTCCAAGTTTGTTTATTGATGCTATAGTATCTCCCCCACCAATAATGCTTTCAGCACCTTGTGCCGTCATCTCTGCAATAATTTCTGCGAGTGACTCTGTTTTATCCTGAAAACCAGTCTCATAATTTCCAAGAGGGCCGTTCCAAACTATTGTTTTAGCGTTTTGTAGTAAATCTTTTAACTGTTCTACTGTTTTTGGACCAGCATCTTCAATATAATCAATAGGACTGACCTCGGTAATTTTTTTGAAAGAAATTTTCCCATCTTTATCTTTTACCGTCACATCAACCGGAATAATAATTTTTTTATTATCGCTAAGTTCTTTGACCTCAGAGTTAACCTCGGAAATAAGGGATGTTCCAATCTCATAACCTTTTTCTTTAAAAACATCATTTGCTAGTGCTCCGCCGATAAAGATTGAATCTGCTTTATTAAGATATTTTTTTATTAAAGGAAGTTTTGTGTCAAATTTTGCACCACCTAAAATAAAAACAAATGGGTGTTCCGGTTTAAAAACTCTAGAGAGGTGTTCAATCTCTTGTCGAAGGAGCAGTCCTCCGTAGTGTGGAAGGAATTCAGGTACTCCTACAATGGATGCATGTTCTCTGTGAGAAACACTGAAAGCATCATTCACATAAATTTCTGCCATCTGTGAAAGTTTTTTTACGAACTCTTTATCGTTTGTTTTTTCTCCAAGATTTATACGGAGATTTTCAAATAAAATAACATCTTTGTCTTTCAGATTTAAAAGTTTGTCTACTGCCTCTCCCGTAAAATAAGTTGGACAGAACTGCAGTGGAAAATATCCATTTAGATAGTGCCACATTGGAACAAGAGTTGTTGATTCCTTCCCTTCACAATGAGATATGATAATAGTTCGAGCTTCTTTTTCGCGTAAAAAATCCACAGTTTCTATTGCCCTCTCCAGTCTGAAAGAGTCCGTTACTTCACCGTCTTGTATGGGAACATTTAGATCGAGACGCAAGAGCACAAATTTACCTTTCAGGTCTTCTTTATTTAAGTCATCAATATATTTAATCATTTAGATTAAGTCAATCAGTTTTACAATTTCGGTGAAAGTTTTTGCTTTCAAACTTTCTCGTCCGATAAGAAGCCCAGAAACATTTCCCTCTCTAACTAGGTTGTCCGCATTTATTCTGTCTACTGAACCGCCGTAAAGTATTCTGATCTCATCAGATGAGATCCCATAAGCGTCTTTTAAAATCTTTTTTACGAAAATAGACATTTCGTGTAAGTCTCGTGGAGTCATAGCGGCTGTGGCCCCGACAGCCCAGATAGGTTCATATGCAATGACAACACGACTGAGTAGTTTTTTCGAAACATCTTTCAGCGCTTTTAGAATTTGGTGTTTTATAAAATCAAAATAATCACCATTATGGTCGCGACTAGATTCCCCTACGCAAACTATGGCGGTCATACCAGAGTTAACAACTGATTTAACCTTTTTATTTATAAGTTCATCATCTTCTCCCATTTTACGTCGCTCTGAATGACCGACTATTACAAATCTTACTCCGAATTGATAAAGCTCTGCGTGACTAACCTCTCCTGTGAAAGATCCAATCTGGTCATGATGAGCATTTTGTGCGCCAAGAATCAGATTTCTGTTCTTTAAATTTGAAAATAATGATAAATAAACAAATGGTGGACATATGACAACCTGAGTTTTTTTTAAACTAGCTGAAACTCGTTTAACAGATTTAATAATATCTTTAGCTTCTTCTATCGAAACTGGATTCATCTTCCAATTTCCCACCACCAGTTTTTTCATTTTTTTCATGACTATAATTGTATCACAAAGATTTTATAGCTCTTGCCATGATACGATGCTGTATTGGTCAGAAGTTAGTGGGAAACTCGGTGGTGGACCATAAAGCAGGTTCGCATCGTAGATAATATTTCTAGTGTCATATCCTGTCCCGTCTGTATAGGCAAAGCCATAACGGAGATTACTTGCTATCATTCCGTATAGAGTTATGGTGTTGCGTGTGTAACCAGTGTTACAACTTGATGAGTAATAGTATCTTCCTGTACGGCCATTTTGGGCGATGAGAGCTGCGTCTATACGTAGCGTATCTACACTTCCAAGCCCAACATTAAAATCTCCTTGAGAAATAAGAGACAAAACGTCTTGTCCATCGTAGTTTGTATATAGCATGTTATTATTTACGGTAATGCTTGGACGAGTGGCTGCGTTGTCTGGGAATTTTCCTACAGCTAAAGTTGCACGAGCTATGTTTATTTGTCCTTCAACCCAAACGTTATCCTCGACGAAAATCAGTCCGTTGGCTGGTATCGCATAGTTTGCTACGAAAGTAGTATTACCACTACCTGTAGTTTTTATGGTCCATGTTCCCCAGCCAGTCTGGGCTTGGCTGTTTGTACACCCACTCGGTGCTGACATTAAATTGTTGACTTTATATACATCAAAAGTGTCGTCTGTTTTGAAAACAATTTTGTAACCTTGAACGCCTGATGAAGAAATATATTTTCCGGAAGCTTGGGCATTGGCTTTTATTTGAGCTAAATCTGTAGTGAAACCTAGAAAATCGATTGCAGGAACAGGAAATGACCGTCCAACCATAAAAATGTCTGGACGATTAGGGACTGATGATGGTGGAGCCTCATTAGCTCTAAAAGTGTCATTAACTCCACTTCCAGGGGGAGCATTTACGTGAGTATGGACGCCAAATTCATCATTACCGGAGTGATCTGGATCGTTATATTTGTCTTTTGCACTTGTAATTATGTTATGGGCTAGACCATCAAAGCGAATTCCGCCATTAGAATGAATAGGTCCAAAAACTTCTGTTCCTGCACCAAAACGAATGTCGTTATTTGAAGCAATGGCGTATTTTGCTAAAGATGGTATGGCGAATTGAGCTATTATTGATCTAGAAATAGTAGGATCAACCAGAATATTTCCAGTGGATTTTACTTTGACTAGTGTAAAGCCTACGGCTGGTGGAGTAATATCTAGAGTAAATGTACCTATTTTAACACCGTCTTTGTCGAAGAACTCGTGAACATATGGACCCGCTACGCCAGTTCCATCTTGATAGTCTGTTGAGGCATGAGCTAAGTGCCAGCGATAATAATCGGTTCCGGCTTCTGCTATCTGGAGAGCTTCTTCTCTATACAAAGCAATGCGCGACGCTTTTATATTCACAGATGCCCAACTGACAAGCGCACCAATCATTACTGCTGCAATGGACCCAAAAACTAATGATTGAATTAAGAGAGAACCTTTTTTGTGCTCATCGTAGCGCAGAAGTTTTTTCATAAGTTATCTTTTAAGTTTCTTAGGTTGACTTGTGAAGTAACAGTAATAGGTACAGGAGAACGGTTCGGGTCAGTATCAAGTATAACAGTTATTTTCACCAATCTTACAGATGAAATATCAACAGGAATTGATAGTGGTGATGATGTTCCTGTATAGGATGATGTGTAGTATTGAAAAATCGGAACAGTTGAACTTGCGATTACGTAGTTTATGAGAGTTGTAGTCACTTCACTTCCAGAGTTATATACGGCAGGACTTCCGGTTGGAGAGATAACCCCCCTTTTGATTGTTTGTCCACTCAAATAATATCGAATTTTGTCTATCGAGCCATTATTATTTACGTCAGAATAAAAAGTTATGCCGGTAGAAGAAGCTAGTTCTATTGGGTATGCACCGACAGCGGATGAAGTTGTTTTTCGTAGTTCGGCAACTATAGTTTTAATTAAATGTCGCGCGTCGAGTTGAATATTTAAGTTGCTTTGTAAATTTGTATTTAGAGAGAAAACATCCTTTTGAAAAGTTGAGACAGTAACAATTATTAGACTAAGTATCGAGACACTGATGATTATTTCAACTAAACTGAATCCTTTTTTAAAAATGTTTTTATTCATATATATCAATTTGGCAACAAAATAACATCAAGACTTTGCCAATTAGAATTAACATCTATCGAAACATCCTGGTCAACATAACCAGTTCTTGATAAATGGATGTTGTAAGTTCCAGTGGGCAGTCCGTCAAACAAGACTTGCCCTGGAGGAGTACAAAGAGAAGTAAATGTAAATGAGATGTTTGATAAGTTTGGAGCAGTTGAAGTAGAATTTGTATCTAGAAAGACTTTGTATCGGAAGAATTGGTTAGAGTCGTTTATCGTGTTTATGTTCTGATCTCCTACAGTGTAATATGTTCCAGAAGTGCCGTCTGGACCAGTGAAGTTCCATGTCCCAGCGTTGTTATTTGTGGCTATTTGTAGTCTAACATTTGGGGTTCCAGCACCTACTGGTTGATCGATTGGATTCCATTGTATTTTTTGGAAATTACTTGGAGAACCTACATCAAAGGAAGAAGAAGTTAAAACTCCACTGGTAACGAAATCGCCAAAGACTTTTTTCAAAGTGATGTCTCCTACTGGACTGATGTTTTCAATGTTTCCGTCGGATGAAAAATATTGTGTGACATCAGTTGTCGTGGCTTGTCCAGATCCTCCAGACCAGTCAGTTTGATTCAGAAAACCTTGTCCAGTTGTGTTTGTGATAGGAGTAAAGCCAGATTTAGAAATTGTCACATCAACACCAGAAAGAGGAAGGCTTGTTGCGCTGTCAGTTACTGTAATAAGAAGAGTTTTTGGATTTTTCGGAGCGACTACAAGTTGAATTGACTGATTACTGTTTGGTATAAGATTTACAGGAGAAATAGGACTCCAACCGATAAGGTCATAAGCTCCATCTTCCAAAGTCAACAAATATGAATCCCATTCAAGACTTCCTACGGTTAAAGCTCCACCACTACTTGTTACTTTGTCTTGATCATATTTTAGGACATTTGGAGTAGTACCAATCAACTTGCTTCCTTGAAGGTTGAAGTCGATTGACCCAACAGGAGTACATGTTTGTGTCACTGAAGTTATATAAAATGAACTAAGTTTGTCGATAGTAAATGAAAGCTGAGTAACTTGCTGGAGTGCTACGGTGGCTAGAGGCTTTACAGGATTTGGATTACCACCAGTTGGTGCATAGGTTTTATCAGTAGAGTAACCATTTTTTGTGACAGTAATGTCATAAGCGTTTACTCCAGGTGGTGCATCAACTATTTGTAACATTCCGTTTACGTTTGTTACATCATCAATTATGATCGGTGGGCTGACTTGATTGTTAACGATGTGAACATTAGCATCCGACACTGGATTACCGTTCGCATCAAAAACTTTTACGAAGAGTGCTCCATTTGTGGACGCTGTCTCAAGGTTTTTTGGTGCGACTCGAGTCGTTACTACTACAGGTTTATAGTTTCGACAAGCCATGCAGTTTATTTCTACTTCTACAACTTTGAAATCGGCTGGAGATGAGTCGTTCGGATTACCGCCGAGAGTTCCATCGAAAGGGTCATCCGTGTTTCTGATTGTTGTTGTAACATCAAAGGAGTTTCCTCCACGGACTAGAGTTTGAGTGTGAGAGAAAATACCAGATGGAATACCACCTGAAATTCCGACTTCTGAATATGGTGCATTACGTATTATCTCAAGTTGTTCGTTGGCTAAATCAGTAGCAGTTAGTTTGGCTCTGCTAGTGTAGACAACATCAAATATACTTTTGTATGCATCATATACAGAAACACAAATTACAGAAAATACCGCTACACCGACTAGTAGCTCAACTAGTGAGAACCCTTTTTTATTTTTTACTTTCACCTTCATATTTTAAAGAGCATCAGCTAATGAATATGTCGGTCCGAGCATAGATAGAGCGAAAAATCCAACTGCAGTACCAATGATAATCATAAGAAGTGGTTCTATAATAGATGACATATCTTTTGTTTTTTGGTCCACTTCGTCTTCGTAAAAAGTAGCCACAGAAAGAAGCATCTCAGCTATCTTTCCTGTTTCTTCACCCACAGCGACCATCTCTCCCACAAATAATGGATACAATTTATTATTATTTGTGAAGATGACAGAGATTGAGTCACCTTTTTGGATTGTAGATTGTGCTTCATCCAGAACTGCTTTGTAGTAAGAATTTTGTATGACATCTTTTGTCACACCAAGAGCTAGAACAATATCTACACCAGAAGTTACAAGTGATGATAATGTTCTTGCTGTTCGAGCGGAATTAATCTGTTTCACTATATCAGAGATGACAGGGATGTGGAGAACGATAGTGTCCATAACACGGTGACCTCGTTTCGTTTTTAGAGATGCTATAACAGAAAATATAAGTACAATTGTACCGATGATTATAAGAATAAAATAATTTTTTAGAAAGCTACTAATAGCGATAATTATCCTAGTAGACAGTGGAAGTTTAATACCCAGACCAACAAATGTTGCTGTTAGTGTTGGTACCATATAGACCATCATCAGAACTCCAATAACAATCATTAGTGAAAATATAACAGCCGGATACATCATAGCTCCACGGATTTTTCTGTTTAGTTGGTAGGATTTTTCTAGTTGTAAGCCAACACTCTGTAGTGCTGAAGACAGATTTCCAGATTCTTCTCCAGCACGTACCATAGATATAAATAGTGTAGAAAATACTTTAGGATGGTTCTTTATCGAATCGCTAAAAGTATTTCCCTTTGATATTGATTCAATTATATTAGTCAATATTGTCTTAAGAGTTCCTCTGGACTGTCGTTCCATAATCGAAAGAGCTCGTGTTACAGGTAGACCAGCATCTATCATTTTCGATAGATTTTTTGCAAATGTTATTTTGTCGTGCATTTTTACACTTCCACCAAAAGAAAAAAGATTAGAAAAGGATAGACCGGATTGGCCTTTTACTCCTTCTGCATATACGACAGTACCACCATCCTTTTTTATTTCATGGTACAGAGCGAACTTATCCTTGGCTTCCATTGTCCCCTCTTTGGATTCATTATTCGAGTCTAGTATTTTGTATTTAAATAACGGCATATTGTTGGAGTAACTCAAAATTCTTTCTCACCCATACTTTGTAAGTATTGTAACAAAATTTGTGTTTCCTAACATATAAAATGTGTATAAGAAAATTTTTATAAATAGAAAAGGCCCGGGGTTTTCTGTCCCCCAGACTGACGCTTGAAGGTCAATCTCTTCTTGCAAACATTCACTGTCTGCAAGATTCTTGGGTGAGTCTTCACGCTGCCCTGAGTGCTTACGGACGAGGAGTACGCCAAATTTGGAAGTTTATTATTCAGAAACGACTCGCAACACCTCCTCAATAGTCGTCACTCCCTTGACCGCTTGGAAAATTCCATCCTCTATCATAGTCAGCATACCCTCGCTTTCTGCCACTTTTTGAATTTCGTCTACTCCACCGGATTTTAATATAGTCTCTTTAATCGCTGAAGAAACTTTCATTATTTCGTGAATACCAGCTCTACCAGAGAAACCTTCGTCGATTGTAACGTCCTTTTTCAGTCTATAGAAAGGTACTTTTTCCCATGTATCACTTTTACCAATAACTTTTTCTTCCTTTAAGACATTAAGAACTTTATCTAGATTTATCGATTTACCGACAGTAGCTATCTCTGCTTTTGACAGAAAATATTTTTCTTTCAAATCGGTCAATTTTCTAACAAGACGCTGTCCGATGATTATGTTTACAGTAGATATAATAAGAAAAGGTTCGACTTTCATATCGATAAGTCTCGGTATCGCTCCGGCGGATGAGTTGGTGTGAAGAGTTGATAAAACAACATGCCCAGTAAGTGATGCATTCACCGCTAGGGATGCAGTTTCATTATCTCGAATCTCTCCTACCATTATGATGTCAGGATCCTGACGGACGAGCGTTCGTAATCCCGAAGCAAACGAAAATCCAATATCCGGCCGGACTTGCGTTTGGTTTATTCTTTTCATTTGATATTCGATAGGGTCTTCAATAGTAGAGATATTTACGTCTGCAGTGTTCAAAATATCTAAAATAGTATAGAGAGTGGTAGTTTTTCCAGAACCAGTTGGTCCGGTTGTTAAGATCATTCCCGTGGTGGATTTTAGAGCTTTATGTATTCTTTCTAGACCGTCACCGTGAAAACCAAGAGATTCGAGTGTGAAACCAGAAACATTTTCACGAAGAAGACGCATAACGATTTTCTCACCATAATACGTAGGTAAACTCGAGACACGGAAAGAAACCTTTTCACCATTCATGTCAATTTTGAAACGACCATCCTGAGGAAGTCTCTTTTCGTCGAGTTTCAGGCTTGAGAGAACTTTTATACGTGCAGCGATACTCGGTCCAATGTTTTTCGGTAGAATCATGGCGTCGTGAAGTATTCCATCTATGCGATAACGTACAAGGAGTTCGTTTTCTTGTGGTTCGATATGAATATCAGAAGAGTTTTGTAGTATGGCGTGTTTCAGAAGGGTGTCAACGATACGAATGACGGGGATGTCATCTGCCAATTTTTTTAAATCTTGTTCACCAAGTTCTGCACCTTCTGCTTCTGTCGGGATACTTTTGATAGAGCCGACGTCTTTCACTATCAAATCCCCGAATTCTGCTTTCAGACTTTTTTGATACTGAAGAATTGCACTTTTCATTGAGTCAGCATCTGTTAATCGCGGAAGAATTTTCAACCCCACTTTCTTTTTTACGAAATCAATCGCGGTTAAATCTTCTGTGTCGAGCATGGCCACCTCGAGAGTGGTGTCAGTTTTTTTGAAAGCTACGATATTGTGGTTGCGAGCAATCGGTTCGGGGATGAGAGATAGAATTTCAAAGGGTAATTTTTCAGCTTTTAGGTCGACGAAAGGAATCCCGAGAATATAAGCTTGCATTCGACGGAGATCATCTTCAGTTAGTTTGCTCTCATCTACCAACACTCTTCCGACAGAGGTTTTCTTTTCTTTTGCTTTTTTCTCCGCTTCTAAAACATCAGCTCGTGAGACTAAGCCAGAGTCTAGGATGAAATCCTTTAATTGTGTTTCTTCAATGTGCATATGTTGTAAATTTTAAAATCTCTTTCTCCTCAAATCTCTCGAATAGTCAAACTACTTCCTTTATTTTCTAAGTTTCTGCGAAAAGCCTTTCTCGAGACATGAGTCAACGAGATTCTAAAATTTTCTGTGCTATTATTATAGCAAAATTAAGTTCGCATCGCACAAAAAATGTGTACAAGAAAGGCTTATTTTGGGCCATTTGACAAGCTCAATTGAACCGTGATAGTATGGTGTCATTGGAGTTCGCCTAACGGCGGACTAATTTTTTACCCAAATTAGACAGAGTTAAAAAATAACAACTTAAATAACATGATTGATTTAAAGGTGGTAAATAGTGTCTTAGCGCAGTTAGAGGAAGAAAGAGGAATACCCAAAGAGAAAATCGTAGAGGCTATTGAACTCGCTCTTGCCACTGCGTATAAAAGAGAGTATGGGAAACGAGGTCAAATTATTCGAGCAAAATTTGATATTAATTCAGGAAAAACCGAAATGTTTCAGGTGAAAATCGTCGTGGACGAAAGTACTGTTGTTATGAATGAAGATGAGATACCACTAGACGTAAAGGAAGGTGAGACACCGATGGATTTGTATAATCCTGAACACCACATAATGATCGGCGACGCTCGTCGCATAAAAAAAGACGTACAAGTTGGAGAAGAGATGATTTTTCCTCTTGAGGGACAAAATGATTATAGTCGTATTGCAGCACAAACGGCAAAGCAAGTTATTATGCAGAAAATCCGTGAAGCGGAAAAAGTTTCTATTATTAGTCAGTACGGTGAAAAAGTTGGAGAGATTGTGACTGGAACTGTACAAAGAATGGAACGTGGAAATATTTTTGTTGATTTAGGACGAGCCCCGGGGCTTCTTCCATATGAAGAACAAATTCCTGGAGAAAGATTTGGACAAGGTGAACGTGTACGAGCATATCTCTATCGTGTAGAAGAATCTGGAAAAGGAGTATTCCTACGACTTTCTCGTTCACATCCAAAACTTTTGGAAAAGTTATTTGAAGCGGAAACACCAGAAATCGCAAATGGAACAGTGGTGATAAAATCAATCGCTCGAGAAGCCGGTTCACGAACAAAAATTGCTGTAGCGTCAAAAGATGCTCACATAGATCCTGTTGGTTCAATGGTTGGTCAACGTGGGGTACGTGTCTCTACGGTTATGTCAGAGTTAGGTGGAGAGAAAATCGATATTATAGAGTGGAATGAGGATCCAAAGAAGTTTATAGAAGATGCTCTTTCTCCCGCAAAAACACTATCCGTTACTATTAACGAGACAGAAAAACAGGCAACAGTTATTGTGTCAGAGGATCAACAGTCACTTGCTATAGGTAAAGGTGGACAAAATGTTCGACTAGCAGCAAAGCTGACTGGTTGGAAAATAGATATTCAGTCCGCACAAAAAGAATCAGCCCCTAAGAAAGAAATTCCCTTAACATCTGAGACAGAAGCCACGACAGTGGAAGTTTCGGAAGGTATTGAAGAGAAATAAAAAATCGGCTATAGTAAATTTTATTAATATTCTTTAAGTAATTTAATCAAAATGAATAATTCTCTTGGATTCGCATTGTTTGCCTCTGTTGTCGCTATTATGTACGGTCTGTTTTTAGCCAAATCGATTTTAAAGAAAAATGCTGGGAATTTTCGAATGCAAGAAATCGCCAAGGCTATTCAAGAAGGTGCCAGTGCTTATCTAAATGAACAGTACAAAACCATTGGTATTATTGCTTTAATACTTTTTCTTATCATCGGTTTTGTACCAAAGCTTGGTTGGGTTATGGCTTTAGGATTTTTGGTTGGAGCTATTTTTTCAGCTTTAGCTGGATACATAGGAATGAACGTATCTGTTAGAGCAAATGTTAGGACAACTGAAGCCGCACGAGGAGGATTAGAGAAAGCTTTATTGGTTGCTTTCAATGGTGGGACCGTTACAGGTCTTCTGGTGGTTGGCCTTGCTCTTCTTGGTGTTACCGCTTTTTATGCAATGACAGAAAACATTACGGCTCTTGTCGGACTTGGTTTCGGTGCTTCACTTATTTCGGTTTTTGCTAGACTTGGTGGAGGAATATTTACTAAGGCAGCAGATGTCGGCGCAGATCTTGTTGGTAAACTTGAAGCTGGAATTCCAGAGGATGACCCAAGAAACCCTGGAGTTATTGCTGATAATGTCGGAGATAATGTTGGTGATTGTGCTGGTATGGCTGCTGATCTTTTTGAAACTTATGCTGTGACTTCAATCGCCACAATGCTTCTTGGTTCGTTACTTTTTGTAGGGTTTCGGAATGCAATTATCTATCCTCTTGTTATCGGCGGAGTTTCAATATTTGCTTCAATTATTGGTACATGGTTTGTTCGTCTAGGTAAAAGCCAAAATATAATGGGGGCACTTTACAAAGGACTTATTGCTTCTGGCGTGTTGGCAGGAATTTCTTTCTATCCCGTAACAAAACTACTTATGGAGGGCAACGGTAGTGTTTATAGTGTGATGGATTTATTTATATGTTCACTCGTCGGACTTGTTGTTACAGGGGCTTTGGTAGTTATCACAGAATACTTTACCTCTACGAAATATTCTCCAGTTCAATCAATAGCTAAAGCTTCGGCTTCTGGTCACGGAACAAATGTTATACAAGGAATAGCGGTTGGAATGAAATCCACAGCTCTTCCTCTCATAACGATCGTTCTTGGAATAATAGTAACTTATTATTTTGGTGGGCTTTATGGAATTGCAGTTGCAGCAATGTCCATGCTCTCAATGACAGGAATCATTGTGGCAATAGATGCTTACGGTCCTATTACTGATAACGCTGGTGGTATTGCAGAGATGTCTGAGCTTCCAGAGAAAGTTCGTCATATAACTGATGCTCTAGATGCAGTTGGTAATACGACAAAAGCTGTAACAAAGGGTTATGCAATCGGTTCAGCTGGACTTGCTGCTCTTGTTTTGTTTGCTTCTTATACTGAGGAAATTACAAAAGCAGGTAAAAGCATTTCGTTTGATCTAAGTAACCCATATGTTATTGTCGGACTTTTCATTGGAGGTCTTCTTCCTTATTATTTTGCTGCTCTTTGTATGGAAGCAGTTGGAAAAACTGCAGGCAAGGTTGTGGAAGAAATCCGCCGACAGTTTAGAGAAATCAAAGGTATTATGGAAGGGACTGGGAAACCTGATTACGCCAAAGCGGTTTCGATTATCACAAGTGCTGCTATCAAACAAATGATAGTACCAGCTTTGATTCCGGTTTTAACTCCAATTGCTGTGGCTGTGATTTTTGGGAAAACGAATGGTCTTGTAGTTCTTGGTGGACTTTTGGTAGGTTCAATTATTACTGGGCTTTTTCTGGCAATATCTATGACATCCGGTGGTGGGGCATGGGATAATGCTAAAAAATATATTGAACAAGGAAACTTTGGTGGTAAAGGGAGTGAAGCTCACAAAGCGGCGGTTACTGGAGACACGGTCGGAGATCCTTATAAAGATACTGCAGGGCCGGCCATCAATCCAATGATTAAGATATTAAACATAGTTGCCTTACTTATTGTAGCTTTTATGATTTAGACTAGTATTTTAAGCCACAAAATTAACTGATAAATCTAATTTGCTATTCAAATTTACTTCTGTATAATTGAAGTATTGTAAGAATGAAAATCAGAATAAATACTTTTCAAAAATCATGAAAAAAATCTTATCAAATACCATGATGGCTTTGCTTGTGTTCGGTGGTTCTATTGCTTTCGCAGAAACTGGAGGTTCTGGAACTCTCCCACCACCCAGACCTTTGCAACAAATTAAAGATGCTCGAATAGAAGCTAAAGGAGAAATAAGGGATATTAAAGAAAAGCTGGCTTCGACTACAAAAGATTTGAGAGGTGAAATAAAGGACAACATAAAAGGTAAAATTGAAGACAGAATGGAAAAAAGAATTGACAACCGTTACAACAGAATGTTGACTAGATTTCAGGCTACGATAGATCGAGAAATAACTATAATGGGTAAGATAAATACTAGGATAGAAAAGATAAAAGCTAACGGTGGAAATACAACTGAAGCAGAAAATTATGTAGCAACTGCGAAGACAATGTTGGATAAAGCAAAGGCTGATTTGGAAATTCTAAAAGGTTTGTCCATAACTCAAGCGACACAGGAGAATTCTTCAACGACGATTAAAGCTTTGAGGGATGGACTAATGGCAATGAGAAAAGCAGGTGGTGATGTAGAGAAAGACTTGAGAGATGCACATAAAAATATGGAAAAAGCGGTCGGTAGCTTACGAGGAGTATCTCAGTTACACAATGCGTCTTCTACTAGAGAAAACTAAAAATATTTAAAATAAAAATATGGAACCACAAAAATCATCAATTGGCTCAATCATAGGAACAATAATCATCATTGCGGTGATTATTCTTGGTGGTCTTTATTTCTGGGGTAAACGCATAGAGGAATCTAAAGTCAAACAAGCTTTAGTTTCTGGTGAGGTTTCGCAAGGAGCTACTGTTAACGAGGCCGCAGTCATCACAAATGTAACTACTGGAGATGATCTCGGATCTATCGAAGCAGATTTGAAAAATACAAATTTAGACAACCTCAGTACAGAAATAAACACTCAACTTCAATAATAAAAAATGTTCAAAAGTAAAAACCGCCTATTTGGTGGCTTTTACTTTACAAAAATGTGTAGGACATATAGACTAGAAAATGTTATGAAACATTATAAAGATGTAAAACTTAGTCCCCTTCCAGAAAGAGAATTGGAAATTATCGGTACAATTACGGCTGAGAAAATGGCTTTGAGTAGAGAGAAAGCTTTGAAGAAATTAAAAGAATCCGTTGAGCTTCCAGGGTTTAGAAAAGGAAATGCTCCAGAGGCTCTTGTTGCTCAGAAAGTTGGAGAAATGGCTCTACTTGAAGAAGCAGCGGAGATTGCTTTATCAGAAGAGTATCCAAATATTTTGGATGAACACAAAATAGATGCTATTGGACGACCAGAAATCACTATCACCAAAATAGGTATAGGAAATCCACTAGAATTCAAAGTCAAAACCTCACTTCTTCCAGAGGTCAAACTTGCTGATTATAAGAGAGTGATAGCTAACACTCATGCATTAGATAATCCTGAGTCTAAAAAAATTGATGTATCTGAAAAAGAAATTGACGATGTAATTTTAAATATCAGACAGAACGTAGCTCACGAAAAAGTGCATAGCGAGAGCGGAGGTGGAGAGAAACATAATCATAGAAAGATTGAGGGTTCCGATTTGCCTGAAGTTAATAATGAGTTTGCAAAAATGATAGGAGGTTTCAAAGATGTTTTTGAAATGAGAGAAAAAATAAAAGAAAATATTGTTGTTGAGAAAGACCTTAAAGAGAAAGATAGAAAGAGGACTGCGATGTTAGAGGCGATAATGGATTCTTCAACAATAGATTTACCAAAAATTATTATCGAAGGTGAAATGGAAAAAATGTTGGCTCAATTTAAGGACGATATAGCGAAATCAGGAGTTTCTTACGAGGAGTATTTAAAACATATAAATAAAACTGAGTTTGATCTCAAACTTGAGTGGAAAGAAACAGCAGTAAAGAGGGCTAAATCTCAAGTTATTTTGAACACTATCGCAAAAGATGAGAGTATTGCACCAAAAGAAGAAGATATAAAAAAAGAAATGGAGCATATCCTCTCTCACTACAAAGACGCAGAACGTTTTCGAGTTAGGATGTATATTGAAACATTCTTGACTAATGAGCTAGTTTTTCAGTTTTTGGAATCACAAAAGTAATAGACTCGTCACAGCAATGGCTGTTGTTTCGGCTCGGAGAGTTTGGGTGCCTAGAGAGACACTTGGGGTATTGTGAAAAGCAAAATCTTGAATTTCTTTGTCACTAAAGCCGCCTTCTGGTCCTATAAATACAGCTAAATCTTTGGAATTTTTATTTTGTAAAGTGTCACCGATATACTGTCCATCCATGTGTAGGAAAAATTTTTCTTTAGGTAGAGTGTTATTTTTTAGTAGATAAGAAAGCTCTACGATTTCACTGATTATTGGAATATCTCCTCGACCTGATTGCTCTGAAGCTTCGATAGCAATTTTTTCTAGACGTTTCATATTTAGATTTTTTTTCTCGCTTCTTTCGCAAAGCACGGGGATAATGTGTTTGGCTCCGAGTTCGGTCGTTTTCTGCACAACAAGTTCAAAGTTATCTTTTTTTATAAGTCCAACGCACAGAAAAAGATTCCTTGCGTTGTTTAGATTTTTTCTAAATTTTTTCTCTATTATTTCCATGGTCGCTCCGGTATTACGAAGAGATGTGATTAAAGCCAAGTAATCTATTCCAGATCCATCAAAAAGAATTACTTGACTACCAACATTGTATCGAAAAACACTCCTCCATTGATGCACAAGATCACGGTCGGATATATCGAATTTATCCTCTGAAATAGGAGTTTTTACATAAAACCTGTGGAGTCTCATTTGTAGTCAAATCATTATAACATAAATCAACTATTTCAAATCGATGACCCCAGAGATTAAATTGGCTAGTCTCACAGAGTCATGACGAGCAAAATGCGAATCTGTCCAAAGATTGGCAAATATAAAGCGAGGATCTTTATTTTTTTTATCAACAACGACGGGATATTTATCTTCGACTGAATAACGTTTCAAAACATCTTTGCCTTGAAGTGATTTGTTTACTATAACCGTATCAACTTTTCTACCGATATATTTTTCTAAAATAGAAACAAAAGTTTCGGCTGTATATTTTTTCATTCCCTTTCCTTCTGTAAAAAGATTACATATAAAAATTATTTTAGCTCCTGATTCAGATATTGTTTCTTTGATTTTCTTAGGCAAAAAATTTGGTATAATACTTGTATAAAAACTTCCTGGTCCCATACAGATAAAATCAGCTTCTGCGATTGATTTTAAGGCTTCCTCTGAAACCTCAACTTCTGGCTCTAAATATAGCTTTTTTACCACTTTCCCCTCTTTAATTCCTTTGTCGACACTTGTTTCACCTTTATAAATCTCACCCCCTTCATATTGAGCACATATAGTACTCGGCTCACCTGTAACCGGAATAACTTTACCCTTGATAGACAAAAGTTGTCCAAGTGCATTAATTGCAGAGTCATGATCACCAAAAACTTTTTCAAAACCTAAAAGTAAAACGTTTCCACCTGTATGGCCAGAATATTTTTTGTTCCTAATTCTTTTTAATAATATTTCACGAGCTGATTGTTCATATTTTGAAAGAGCTAAAAGACACTTTAAAACATCGCCAGGTGGCAATATTCCAAACTTGTCCATTAACTCACCTGAGCTACCTCCATTATCAAACATATTAACTATCGCTGATAGTTCAAGCCATGGATTAGATTTAAGACCTGAAAGAAGAACCGGCAAACCAGTTCCACCTCCAAGACAGACAACTTTTTTTGATAAATATTCCATATTTAAAGAAAAAGAGGCATAACGCCGCGCCTCTTATCCTACTCTCTAAACTAAAGTCGTCAAGAGTTTATTATTTGTCTATTTTAAACTTTCTGATATACTGCCAGAATGCTTATACCAACAGTAATAGAGAAATCTCAATTTGGCGAGAGAGCGTACGACATTTTCTCGCGTCTTTTGCGAGATAATATAATTTTCCTAGATGGTCCGATAGATGACCATGTGGCCAACCTTATTATTGCTCAAATGTTATTCCTTCAATCAGAGGATCCTAAAAAAGACATTTCTTTTTATATAAATTCACCAGGTGGCTCAGTTACAGCAGGTCTCGCAATTATAGACACGATGAACCACATAAAAAACGATATATCTACAGTTGCAGTAGGAATTGCCGCGTCTATGGGGGCTCACATACTAGCATCAGGGGCAAAAGGGAAAAGATTTGCTTTGCCGAACGCAGAAGTAATGATTCATCAACCTCTCGGAGGAGCAGAAGGACAGGCATCTGACATCGAAATATCAGCTAGACATATCATAAAAACCAGAGCCGAATTAAATAAAATACTAGCAAAAAATACTGGACAGTCACTAACTAAGATAGAAAAGGATATGGATAGAAATTTCTTCATGTCCGCTGAGGAGGCTAAAAAGTACGGAATTATTGACAAAGTTCTCTAAAACACTAGTTTTTCTCCTGGTTTTTGACTTATTTCCCTCTTTCCTATATAGTAGGGGTATTATTTACTTTAATTAAATAACCGGTTGTTTTTGTTTTTTATGTACATTTTACGATTTATTACGATTTTACCAAATTACAATTAAAAAAACTTAAATATTTTTCTTTTAGAAAGCACATTCAGAAAATTTCACATCTAGAGAAACGAAACTACCTGTTTTCCGAAAAATATGTCATTAAAAATAGTTGCGCTGTTACTTAGTACAGCATCGCTTATATCATTAGGATTAGGTTATTATCTGCGTCTGATTATTTCACTTGGGAAAAAAGGTTCGATGGAGCTCGACATCAAACAAATGATGCTCGAAGCAAAGAACCGCGAGAAAGCGATCATCGACGAAGCCGACAAAAAGGCTGAAGAGATTTTGAAAGTTGCTCGTGTCGAGATTAAACAGAAGGAGGATGATAACAAGAAAACGGAAGAAAGACTTGTCAAAAAAGATGAGTTACTTTTGAATAGACAGACAGAAATGGATAAAGAGGTTGAAGAGGTCAAAAAAAGGATTCAGGAGATAAAAGTCATAAGAGAAACTGCTGAAAAAACTGAACTTCAAAAAAAGGAGGAGTTACAGAAAATAGCTAGATTGACACCTGAAGAGGCAAAGATAGAAATTCTTCGAACTGTAGAAAGAGAATCAGAAGAAGATATTCTTGCTCGCATGAGAAAATTGGAGATGACTGGTCAAGAAAAACTTGAAGAAAAAGCTAAAGGAATTCTTGCCGCATCGATTCAGCGTCTTTCAAACTCTGTGACTTCGGATATGATGACAACTCATGTGGAGATACCAAACGATGAACTGAAAGGAAAAATTATTGGGAAAGAGGGACGAAACATCAAAGCTTTCGAGCGTTGCACTGGAGTCGAGGTCATTGTCGATGATACACCAGGCTCTATCACCATCTCCTCTTTTGATCCTGTCCGTCGTCAGGTCGCTAGACTGGCATTGGAAAAACTTATTGCTGATGGGCGTATTCAGCCAGCAAAAATAGAAGAAATGGTTGCTAAGTCAGAACAAGAAATTACGAAGATAATAAAAGAAAAAGGTGAAGAAGCTGTTTATGAAACTGGAGTTTTGGGACTTGATTCTAGAGTAATATCTATATTAGGTAGACTTCATTTTCGTACAAGTTATGGTCAGAATGTATTAGCTCACTCAGTAGAGATGACTCATATTGCGGGTATGCTTGCTGAAGAAATTGGTGCAAATGTTCAAATAGCAAAAGCGGGTGCACTTGTTCATGACATTGGTAAAGCACTAGATCATGAAGTTATTGGTACGCACGTTGAAATAGGGCGCAGGATTCTTCAAAAATTTGGTACAGACGAAGACATTATCAAAGCAATGCAAGCACATCATGAGGAATATCCTTATGAAACTTTAGAATCAATGATAGTCCAGTCCGCAGATGCTATATCTGGCGGACGTCCAGGAGCGAGAAGAGACAGTGTCGAAAATTACTTAAAACGACTAAAAGACCTAGAAGCAGTGGCCAATTCATTCAAAGGTGTTGAAAAGTCATACGCTCTTCAAGCAGGCCGTGAAATAAGGATTTTTGTTACTCCTACTGAAGTGACAGACTTAGAAGCTAAAAGAATGGCTAGAGATATAGCTACTCGAATAGAATCTGAACTCAAATATCCAGGTGAAATCAAAGTAGCCGTCATTCGTGAGTTACGAACTATCGAGTTTGCACGCTAGAAACAAATGAAATCACCTCATCTGCGTTGTTGCAGTTCAATTTTGTTCATTCACCGTACGATTAGTACGGCTCACTCACAAAATTTCCTGCGCCTAGTACCTGAGGCGATTTAATTTGTTTCGAGCACTTCGTATTTGTGGTTCTTTCTACAATTTTTTAACTATTAGTCAAGTTGTTGCGTCAAAAAAACGTTGGTATATAATAACCCCATAGTAGATAAGTCAGAATTATTAGTGTTTAATAATTATTAATCATGAATAAAGCATCAATTGTGGACGCAGTACACGGAAAACTAGGCGGTACAAAAGTCCAAGCTGAAGAAGTCGTTGATCTAGTAATAGAATCAATAGTTGGAACACTCAAAAAAGGTGGTGAGGTTTCGATTGCAGGATTGGGGATCTTTTCAACAAAGACTCGAGCTGCTAGACAAGCTCGAAACCCAAGAACTGGAGAAGCTATTTCTGTTCCATCAATGAAAGTTCCAAAATTTAGAGCAGCTAAAGCTCTCAAAGAAGCCGTAAAGTAGTCGCTTATCTAGTGGAAAATCAAAAAAGCGTCAGTTGGCGCTTTTTTGTTTATAGACTGTGTGCGGGATACCGGAATCGAATCGGTGACTACAGTTTGGAAAACTGTCGTTTTACCACTAAACTAATCCCGCAATTGAATTATCCTAGCAAAAAAAAACTTTTATCGCAATTTTTTTATAAAGACAACAAGGTGATATAATCAGCTCATGGCGTTTATTAAAAGCATCATATCTTTTATATTTGCTCCCCTGCTTATACTTGGTGGGATTAGTACGAGGGTATATGTCGCTTCTCCTGTTTCTGTGCCTATTGCCACGACAACTAGTGAAATCGTCATTAGTTCAAGTACAGAGCAAACCAAACCTGCTACTATCACAACAAAAGCAAAATTAGCTACAACGACAAAAGCAGTTACGAAGACAAAACCAATACCAGACCCTGCACAGTCTACTCCGATGACTTTTACAGGACCAATACCTGACTTCGAGTTGATAAACACATATGCGAGGCAAGCTACAGTTAACATTTACTGCACGACGATAGGCGGGAGTCTCTCTCCTATATCAGGTACGGGTGTTGTCGTTACTAAAGACGGAGTAATTTTGACAAACGCTCATATAGCGCAGTATTTACTTTTGAAAGATTTTCGCCAGAAAGATTTTATAAAATGTGTTGTTCGAACAGGTAGTCCAGCTTATCCAAAATATGATTTAGAAATGGTTTATATTTCTCCAACTTGGGTTGAAAACAACAGTGCTATTATAAAGGATCAGAATCCAAAAGGTACAGGAGAAAATGATTTTGCTTTTTTGCGCATAATTGATAGTGTCGATGGTTCAAGTCTTCCAGAGAGTTTTTTATTTATCCCAATGGACATTCGCGAAAATATTGAGAAGGGTGAACCAGTGCTTCTAGTCTCATACCCAGCAGGTTTTCTAGGAGGACAATCAATTGCTCAAAATCTGAATATAGCCAGTGCTATAACAACCATCAAAGATATTTTTACTTTTAAAGAGGGTACGAGAGATCTGTTGGCCGTTCCAGGTACAGTTGTTTCTCAGAAGGGGTCCTCCGGGGGTCTCGTTGTAGATAGATTTGCGACCCTTATTGGAATTATCAGTACTAGCTCAGACGGTACAACCACGAGTGATCGTGGCTTGAACGCCATTACGGTTCCATACATAAACAGGAGTATGAAAAGTGAACTAGGAATGTCACTTGAGCAGTTCCTCAGTCAGGATGTTCCAGCTTTTGCCAAAAAGTTTCAAGAGAAAAATGTTCCAGGGTTGGTGGATTTGATCACTGAAGTTTTACTAAAGACAAATTAAAATTAATCAAACCAATTAATTTTAACTATACGATATATCGTATAGTTACCTACTTGGAGTTTTCTGCACTTACTTGAATTAGCATTTGGAAGTCATCTTCTTTTACAGCTTTGTTTGGTTTTTCAAAGTTACACTTTTCACATTTGTGAGTTATTGTGTATTCTTTTCCCTTCTTCTCTACACGAATCGGTTCCATCATTCCACAACACTCACTCGCCCTATCCCCCGGTGAAATATCAACATGCTTTGACCACAGACATTGCGGACAGTGGTTTGTATAACCATTTCCATTCACGAAAAATCCACATTTCTCACAAATAAAATCTTCTTTTGTTTTGATAAATGACATAGTTACTTTTTTATTTAGATATTTCTAAAAGAGCCTTCAGAGCTTCTGGAAGTTTTTTTATTCCTGCGTCATCATCAAAATGACTCATGTTTTTTAGTATCATTACTTTTGCACCAAGAATATCCTCCGATTCTTTCCAGTTTGTCTTTAGTATAAATGGATCGTTACTTGAAAAAATAGAAATAAATTTTTTGCAATGAGATTTTATCTTGTCGTAATCCTTTGGTTGGTCAAACCAATCGTGGATCACTTTCGCCTCCTCTTCTGTTCTTCCATCCCACCTAGGATCATTTATCCAACCAGCAACTAGAACCGCCCCACCGACAACGATATCACCTTGTAGACTCTCCAAATATCTTTGAATGGCTTGACAACCCATACTATGACCAATAAGGTATGTATTTTTATCTGGATTTGTAATCAAGTTCTGGAGTGTTTTCAACCACACAGATTTTACCGGCTTATCAGTGTCAGGCATAGTTGGGGCAATAACTTCAAAACCATTATCTCTTAATTTAGTTTTAAGCCAAGGAAACCAGTTGTTCTCTGGACTCCCCTCCCAACCATGGACCATAAAGACTCTTTTCATTTGTCGGAGTGCTGGGATTCGAACCCAGAGTCGCCTGTTCCCAAAACAGGAATGTTAGCCGTTACACTACACTCCGAAATACGACAAATACAAACTGAAGTCTAGCATATAAACTATATTTTACAAAAACGAAAATTATCAATTTTCAGGTAATTGCTTGATTGCTGAGCGAGAGCAAAAGTCTAGCAAGATTTTATGTGTGTTCTGAAAAGTTATGATTGAAGTTTTCTAAAGGACAATATCTTCCAAAATCAGAATCTTTTGGAGTTTGCCTGTTTGATCTAAATAAACCGTAGCTACATCAAATTGCCAATCTATGTTATCAGCGACGTCTTTATCCAGGAGGTAGGACTGTATTGCTCTGCCCAGTCTCTGTAGCTTCCACGGATGCATATTGTCCTCAGGCCTGTAGGAGTCTCCAATTCTTGTTATCTCGTTTGTTTCACGAGTAACAGCTTTTACTTCTACAAAATGTATTTTGCTTCCCTTCTTAGTAATAATATCTATCTCTCCCCACTTTTTTAAATAGTTTCTCTCAATAACTTTATAACCATTCTTACTCAAATACTCACAAGCTAAATCTTCACCAATCTGTCCAATTCTCTGCTTTTCGGTCGGTTCCTTTATGAATCTCTTATTAAACATTCGGTAAATATATCTGAACTATGGCAAAGATGCAACGTGAGATTTGATGTTAATCATGAAACGAATCTCTGATTGTTTCATGATTAACATCAAATCTATAGCTTTATCTATTTCACGTGAAACTTTTTCGAGATTTTGGTTAAAACAGACAGTTTTGGGACATGTCCCATTAAAGAAAGTCATATTATAAGCCATAGAAATGAAACAGACAGGAATAAGTCTCTAAATAGAATCATATTTAAAGACTTGTCTTTAATACACATGTCCCCAGGGTTATCCACAGATTTGGACAATAGTCACGAAATATTGTGTAAAAACATCATTATGTTATAGTGGATCGATGCACCCGTAGCTCAACGGATAGAGTACCGGTCTTCGGAACCGTGGATGTGGGTTCGATTCCTGCCGGGTGCACCAAAATTTCGATTACGAAATTTTCGTGTACCACGGAGAAAGCCGTGGGTACGGCTTTCGTCAGGAATCGAAGCCCGATTGAGATATTTTGTGAGCTTAGCGAAATAAAATATCCAATTGGGGTACTGATCCTGTAAGGATAGTTTCCTGCCGGGTGAGTCCCATATTCTCAACTTGATTTTTTCTTGTGCGGGCAGAGGTAATCGAAACCTCGACTGGTCCTTGGCAAGGACCTGTTATACCACTTAACCATGCCCGCAATTTTTAGTTGTAAGTTTTATAGTATAATAAAATCAATAAAAAATCAAAATGAAATCGTTCTCTATTCCAAAAGAAGTTTCACAAGTAACAGAGAAACTAGAAAAAGCTGGTTTTGAGGCTTTTTTGGTGGGTGGATGTGTACGAGATTTGGTAATAAATAAGGCTCCAAAGGACTGGGATGTGACAACAAATGCTAAACCAGATGAAATCATAGCTTTATTCGACAAGACATTTTATGAAAATACATTTGGGACAGTAGGAGTGGTTAATGAAGTAGTAGAGGATGAAACACTAAAAGTAATAGAAGTGACTCCATACCGCCTAGAATCGTCATATTCTGACAATAGACATCCAGATACAGTCACTTTTAGTCAAAAAATAGAGGATGATTTGAAGAGACGTGACTTTACTATTAATGCTTTAGCCTACTCTCTATCTAAGGATGAGGTAGTTGACCTTTATGATGGACAGAAAGATATAAAGGACAAAGTTATACGCACAGTAGGAGATCCAGTAAATAGATTCAATGAAGACGGTCTCAGAATTCTTCGTGCAGTTAGGTTTGTAGCTGAACTAGAATTTCAAATTGAGCACGTAACAGAAAGGGTTATTTCTGAAAATGCCGATCTTCTTCAAAATATTTCTAAAGAACGAATACGCGAAGAATTTACGAAAATAGTAATGTCTGATAGGCCAATGGAAGGCTTACTACTGATGAAAAAGCTGAATATTTTAAAGTATATAGTACCAGAGCTAGAGGAAACTATTGGTATTGAGCAGGGGGGTGTTCATACTTTTGATGTTTGGGAGCATTTACTCCGTTCTTTGCAGGGTTCAGCTGATAAAAAATACCCTTTAGAAATACGTCTAAGCGCTCTATTTCACGATATTTCCAAACCCGAGTCTCGGAGAAGTGGTGGAAAAAACAAAGCCTGGACTTTTTATGGACATGAGGTACTCGGAGCACGAAAAGCAAAAAAAATTCTGACAGATCTGAAGTACCCAAGCAAAGTTATAGAGAAAGTTGTAAAAATGATTCGTTGGCACATGTTCTTTTCTGACACAGAACAAATAACGCTCTCAGCGGTCCGTAGAATGATTGTAAATGTTGGACGGACAAACATATGGGATCTTATGAATCTACGCATATGTGACCGTATAGGGACTGGTAGACCCAAAGAAGATCCATACCGTCTCCGAAAATATCATGCAATGATAGAAGAGGCACTTCGTGACCCAATTTCTGTTGGAATGTTAAAGATTAATGGTAAAAAAATAATGGAGGTAACGGGAATAGCGCCTGGACCAAAAGTTGGATTTACTTTACATGCACTTTTGGAAGAAGTGCTCGAGGATCCAAAGAAAAATACTGAGGAATATCTTAAAAATAAGGCTAAAGAACTAGCTAATTTGCCAATAAACGAACTTGAGGTGCTTGGAAAACAAGGAAAACAGTCAAAAGAAGAAGCTGACGAAGAAGAGATAAAGAAAATACGTTCTAGTCACTATGTGAAATAGTTTCTGTATTAAAAAACCGCCCAATAATGAAAGTCCATACGAGATGGGCACTCATCATTGAGCGGTTTAGAGGGAGAAGATCCACACAGTATTCCTCGAAGCCGGACGTTGTAACGAAATTCCAAAAAAATAGTAGATAGCGAGAATTTGTTTACACCCGTTTCTTTACGGAAACCAAATGGTCTTCTGATAGGGGAGTCGGCCGACTCCCAAAAAAGCGACACGCGTCAAAGAACAGAAGGAACTAACTCGAGATTATCAATCCGGGGTTTATCGGACATTCAATCTCATCTGAGATTAGTTTAGCATTCTTAAAAGACAGGTCAAGGACAAGATGAGTAAATCTGTGGATAACTCTTGTTATAAATCAATTTCCACCTCGACAGGACAGTGGTCGGAGCCGTAGATTTCTTTATAGATTCGAGAGGATTTTACTTTTTTTTCTAATTTTTTACTGACAAAAATATAGTCTATTCTCCAACCAATGTTTCTTTCGCGAGCATTTGCAAAGTGACTCCACCATGAGTAGTGGCCGTTGCCTTTTGTGAAGATGCGAAAGGTATCAACAAAATCAGCATCAATCATTTTTTCTATACCTTCGCGCTCTTCTGCAGTAAAACCTTTTTTATCGATATTTTCCTTTGGTCTTGCTAGGTCATCTTCTGTGTGTGCGACATTTAAATCTCCGCAAAAAATCACGGGTTTCTTTTTGTCGAGTTCTTTCATGTATTCTAGGAAAGCAGGGTCCCATTTCTTGTGTCGTAGGGGAATGCGAGAGAGGTCATCTTTTGCATTTGGGGTGTAGACAGTAACAATATAAAAATCTTTGTACTCAAGAGCAGAAACACGTCCCTCTGTAGTTGGATCTCCGTAGCTATCGTCGTTGAGTTTGTATTTCTTTGCTATTTTTTTGGGTATTCCTAGTAGAATAGAAAGAGGTTTCTCTTTAGTGAAAATTGCTGTACCACTGTAGCCTTTACGAGTAGCAGAGTTCCAATATTCCTCGTAATCAGGTAGGTCAACTTCGCTTTGATGTTCTTCGGCTTTTGTTTCCTGTAAACAAATAATATCCGGTTTGTATTTCTCGACGAAAGGCACAAAAAGTCCTTTCTTATGTACAGCTCTGATTCCATTCACATTCCAAGAGATTATTTTCATTGAATTATTCTAACATAAAAAATTAACCTCTATTGTGAAATTTTTTATGAATATCACTTAGGTGTTTATCCGTCACATGAGTATAAATTTGGGTGGTAATAATGCTTGAGTGACCAAGGAGTGCTTGTACAGAGCGGATGTCTGCGCCGTTTGATAAGAGATCGGTTGCGAAAAGGTGGCGCATGGTGTGAGGAGTTACTTTTTTGGAAATCCCAGCTTTTATTGCATGCTGTTTTATTATTCTCTCTATAGATCTTTTTGTTAGGGGATTCACATTTTTAGTTTTTACCTTATTACTTCCTTTTTTTGACGTTTCTTTTCCAGTCTCTCTTTCTATCTGGACAAAAAGTGCATCACTCATGTCTTTGCGCACTGATAAATAAGCCTTCAAACATTTTTTTGCTTCATCTGAAATAAAAACAACGCGAACTTTACCTCCCTTACCTCGAATAGAAAGTTCGTCGGAAGTTAGATCAATGTCAGAGGTGAGAGAACAGAGCTCGGAAACACGGAGACCAGTTGAAAATAAAAGCTCAAAAATAGCTTTGTCACGGAGATCCTTTAGATCTGTGCCTTTTGGAGAGGAAAGTAAACGAGAAAGTTCTGCTTTAGTGATAAGGTCAAGTGATCTTTCCGCAACTTTTGCCAACTCAATACGTTCTGCCGGAAGAGACTTTATTTCCTGTCTTGCAAGATATTTGAGAAAAGCGCGTAGAGCGATGAGATAGTAATTCTGAGTTTTTCGAGAGAGAGTTTCATTTCCAGTTTTACTCTGGGTGGCGGATTGTCTGTTGAGCCAGAGACGGAATTCACGTACGGAATCGGGTGTGATTTTCCCTGGGTCATCATTTTTTGTAAAGTTTAAAAAGCGAGTGAGATAATGGTCGTAGTTCTCGACAGTTTTGAGAGAGCGACCCTTTTCTATCTCGATATATTCTAGGAATTGTTGTTTGAGTTGTTTAAGAGAAGACATGACTAAATTCTAGCATAATTCAGTGTCGCACAATATTTTGAGATATTTTAGACAAACGAAAAGGCCATCTACTTCCTCATGGTAGATGGCCGAGAATGAATATTGTAACCAGAACACCTCCAAGACGAAGGAGGTAAGCGACGAATCGCACCGCTAGGTTCCATCCCCAGCGGAGTACCCGTCTGGTCATCCCGCGTCGCCAGGCATTTTCCTGGAAAAGCAGAACGTCGAAACCGAACAACATTAAGAGCGAGATGATGACGTAGCTCATCAACTGGTTCAGCATCTGCTAACCTCCTCCTTTCATTGTATCATATATAAAAATAAAGTCAAGTAAACATATTTAAACAAAATAGTCTTTATTACCGAATCACACAGATTCCTGTACTTCCAGAAATCGCAGGTTCCTGTGCTTTTGAAGCACAAACCATAACTCGTCCATTTGCATCTGTACTTATATCGTATCCACTATAACCAGTAACAGCAAATGTTGTGTCAGGGTCAGTTGGAAATGATGGTATATAAGTAGGGACAAGACATGACAGATTAATATTGGTTGATGGTAAAGTTGGAGGAGTTCCTGCTTCAATCATGATACTTGAGCTTGCTGTACTAACTGCAAGGGCTGGACAAGCAGGAGATCCACCTAGAAAGATACCCTTGTTGTCTGCAATATGTTGTCCGATCGCGTTTAGAATTGAGTTTATATTTGCTTGTCTTTGAGTATTTCGAGCTTGAGCGAACTGTCGAGCTGGGTTAATTGCTATGATCACAATAGTCGCTAGCACGGCAATGATACCTATAACAACCAAGATTTCAATCAACGTAAAACCCTTAATCTTTGCTGTTTTCTTCATATTGGTAAGTTAAGTTAAGTTTGTAATTCTATTCTTTTTAAGATTCGCTCAGGCTATCACAAGTTTATGTTTTTGTGAATCCTTTATAATATTGGCACTTCCTCCCACGAAATTACAGAAAGTGTAATAGAGTCAACAGTAATTCTCAAATTAGTGTAATAGTTTTTGTAATTTTCTTTAATAAGAATTATTTTATTACTATCACTGACTGCAACGCTCTTAATTAAACAACTGTCAATATTTATGTTTATGATTTCATCTATAGGATTGTAGCTACTATCGTTTGCAAGTTTGAGGAGAGCTGTATCAGCGCAGGCTTCAGCTAGAGCAAAGCTTCGATCTTTTAATTCGGAGTCTAAAATATTATAACGTCCATAAAACCCAGAAAGAGAAAGTGTTACGGCAACTAGAAGTAGTATAGTGGAAATAAATACGACCGATATCAAAGCTATAAAACCTTTATTTTTTTCTGTTTTTTGTTTCATATTTTATTTACGGACGTATTTCGTCATTGAGAAATCAACTCCACTAATAGTTGCAATCGCACTTACCCCTGTTGGAGTTCCAGAAATAAGAGAAAATTTAAGACATGTTGGTGAAACATTTATGGTAGTGATTGGGTAGAATGATCCACCATTTCTTTGTATTTCGATGTAATTTATTCCCGATATAGTGTTTAATCTGATGACAACAGGACTCACTGTGCTGTCTGTTTTGCTAATAGTTAAAGTTTGTAAACATCCAGAGCCACCTGTGGTCGGAACTATTGCTGGATCGATTCCTGTCAATACCCAAGCGAATTTTCGTAAAACAAAATTACCCTCGTTTTCAATCACTGATTTACTATTTAACTTCCCAGATCCGTCTAAAAGTTGGTAGGCGACAGTGAGGCACCCGGTCATGAGAATAGAAAAAAGGGCGATATAAATAACAACCTCGATTATTGTGAAACCACCAGAATTTTTTTTCGAATCTTTCATATTTTTCAGATTACTGGTTATAAAGCATTTGGAAGTTAGGAGTAGCTTGACCAGTGGCATAAATCCAATCAGGCTCATAGTCGACACCTTGTTCGACTATGTTTCCAAAGTTGTAAGCTTTAATCAGTGAGATATTTGAAAGGTCAGAAATATCCCAGACTTGAAATTCTTTGTTTGATTGTGGAGTTGCAAGAAAAGCAAATTTTCCAGATACACGTATTTGAAGGACACCAGTAGTAATATCTTTTGAACCAAGAAGGGGAAGTCCTGAAAAAGGGTCACTTATGTTATATACATAAAGATCTGGTCCAGATGGAGTGGACTGTCTCCCAAAAAACAGTTTATTCCCAATGATATAAACACTTTGTCCATTTTGTGCGCCACTTAAGTCCTGATTTGCTGTTGTGACTTCTATTGGGTTGATTGAACTTGTTATGTCAAAAACTCTGAGTTCCTTATCACTTTCATCTGTTGCAAAATAAATAAAACGTTTTGTTATACCGCCAATTTTCTGCTCTGCTACTACCATACCGTTTACTGTATTTCCTAAATCTAATCCTTTACACCCAACACTTCCAATCGAAAATTCTACTGGATTAGTTGGGTCGCTGACATTAAAAATATGAAACTCAGGTCCAGCAGTATAACGAGTCGTTAAGTAAATACGATCTTTGTAATAATAAAGTCGCCACCCTTCTGGGAATGATCCAGCGACACAAGCTGATAAACGCTTTTTTGCGACTAGAGTCGGGTTATAAATATCAGTGGTGTCTATAACTATAAGTTGAGCAGTCGAGGATGCTAATACCGCAAAAACATAATTTTTATCAGTTGTGCTGTTATGAACTGCATCAAGTGAATTAATTGTGTCGTCGGTCGTAAAATTATTTGTAAATGTTACAAACAAGCCGCTAGTCTGACCTAAAGTTGCACTTCTTGTATCAGCTATATAGAAATATGGATTTTTGTCAGAACCTAAATAAGCTATACGATTCGAAATGTCAATCGCTGTAGATTTTCCTGGACTCATATTATCAGATGCAAATTTTTTCGGATTGTTCCAGTTTGGGCCAGGTTCACCTATACAATCACCACCAAGCGTCATAGCCCCGGCTATATCAGATAGATATGTTACGAGTTCAATCTTTTGTGACCGTCCTTCAGTTGTCCATGTAATAGTTGACATAGCTTGTTTTTTGCACTGAGTTATATCATTAATACTTAACGTCTTAGTGTATTGTAGGCCGTTTACAGTTTCTGTACCTGTAGTCGCTGTGACAGACGGATAATCTTGTCGTGACAAAGCTCTAGCATCTTCTAGTACCTTTCCTGCTTTAGAAAGTGCTTCGATATTTATTTCTGAGTCCACTGTTATTTTCTGGTTACCAAAGCCAACCAGAATAACAGCGCTAAGGCACAAAATAAGTATTGTGAATGCAAGAAGTATTTCCATTGTTATACTACCTTTATTTTTTATTTGCGTTTTCATTTTACCAATCTATTACACCCTCGTTGTTTATTGTAATGTCTTGAGTTGAAATACCATCTGTGATGTGGATTGTTGCTGTGGTTGTGATACCAGAAAGTTGGGTGAAAACAACAGTTGGAAAAGTTCCAGAAAAGTTAGACAAGTTTGCTATTTCAGTATTTGCAGGAATTAATTCATTTGTTCCAAGCACACTATTGCATATTGTCCCACGGAAAATAATATAATTTGGAGATACATAACATACTCCGTGTGGGCTTTCATATGAATTGCTCATCGCTCGGCTTCGAGCTCTCATCAATATCGAAACTAAAATAGTGTTTTCTGAACGGAAGTAGTATTTTTGATAAGAACCAAAACTAACGACCGTTCCGAGACTAATTATTAGCCCAATTATAGCTATAACGATTATCACTTCGATCAAAGTGATACCTTTATTTAGGTTGTAGATGTTGGGTAATTCCATAAATCGGTGTGATAATAGAAATTGCTATAAAGCCGACCAATATACCCATGAAAATCATAAGTATTGGCTCAATCAATCCAGATAGATTTTTTGTGAAATCATCGACTTCAGCCTCGTACATTTCCGAAAGATAAACCAACGAGTTTTCTAGGTTACCGCTCCGTTCTCCAACGGAAATAATCTGACTAATGACGTCGGGGAATATTGTTCGTCTGCTTTTTAGATAGTTAGACATTTTTTCCCCCTTACTTACAATACGAGAAAGATTGTCGAATTCTTTTTTATAAACAAGGTTAACGGTTGTTTTTACTACTATCGGTAGAGCATCGCTTATGGTGATACCACTTTTTAGAAGTAGGCCCATTGTACGAGTGCAGTTTGCTAGGTTGTAGTATTGAAGAGTCGTTCCTAGAATAGGTGTTTTTAGTAGAAATTTGTCAAAGTAAAAATGGAATTTTTTACTACGTTTTAAAGTGACGACAAAAGTTATTACAAATATAAAAATAATGCCTAGACCTATGAGACCATAATTTATAATAGAATTTGAAAGAAACATGACAATTCGTGTTGAAAGCGGTAACTCCATGTGGATGCTAGAAAAGACTGGAAGTATTTTTGGAAAAAGATAGATCATGAGGAATGCGGTGATACCAAAAGTTGCTAGTGTTACAATAGCTGGATAAATAAAAGCCCCAATGACTTTTTTGCGGAGAGTTTGTCTTTTTTTCAATTCATCGGCAAGATATTCCAAGTTGTCAGACAGTATTCCAGTCGATTCACCGAAACCGATTATGTTTATAGAAAATTCACCGAACATGTTCTTGTATCTGGAAAGACTCGTTGAAAGGTATTGTCCATTGGAAACATCATCTATGACCGTATCAAGCATACGTCCATAGACTTTTCCTCGTGTCTGCTCTCGTATCATTTGCAGACTATCTAGTACTGGTATACCAGCTTTTATAAGGAAAGATAATCTTTTTATAAAAAATACCAGGTCTTTTCCAGACATTCTGTTGACAGATATTTTACTTATTTTAGTAAGTAGACTTTGAGGTTTGTTTTTTTTCATTTTTGTGTCTTTATTAGTTTTGGATTACTCGTAGAATTTCTTCGATTGTCGTCTCCCCCGATAGACATTTTAGAAAACCATCCTGCAACATTGTTGTCATTCCATGACCTATAGCTATGTTACGAATATCATTTGATGATTTCTTTTGCAGAATTGCTTCACGAATTACTTCATCTGCAACCAAAACTTCGTTTATACAGATTCTGCCTAGATAACCACTGTCGTTGCATTTTTCACAACCTTTTCCTCTGTAGAAAACATGGTCATCTCGAACTAGAGAACCAAAAGGCATTTTAGATATAGATTCTTTTAACATGGGAGTCGTCTCCATTTTCACTTTACATTTTGTACATATTTTTCGAACGAGTCTTTGACCTATCGCGATACTAACTGTAGATGCAACGAGATATTCCTCTATTCCCATATCTAATAGACGAGGTAGGGTAGTTGCAGCGTCACTGGTATGGAGAGTTGAGAGGAGTAAATGTCCAGTCAAAGCAGTATTCACGGCAATACTAGCTGTTTCAGAGTCGCGAATCTCGCCGACCATGATGATATTTGGATCTTGGCGAAGAATTGAGCGAAGACCGTTCGCAAAAGTCAGTCCAGCCTTAGCGTTTACCTGTATTTGCTCAATATTATCAATGGCGTACTCAATAGGGTCTTCGATGGTAATAATTGATACTTCTGGACGGTTTAACATTTTTATCAGTGTATACAATGTAGTTGTTTTTCCAGAGCCTGTTGGACCAGTAGCGAGGATCATTCCACTAGATTTTTTTATTGCTTCTAAAATTTTGTTTCTATCACTTTCACTAAAACCGAGGTTCTCCAGACTGTAGTTTGCTGCTTTGTCAGAAAGTAGTCGCATAACAGTATTTTCGCCGTGATATGTTGGAACTATGGAAACACGTATGTCGACGAATTCATTTGTGTCAGGAAACAAATGTCTAAAACGTCCGTCTTGAGTTGCTTGGTGTTCGTCAGTACGAAGTTTTGCTAGAACTTTTATACGAGAAATAACTTCCCCGTGAATTTCTTTTGGAAAAATGTACATTTCTTGTAAAACTCCATCTATTCTAAATCTAACACGAACTTTTTTATTTCCTGGATCGATGTGGATGTCAGAGACACCACTTTGATGAGCTTTTTCTACTATATAGTTAATTAAACTAATGATTGAAAGATCAGTTCCTTTTTTGAGTTCTTGTTCAATTTTATCTAGCCGTTTGTCTTGTTTCCCCTCAATTTTTTCCATAAGAAAATCAGTTAGTCAGACTTTTTCCGATGGGCACCACTCTACTATAAGGTGCTTTTCTTTACAAGATTTGTCTTCTGTAAGAAGTTAGGTTCTAAATTTCTCCTCTCGCCTTGATCAATATATAATATACACATACACGTTACTTCAAGGTTCGACCTTGAAGAGGAGTTGGGGGTATTATTTTGTGGAGGATTTGACGGCTTTTGCTACGGCGATAACTACACGTTTATCAAAAGGGTTTGGAATGATGCAGTTTTGTGACAATTCTCTTTTTGAAACTAGGTTTGCTATAGCTACGGCGGAGGCTAGCTTCATTTTTTCTGTTATGGATTTTGCTCTAGCGTCTAATGCTCCTCGGAAAATACCTGGAAAGACCAAAACATTGTTTATCTGGTTTGGGTAGTCACTTCTTCCTGTGCCAAAAACTTTTATTTTTGTCTTTTTAGCTTCTTCCAAGCTTATTTCTGGATTTGGATTGGCCATTGCAAACACTATTGGGTCGTCTGACATTAGATTTATCCATTCTTTTTTCAAAACATTTGCAGTTGATACTCCTATAAAAACATCAGCATCAATTAAAGCAACTCCCAATCCGCCATCTACTTGTTTTGAGTTTGTCTTTTTTGCTATCATGCTTTTGTATTTATTCAGGTCGGCTCTTCCAGTATGAATCGTGCCTTTACTATCGAGCATTATTATATTTATTCCAGGAATTCCATATTCCATAAGTAAATTTGCTGTTGCTATTGCCGCCGAACCAGCCCCGTTTATTATTATTTTTACTTTTTCTTTCTTTTTTCTAACTACCTTAAGTGAGTTTATGAGTGCAGATAGAACAACTATAGCGGTGCCGTGTTGATCATCATGCATTACAGGGATATTCAGCTCTTTCTTCAGCCTTTCTTCTATCTCAAAGCACCTGGGAGCAGAGATATCTTCGAGGTTTACTCCTCCAAAGCCAATGGAAATTATTTTTATCGTTTTTATTATTTCCTCGACATCCTGTGTATCTAGGCAAATAGGGTAGGCGTCAATGTTTGCAAATTCTTTAAACAGAAGCGCTTTGCCCTCCATAACAGGCAGTGCGGCGTAGGGGCCAATATTTCCAAGTCCTAAAACAGCTGAGCCGTCAGATATAACTGCAACTGAATTTGATTTCAAAGTGTAGTCGTAAGCCAACTTTTTGTTTTTTGCTATCTCTCTTGAAACCTCCGCAACTCCAGGTGTGTAAACTAAAGACAAATCAGTCTTATTTTTGATGGGAGATTTTGAATGAACACCGAGTTTCCCCTTGAGTTTCTTGTGAAGTAGTACTGATTGTTTGAAGTAATCCATGGTGATTTACCTTTCTTTACAGTTAGATGACCCATTATATTACAGATATCTCCAAAACAAAAAGAAATAGCGACTTTTGGTCGCCATTTCTTTTTGTTTTGTATAACCAAGAAATGAACTAGATTTGGAAGATTTTTATGAGAGGTGTTTTGAAACGAGCTTAGTCATTTCAAACATGTTTACAGTTCCTTTTCCACCAAAAACTTTTTTCAGAGCTTCATCAGCATTGATGTTTCGTTTGTTCTTTGGGTCCTGGAGATTTTTACCTTTTATGTATACCCAGAGTTTTTTAACAACTTCAGATCGAGGCATTGGTCCTTTTCCAACAACAACAGCTAATTCGCTACTTATAGTCATTGGTTTCATAAACGCAGAGTTCGCTTTTGGCATATATATTTTTGTTTATTATTTATTAATGCTCCCTACAGTATAGCATAGAGGGGGATTTTGGCTACAAGGGGTATAAACAGGGACCTCTTCCACTTACCAATTAGGTATTTATAGCTTGCTTGATTGCAGTTTCTAGTTCGCCGGGGGTATCTGTCCCTATTCTATAAATTTTTCCGTTTCTCATAATTATTTCAACTGCATCAAAACCGGAAATATTGTAAATCCACATATACGGCCAGAACCAGACTTTCACTCCCCATCCGTAGTACCAGTGATTCTTTACTGATTGAACTCTCGCTATCTGATTAAGTGCAAACTTCCTGGCAAAAATTCCATAGCCAAATTTGATCCGAAGATAGTTTTCATCAATCGACGTTGTCAGCGTGGTAAACGATGTAAGAATAAACAGAATTAATACCATTATGGCAGTAATGGCAAAATTTGGGCCAGAGTCGACCGAAGGAGGCTCGGCTGAGGCCATAATATAAACCCATGCGAAAAGCATCAGCACGGTCAGTGTAATAACCAGCATCAGGTAACCAATTTGAGTGTGTTTGTATGTGGCCATAATTTTTGATTTTAAGTTTTTCTTTAGCGGGAATTCGGATTTTCAAAAATTGCGGGGGTTATAACCTCTTTTCCGAAATATATAGCATATATCCGTTGATTAAGTTAAGCACAGCAAGATTAGAAAATCTAGCCTTTTTAAGATAATCCGTATGCAAATAGAGTCAACCACAAGAAATAGTGGAGATTTAGTGGAAAGAGATTCAAGGGGTCGCTTTCTTATTGGACACAGAAAACTAGGAGGAAAAGTTTCTGGATCAATAAATTTTAATACTAAATTGATAAGGGCTCTAAATAGAGTAAAAAATCCAGAGGTCAGTGCTTCTATTGATAGAAGGTTCTATGTTGAACAGTTGCTTAGAAAGGCAATTGTAGATGGAAATGTGAAAGTTATGGCTTATATCTGGGAAAGAGTTGATGGAAAACCCAAATAGGTACAGTATTGATGTTATGGAAGAAACCAAAGACTTACCTGTTTATCCGAGACCAATACCTGCCCGATATAATCCATATGGAGAATGGAGACCTCTTTTATATTTAGGTGATATAGATGCATTAGATAAAAAAGTAAGATCTATGGTAACCGAAGATACAGATCATAGAATAACAGGTTGTTTAAAATATATGTTAGCTACAGGATTTCCTGTTATAGAGTTTATAGTTAAAGGCAATTTCTCTACAACTTACTCTGACAGTGGAGTCAGCCACGATATAGGTCACCTACATATGAGAAAGATTGAAGTTGTTAATTTAGAGAATAATACTGAAGCAAACTTGCAAGTATATGATTGTTCTTTAGAAATTCCAGAAATTACCATTAAAGCAATAGAGGAAGGACTGGATCTAATCAACATCTTTCTTTACAGATTAGCGTACGGAATTAATGCCAAATATGATTGGTTTCTTAAATATCCGCATAGTAGTAGAGGGGGTGGTGGAATGATTAATTTAACAGACGAAGATACTAGAATCGCTGAAGACTACGTACGTAAATTTCAAGGAGACGACAGCGTTTTACTTGATAATGTTATTAGTTGGTATCAAGAAGGAAATAGACTATCTAATGAGAATCCTCTTTTAAGTTTCTTGAGTTATTACTTCGCATTAGAAAAACTAGCCTTGAATTTGCACGATGGTGAGATGGAAGCTAGTAAAGATTATGGTTTTCAGAAAGCAGAAAAGAAGTTCGTTAAAGACTTTTTCAATAAGATTTTAGGAAAGCTATTCCATAAGGAAATAGGTAATTACAGTAAGACTAAAAAGGTTTTAGAAGCTGTTCTTGGTAAAGAAAGCAATGCATTTAAGGCTTTTAAGAAAAAGATTAAAGGAAAGAGTGGAAAAGAATATGTCTTATACGATTTGAGAAGTAATATAGCTCACGGCAGATTTACTCCATTAGAAAAAGAGGAAATTGAATTAATAACGAAAAATCTTTATAAACTACAATCTTTGACTAGAAAGTTTATAAGCAAAGTTCTTTGGAAGGGTGATGCAAATAATATCAAGGAAACATTCAGCATTAGCCTTATGATGGCTGATCCTCGTTCAACTGGAATTACTAATGATATAAATTTAGTAAATAGGCACGATTGGAGAATAAAATTAGAATGGCTCTATTAATTAATAATACTTTTAATATTACACTTTTTCTCCCTGCCATCTGAATGCTCTTCTGAATCCTGCCTCCTCAGCTTCTTTTACTGTGATGCAATACATCTCTCCTTTTCTATCAATCTTAGTCTCGTCATATTTTTGGTCAAAAGGTAGATGGTAGATCTTTTGGTCGCCTTGAGTGCTTATATTACATTTTATGCAAGGATATTTTTTATCAAACTTGAAGTTTTCATATAGTTCAATCCCTAATGTGGTTGCGATCTTTCTTGCTAGTGGTGAAAGTTGAGTTGTAGTACAAAAGATGGCTTTCACTTTTTCATTTGGATGTGACTCTTTATATTCAAAGATTGTTCCAAAAAGTTGAAAAATATGTTTTTCATATATCGTTCTAAACTCAGCCCAATTTTTACATTGAATAATCAATGTCTCATCACCTTTGTGACAAATCAAATCTCTACCCATATCTTCGTATCTCTCGTCTATTCCAAAGTACTTTACTTTATAACCCTTCTGTTCGTATAAAAAGCCTACGTATCTTTCATATAATTTACCTATAAGCCATTTAGATTTTGGTCTATCCCAAAATCTATCTAGAGCAAGTTGATTTCTCTCTACAGATGGAAGTTTTCTGTACTCTTCTTTAGTTAAATAATTAACAACCTCATCTTGTCTTTCTTCTTCACTATATTCTTCAAATATTTTTACATCATCAACGTCAGGGATATCATCCTTTAGATCAACAAGAAAGGGTGCGTACTGTTCGTACATTTCTATAAGAGCTTATGTTCTCTTGTTTAGAAAATCTGCTTCTCTACGCCTTTTCGTTTGTTCCTTCACGACTTCTCCAGCAGACGGAGCTGGATGTTTTTTGGTATGTAGATAATGTGTTATTGGTTCATCTCTTAATTTTTCAAAATAACTTATATATGACAGGAGCGTTTTAAACCCCGCATTTCTTTCTAGCATTGTTTGTTTCCAGATTTCTTGTTCTACTACAGCTCTTTCTTTTAGCTTTGTTGCTTCAGTAACTTCAGCCTGTGCTTTTTGTTGAATAGCAAATATATCTTTTTTATATTTTTCCTCTTTCTTATCTAAGAGAGAATAATAAGTAGTAAGAGAGCTTACTACCAATACGATAAGAAGTGTTATTAACCAAGTCTTTGGGCTATGGTCGCCATTCCATAGGATTATTGTTGGTACAACACCATATCCCAATGTTTTCCAGAGTAATTGTTGCAGGAGGTCTTTCATTGTAATTGCATTAAGTTAAGCACGGCAAGATTAGAAAATCTAGCCTTACTTCATCCTCAGATCATACAGAATCATTAAAATGATACCTATGACTTGACCCTAACAGGACTTACTCCTTAATTATCACATTTCTTGGCTCTGCACCTCTGCCTTCTCCTATAACCCCATTTTCTTCTAAAACATCCATTAATCTAGCAGCTCTAGCATAACCAATTCCCAGTTTCCTCTGAATAAAAGAAGTTGAAGCTTTTTGTTCCTTTATTACTAAGTTTTTTACTTCTTCATACAGATCATCTTCAGAAAGATGCTCGTATGAATTACTTGGTTTATTTTTCTTATAGTTTTTCCATCCAATAGTGTAAAAAATTAAAACTAAAGGTATGAACCATAAGAAAAATATACCTCTGTCTTCTGTAGAGTAACTATCAGCTTGAACCAATGCCCAAAACATACCTATTCCCCCAAAAATCCACAAAGTAATTAGCTGACCTTTAGTGATATTGTATACTTTCATAGTTTAGTAATTAAAGTATAGCATTCTGGTTGATAAAGTATTTCCATTCCCAGTGTAAGTAAAATGACATTCAAGGTTGTAGTTATTTTTAGATATATGTATACCTACAGTTTTTGGATCAATTTGAGAAACTGGTAACTCTCCACCATTACATATTAGTTTTAAAACTGTCTTGTTTGTTCCACCAACGTCTGTTTCAATGGGCAAAGTTGTCGCTATAGAGACCGTGGCAGAGCCATCAGAGTTAGCATTAGACTTTGGCATCTGCTGAGTAAAATTGTATTCCTCGGGTATTGTAGTCTCTATGGTGTCATTAGAAAAGAATGTGAAAGCACAGCCATTTGAAGAGTATTGTGAGTTAAGAGCTTTTTTAAGACTTCGGTAGTCATTAGTATCAAAGAAGGGATTATTAAGATTCCAGTTTGATGATCCTTCTTTGAACTTATCGCTACCATCATTGAGAAGTGACAATGTTGTATCAATTTCTGCTTTTGATAACCCATTATCATCATCTGCAATAACTTTAAATGAACTGAGAGTCAGTTCGTAAGCACTTCTATATGACGCAACGCTGTTGTTAAAATTCTTTTTAATTTGGTCAAGAATTGTATTGCTTGAAACTGGAGGTTGAGGAATTGTATCAATCACTTTATCAATCGCATCTGCATCCGAAAAGAACTTCGTTTTTGCAGGGTTCATCCTTTCATAGTTATACGAAAATTGAGCGATAACTTCTGATGGTTTATTTCCTGTACCCCAAGCAGATTTGTTGTAAGAAGATATAAGAGCTAAAAGCTTTGTATCTACATCATTTTTTATCTTAATAAAACTATTCCAACTGTCTTTTGTTGCAAGACATTGAGAAGCAGGATTTTTTGAAACAGAGACTGATACTGTTGGAGTTACTGTAACTTTCGGTGTTTCTGCAACTTTGGTTGTTACGGGAGGTTTTGTTGTGGTTGTTACTTTCTTTGTCTCAGGCTTTGGTTGATTGACTTGATTTTTTAGGTCAGCAATTTCTTGTTTTAATGCGTCAATTTCAGAGTTATCTTTAGGAGCCGTAGTTGTGGAAACTTGTTCAGTTTTTTGAACCTCAACTTTTGGAGCTCTTTGAAAGATTGACCAAGTAAATGGATTCCACCAAGCTGCAAACGTAACTGAAGGGATTATTAAAATTATTACAAGAGAAACAAAAAGGTATTTTTTCATACTAGTTAAGTTATAACTAGTAGCCAGACACAACAAAGCCCGCTACTAGGAAGGTCCGAAGACCTCTATGCAAGTTTCCCTGCATAACGCACGATACGCCCTAATAACGGGTTTTCTTGTATCGTGCGATTTTGTGCCATACCTAGAAGTTACCTTCTAGGGTTAGGCTAACGGTATATTCAGTTGTAACCTGATTATAAATGAAATATGCTTAAATGACAAAAAGAGGAAACGCCAATGACCCCCGAACAAACTTTAAGACATCTACGTGCCATAAGAGAAGAAGTTCAACAAAGAGCCTCTGAGAGGTTTCGTCTTGGCATAGGAGTTCCGTACACAAAGGAACTTAAAGAACTTGATGAGCAGATTGCTCATTTTGAGAAGCAAGTACCTCCACCACTAATTGCTAATGGAATGTTGGTTGATTTAGTTAACTCAGCTCATTACAAAAACATAGATTCGGTAAGTACTACTGATAACTTTAAAGTTTCAATAAAGGATAGAGAAATTTGGATTAACAGTTATCTATTAAGTAAGCCTCACGCAACAGGAAAAAATATGAGTTTTTTTGAGTATCTTTTTGAAAATAATGGTCAGCATATAGAAAGAGAAATGATGCCTGAGTATTTAAAGAAAGATGTTTCTGGAAAAACTTTTCCGAAAATAATAAATGCACTGGGTTTCAAGGGAGAAATCCTGAAAGCATTTTTCCCAAAGAGAGGAAAGAACGATGTGATGTTTAGAAAGGAAGTTACAGCTTTAGAACTTAACCAAAATAGGGTTAATATTGAAAAATTGACTAACGAATTAGAGGTAGCTCACAGTAAAAATAATCCTATTTAGTCCCGAATAAGCCTATATTCAAATATCTATTTCTATAAAGCCCATAATTATGGGTAGTTTTATTATGAAAAAGAAAGAGATTAAAAAAGAATTGGTTTTAGAATCTGGCTCTTTGGAGACTGGCGTTTCCATCAAAGAGTCAGATTTTGAATCCAAAAATATCAGTTTCAGTGAAAATGGAATCAAAAATATTCTTAAGTTTACTGATGTTCTCAAGGGTGTACACCTCAGGCTTATAGCTGAGGGGTATGTAATAAAAGATGGCGAGGTTCACTGCCCACAATCACCTCATAGTCAAAGCTAAAGCTTTATTTATAATTAAGTTAGAAGAAACACTATGGAAATTGGAGATCAATACAAAGACAAATATTTGATTTATAACCGAAAGAGTACTGATGATAAAGAGAATCAAAAAAACTCTCTGACATATCAGAGCAGTCTTAATCAAGAATATGCGAGAAAACACAATCTCCCGATAGCTGATCTAACAATTGAAAGGTTTTGTGAAAAGGGAGTTATAAATGAAAGTCATTCTGGATATAAAGAAGATGATGATTTTGATATTGGTGAAAACGGCATTTTTAGTAATCGTGTCCTTCGTCCAAAGTTTGTAAAACTTATCCGACTACTGAAAGACAAGAAAATTAAAGGGGTTGTTATTCTTTGCTGGGATAGAGCAAGTAGAAACGCCCAAGATAATGTAATAATTCAGAGATTGGTTGAGCAAGGATGTGATATCAGATTCACAGATATGCAGTTTGATAAGAATAGTGGAGGCAAGGTCAATATGAACGTACAAGGAATGTTCGCTGAGTATTATTCTGATGTTATAAGTGAAAAAGTTAGATACAGTCAAGAAAAATTAAGAGCTGAAGGAAAATGTATATATAGCGTTCCATTGGGTTATCTTAATAGAGGCTCCGATAATAAACCAATTGATCCCGAGAGAGCACCTTTAATAAAAAGACTTTTTGAAATGTATGCGACTGGAGAATGGAGTTTTATGCAGCTTGCAAAATGGGCAACAAAAAATGGTTTAACAAAAAGACCCAAGAGAAGAAAGAGAACTAAAGAGGAACAGGAAAATGGAATTGATTTTGATTTGCTACCGAAGGTCTCTGGACCGATTGATCATAAGTCGGTTGAATCAATTTTGAGTAATCCTTTTTACATAGGAAAAGTTAAGATTGGTCACAATGAATATATAACGAGCACTGCACATAAACCTATAATTGATAGTGCATTATTTATTAAAGTTCAAGAAGTTCTTAAAAAACGTTCAAAAACAATTCGTTATATTGATAAACCATTTTTTGCTTATCGTGGAATGGCTAATTGTACTTGTGGTAGATGTTACAGCCCTTACCCACAAAAAGGATATACCTACTACAGATCAAGATGTAAATTAGACTGTGACAATCCAGATGTAAATATTTCAGAAAAGGAATTAACCTCTATGTTTAAGAATATTATTGATGGTCTTTATTTTACTGACCCTGAAATAGCTGATATTGAATCTAAGGCAAAAAAAGAACTAGCGATAATAGCAGGGCAAAGGGATAAGAAGTTAAGTGACTTATATAATAAACATAGAGAGGTTAGTAAGAACATTGAGTTCCTTACAGAAAACAGAATTACTTTAATGAGAACGAAAGCAATGGTACCAGAAGATATAGTTGCTGAAGAAACCCGTTTAAATGGCTCTAGAATTGCTATAGAGGAGGAAATTAAGGTTTATGGAGAGAGTGCTCAAGATATGTTGAAGTTCGTAATTACATTCTCAGAGTTAATAAAAAATGCCAGTATTTATTTTGACCACGCACTTGATAGTGAAAAGCGAGAAATTGTAACTTTGATTTTTTCCGAAATAGTCATTAAAGACAGAAAGCTCTTAAAATATAGCTTAAAGGAAGGTTTTGAAGCTCTTGTAGGACGAAAAAGGGTTTCGGGCGGAGACGGATGGATTCGAACCATCGGGAGGGTTTAAAGCCTCCACCTCTTTAGCAAAGAGGTACGATAGACCACTCTGACACGTCTCCAAAAAATCAGTTTGATATGATTCATCTGCGTCGTTGCTGACTCCAGTTGTTCCTGCAGAGTATACGTATACACTTTGGTCACAAGCTTCGTCAGCGCCTAGCATCTGAGCCATCTAAAACTGATTTTACTTAGCCACACATTAGCATTTTTATAGGCGATCGTAAATGTAAATCTTGTGTTAATATGAAGAAATTGGACAGATGGGTGAGTGGCTTAAACCAGCGGTTTACTAAACCGCCGTACCTTAATTGGTACCGTGAGTTCGAATCTCACTCTGTCCGCATTGAAGCGAATTTAATGTGCAATTGTGAACGCAAATACATCTCGTGCTCCTGCCGATAGGAGAGTATTACGAGCTTCCGAGAGTGTACTTCCAGTTGTAACGACATCATCAATCAAAATTACATATTTCCCGTCCACGCGCAGGTCGGCTTCAAACGAGTCACGTAGGTTTGAAACACGTTCTTGTTTTGATTCGCTATGACTTTGTCTAGGAGTTTCTTTAGTTTTTTTGAACCATTGCGGTGCGTAGAGGAGTGTATGGGAAAGGTCATTTTCTAAGATTGCTTTGGCGATATATTCGCTTTGATTGTAGCCACGTTCTCGTCGCCTGTCTTCCGTGACTGGTATTGGTATTAGGAGAAACTGTGCATCATTGTTAAAAAGTATAATATCGGAGATGAGAGCGATAATTTCTTCATATAAAAGTTTTCCGATATGGTCGAGAGGAAGAGTATTTTCTTTATATTTTAGTTCCCAGATGATTGCTTTAACTCGACTGTCTTTGTAGTGAAAAAGCGGATGAATCCAGTCTATTTTTTCTCCACTATTTTCGATATTTGACGCTTTAGGTAGAGAGTTTATTTTCTCAGGGGAGAGTTTTTTTACAATAGTAAAGTTTGTTCTAGTTGGTATAATAAAATCAAGAATAGAGAAGAATATTTTTTCTATACTTTTCAACATATTGTGTATTATGTAAGTCATTATACAGATAATAATTGTGATATACTATTTATAAATTATGCCAAATTTTCTTTCTAGTTTTTCCGGTCTATTTAGTGGTTTAACCAAGAAACGAAGTAGAAGTGTTTTGGGTATTGATGTGGGTTCATCTTCGATAAAAGTCGTTCAGTTGAGCCAAAAAAATGGTCATCCTGTTTTAGATACTTATGCTGAGCTTTCTCTCGGTCAATACGCTGGGAAAAATATAGGTGAAGCCACTGGTTTAACAACAGAGAAAATTATAGAAGCAATAGGTGACATTCTTAAAGAAAAAGATGTGAACATTACCACTAGAGCCTGTGGTGTAGCCATTCCTTTTTCCTCAAGTTTTATATCGGTTATCGATGTGCCTATGGTGTCAAAAGCAGATTTAGATAAAATGATTCCTATTGAAGCAAGAAAGTATATTCCAGTGCCGATTTCTGAAGTGGCTTTAGATTGGTACATTATTCCGAAAGATAAAAGTGTTGAAACTGAAGTGGCAAATTCAGATAAATCGAAAGCTCCAGAGAGACTCGAAGTACTTATAGTTGCTCTACATAACGATACCATCAGTCGTTACAAAGAGATGATTACACAAACAGCACTTGATGCTAGTTTTTTTGAGATCGAGATTTTTAGCACAATGCGTTCTATTTTGGATCAAGAAATTTCTCCGGTGTTACTTGTTGATATGGGGGCAACAAATACAAAACTTTATATAGTCGAGCGAGGTATTTTACGAGCATCTCATATGATAAACAAAGGTTCTCAGAGTATTACTGATGAACTTTCGAAGTCACTCGGTATTTCGGTTACAGATGCTGAATACCTGAAACGTGAGAAGGGATTGGAAGGCGTGATAAACGGAATTGAAGTAAAAAATATAATGAGCATCACTCTAGACTATATTTTCTCTGAAATTAACCACACTATACTGGCTTATCAGAAAAAATATACAAAGAATGTTAGTAAAGTAGTGCTGGTTGGGGGAGGAAGCGCTCTTAAAGGTATAGCAGATTTCGCAAAGAACAGCTTTCAAACAGAAGTAGAAGCAGGGAATCCATTTTCAAAAGTAGTTGCACCAGCCTTTTTAGAGAAAGTCTTACGTGAAACGGGTCCTGAGTTTGCTGTAGCTGTCGGAGCTGCTCTTCGTCGTTTACAAGAGTTGGATTAACTCATGTCTTTTTGATTACTGAGCGAGAGGACTTTTCAGTAGAAAAATATCCGTGCTCTAAAAACATATCATCTAAAGGGGTTTTTATACACATCTTCCATAGCCTTTCGCTTTCTTTTGTATTATAATTGGCGAAGTTATGGAACCCAAATTTCAATCTTCGTTTATTCCGAAGGCATCTATAAGTTCTGCTACAAATGCTTTCAAAGTGTCTTCCGGTGTCAACATTTCCTCTATAGTAGCTAACGTGTTTCTGATTGTGACTCTTTTAGCTTCGGGCAGTATTTTTGGTTATAAATATCTTCTAACAAATCAGATAAAGAAAGTAGATAAACAGATAAACGAGGCACGTTCTGATCTAAAAATTGAGGATATTCAAAAAATCGTAGAATCAAGTTTTAGAATAAGTATTTCCAAAGGTTTATTAGAGAAACACATTCTCTCCTCTAAACTCATTGATTTAATGGAATTTCTTACTATTAAAACTATACGTTTTACTGGACTTACATATAAGAATGATACAGGGTCATCAATCGCCATAAATGTTGAGGCACAAACATACAATGCCTTAGCAAAACAAGAGGGAATATTCTCTCAGAATGAGTTTATTAAGAACCCAAAATTCAGTGATTTTAAATTAACAACGAACGGTACAGTTACTGCTAATTTTTCTTCTGACATATCATCTGATTTAGTATCATACAGAAAGGCAATTGAGGCACTTTCTATAAATCAATAATCATGAAAGTTTTTCTACCATTTATAATAATAGGAGTATGCATTGGAATGTATTATATGTACATTAACCCTACTTTGGCAGAAATAAAATCACTAAAATCAAAAAAGGCTGAGTATGATAGTGTTTTAGCGAAATCGCAAGACATAAGAGAGAAACGAGATCTTCTCCTAACTGAGTACGCTAACATTCCAGGTGGCGACCTTTCTAGATTAAATAAACTAATGCCAGAAACTTTTAATGCTATATTGTTTATCAACGACGTAAATATTATGGCATCTCGAAATGCAGTTCAAGCTAAAGATTTCAAAGTTAACGAGGCAGAAAAAGTTAGTCAGGGAGATGATAATAATACTACATATAAAATATCAAAATTAGCATTCTCTATAGAGGGTAGGTATAATTATCTTAAAAGATTTCTCACTGAGTTAGAGTCTAGTCTACAACTTGTAGATGTAGTCAATTTATCTGTGAAACACACTGGTACGAAGCCAACGGATGATCTGTACACTTATTCTTTAGAAGTCTACACTTATTCTTTAAAATAATATGACGCCAATACTACAAAAAGTAACTGTCGTTCTTGTAACTCTAATTATTTTAGCTGGTGTTGCATATTATAGTCTGACAAATATCGCAGACTATGCACCCAGTCCTGATTTGTCCGAAACTGGTGTAGTCGGACAGGATATTCTTGTTTTGGTAGAAAAGTTAAAGAATGCGTCTATTGACCAGAGTTTTTTCTCATCAGTGTTGTTTGTTAGTTTAAGAGACTTTAACACATCTCTTTTGCCAGAGTCACAGGGCCGACCTAATCCTTTCGCTCCAATAGGAGTGGATAACGGATAAATTTTTTCAGAAATAAATACTTAAAATATGGATATACTTCAAATACTTGTACAAAAAGGCGCTTTATCAGAGAAAGAAGTTTCTAAAGTTGAAAAAGAGGCAACGAATACTGGTGCGACTGTTGAAGAAGTTTTGATAAAGAGAGGAATTTCTCCACAAGACATTCTTTCAGCCAAGGGGCAACTATTTGATATACCCGTAAGAAATGCTGATGATTTAAACGTTTCTAGTAGAACACTTGATTATATTCCAAAAGACTCAGCAACTTATTATCGTTTTGTTCCTCTTGATGTAAAAGATGGTGTGTTAGAAGTCGGAATGGTAGATCCAGATAACATTGAATCAAGAAATGCATTGAATTTTATATCTGCAAAAATACAGAAACCAGTAAAGATATTCCTCATCACAGAAGAAGGTTTCAATAAAATTTTAAGCGTCTATAAAGGTTTAACAAGCGAGGTTTCGAAGTCTCTTTCAGAAATTGAAGTTGAATTAAAAGCTGATCCAAAAGTACAAACAGATGAAAAAAGTGCAAGTGACATAGAAGATTCGGATATTGATAGTGAAAGTAAAGAAGTTTCAGAAAGTGCTCCAGTTACAAAAATAGTAGCAACGATTTTACGTTATGCAACTGACGGTCATGCATCTGATATTCACATCGAACCTTGGAGAGAAAATGTAAAAGTTCGTTTTCGTGTTGATGGGGTTATGAGTACAAGTTTAGTGTTACCTCTAAAAGTTCATCTGTCTGTTGTAGCTCGTATAAAACTTCTCAGTAAGATGAGACTTGATGAAAAACGTAAACCACAAGACGGTAGATTTACTGCTCATATAGATAACAGGAAAGTTGATTTCCGTGTTTCCACTTTTCCGACGTATTTTGGTGAAAAAGTTGTTATGAGACTTCTTGATCAAGAAGCTGGTGTCAAAAAACTCGATGATATGGGACTAAGTAAGAAAAATCTTGATCTGATTCGTAATGCCATGACAAGACCGTTCGGTTTGATACTTATTTCTGGGCCGACAGGATCTGGAAAAACCACCACGCTTTATTCAATGTTAAATGAAGTTGATCGTGAACATTTAAACGTACTTTCACTCGAAGACCCTATTGAATATAACATAGAGGGGATGTCACAGTCACAAGTTCGACCAGAAATTGGTTACACATTTGCGACTGGTCTTCGAACGACTCTTCGTCAAGACCCGGATGTTATTATGGTAGGGGAGATTCGCGATAAAGAAACGGCTCAATTGGCTATTCAAGCAGCTCTAACAGGTCACCTCGTTCTTTCCACTATTCACACCAACAGCGCGGCAGGTGTTATTCCTAGGTTACTCGATATGGAAGTTGACCCTTATCTTATTGCCCCGACCCTTATAATTGCTATTGCTCAGAGACTTGTTTCACAACTTTGCCCAAATGGTGGAATAGAAATGCCAATTGAGGGAAGTCTAAAGCTTATGATAGACGATCAGTTTAAAGACCTACCACAAGAATATATAGATGAAATTGATTTTACTGATAAAGTCTATAGTAAATCTGAAACATTAGATTGTCCTTCAGGTACACGAGGCCGTCTAGCTGTCATGGAAGTTATGGAAGTAGATAAGAATATCGAAGAAGTTATATTAAAAAATGCAAACGAAAATGAAATAATGAAAGCTGCTCGCTCAAAAGGTATGCTGACTATGAAGGAAGATGCTATTATAAAGGCCATGCACAGAATCATTCCTTTTGAAGAGATTAATACACTGTAGTATAATCAGAATATAATAAATTTATGTCTAAAGAAATAAAAGATTTAAAGATACTTATTGTGGACGATGATCGTTTTCTCCTCGATATGTACGCTTTGAAGTTTAAAAAATTAGGTTTACAGTTTGATACATCTTCAAGTAGTACTAATGCGCTAGAAATACTTAGAAAAAACAATGATTACGATATTGTTTTACTTGATGTTATTATGCCTGGAATTGATGGTTTAGAACTTTTAGGAAAAATAAGGGAGGAAAAACTTGTGCCTAATGCGACTATAATCATGCTGACTAACCAGGTGGATGATTCAGAAAAAGCAAAAACATTAGATGTCGACGGTTATCTTGTCAAGGCAATGTCTATACCTTCAGAAGTAGTTGATCAAGTATTATCTATCCATAATAATAAGAATAAAAACTAATGGCTCCTAGCTATAAAAAAGATTTAGAAGAGTTGATATCTATAGTTTTAACAGAAGGAGCTTCCGATTTACATTTTGCGGAAGATCGCAAACCTATTATTCGTGTAGCTGGTTTTCTCATACCTCTTGAAAATCACTCAATCCATAGACACCAAGATATAAAAGGTATTCTTGATGAGTTAATTGATGATAAAAAGAAGGAGATTTTTTTAGAAAAAAAAGAAGTTGATTTTGCTTATCAAGATGGGAATCTTGTTAGATTTAGAGGTAATGCCTTTTTTCAAATGGGTAAAATAGGTATCGCTTTGCGTATTATTCCAAGTAAAGTCAAATCTTTAAAAGAGCTGGCTCTTCCTGATGCACTAGAGAATTTTGTTAATAAACAACAGGGGTTTTTCTTAGTTGTTGGTCCAACGGGTCAAGGTAAAAGTACTACTCTGGCTTGTATGATTGATATGATAAACGAAAGACGTTTGGAGCATATCATTACCATCGAAGACCCCGTTGAATATGTCTTTGACTCAAAAAAAGCCATTATTGATCAAAGAGAGGTCGGACAAGATACTTTTGATTTCCACACTGCACTTAACGGAATGTTTCGACAGGATATAGATGTGCTTATGATTGGTGAAATGCGTACACCGGAAGATATTTCTGCTGCCGTAACTGCCGCTGAGACGGGGCACCTTGTATTTTCAACACTTCATACAAACAATGCTGCTCAAACTGTGGAACGTATCATTGATTCATTTCAATCAGGGCAACAGTCGCAGATTCGTACTCAACTTGCTTCAAGTCTTCTAGGCATTCTTTCTCAACGACTTATCCCACGTATCTCAGGAGGACTTATTCCAGCAGTTGAACTTTTAGTTAATAACACAGCGGTATCAAATCTCATAAGAGAGAATCGTACTCATGAAATAGGTTCAGTTATAGAGATGGGATTAGATCAAGGCATGATTGATTTAAACCGTTATTTGACTGATTTAGTTAGGACAGGGGAAATCACCATGGAGAATGCTTATCTGTATTCACAAAATCCAAAAGGTTTGGATCGCATGATATAGCTTAAATAATCATGATTTTTAAGTATAAAGCAATAAAAAGTACAGGAGAGACTGCAGACGGTGTAATTGAAGCTTTTAATATCGATACGGCCATTAATTTACTCCAAAATCGTGGTCTGATTATTACTGAAATAAATGATTCTGAAAAGAAAAAATTTGATCTATCATCGCTTTCTATTTTTAATCACATATCAAACAAGGACATTGTTATTTTATCCAGGCAGATGGCCACACTTTTCTCTGCACAAGTCCCAGCGCTTCGAATTTTTCGTCTACTCGGTTCACAGATGGATAGTCCAATATTAAAGAGATATCTACTTATGATCTCTGATGATCTTCAGGCTGGTAGTTCTATGTCTACCGCTTTATCGAAATTTCCAGATGCTTTTTCGCCTTTCTACGTAAATATGGTCAAAGCAGGTGAAGAATCAGGTAAACTTGATGAGATTTTTAACTATTTAGCGGATTATCTAGATAGAACTTTTGCCGTTACGTCGAAAGCTAAAAATGCTCTTATTTATCCAGCTTTTATCGTAGCTACTTTTATTGGGGTTATGGTTCTGATGTTCACTGTTATTATTCCCAAGATTTCACTGATGATCACTCAATCAGGACAGGAGGTTCCTGTATTCACAAAGATAGTTCTCTGGATTAGTGACTTATTGCTACATTATGGGATATTTTTTGCCCTTGCTTTAATAGTTGGAGGTTTCTTGTTTTTTAGATATTCAAGAACAAATGAAGGAGCCTATTTTATAGATAAAGTGGAGATTAGTTTTCCTTATTTTGGTGATTTATATCGAAAATTATATCTTTCTCGTATTGCCGATAACATGAACACTATGATAATAAGTGGTATACCTATGTTAAGAGCATTAGAAGTCACTTCTTCAGTAGTAGATAACTTAATATATAAAGATATTTTAGATAAAACCCTAGAGCGTGTAAAGGACGGAGCCACTCTCTCTAGTGCTTTATCTGATTATGAAGAAATTCCTAACATCATGTCTCAAATGATTAAAGTTGGTGAAGAAACAGGGGAGTTAGGTGCTATTTTAAAGTCTTTGTCTAACTTTTACCAAAGAGAGATGGTAAATGCTGTAGATACACTGGTTAGTCTAATCGAGCCCGTGATGATTGTTTCTCTTGGTTTAGGGGTAGGTATATTGCTTGCAGCGGTTTTGATGCCTATATACAATTTAGCTTCTAATGCTTAATTTATAAGCTTCCACCCGAATAATACTCCAGACATAAGTGTACGTTTCACTCCCTTGCACTTGGAGATTACTCCAAGTATAAGTGTACGTTTCACTCCCTTCGCCCAAAGATTACTTTGGGCATAAGTGTGCCCTTATCCACAGGAGCTCTTTTCACAGATGTTATATAGTCGTATAATGTACTTATTCGTTTAGAAAACGGTAAGCTCTCTAAGGAGAGATTCGGTCGAACAAAAAACAAAAATAGTTAAGAAATTGTATTACAAAAATTTAGTTAATAATTTAAATAATTTATTATGATAAAAAAGTTCAATCGAGGTTTTACACTTATCGAATTATTGGTGGTTATCGCAATCATTGGTATTCTATCGTCTGTCGTGCTTGCTTCTCTTAATACAGCAAGAGGCAAGGGAGCTGATGCGGCGATCAAGTCAAACTTAGCTAACATTCGTGCTCAAGCTGAGATTCAGTACGATACTCTAGGTTGTTATGCAAACACTGGTACCGTTTGTACACCTGCAGTACCAGCTGCTGTAAACGCTGGTGTTTGTCCAGCTTCAGGAGCAGTAAGTATATTCGGTCAAGCAAATATTTCTTCACAGATTACCGCTGCTGCCGCAGCAAGTGGATTAACCATGGCTTGTTCATCTACAGCTGGTGGTACTGCTTGGGCGGTTGCTGCTATTCTAAAAACTGCTGTTGCTGATGCTCCTAATTCTGGTTGGTGTGTCGACAGTACAGGAAAATCAAAAGGTATTACGGTTAACGGTGGCCTCCTTCAAGCTCAGATAACTGCTGAAGTTGCTGGTGGTGCTTGCGTTGAATAGTCTTCTCTATATAAACTAAATTTAGTTTAGTAAAAAGAGACCTGGAAAGGTCTCTTTTTACATTTAAAGAAGTAATTGTTTATAAGACTGTTGTTAGTTATGTTTCATTGTTATAATATAACTGTATGGTTAAACTAACATATGAAGTCTAATTTACAAAAAGCATTTACACTTATCGAACTGCTTGTTGTTATCGCCGTTATCGGTATGATGTCAGCCATTGTTTTTGGTGCCTTAAATTCAGCTCGTGCGAAGGGTAAAGATACGGCGGTGAAGTCCGACCTTGCCAATTTATCTAGTGCAACAGAGATGTTTTATTATATTAATCCTGGTAGTGAAAGTTGGAATGCTGTATGTGCTGACTCAAAAATTTCGGCGATTGTTTCTGCCGCCGGAGGAACTTGTCAGGGTTCTGGTGCAGCGGGTTGGAGAACTGTAGCCCCGTTTAATGTGCAAAACCAATGGGGTGCAGGGTCAGGTGTTGACTATTGGTGTGTAGATTATAAACAAGCCAAAAGGATTTGTGATGTAGCTCCAGCTGGTCAGTACGGAGGTTTGTATGTCTGTAATACTGGTGCCCCTGAGAATTGTAAATAAACTTTGTGGTGCGACATGTTATAATTAGCACATGGATTTGTTATTTTATATCTCCATATTTATTCTCGGGACTCTCGTCGGCAGTTTCATAAACGTAGTTGCTTTGCGTTATAACACAGGACTTTCTATTGCTCGGGGTAGGTCAAAATGTTTCGTCTGCAGTACACAACTGCGATGGTATGAACTTCTTCCAGTTTTAAGTTTTATTTTTCTTAGAGGTAAATGTCGTACTTGTAAAAGTTCTATTTCTTGGCAATACATGATAGTTGAGATTCTAACTGGTCTCATCTTTCTTGGAGTAGTCATAAGACAGATTAAACTTTGGTCTATTTATGGAGGTTTTCAGCACGGGCTTTTTTTCTCAATAATGTTTTTTGTATATTATTGTATTGTATTCAGTCTACTTTTAGTTATTACTCTTTATGATATTCGTCACAAAATAATTCCAAATGTTCTTGTCTACACATTTATAGCACTAGGCATCTTAAAATTAGGTCTGTTTTTCTATTGTAAGCATTTTGTTTTTAGTTCCGTAACAAGACTTGATATGTTTGATCTGTCCGCTCCATTTGTTTTATTTGTCCCATTTGCACTACTGTGGTTCTTGTCAGATGGTAAGTGGATTGGGTTTGGTGATGCAAAACTGGTTTTTGGTATAGGTCTACTTTTAGGGTTTACTCTCGGAGCATCAGCTATAGTTCTAGCTTTCTGGATGGGAGCTCTATGGAGTATTGCACTTCTCGCCTATAATAGGTTTACTTCTAGTAGAGATAAAATAAGTTTAAAAACAGAAGTTCCTTTTGCCCCATTTTTAATTTTAGCCACAGCAATTGTATTTTGGAGTCATATTGATGTACTGAGTATAGGAGTACTTTTGAATCTCCGTATATAAAATGCTAAAAAAAACTATAAAAAATTGGTTTATCTGTGTACTAACCTTAGCACCACAAAAATCTGTCATACGAAGCACAGTGTCAAAGTTAGTGCGCGGTTTCACATTTGTAGAGGTTTTGATTTCAGTTAGTCTTTTCGCTCTCTTTTTGAGTGTGGTTATGTTTAATTATCCTGTCTTTACTGACAATATTATTTTGGGTGCTGCTGGACAGGAAGTATCTATCGCTGTAAGAGAGGCACAGACCTATGCTTTGGCCGTTAAAGAAGCTTCTGCTGGTGGTGGGCAATTTTCTTACGCTTATGGAATTAACTTTAATCCTAAAGACAATCCCACTGAATATTATGTTTTCGTAGATAAAGATGCTGACAAGTACTATGACGTTGGGTTGGGTGCTTGTGGTAGCGCTACCACGGAATGTGTAGAAAAATTCTCTTTACCTAAAAGCATAAGTATTTCTCAGATATGTAATAGTTCTAGTTGTTATGCGATTAATCCTGGAGAGACGATGAATATCACATTTCTTCGGCCAAGTCCAAACGCCAGTATAAACTATGCTAATAACGGCGGGAATCTCGACGGTTCATTTCTAAATGACGTAAGAGGGAAGGTGATTTTAAGTTCACCAAAAGGTAGAATTTTATGGGTTATAATTGAAAGCACTGGACAAGTTCTCGTTCAACCACAATAAAAAGTGATAAAGAAATTACTAAAAAATTCAAACCGAGGATTTACTTTAATAGAAATAATGGTTTCTGTATCTGTTTTTGCCGTAATTATGGTTATGATGGGTGGTTCAATAGCCAGTGTGTTTGATGGAAATAAAAAATCGCAATCATTACGTACCGTCATGGATAATCTGAATATAACTATGGAGAGCATGACTCGTTCTATACGTTTCGGTACAAATTATCACTGTGGAACTACTGGAGACACCTCAACACCTCTTGATTGTGCTGGTGGCGACACATCCCTTACAGTTAGAGATTTGAGTGGAGTAATAGTTACTTATTCAATTTCAAACGGGCATGTGACAAAGAGAGTTGGAGTAACAACACAAGATTTAACATCATCGGATGTAACAATAACTCGATTAACTTTTTTTGTCAGTGGTTCAGAACCATATATCAACACAAGTCCTCCAGTAGGTTGTTTACCTTCGAGTCAATGTAAACAATCCAAAATTGTGATGGTAGTCAGTGGTTATGCTGGAGTAAAACCGACCACCCAATCATCATTTACTTTACAGACATCAGTTTCACAGAGGACTTTTGATTTTAGACAGATATGATTTATATGTATAAAAAGGTAGAAAATAAAAAAATAGAAGTACTGAAAAATGCAGGATTTACTGTTGTCGAAACACTTGTGGCTATTGCGATACTTACGTTATCTATTGCCGGAACATTTACAGCTGTGCAAAAAGGTTTGCAATCATCTACATATGCAAAAGATCAAATCGTAGCTTTTAATCTTATCCAAGAGGGTATGGAGTTCATTAGAAATAAGAGAGACGAAAATGCCCTTAGAAATATTGGTGGACAAGGGAATAACTGGCTTACTGGACTGTCAGATATAGCTGGAGACCCGTGTTTTTACGGTAGGACATGTACTATTGATTCATATACTGAAGTAGTAACGAATTATCCAGGTGGAGCTGGTACTTCTCCAGTTCTTAATGTTCAAACTTCTACTGGTTTACTTGGATATACATCTGGAGCTGGTTGGGTTCCGACAAGTTTCAAAAGAGAAATACAATTTCAAGAAGTCCTCCCTGCGGTTGTGCCCCCAAGAGAAGTTAACGTTATTATTACTATAAGTTGGACTGACAGAGGAGTTGATAGATCATTACAAATTATACAAACACTATTCAATCGTCAATAATATTATGAAGAGAGATATTAACAACAAAGAAATAAAAAATTCTGGATTCACCCTTCTTGTTGCTATTATCATTACTTCTATGTTTCTGGTTGTAAGTTTTGTTGTAGTCAACGTTGCTGTAAAACAACTTACTCTAACTAACGCAGCTCGTGAATCAGAATATGCATTTTATTCTGCTGACAGTGGTACGGAATGTGCTATATATTGGGATTTACCTAAAGGCGGTCTTCCAAGTTCCTTTGCTACTAGTACGGCTGGTTCGATAACCTGCAGTGGAATTACTATAACAACTGGTAGTCAGACTGGTATACCAGCGACGCCATCTGTTTCCAGAATAGGAGGAGGTGGAGATGCTAATCCGACTAGTATTTTCCAGTTAAATTTTATAAGAGGATGTGCGGTTGTCACTGTCACCAAGTTTTATAGTGGGAGTCTTTTAATCACAACAGTTAATTCTAAAGGTTATAATACATGTACAGTAGGAGCTTTACGTCGTTTTGAGAGAGGTGTTACACTTATGTACTAATGAAAAGGACCAGCATACCAAAAGATGCTCCAAAAGAGATAAAAGATAGGCTGAAACGGCTCAGAGAGACGGTTTTAAGGCATGATTACCTATATCATACTTTGGACAAGCCTGAAATTTCTGATCAAGCCTACGATTCTCTTATTACAGAGATTCAAGAAATAGAAGAGAAGTATCCGGAACTAAAGTCCAAGACTAGTCCAACAGAACGTGTCGGTGGAGAGCCTCTCAAAGAATTTATAAAGGTTAATCATAAATTACGTCAGTGGTCATATGATGATGCATTTAGTTTTGGTGAGCTACAAAAATGGGATGAAAAGGTTAAAAATTTTATAAGAAAAGCTGAATTGGAGAAAGAAAAAGTGGAATACTGTTGTGAGTTAAAAATCGATGGTCTCAAAATTGTTTTAACTTATGAAAATGGAAAACTTATTCAAAGTGCAACACGGGGAGATGGATTAGTGGGGGAGGATGTAACCCAAAACGTAAAAACAATACAGAGTGTTCCGCTTACTTTGAAAGAAAAAATAGATGTCACTGTCGTTGGCGAGGTCTGGATGGGCAAGAAAGATTTAGAAAAGATAAATAAAGAAAGAATAAAAGCCGGTGAGGAGCCTTTTGCAAACACTAGAAATGTTGCTGCCGGTTCTGTCAGACAACTAGATTCAAAAATAACTTTCTCAAGAAATCTCAACTCATTTATTTATGACATAGATTCAATTTCTGGGAAAATGCCGGAAACTCAGTCAGATGAGCTAGAGTTATTGAAAAGATTAGGATTTAAAATAAATGACAATTTTGCCATCTTTAGTGATTTGGAGTTAGTAGAAAAATATTATCAGAACTGGACAAAGAAAAAAGATTCACTGGACTATGGTTTAGATGGAATTGTTATAAAGATCAACTCGAGAAAAATACAAGATGCTCTTGGATATACAGCCAAATCTCCTCGCTGGGGAGTGGCTTACAAATTTCCTGCAGAACAGGTTACAACGGTAGTGGAGGATATCGTGCTTCAGGTCGGACGTACAGGAGTTTTGACCCCCGTAGCCCATCTCCGCCCTGTTTTGGTCGCTGGGTCAGTCGTTTCAAGGGCGACGCTTCACAATGAAGATGAAATAAGACGACTTGATGTCAGGATAGGAGATACGGTTGTATTGCAAAAAGCTGGGGATGTCATTCCGGATATTGTTTCGGTGGTAAAAGAATTACGTACAAAAAAAGAAAAAGAATTTGTATGGCCGACTCACGTTGCTACCTGTGGTGGAGATGGTCGGATAGAGAGAATTCCAGGACAGGTAGCATGGAGATGTGTAAACAAAAATTCTTTCGAACAACAGAAAAGAAAATTTCACCATTTTGTTTCCAAAAAATCCTTCGATATAGATAACATGGGTCCAAAAGTGGTGAACATTCTTCTTGAGGAAGGTCTTATTTCTGAATACGCAGATATTTTTACTTTAAAAAGAGGTGATTTGTTGTCGTTGCCGAGATTTGCCGAGAAATCTGTAGATAATCTATTATCTTCTATTTCAAAAGCTAAAAATGTAACTTTGCCGAAACTTTTAGTTGGGCTCTCCATACCACAGGTTGGTGAAGAAACAGCTTTTGATCTAACACGACATTTTGGGTCTTTGGAAAAATTACAAAACGCTTCATTTGAAGAATTAGAAAAACTTTCTGGCGTCGGTCCTATTATAGCTCACTCAGTCGTTGATTTTTTTAAATTAAAAGAGAACAAGAAGATGATAAAATCCCTTTTGTCACAGATTACAATTGTAAAAGAAAGGTTGATAAATTCAGGTAAACTTTCCGGCAAGAAGTTTGTATTGACAGGTACACTACCTAATCTATCTCGTGATGATGTGAAAAACAGGATAAGGCTCGCTGGGGGAGAAATAAGCGAAAGTGTCTCAAAAGAAACGGATTATCTTATTTTGGGGAAAAATCCCGGTTCTAAGTATGAAAAAGCCCAGAAGCTTGGAGTTCAAGTTCTGGACGAGCAAGAGTTTCTGAAACTCATGTAAATTAAAAAAAGGTTTAGGGGAGACTGAGCTCCCCATAGCCTCATTTTGTTGTTGATTTAGACCTGAATCTTCTTCCGTTACTGGTTGTATATGGATGGAAATATGCGTCGAGTCCTTTCAGACCAGGCTTTTTCAGCTTGATCTTTGGAGGTCTCTTGGCTTCAATTTCTTTTTCTCTGGCTTTTTTTGAGATGCTCCACACCTCTTTTAATAGTTGAAAGTCTAACTCCAACACAACAGCTAATTCGGGAAGTTTTGTTTCTTTCGGGAAGGAGATCGCCCTTTCCCAATTAGCCAGACCATACTCCTTGATACCTAATTTGATGCAGACAGCCTTTCGTGTTTTTCCAGACTTCTTTCTTGCCTCACAGATCAGTTTGGCAAAATTTTCAACTTTCAGCATAATAGCCTCCGAATGGAATTTAACTACATCTCTATTGTTAAGTCAATTAAACAAACTTCCAAAAAATGTTATTATTGACCGAATGATCACAAAAGAAGATATAAAAAATCTCGCCAATCTTGCTCGTATAGAAGTCAGTCCTGAAGAAGTAGTTAGAATGACTTCTGAAATAGATTCTATTTTGGGATACGTCAGTCAAATCAAAGATTCAACTGGAGATGTTGAAAAAATTACTCCAAAACTTCATAACGTGATGCGTGATGATGAAGTCACAAATAAAGAAGGAGAATACACGGGGAGACTTTTACAAAATGCATCTTCTAGAGAGGGGAATTATCTTAAAGTAAAAAAGATTTTATGAATGATATTTACTCATTGACAATAAAACAGGCGATAAAATGTTTAGCTAATAAAGATTTTTCAGCGAGGGAGTTAGCACAGAAGTATCTTGATCACATTGCTTCTGTTAATAAAGATATAAATGCTTATCTCGAGGTCTATGGAGATGTTTTGTCACAGGCAGATGTTGCTGATGAAAAAATAAAAAATGGGACCACAGGAACTCTTACTGGGATACCAATGAGTATAAAAGATAATATTTTGATTTCTGGAAGGAAGGTAACTTCGGCTTCAAAAATTCTAGAAGGGTATATTGCTCCATATGACGCAACGGTAATAAAAAAACTTAAGTCAGAAGGGGTTGTATTTTTAGGCCGAACGAATATGGATGAATTTGCCATGGGGGGTTCTACAGAGAATTCAGCTTTTGGTGTGACAAAAAATCCAAATGACTTAGAACGTGTTGCCGGAGGTTCTTCCGGAGGCTCCTCGGCTTCTGTTGCTATGGCTGGTGCTCTAGCTTCTCTAGGATCAGATACAGGTGGTTCTGTTAGACAACCAGCCTCATTTTGCGGTATGGTCGGACTTAAACCAACTTATGGTGGAGTGTCACGTTATGGACTCATGGCTATGGGCTCGTCTCTAGATGTTATAGGGCCAATTACAAAAACAGTAACAGATTCAGAGATTCTCTGGAATATTATAAAGGGTAAAGATAAAATGGATAGTACTACTTATGGTGAAGATATTTATGCAACCGCTGAAAGCGAGCAGTGGTCGCATGACCACCAAAAAAGAAAATCTAAAGAAAAATTAGTAATTGGTGTCCCATATCACATATTAGAAAAAGGAGGATTATCAGTTGAAGTTTTGGAAAATTTCAATAAATCAATACAAAGATTAAAAGATGCTGGATTTGAGATAAGAGACATTAAACTTCCAAATATAGAGTACTCTTTAGCGGTTTATTATATTCTCATGCCAGCCGAAGTCTCGTCAAACCTTGCTCGTTTTGACGGTGTTAAATATGGTTTACATATAGATGGAAAGAATTTACTCGAAGATTATCTAAAAACTCGCGGACAAGGATTTGGTAAAGAAGTCAGAAGACGAATTCTCATAGGTACTTATGTACTATCAGCTGGTTATCATGATGCTTATTACAACAAAGCATTGATATTGAGACAGAAGATTGGAGATGATTTTAGTAATGCATTTAAAAAAGTCGACGTGATCGTTACTCCTACAACACCAGGCGTAGCTTTTAAAATAGGTGAGAAAATAAACGATCCACTTTCCCTTTATCTGGAAGATGTCTTTACTGTACCAGCAAATATTGTTGGTATTCCAGCTATATCAATTCCAGCGGGAAATATAAAAAAAGGAGGTAAAAGTTTACCACTTGGAATCCAGTTCATGGCTCCACATGCTTGTGAGGATCTACTTTTTACAGTCGGTAAGAAATTTTTGGGTGAATAGTGGACAGGATTTAGCTTTTAGTAGTCAGAAGAATTTAGATTTCCTCTAGATACTAACTACTAGCTACTGTATACTATTTATATGGCTGATGAAAAGAAATTTGAAAAACCAGCTGATAAATCAGCTTCCACCGTAGAGAAAGACCCTTTTGTAGAGGTGGTTTGGTTTATTATCTCTATTTTGTTTTTTGTTTATTTGCTGAATGGATTTTTATCTGCAATTAGAACTAACAGCTTTTTAGCTCCTATATTTGGTGTGGAAATTAAAGAGAAAACTGTTCCGATGTCGAAAGTAGTAACTCTTATAGGCGGAAAGGTATTAACTTCAAAAGATACTTCAGTTCTCTCGTCTCCGGGAGGAGTTGAAATAGCCAGTGAACCAAAAGGAGCCAAAGCTACCATAATAGAAGGGCCAATAATAAAAGATGGTGTGAAATATTGGCACGTAAAGTTTGAAGACGGTGTAGACGGTTGGGTAGGAGGGGGTAGTTTGAGTTTTCTGGAAAATATTAGAGTACCCCTCTCTAAATCCTCAAATCCGAAAGACGGACGAGTCCTCGTGTCAAAAAATAGAGCTGTAGTTTTTGCGGATCCAGGTGTAAATCAAATAACTACAGAACCTCGCGATGCAAATGGCAAGGTTGTTGATGGTCCATCCACAAAAGATGGTGTGAAATATTGGAAAATACAGTTTGATGATGGAACGACCGGTTGGGTAGCAGAAGATGATCTGGATCAAATTCAAGAAAAAGTCACACCATTATCTGATAAACCAAGTATTATAGGTGGGAAAGTTTTGACTTCGAAAAATGATACACCTATATATGATAGCCCAGGAGGTAAACAAATAGGTACAGAGAAAGCGGATAGTAGGGGAACTATAATAGATGGGCCACTAGTATGGGGTGGAGTGAAATATTGGCATATTAAATTTGATGACGGAAAAGAGGGCTGGGTATCTGAAAATGATCTTGGGTATATAGATCCAGCGATACAAAGTCCTGCGTCTAAAGTAACAGCCATGTTTTGGAAAATTATTAACTATTTGAAATATTTATTAATAGCTTTTCTGATTATTAGTGTCGGTTCAATAGTATATTTGTTTAGAAATTTAACAAAATTGCGATTACAGGATAGAAAGTCATTGTACCCAGATGTTACAAAAACGACAGTTAATGTTAATCCACAATGGAAGCAAATTCTGGCTCATATTGAATCTCCAAATGAAAATGATTGGAGGTTAGCAATATTAGAAGCAGATATAATGTTAAGTAGTCTTCTGGAAAAGTTATCATTACCAGGGGATACCATAGGAGATAAATTGAAAGCGATAGAAAAAAGTGATTTTACAACTGTAGATAACGCATGGGAAGCACATAAAATTAGAAATCAGATTGCACACGAAGGTCAGTTGTTTGCCCTATCACAGCGTGAAGCAAAGAGAGTCGTAGAATTATACAGCACTGTGTTTAAAGAGTTTCAGATTATCTAAACTTTATACACTGTTGTAATTGATTCAGCTATAGAGTTGTGATACCATGTTACCCGTTAGTCAAAATAGCGGGATAGAGAAGCAGTATCTCGGTAGGCTCATAACCTGCAGACCCAGGTGCAAGTCCTGGTCCCGCAACACGTAGAAAAAACTCCCAGATGGGAGTTTTTTCGATTGTAAGGGGCCAGGACTTGGGAAGGGGTCGGGAAACGAGAGTTTCCTGTGGAGGAAGGCAGTGAGCGAAGCGAATGTTGGAAAACCGTGGGTTTCCAAAGTGTCCAGGTCCAGCAACATGTTCGGCAAAACCCCATGAAAATGGGGTTTTTGCTATTGTGGTGCGACATCAGAACCAGCTTTGTGAGAATAGATGACCAGACAATCTGCACTCCCATATTTCATCCCACTACATGATTTACTATTGCTTGGTATTAACTTTCTTTTTCTTCTTTTTTGGTTTGACGGCTACATTTTTTACAACACCTTCAAGTCTATGTGTTCTCCACATTTCATTACCATTATAGCCACCTTTTTTAGCTCTTTTTTTTCCTGTTATGATTGTCTTTTTTCCCATATTTTTGAAAGTATTTTAATAACCTCTCTATCTGAAACTTGAGGAAAACTTAAATAATAATTGCCTACTGATCCAAAATCTCCCTCTATTACCTCTATAGCTACCAGTTTATCAGAAATCTTACTAATTGAATATGCCACATCTTGCGAAATAACTGGCACTGCCACCACTATCTTCATTGGTTCTTTAGCTCGTATTTCCTGTATTGCCAAAGATAAACTCAAACCAGTTGCCACACCATCATCAACAATAATTGCTGTTTTATCTTTAATATTGACTTCCTCTCTTCCACCACAATACACTTTTTTTCTACGCACAGCTTCATTTTGCTTGTTTTTAATCTCTTCCTTCAACCATTTTTCATCCACAAATTCATTTTTATTAATAATATATTTACCCGTTTCTGAGACGGCACCTATAGCATATTCAGGATAATCTGGATGACCTATCTTTCTTGTGATTATGAGTTCCAGAGGTAAGTCCAAAAGTTTTGCAATTTCATACCCAATAACCACTCCACCCCTAGGTAGGGCAAAGATAATAGCGTCAGAGTTTTTATATTCCTGAAGTAATAATGCAAGTTGTTCTCCCCCATCATTTCTGTCTTTGAACATATGAAGATATTACCACAGTTCTAATCCACTATACCTGCGAACTTTTTGCAGCTAATTTATTGAATAAAAACGATGTGTGATCTAGTGAACGAAGTGAAAATCAGCTTTGAGAGGAGAAATAACCCTACAATCCATATTCCAAGTAATTCTTTAAATTTAAGACAATAGCACCCCTCCGTCCACCACAACCTGTGAACCAGTCATATAGTCTGAAAGTCCAGAGGCGAGAAACAGAGTCACCTTACCTATATCATCAGGCACACCCATGCGTTTCATCGGAATCTTCTGACTAAATTTTTTTAATATTTCCTCCATCTCCTTACTCATGGGCATATTTGCTCCGGTACCTGGAGTCGTGATACCTCCAGGAGCGACAGCATTGATTGAAATACCATATGGGGCAAGTTCAAGTGCAGAGTTTTTTGTAAATCCCCATAAGCCATGTTTGGAAGCGTCATATACCGAGAGTCCGATAGAAGAGGGGTGCAAGGCGTCAATCGAAGTGATATTTATAATTTTACCTCCTCTTCCTTGGTGTATCATAACTTCAGCAACAGCCTTAGTGAAAAGAAAGGCGCTTCTTAAGTTAACATGAATTATTTTTTCAAAATCATCCAGCTTCATCTGCATCATCGGAATAGTCGGATAAATGCCAGCATTATTTACCAGTATATCAATCCCACCATATGTCTTTACCGTAAAATCTGTCGCCGCTTTAACATCAGCTTCATCGGAAACATCAGTTCTCACAAATGCTACACTGGCACCGTCACTCTTTAACTTATCGATAGTAGACACCCCAGCTTCCAAGTTAATATCAGCAATAACGATATTTGCACCAGCTTCGGCCAAACGAGAAACGACACCGAGGCCAATTCCCATAGCTCCGCCAGTAACAATAGCAGTCTTACCTTTTAGATCTATAAGTTCTTGTAATGATGATGTCATATGACATTTATTATAATGTATAACAAAAAATATAGCTTGTACCACAGAACTATCAAAAGTAGATTCTGTTATAACCAAAAACATCTTGCACCGCAAGGATATTTTAGTGATATTTTAATTTGCGCGACCGGCCGGACTCTGAACTCTTTGGAAACCCACGGTTTTCCAACGCTCACTTTGCTCACTGCCTTCCTCCACGGAAAACCAAACAGGTTTTCCGGCCCTTTCCTTGGTTCGAGTCCGTGCACGTAAAAATCCCCAAATGGGGATTTTTCGCTGGCGCGACCGGCCGGACTCGAACCGGTAACCTCTCCCGTGACAGGGGAGTGCTCTAACCAGTTGAGCTACGATCGCAATTTCTGGTCGACAGATAAAATTTAACAGATTTTTACACTTTAATCAATTGATCTATTATTTCCACTCGCCGCGAATTAGCTTGTCTTTTTTGAGTCTCGTCCACTTTTTAATTTGAATTTCTCTTTTTCTTGCTGTTGATTTATTCATATAAGCAACAGATTTATACATTAGTTTAAATGGTCCTTGCTGCTTTGCCATTTGAGATCCATTTCCAACATTATGACTTTTAATTCTTTCTTCTACATCTTTAGTAATACCAGTATAATAATGGCTAAATCTGGATTTCGCTATGTATACAAACCAATTCATATAGTGTCCTTCGACAAGCTCAGGATACTTCGATTCACCAAAAATTACCAGTGTTTACACTGAGTGAGCGAAGCGAATCGAAGTGTGTCGACGGATGGAATCGAACCATCGTCTAAGGCTTATGAGTCCTTCGTTCTACCATTGAACTACGCCGACAATATGAGAAATATAGCAGAAAAGTGATAAAAACGGAACTCCTTTTTGATATAATGGGTTTATGAATAAATTAAAAGAGGGAATACTAGCTCCGGATTTTGAGGCGATTGATCAAGATGGTAAAAGTCACAAGCTTTCTGATTACAAAGGACAGTGGGTTTTACTTTATTTTTATCCAAAGGATGATACTCCTGGATGCACAAAAGAAGCCTGTGGTATTCGTGATGTTATGCCCAATTTCAAGAGGCTGAAACTTAAAGTTTTTGGTGTGAGTAAAGATGATGAAAAAAGTCACAAAAAGTTTGCTGAGAAATATGATTTACCGTTTACACTTTTATCTGATCCGGATAAAAAAATAATGATAAAATATGATGTGTGGGGTAAGAAGAAGTTTATGGGTAGGGAATACATGGGAACTTTCCGAACCTCTTTTCTGATTGATTCAAATGGTAAAATCGCAAAAGTGTATGAAAAGGTTAATCCAGAGACCCATGCTGATCAAGTTCTAGAAGATTTGAAGAAATTAAAGTAGTATAGTCACAGTCTTGATTTGATTGGCCGTTGTAGTTCAGTGGTAGAATACCGTCTTGGTAAGACGGTGGTCGAGGGTCCGATTCCCTCCAACGGCTCTAGAATATGAATTAGCCAAAGTAGTTCAGTGGTAGAACACCGCTTTCGTAAAGCGGGAACGAGAGTCCGATTCTCTCCTTTGGCTCCATAAGTAAATCCAAAAACTAGACAAAACGGGTTTTGATATAGTTTGTAGTGTAAAAACTAAGATTTTTTATAAAAAATAAACTGGTGATAGCCACAGGTAGTAACATCAATTTTACCAAGAGGTCGGTTTTTGTTAATGCGTCAACTAAAAAATCATAAGACCCTCTCGTCAAAATAATGTTTGAGAATATGTTTGGTAGAGAAACAAAAAATGAGAGCACGGCAAAAAAAGCAGTCATAATAAAAAGTTCTCCCAAAAGTGGGGTTCTTAGTTTTCGAATGATGTATATAGCATAAACGCCAAACATCACACGTTGTTTCAGTGTTTGTATCATATTATTTGTAATGCAATTGTTCTAAAATACTTCTTTGCTCTGTGGATCCTTGAGCGTACAGCGACTAGCGAAATGTGCTCTTCCTCGGCGATTTCTTTTTGACTTTTTTCTTCGAGGAAATAAAGTCGGAGGAACTTTGATAGGTTTTTAGGCATTCTTTGTAGGACAGACTCTATCATAGATCGATTTTCTGTATTTTCATAGACACTTACTCCAGCTACGTCCAAATCAGCAAATTCCAAAGTTTCAATGAGTATTTTCTTATTTACCTTCACAGTGTCATAGCATGTGTTTGTAAGTATTTTGTATGCCCAAGAATTGAAATCAGTTTCTCTTCGTTCTGAAAACTGCCAAGCGTTTTTGTAAATTTTCAAGAAAGTCTCCTGAACAGCATCCTCAGCCTCTTCTCTTGAATGGAGTATTTTTGTACTTCTCCGTAAGAAAGCTTTCTGATATTTATTGACCAACAATCCGAACATCCATGGTCTCTTGATTGACTGGTTCAAAATCTCGCCGTCGGATAAATTTTCGAATTTGTTCTTTTTCATCGAAGCATTCTTCGGGTGCAAGGGAATGGAGCGCAAACTATGTGCGCTCCAACCTTTATTTCTAATCTCGACCCTTACTCTCATTATAACATTAACCAGACCTAAAATGTTGCACGACTTTTATACTTTCGCTATTTCTGATAAAGTTAGCTATTAACAATGGAAAATAAGGTTAAATTACAAGATGATTTGAGGATTCTTGAGGAGAGCATGTCCTCAGTCGATTTTTGGTCTAATAAAGACAAGGCACAATCGATTTTACGCAGGATAAAGGAATTACAGACAGAAATTGCGGGGGAAGGAAAATACGATTCTGGGGATGCTGTTATGACCATTTTCTCTGGAGCAGGAGGTGATGATGCTGAGGATTTTTCAAACATATTATTACAGATGTATTTAAAATTTTGCAGTAAAAACAATTTCGCTGTAACTGTTTTACATGAAAACGAGAATGATCATGGAGGATATCGCAACATTACGATAGAAATATCTGGTAAAAATGCTTACGGGATTTTAAAGAATGAATCAGGTGTGCATCGTCTTGTTCGTATCTCGCCATTTAATGCAAAATCACTTCGTCACACATCGTTTTCCATGGTTGAGGTTATTCCAAAATTCGAAAAGTCGGCAAAAGCGGACGATTTAGATATTCCAGAAACTGAAATTCGTGTCGAACTATCACGCTCCTCTGGGCCGGGTGGACAGAACGTAAATAAACGCGAAACAGCTGTGCGTGTTGTGCATATTCCGACAAATATTTCAGCTCAAAGTGATAATCAACGCTCCCAAGCTCAAAACAAAGAGAAAGCCATGCAGATCCTTCGTGGAAAAATTTATAAAGCACTTGAAGAAGAACGCATTTCAAAAGAAAAAGGAATGTACATTTCAAAAACTACTCAAATCGAGTGGGGTAACCAGATTCGCTCATACGTTTTACATCCTTACAAAATGGTAAAGGACCATCGTACTAACTTTGAAACTAGTAATGTAGACGCAGTCCTAGATGGTGACATCAATGAATTTATTGAAGCCGAAAAAACTCTATAATTTTTTTGCTCTTCACCCTTTAATAAGTTATAATGCCTGAATGATTCATTTTGATAAAGTGTCAAAGATATATCCAGATAAGTATGTCGCTCTAGAGGAGGTAACTTTCTCAGTTGAACCAAAAGAGTTTATTTCTATCGTTGGTCACTCTGGTGCTGGGAAGACAACACTAATGAAAATGTTCTTGGCGGAAGAAAAACCGACTTCGGGCAAGATATTTTTTGATTCAATAGACATACATACTTTAAAAAAGTTAGAAATAAACGATTTTAGACGAAAAGTCGGAGTAGTTTTTCAAGATTTCAGACTCTTGCCAGACAAAAATGTCTATGAAAATATTGCTTTTGCTATGGAAGTAGCTGGTCGGACAGACGAAGAGATAGAGGCAGATGTCCCTCATGTACTTGATTTGGTTGACCTGACTTCCAAGATTTGGAACTTTCCAGGGGAACTATCTGGTGGAGAGAAACAGCGTGTCTCTATCGCTAGAGCCATTGTAAATCAACCAGATGTTATTATTGCTGACGAGCCAACGGGGAATCTTGACCCACTAAACACGTATGATGTCGTACAGATTTTAAAAAAGATAAATGATTTAGGAACTACAGTTATACTAACTACTCACAACAAAGGCGTAATAGATTCTCTAAAGAGAAGAGTAATAACGATGGAGAATGGTAGGATAGTACGAGATGATAAAGAAGGAAAATATATTATTTAAATAGTGTTATAATCGTATATCATGTGGATTAAAGTAAAAAGAGTAGCTCGGGCAGGATTTTACGGTTTTTGGCGTAATGGTTTCGTTTCTTTGTCCTCAATATTTGTCATGGTTGTAACTCTTTTTGTGATTGGTTCTACTATTTTTTCAGGAGTTATCTTACAGGCCACATTAGATAAGATAAAAGATAAAGTTGATATAAACGTGTATTTCATAACTTCTGCAGGCGAAGATGAAATTATGGATATAAAGAAGAGTCTGGAGCAACTTCCAGAAGTTCTCCTACCAGTGACATATGTATCAAAAGAAGAAGCTCTTGCAACTTTTAAAAAACAACATGAGAACGACGAGTTCACTTTACAAGCGTTGGATGAATTAGGAGATAATCCTCTTGGTGCAACATTAAACATAAAAGCAAAGGATCCTTCACAGTACGAAGGTATAGCTAGATTTTTACAGAGTAAAAGTGAAGACGTTTCTTCTGGCGAAAGTATCATAGACAAGGTTAACTACTATCAAAACAAAGATGCTATTGATCGTCTGACCAAGATAATCAGCTCTGCAAGTCGTCTTGGTTTTATTTTGACAATTCTTTTGATTATTATTTCAATCCTAATTACTTTCAACACTCTCCGTCTTGTTATATTTATGTCACGTGATGAGATTTCAGTTATGCGTCTTGTCGGAGCTTCGACAGGGTATATTCGAGGCCCATTCTTTATTACAGGAGCGATATACGGAGCTATTTCTGCTGTTATAACCCTAATAATCTTTTTCCCACTAACGTCATGGCTCGGTAGTTCTACGGAAGACTTCTTTGTGGGTCTTAATATTTTTAGTTACTATATTTCAAATTTTGGACAGGTCTTCTTAATTATATTTGGTTCTGGAATACTTATAGGTTCAATCTCGTCATACCTTGCAGCCCACAAGTATCTAAAGGTATAATCTAAAAAATAAATAATAAAAATTCAGAATGAAAATCCCCACACCAGAAAAGAAGCTCCAACAAAATAAAAAAAGTCAGCATAAATATATTTTTGTCATCGGTGGGGTAATGTCGGGGGTAGGGAAAGGCATAGCGTCATCTTCCATCGGGAAAATTCTCCAGAGTAAAGGCTTCAAGGTTAACCCAGTAAAGGTTGACCCTTATTTAAACGTAGACGCTGGAAATATGAATCCAACAGAGCATGGTGAAGTTTTTGTGCTAGATTCTGGACTTGAGACAGACCAGGATATGGGTAACTATGAGCGCTTTTTGGAAATGGACCTTATCTCAGACGATTATATGACCTCTGGAATGGTTTACAAGAGCGTCATTGAGAGAGAACGCAATCTCGGCTATCGTGGTAAATGCGTAGAGGCTATTCCACACATCACTGAGGAGATAATACGGAGATGGAAGAAGGCAGCTGAGCACCACCAGTCGGATATTTCTCTTATTGAGATCGGTGGAACTATCGGCGACTATCAAAACATTCTCTTTATTGAGGCGGCGCGAATTTTGAAAATCAAACATCCACAGGACGTGATGTTTATTATGGTTTCATACCTTCCTGTCCCTGGTTCTTTGGGTGAAATGAAGACTCGTCCAACTCAAAATGCGGTGCGACAATTAAACTCATATGGTGTTCAACCTGACGTTATTATTGCTCGCGGTACGCACATGCTTGATCACAAACGCAAAGAAAAAATTGCTACTTCTTGTGCTCTTATGCCAGAAAACGTTATCTCTGCTCCAGACATCGAGAGTATTTATGATGTACCGTTAAACTTTGAGAAAGATAAGATAAGCGGAGTTATCATGAAAACTTTACATTTACGGACAAAATTACACAACGGAGAACTAGAAGAGTGGAAGAAATTTGTCCAAAAGAGATCAAAAGCAAAAAAAGAATTAAAAATTGCTGTTGTTGGTAAATATTTTGATACTGGGGATTTCACACTATCTGATGCCTATGTTTCTGTTATAGAAGCGGTTAAGTTTTCATCATATTGGAGAGATGCTAATACAAAACTGACTTGGGTGAATTCAAAAGAATACGAAGCAGATCCAAAGAAAATTTCTGAACTAAAAAGTTTTGACGGCATTATTGTTCCAGGAGGATTTGGCGAGTCTGGTATAGAGGGAGTAATAATGACTATAGAGTATGCTCGCAAAAATAAAATACCATATCTGGGACTTTGCTACGGAATGCAGTTGGCGGTCATAGAATACTCTCGAAATGTTCTTGGTTGGAAAGACGCTCATACTTCAGAGATAAATCCAAAGTCATTACATGTGGTGATAGATATAATGTCTGACCAAAAGAAAAACTTGGAGGACGGAAATTATGGTGCAACAATGCGGCTCGGAGCTTACACAGCTAACTTAAAAGAGGGGAGTATTGCGAGGAGCGCCTATGGCAAGAAGGAAGTTTCAGAACGTCATCGTCATCGATATGAAGTCAATCCTGAATATATAAAAGAGATGGAAAAAGCAGGACTTGTGTTCTCCGGCACTTCTCCAGACGGAACACTTATGGAAATAGCCGAGTTACCAAAGTCAGTTCATCCTTTCTTCCTTGGTACACAATTTCACCCAGAATTCAAAGCTCGCCCACTACATCCACATCCACTTTTCAGTGAATTTATCATTGCTTGTTTAAAAAGAAAACAATAATTTCTCCTTGAAAAAAGCCAATTTTTAAGCTATCCTGAAGGTTATTGCGGGATCGTCTAATGGTAGGACAACGGTTTCTGGAACCGTTTATCTTGGTTCGAGTCCAGGTCCCGCAGCTATTGACATTATCATAATTATGGTGTATTATACATATAATTATGAAAGGATTTTATATAGACAAAAAGGGCTACCCAAGATGGAAGATTAGTCGAACTTTGGTTCACAGAACTGTTGCTAGAAACAAAGTTGGAGGAAAAATTTTTGCGGGAATGGTTGTTCACCATATAGACGGCAATAAAAGAAATTTTAGAAAGAGTAATCTCTGGATAATGTCTCGCAGTGCACACTCAAGATTACATGCTCTAAAAAGAATGGTTAATTTTCATTAAACTAGTTCCAACTTCATGACCCTACGGTCAGCCGTCTAGTTTAATTCTAAAAGGTTGAATAATTCTTATTCATAATGTCGCACATGTCTGTTTAAAGAAAGTCTAAAAGTGGTATAATATATTTATTAATAGCTAATTATAGATATCTATAAATAATTATGACTAATGAAAAAAAAGTGGAGTGGATTTTGAGAGTTGGTGTTGCGGGAGAATTTTTAGGCCATGGTGTTTTTGCTATTTTGGGCAAAGCTGATTGGATAAAGTGGTCTGAGCAACTAGCTGGATTTGATACGGCAACTGCCACAACTTTTATAACAATTATAGGAGTCGTAGATATTTTATTAGCTATTATTATTCTCTGGAAACCAATTAAACCATTATTATTATGGATGGCATTTTGGGGTTTCTGGACTGCTCTTGTAAGACCACTTGTTGGTTTACCAATTTGGGATTTTGTTGAACGTTTTGCGAACTGGGCAGCACCTCTCGCACTGTTTTATTTTTATCGAGACAAAAAATAAAACATATTTTTTCAAAAGACCAGGCGCATTTTCATATGATTTACTCGCAAAGAGTGAGAGATCTAGGTCTAGTAGCCAAGTTTCAGAGTTTGTTTTTTCGCCAAATAAGTCTGGAGAAAAAAAGTGCTTGTTTTGCTATAATGAGAAGATGAAAAATATATTCTTAACTAGAAAGATAGATGAGGTTGGTATAAAAATGCTAGAAGATAAAGGATACAAGGTTGATATCAATCAATCGGATGTTATTCCAAGTCAGGAGGAAATTATAGATTTTTTGAATAAAAAACCTTATGACGCTGTTGTGACTTTACTTACAGACAAAATCGATTCAAAAGTTTTTGACGCTGTACCAAATGTTAAGTTTTATATTAATTATGCAACTGGTTTTGATAACATAGATATAAATGAAGCTAAAAAAAGAGGTATTACTGTCGCTAACGCTCCAGCAAGACTAACTTCTGAGGCTGTTGCGGAGCACACTCTAGCTTTAATATTAGCACTGGCGGCTAGGATAGTTGAAGCTGACCAGTTTGTTCGGGATGGTAAGTACAATGGCTGGTCTCCGACTAATTTTATAGGCACAGATATTTTGGGAAAAACTCTGGGCCTAATTGGCGTTGGTAGGATTGGTAGTCGAGTTGGCTACTACGCGAAGGGTTTAGGAATGAAAATTATTTATCAAGATGTTTTAAGAAATGAGCAGATTGAAAATGAGTGTGGTGCAGAATATCACAAATCAATTGAGGAACTTTTGAAAGAAGCTGATGTCGTCAGTATTCACGTGCCACTTTTGGAAAGCACAAGACATCTGATTAATTGGGAGAAAATAAGTCTTATGAAAAAAACAGCGTTTCTGGTCAACACATCTAGAGGCCCTGTAATAGAAGAAGAATCACTTATCAAAGCCTTGATGGGGGGAGTTATCGCCGGTGCAGGGCTCGATGTTTTCGAATTTGAACCAAAAATTTCTCCAGACTTAATTAAGTTACAAAATGTGATACTAACTCCACATATTGCATCAGCAAGTATTGAAGCAAGACAAGAAATGTCTAAAATTGTTGCGGAAAATATAATTAATTTTTTTGAAGGAAAGGAAGTTATAAATAGAGTAAATAAATAATATGGGGAAATTAATCATCGCGAGACATCAGGAGTCAGAATGGAACAAACTTGGAAAATGGACAGGTACTCGTGACCGACATTTAACAGATCTTGGTTTTGAAAAATCAGAAGATCTGGGACTTCTGATGAAAGACATTAAAATCGATTACGCTTTTGCTTCTATGCAGGTTCGTAGCATAGAGACGCTTTCTTGTATGCTCAATGTCTGCAATATATTTAATGTTCCGACTGAACATTCGGCTTCTTTGAGTGAAAGAGACTATGGTGACTATACCGGAAAAGATAAGGGTGAAATGGAAAAAATGTTGGGAGGGGAGGAGTTTCGAAAACTTCGTCGCGGATGGGATTACCCTATACCAAACGGCGAGACACTAAAAATGGTTTATGAAAGAGTAGTACCATTTTTTCTAGAAAAAATACTACCTAAAATAAATGAGAATAAAAATGTTTTAGTTGTGGGACACGGTAACTCGATGCGGACTTTGGTAAAATATATTGAAAATATTTCTGATGAAGATATCGCTGATGTCGAATTTCCTTTTGGAAAAGTTTTTGTTTACTATTTAGATAGTAATGGTCACATGATTAAAAAAGAGATAAAGGAAGCTGAATCAGATATTCGATCGTATGATATTTCAAAAACTCAAATCTTAGCCACAATAGGCCCATCTTCGATAGAAAAAGAAACGTTAATAAGGATGCTATCAAACAAGGTTGATGCTATAAGATTTAATTTTTCTTGGATGAATAAAAGGGATGTCGAAGAATATTTTGATTTAGTAAGGGGAGCTAGTAGTGATGCTGGTAAAAAAATCCCTATTATTGCCGATTTACCTGGACCTAGAATACAGAATCAAGATGGACACGAATTCAATCATTCGGCACTTTCTGGTTTAACAGAGATTGACAAGGATCTTATCAAGTTTTGTGTAGAAAAAGAGGTGGATTATATTGCTCTATCTTTTGTTGGTGGTGCAAAGGAAATAGAAATGTGTAGGGAAATAATATCTAAAAACTCTGGCAAACAAAAAATTATTGCCAAAATAGAACGCCAAGCAGCTGTGGATAATATTTACGAAATCATAGCATCTAGTGACGCAGTTATGATAGCTAGAGGAGATTTAGGGAAAGATGTTTCACCTGAGAAAATACCTTATATTCAAAGTGATATCATAAATAAGTGTAAAACAGCTAACAAAACCGTTATAGTAGCTACACAAATGCTTTTTTCAATGGTAGAAAATCCCGAGCCAACTAGAGCAGAAATTACAGATGTCTCGGAGGCGGTGTTAGAGGGGGCGGACGTTGTCATGCTTTCAGACGAGACGGCTAAGGGTAAATATCCAGTAGAGGCAGTTAAAATGATGGAAAAAATTATACTCGAAGCAGAGAAACACACAAATACTCTGCACATAAATCCATTACAATGTCTTAACTAAGTGATTTATCCAGGATTTCTTAAAATAATTCCAACTTCATACCAGTGGGTCAGTGTCATTGAGCATTGTTTGTCAGATATTTTATACATGATATTATCCTGTTAATTAATAGTTAATATAAAGGTTATGAAAATAATGACATGTAAACAAATGGGTGGACCATGCAATACAAAGATTAAGGGCAATACAGAAGATGAGATGATGAAGAATGGAATGAAACATCTCGAAGAGAAGCATCCGAAAATGGCCGCGGACGTATTGAAAGCTTCCCCAACTGACCCAATGATGATTGAGTGGAATAAGAAGTTTAAGAAAGACTTTGCCGAGGCTAAAGAGATTTAATTAAGAAAAAACACCCGATTGGGTGTTTTTTCTTAATTAAATCTGTAAGAAATACGATTGATGTACGTTATACCTGACGTGCGTTCATCAATATTAATATAATAAATAAATCATAATGTTAATTAACACATTAAAAAAATTACCTATAGGAATACTGGTCTTTCTTATGTTTGCGGTCACTGGGATTACAGTAGCCGAAGTATTTCATAATAAACAGGAATCAGAAAAAGTCGGGAGTGGAGGGGTGGAATCAGAACGACTTGAGACAGTTAAAAGTCAGTCTGATGTAGAACTGGAGTCGAACACTATACAATCAGCTCAGGTCAACATTCCAGTTTCATCTGTTTCAAAACCTAAGTCAGATGATGATAATGATAATTCCGAAATAAGGCAATCATCAAAGCATGACGGTAATGATGATGGGGATGACGAAGACGAGAATGAAGGTGATGATGATTTTAGGGGATCGAGTCCTTCTCAGGTTGTTTCTGTACCCACATCAATACCTAGTACAACAACATTTACACTGGCTCAGGTTGCTACACATAACTCATCTGCAAGTTGTTACTCAGTAGTAAACGGTGGTGTGTATGACCTGACAGCCTGGATAGGGCAACACCCTGGTGGCAGTTCTGCCATCAAGTCCATGTGTGGGGTTGATGCTTCAGATGCTTTTAACGGTCAGCACGGTGGACAAGCTCGTCCCGCTAGTGAACTTACTGGTTTCAAAATAGGGGTATTAGTTCAGTAATCTCTCATCAACTTATCAAAAAGTTTTTTATTTTTTAATAAGTTGTTATACTGACAGTTATGAATTTTATTAAAAGAATTATTGGTCTTTTTATATTACTGGTTATTTTGTCAGGTGTAGTATGGGGTGGAGTTTATTATTATAAACATTCTCCCAAATTACTTTCTCTTAAAACAAGTTACAAGACGGTTGAAGAAAATGACCTCTACGTTCGTTTTGATATGGAAGCTTATGACAAAATTGCAGAGAATTATTGGATGAAAACAAAAGAGAGTGATTTGGTGGGACTTTTCCAACTCTCTCTACAAAAAACCCAGAATTTAGGGACTCTACCAGCACTTGCTAGTACTACACGTGCCGGAGTAGCAAAGATGCTTTTTGATGCAATTAACCTAGCTACTTCTACAGATGCTAAGAAGAATCTTGCCTTAGGTGTCTTGAATGTCGCACTTTACAACTTAGCACCTGCTGGTCGTGATGGGCTACTTTCTTCCATTCAACAAAAACAACTACAGCAAGAAGTTACAAATGTAAATCCAGAAAAAGATCTTTATAAAGATCTAGGTGTTGCAAAGGGAGCTCCAACTTCTGAAGTAGAGACTGCTTACATCGAGAAAAAAGAAGAACTTACAAAAATAGCTACTCCTGAAGCTAAGGTAGAATTAGAAAAAGTCACATATGCACATCAGGTTTTGACCGATAAAAATAATAAAAATTTGTATGATCAGGCTCAAATTGAGCCGACAGTTTGGAAACATGTTATAGGCAAAACACTTTACCTCAGCATGAGTAAAATATCTCCAAACACTCTTCAAGAGTTTGCGAAAATAATAGATGGTGCATCAACTACACCTGGACTGGACAGTATGATACTTGATTTAAGGGGAAATATTGGGGGGGCGCTTGATTTTGCTCCAGCATTTATAGGATTATTTATTGGACCAAACCAGTATGCATTTGATTTGTTTCATCAAGATGAATATAAACCACAACGTTCTACTATTGGTAAATATCCAGAGCTTTCACGTTTCGCTGATATAGCTATCATCACAGATAATATGACTCAGTCTACCGCTGAAGTGATAACAGCTATGTTTAAACGTTTTAACCTAGGTCATGTAGTTGGAACAAATACACGTGGATGGGGAACAGTTGAAAATACTTTTCCTATAGACACAGTTATAGACTCAAACGAAAAATATACAATGTTACTCGTTCAATATTTGACTTTGCGTGAAGATGGTCAGCCAATAGACGGTCGTGGAGTGGATCCACATGTGAACATAAACGACAAAAGTTGGAAAACCCAAGTTTCTAAAACTTTCAAATCACAGAGTCTAGTCGACGCTGTCTTAAAACAAGCAGTAAAACCACCGTTACGCTAATTATTGGAATTTTACGTAAGATGGAGGAGCTAATAGGCTGTTGTTTTTAGCCCAGTCGTGACAAATCCAACCAACAATATTTTGGCCATTACTTAAGACTGATCCACTTGTAAGATCTTGGGGTATTGCTACAGGGAGATCAGAGACGGATTTTAGTGTTGATCTTACTCCAACACCCTTACCTTCAGTCCATAGATAGAGGACACCACTGTTGTAGACCATCATACTAGCTGTTGTTTTACCTGTAGAATCTGTAGTGCGGAATTCACCGCGCATTTTTCCGTCAGCAATATAGACAGTGTTCTTGCTTTTAGAGGATTGGCTCGTTTGTTCGTATGTACACTCATGACTTCCAGCTTGTGTGAAAATTGCTGGAAATGTATTTGTAACTTTTGGAGCTGGCTTTGGTGTGGTTGTTGTATTTAATATAGTATTTGTCTTTGTTTCCGTAGTTACTGTACTAGGAGTTTCTATCACAGGAGCTTCTCCACTTTTTGGTGAATAAAACATCCAACCTAATATAATGAGAACTAAAACTACTACAATTCCTATCCATGTATTTTTATTCATAAATTAGTTTTTATTTAATATGAACTAAATGATATCACACTATAAACAGTTTTTGTCTAGCAACCTGTTCATATCTAACCTTAATAACTCTCTTCTACTTGACTCATATCGATTAGTTCGGTACTATTAAACCCAGATCGTTTTTTAGGAGGTGTGTCATGACAGTTTCAAAGGTAGGTTTTTCTCGTTCGGTTGATGAAGAGGTACGTCACGGTGATCCCGGTGACATATCGAACTTTAGTCTTGAGAGTTTCCTCAAGACTGTAGGGGAACCACTGGTCCAGGAAATGGTGAAGGAGCGACGAGAGCTCAACCAAAACGCTACGAAGTTAGCGTCCGAGGAGCGGCTCTGTCAGGATTGTGATGAACCCATCCTATCGCAAAGGCTACTCGCCAAGCCGTTTACGAAAGTCTGTAGACGTTGTCAGGAGAAGAGGGATCTTCGGAACCCCATGATCCCGAAGTCTGTTTCGAGGAGAGATATCGAGTCATAGCCTGTGTGCAAGAAAGGTAGTAGACCAACCACTAGCCGGAATCACAAGATTTGAAAGGACCGTGCATCCCACACGGTCCTTTTCTCTTACACCACTAAGCACTTCTTGTGTTTCTAATTCGCTTCACCACAGGAGTACTTCCAATTTCTAATCGCTCCGCTCAAGAAATTTAGGTCGTGCTCATAAGAAAATAAAGTCGCCTAAATCTTTTGCTTTTAGTGACTTTAAGACTATAATACTGTAATAATTTGGATTTTTAAGCGTCTACATCAATGAGCCCAAACGATAAAAAAGTGCAGCAAATAAAGCTCTTTACAGAGATTTATAACAAAGAAGTAGATGCTATTTTCAGGTTCGCTCTTCTACGAGTATCAGATCGCGAAAAAGCTATGGATCTGACTCAAGACACTTTTGCTCGTTTTTGGGATGTGTTATCTGGTGAGGGTAGTAGTGTAATTGAAAATCAGAGGGCATTTATTTTTAAAATAGTGCGGAATTTGATTATAGACTGGTATCGCAAGAAAAAATCTGTTTCATTGGAGTCTTTGACAGAAGATGACTCGAGAGAAACAGATTATCTACTTACTGATAAAAAAAGTCTGAACCACGAAATGTCTTCAGAAGCGCGATATATTTTAGAAAAGATATCTGAACTAGATCCTATGTATCAGCAAGTTGTTTACATGAGGTTTGTTGAAGATATGAAACCAAAAGAAATCTCGGAGATTATCGGCCAGTCAGTAAACGTAGTATCGGTACGTATTACCAGGGGAATAGAACAGCTGAGGAAGATAACTGGTTACGAAAAAAAAGACAATGAATGAAGACAAATTTAAAAAAGGAATAGAGGAAATAAAAAATATAGGGGTGAATCCTCATGAAAAGGAAGTACTTTTCAGCAAATTAATGGCTATTATACAAAGTGGAAGCCCTTTTATGGTAAAAAGTCCGGTGAAAAGTCCATGGGCGTATAGTTTCTCTTCCGTTTTTTATTCTCACAGTAAAGTTTTTTCTTATTCTGTTTTAGCGGTATTGTTGTTTGTAGGTGGGGGAAGTGGTTTAATCACTGCCTCAAACAGCTCTCTTCCTGGAGAGCTACTGTATCCAATAAAAGTAAACGTGAGTGAGCCTTTGCAAGGAGTTGCGACTTTAGATCCCATTTCAAAGGCCGACTGGAGTATTGAAAAGATACAACGTAGATTTGATGAAGCAGAGATTCTCGCTGTACAAGGACGTCTCGATAGTACAATAAACACAGAAATACAGAAACGTATTGAATCCGAAACTGTGGCTTTTGGTGATGCAGATAGTCCTGTTCTAGATTCGACTATTGAGGTTCACAATCGGATATTAGCAAAAATAGAAGATCATTCTGACGTATTGCAAAAAGAAGAAATAAGTAAGCTTCGAAACTCTCTTGATAGAAAAAACAAAAAAGTGTCACTTTTTACATCGACCATAGCACAGAGCCTTTCTGTCGAAAGTGCTGGAAGCGCTGTTAGTACTACTACTCTAGACAAGGATGAAATTGAAATAGAAAAAATAATAAAAGATACAGAAAATAACTTAAATATCCAAAATCAAGCTAGTACAAGCAGTAGTGACTTAGAGAAAGACATAATCAGTGACACTTTAAGTGATTTGAACAGAGCAAAAGAAGATTTGAAAAAAGCAAAAGAAAAGAAAAAGTCTGGTAATATCTCTGATGCCTCATCTGATCTGCAAAATTCTCGCAAAACAGCGGAAAATGCAAAAACTTTTCTAAAACAAGGAGTAAAAATCGGTAAAGAACAAAGTAGATCAAAATCCGGAAAGAATAAAAATACAAATTTTACTAAAAAGTCTGATTAGTTAACACCCAATTTTTTCTTTTGTGTTATAATACTACTATGGCTAAAGGAGAGACACACCGAAAAGAAAAAAAGAAACCTAAGAAAGTAAAATAGGTAGTCTTTTTTTGTAACATTTTCTTGACTAATAAGCGTTCCTTCAAGAGCGACCATTTTATCTTGATTTCTGAATAAAAAGCATGATTTACCGTTCGAAAAAAAAATCAAGTTTTCTTATACAAGATATCGGTATTATCACTTTGAGTGTTATAGTGGCTATTGTCATTGTGAAAGCAGATATACTATCCGATATAGTTGATTCTGCTCACAATTTCAGACTTCTCGGCAGTTTTATCGCAGGTTTGTTTTTTACTTCGGCTTTTACAACAGCTCCAGCAATAGTGACTTTCGGAGAAATGGTTAAGACTAGCTCAATTTTCACAGTGGCTTTTGCTGGTGCTACTGGTGCCCTAATTGGAGATCTTATTATTTTTAGGTTTGTAAGTGACAGATTATCAGATCATCTTTTCGAATTAATAAAACATCAAGGAATGTGGAGGAGACTTAGAGTCTTGTTCAAGTTACGTTATTTTCGATGGTTTACTTTCCTTGCTGGTGGTCTGATACTTGCCTCACCACTTCCAGATGAATTAGGGATCGGGCTTCTTGGATTTTCAAAAATAAAAGTTTCTCATTTTATACCTATATCTTTTTTCTTCAACTTTGTGGGTATTTTAATAATAGGTTTTATTTCTAGAGCTATTTAAAACCACCTTGTGTTAACACAAAAGTAAATATTTGTTATACTTAAGGCATGAAATCTCCACTATCTCTTGAGGAAATAAAAAAATCAAGGAAACCACTTCGAAATGTAAATAGGGAACATAGAGAGAAATTAAGTTCACTTGACCTCTTTGCTGTATGGATAACTGAACATGTAGGAACAATGGGTTTTTTCTTAATTATTTTTTTCTGGACAATTATTTGGCTTGGTCTAAATACTCTTGGGCCAAAGGAATTTATATTTGATCCATATCCTGCTTTTGTATTTTGGTTATTTATTTCAAATATGATCCAGATTTTCCTAATGCCATTACTCATGATAGGGCAGAATCTGCAGGGTAAACATTCAGAAGCAAGGACAGAGGCTGATTTTGAGGTAAACTCTAAAGCAGAACAAGAAATAGAAACCATTATAACTCACCTCGAGAATCAAAACGAAGTTTTATCAGAGATACTAAATAAAATAAATAAATAACTATTTAATTGGATGGTGGTGCTCTATTTCTGACTCAATTTTGTCGATTTGTTCCTCAACTTTACTAAGAGTTTTTTGTAATTTTTTTATTTGGTCTTCTTCCGTCTCAATTTCTTCTTCAGTCTTTTCTGCTAATTTTTTTTCTCCACTAAGTCCTGTCATGAGTAATCGGTTCCCCACAAAAGCTGAAACATAGATTCCCGTTATAAGCAGTATTATACTTCCTATTGCAAATGAGATTAGGCCATCGAGTACTCCAAATAATGTGATGTCAGTTTCTCCCAAGGAAAAGGCAGTAATAAAATCCATTGTGTGCCAAACACCACGCCAAAAGAGAACTACCCCAACTCCTCCTAAAAAGGCGTAAAAAAGTGGTAAATGGCTCAATTTAGCCCTCATTTTATCCTCAAGCCTATCAAAGAAAGACAGGATTTTCTTAATCATGGTGACATTGTAACATATTTATTACAAATCCCATTAGAAACCACGGCCACTATGGGATATAATAAGTAAGTCAATAATATCATGATGGTCGATTATATAAATAACCTACAGGAAGTGACTTCAGCGACCTGTTTCTAGAGGAATGAATACTAAAAAAGTAATTGTCTGTGATTTAGATGGAACGTTAGCTCAAAGTAAGTCACCACTTGGAAAAGAGATGGCTGATGTTTTGTGCAAACTTCTATCCAAACACTTGTTGGTTATAGTATCTGGTGGAGGGTTTGAACAATTTCAGAAACAATTTTTATCACAACTTCATTGTGGAAATGAGGCTTTAGTCAATTTATCTATTTTCCCAGCAAATGGTAGTTCATGTTATGTGTTTGATAAAAAAACTAATGATTGGAAACAATTATACTATGATTCTTTGACTGATAAAGAACGTAAAGAAGTGGTACTGGCCCTAAAAGAGTCTTTATCTGAATCTGGGATAGATTTTTCCGAACCATATGGTGAATTAATAGAGGATAGAGGTGGACAGATTACGTTTTCTGGTAGAGGTCAGGAAGCTCCTATCGAAGTTAAAGAAGCTTGGGATCCTGATCAAGAAAAACGTCAGAGGTTAGTCTCTATCATTTCAGATAAATTAGCAGAGTTTGATATACACATTGGAGGAACCACCTCTATAGATATAACAAGAAAGGGTATAGATAAAGCCTATGCAATAAGAAAGATAAAAGAAATACTGAATGTCTCAGACGATGACATCATATTTATTGGAGATGCCTTATATAAAGGTGGTAATGATTCTCCAGTCAAGAAAACTAATGTGGATTATATACAGCAGTCTGGTCCAGATGAAACGATAGAGCTTCTTAGGCAATATATATAGAATTAACGTTATTTATCCACACATTTTTTGTGTATAGTACCAGTTTAATGTGGTAGAATTTGGGCATGGACCCGATAACCACCAAAAGACCATGGGGGTCATTTACCTGTTTTACAAACAATGAGCCGTCAACAGTAAAGTTGTTATATGTAAATCAGGGAGAACGGCTAAGTTTACAATATCATAACCAAAGAGAGGAATTTTGGAAGGTTATGAAAGGTAGTCCAGACATTGTAATTGGAGATAAGACTTTCAATGCAACTGAAGGAGAAGAATTTTCTATAAAAGTTAAGTCAAATCACAGAATTTCAGCCCCAAAAGGCGATGTAATTATTTTGGAAATATCAAAAGGGCAGTTTGATGAGGATGATATTGTCAGGTTAGAAGATAAGTACAATAGAGTTTAAAGATCTTTATATTCAAAATGAAAAGTCGTTCCACTAAAATAAAAAAACTAGGCGGTACACCTCTAGCTGTCGTGGAGAGGGAAGAAGAGATTTGCATGTACGTCAGAGTGGACAACAAGACAACTAGCTCGGTTAATCTACTATATAGTCTTGATGGAGTAGATTTTATAAAAGATCCTGAAAAAGTTGTTATAAAAAATTTATCTGGTAAAAAAGAGAAGATAAAAAACTGCGATAGATTTTCAGTCTCTAGAACTCCAAACGGTTATGTTATGACTTATGTAAGGTCCGGAACAAAAAAAGCAAAAAGTATGCTTGTAGTTTCGCGTTCCTCTGATTTGTATGAATGGAATGCTAAATCAGAACTGCCGGTAGATGAATTTCATCACACGACTATAGTTTATGATAAACCTCGAGATAGTTTCGAATTGTATCGTGACGGACTATTTATCAAACATCAATCCTCAATGACTTTGTCTGTCTGGAAAGATAAGCCACATCTAGTATTTACTGGAAGAAGCGGATATTTTGATATTGATAAATTATCTATAATCGGCTCTGTAAATGTGGAAGAAGGAATTTTACTACTTTATGATGCATCTGTTCAAAGCAAATCAAAAATGCTTCTACAAGTTGGTGCAGTAATTATAGATAGAAATAGTCCTAGGAAAGTTACATGGAGAAGCAGTCAGCCAGTTTGGCAGGGAGTAGTAGAGGCCAAGAAAAAATCTCTTCCTACTGGACCTTTGGGTTTTGTCACACACAAAAACAACTTCTTTATTTACTGGATTACGGCTGATTTCAATCTAATTCTTGTAAAGATTAAGTCCTCGTTTAAAGAGATAGACGATAACAGGTATCATCCAAAAATTTTAAACAGATTTCATGGAAATCCAATTATAGAGCCGAGATCAGAGCATGATTGGGAAGTAGAGGGAACATTTAACCCAGCAGTGGTTGAGGACGATGAGGGCACAATCCACTTGCTTTATAGAGCTATTGGTAAAGATGGAATATCAAGAGTTGGTTACGCCAAAAGTAAAAACGGTACATACTTCACAAAACGTTCATCAATTCCAGTCTTTGAACCAATAATGGGTTATGGTTTACCAGATCCAAGTAAAGTTAAAGGTCCAGTTGCTTACAACCCAGTTATTTATACTTCTGGCGGGGGCTGGGGAGGTTCTGAAGATCCGAGGTTGGTTAAGATAGAGGACACTGTTTATATGATCTATGTTGCCTTTGAGGGTTGGGGTTCGATGAGGATAGCACTAACTTCGATAAGTCTAGAGGATTTTAAAGCAGGTAAGTGGAAGTGGAAAAAACCAACACTTATTTCTCCTCCAAACAAAATGGCAAAAAACTGGCTTCTTTTTCCAGAAAAAATAAATGGTAGATACGCAATACTTCACGGCCTTGCTCCAAAGGTTTTAGTGGATTATGTAGATGATCTTGATAATTTCAAAGACTATATTTATAGTGTTCGTCCAGAAGGTGCCCCACAACCTGGGAGGAAAAACGCTTGGGATGGATTACTTCGTGGTGGAGGACCTCCGCCTATTAAAACAGAATTGGGTTGGCTTCTTCTGTACCATGCCTTAGATAAAACCGATTCAAGCAAATACAAACTTGGTGCGATGATACTGGATAAAGACGATCCGACTAAAATCTTGTATCGCTCAAAGCATCCGATACTCTCTCCAGATATGCATTACGAAAACAACGGTAAACCCGGTATCGTTTATGCATCTGGGGCACTGATTCGAGATGATGACTTATATATTTATTATGGTGGTGCAGACAAAGTTGTTTGTGTTGCAACAACTCCACTAAAAAAGCTTCTGAAATATTTGCAGACAGGTAATGCAGAAGTTTATCAATTGAAGAAAATATAATTTTTAAAAATGACAGGCAAAGTCTTTGTTGGAAAGAAAATATATAAAAATAATTTGTTATACTAAATGTAATGTTCATCGTTAAACGATCAAAAAATAATCCAATACTTTCACCAATAAAGGAGCATGCTTTTGAGAACTTTTCTACTTTCAATGGAAATCCAATAGAAATTGGTAAGAAAATTTATTTATTATACAGAGCACAGTCATTACCGGAAACATTTGAAAATAATACTCTATCCCTGTCCGTAATAGGTAAAGCAGTTAGTGTAGATGGAGAAAATTTTAATAATCGTGAAGAATTTATAAAACCAGAACATGTGTGGGAGAGGTTTGGTCTGGAAGATCCAAGAGTAACAAAAATAGGAGGTAAATACTATATTTTTTACACTGCTCTCTCTGTCTATCCGTTCTCTGGTGACGGAATAAAGGTTGGCTTAGCTATAAGCCGAGACATGAAGACTATTGAGTCTAAGCATCAAGTTACTCCTTTCAATGCTAAAGCCATGTCTCTTTTTCCAGAGAAAATAAACGGTAAATATGTTGCAGTACTTGCAGTAAACACAGACAGACCACCATCACGAATTGCTATTGCTGAGTTCAATAAAATCGAAGATATTTGGGATGAGAAATATTGGAACAAGTGGTACAAGGAACTTGATAAGCATATTTTAAATGTCCCTAAACTTGATACAGATCAAGTAGAAGTTGGAGCGGTTCCAATAAAAACAAAAGAAGGCTGGTTATTTGTTTACTCTCATATAAAAAACTATTTTTCCGATCATAAAATTTTTGGAATAAGAGCAGTACTACTTGATTTAAAAAATCCTAAAAAAATAATAGGGAAAACTCGTGGGTCACTGCTTATTCCAGAGGAATCATATGAAAAATATGGTCAAGTTCCATATACGATTTTTCCTAGTGGAGCACTTATAAAAAAAGCTAATAAAAAAGATGGGAAAGGTGATAGATTAGTTATTTATTACGGCGCAACAGATACTACTTGTGCGGTAGCTGAGGTAGAACTCGGGCCACTCTTCCGGAGTATGAAGATCCCGAGCATTGAAGACGGTTTTAAAAGGTTAACCAAGGGGCCACTTCTTGTTTCCAGTAAACATCTACCTTGGGAAGCAAAAGCTATATTTAATCCCGCAGCCATTTTGCTTGGGGGAAAGATTCACATTCTATATAGAGCAATGGGTGAGGATAATACTTCAGTAATAGGGTACGCGGAAAGCAGAGATGGTACTACTATTATTAACCGCTCCGATAGACCTATATATACTCCACGCGAATCATTTGAGGAAAAAAGAGTTCCTGGCGGAAATTCTGGTTGTGAGGATCCAAGACTTACAAAAATAGGTAACACGATTTACATGTATTACACAGCATACAACGGTATAACTCCACCAGCAGTTGCTATGACTTGGATTTACGAAGGAGATTTTCTTTCGAAAAATTGGCGTTGGTCTAGACCAGTTTTAGTGACACGAGATGGTGTAGATGATAAAGACGGGTGTCTGCATCCAGAGAGAGTTAATGGTAAATATTTCTTATTTCACAGGGTTGATAATAAGATTTGTGGTGACTTCGGTCAGACTACTAGTTTTACAGAGAGAAATAATTTTAGAAATATCCCAATACTTTCTCCACGTCATGGTATGTGGGATTCAAAAAAAGTCGGTATTTCTGTTCCACCAATTAAAACGAAAAAAGGCTGGGTTTTACTTTATCACGGTGTTTCTGACGACTCAGTCTATCGTGTCGGAGCATGCTTACTTGATTTAAAAGATCCCACAATAGTTCTCTCGCGTACGACGGACTACGTTTTTGAGCCACTTGAGTCATATGAAAAATCTGGTCAGGTTGGTTGTGTAGTTTTTCCTTGTGGAGCTGTGGTTAAGAGTGGAAAAATCTATATGTATTACGGTGGAGGTGATTCTGTGATAGATGTAGCTTATATTGAACTAAAGAAATTACTTCGTGTTTTAACTAAGTGATTTCTCTAAAATCCTTCTAAGGGCGACGAGATTCTAAGTTTTTACTTAGTATCTTTTAGTGCTAGAGAATAATGTGCCCCCACAATCATAATAGATCCTATAATAATAAATATGTATTGAAATGGTATGAATTCTAATGCGAGAGTTGCTAAAAGTGGGGCTACAATGAATGACACAGGACGACTAATACGGAAAAAACTTATCAAATCGGTCTTATTTTTGTCCACCTGTTTAAAGAAATAACTTTCACTACTAGCTTCTACTAGACTTGCTCCAATGCGAGTGATAAACAATGCCGTTGCCCAAATCCAAAAAACTTTTGCTGTGATAAAGCTAATGAATATAGTAGACAATCCTATAATAATGAATCCGACAGTCAAAAACTCCTTCTCGCCATATTTTAAGTCAGACAGTTCCCCAACTGGAATCTCTAACAAAACAAAAGGCAGAAGCATAATAGTAAACATAATTCCCACCTCTTGCCAAGAGAATCCTATATATTTTGTTAGATATAATGGCGTATAGACAATCATATAGGCATAAAAAAATTGTAGTAAAAATTGTGAGACGAATATGTTGTACAAGTCACTGTTTTTTATATACTCTAGGATAGTTTCTTTTATTTTTATGTGATGAACTTTGACACCTCCAATTTTTTTGAATCTTTTAGCGAAAAAATATAACGGTATCATAAAGATTGATGAAGTCAGATAAACATAAAAATAGTTATTGTTTATCAATATAGCTGATACAAGAAGAGGTGATAAAAATATAGTGATATTTGCAATAGTCATGTAGGTCGCACGTACACTACCAGTTATAGATTCATCTTTTGAGACGTTTTCTATAAAGATATCCATATTGAAGTAAATAAGTGAGATTACTACCATGTGTGTTAAAAAAAATAGTCCGATGAAAAAAGGTGAATTAGAAATGGCTATAACTAAAGTGGCTATAAACTCAATCAAGACGGTATAGATAATGAATTTATAATTGCCTATTTTTTCTAATATTTTTGAGGCATATAGAAGCAGAACTGTATCTATAATAGAGCCAAGTATATAAAGGGTTGAAACTTGTGTTTCGGAAAAGAAATTATTTAAGTAAGAAGAATTTACATAAATAATCAGTGCATAATGAAAAGAAATAAAAATATTCGATAGGAAAAGTGTATTGAGGAGCTTACCTTGTTTAAAAGGAAATAGAATTTTATCCATGGATTATATTGTAGCGCAAAAACATCATCTCGTCATGAGTTTTTAGAGTAGCAATAAATCTCTCTCACCAAACATTTTTCCAGACCGCATAAAAGTCTACTGACTTTTTGCTTAGCCTCGGCACTCTAAGAGACTCAAGAGTGGAGTACCACTTTGATTCTCTAAAATGCCTCCGGAGTCTTCCAAAATGTTTGGTTCGACGAGATTTTGTTTACACTCCGAGTATCACTGGTATAACTATAGGTTTCTTCGCAGTCTTTTGGAAGAGGAATCTTGCGACGTCGTCAGTTAGTGTTGATTTTACGAAATCAAAGTTGATTGGGTTCATACCTCGAGTTGTATCCTCAACAGTTTTCTTAATTATCATACGAGCGTGATTTAGGAGATCCTGCGATTCTCTCAGATAGACGAACCCACGAGAAATAATGTCGGGGGATTTTTTCAGTTTTCCTGTTTTGGTATTTATACTAACTACAATGAGGAAAATTCCGTCTTGAGCAAGCATTTTACGATCTCGAATAACTACTTCTTGGACATTACCTATGGAGAATCCATCTACTGTCATAATAGCGTCAGGAGCATTTTCTTTTAGTCTGACAAAAGTTTTACCTTCGTTCTGAATTTCTATGATAGCGCCATTGTCTGGTACGATTATATTTTCTTTCGGCATACCAAGGGACTCTGCTAAATCCTCATGTACACGAAGCATGTAGTGATTCCCATGTATTGGGATAAAAAACTTAGGTTTTATCATTTTGTGTAACCATTCGAGTTCTCCACGATTCCCGTGTCCTGTAGAGTGGATGTACACATCAGATGTTCTATAGTGAATAATTTTTGCACCTTGTCGAGCCAAGTTATCTTTTAGTTTCTGTACAGCTTTTTCATTTCCTGGAATAATAGATGATGACAGGAGAATACTATCTCTCGGAGTAATTTTGAAATATTTATGAGTTTTGTTGGACATTCGCATCAGTGCAGCGAACTCATCTCCTTGGGCACCTGTTGCAAGAACGATAATTCTATCAGGAGGGTAGTTCTCCATTTCAGATGTTGATATGATTGTTTCTGGTTTCACTTTGAGCATACCCATATTGATAACGATTTCTATGTTTGTTTTCATACTCCTTCCTTCAACCACGACTTTCTTTCCATATTTCTCTGCGCTTAATATTATTTTGATGACGCGCTCTAACTGAGAGGCGAAAGTTCCAATAACAAGTCGTCCTTTAGTGTTTTTGATTATATTATCAAGGTTTTCACCAACAAGTCGCTCTGGGGTAGAAAATCCAGGGTTGTCAACGTTGGTTGAATCCATCATAAGAAGCAGTACATTATCATTTTTGAAGCGGCTAAATTCCTTTTCTTCAACTTCTGTAGGTACTCCGTCAACATGATCGAGTTTGATGTCTCCTGGTGTAACAATACTTCCATAAGGAGTTTCAATTATAATACCCATCGAATCTGGTATGGTGTGGGTTACAGCAAAAAACTTCACTTTCAACTTACCAAGCGTTATTGTGTCTTCTTTCTCTACAATTCGGAGGTCGAGAGCTGGTAGGTGGGGAAATTCTTCTTGCCTTTTCTTCACCATGATACTAGTCAGAGCTCTTGTATAAATAGGTGGATTACCTATACGGTCCATAATAAATGGAACTCCACCAATGTGGTCTAAGTGGCCATGAGTGATTAGAACTGCTCTTATTTTGTCTTTTCTGTCTTCAAGGTATTTTGTATTAGGTAATATGTAATCAACCCCTGGAGTGTCATCATCTTTGAATTGGAATCCCATATCTATAACAATGATATCGTCTTTATATTCGATCATCGTCATATTTTTACCTATTTCCTCCACTCCACCTAGCGGTATAATACGGATATTGTCTCCTATAGATGGGATGATATCGTGATTTTTTTTAGCCATGCGTAAGGGCACTTCTCTTCGTGAGAATGATCTTTTTGGGTATTGGTGTATCCTGGATGCACTAGTACTGTGACTAGTTGTTTGAACCATGCTCGTGTTGTCTATCATGTCTTTTATTGTGTTATCCATCTTTTTATTTTATTAAATTGATTAATTATTGTTCTTTACAAATATTTTCCATACGCTATTTGTTTCTATGTACCATTTATTCACATTATTCCATCTATCTGCTGGTGTTGTTAGCACTCCAAGCGATACGTCATGAACTTTTTTCGGAACAATGTAGATAAAATATGGTGAGTAAGTAAATATTGCCGGCATATCATTTTTTACTTCTTTACCAAATCCATCCAGATAAGTTTTTTGTTTTTCTATATCTGCCGTTTTTCTAATATTTTCGAGCATCTTGTCGGCCTTGAGGTTTGTATATAGTGCAATGTTGAGTCCTGGGGTGTTTCTTTGGGACGAGTGCCAGAATGGGTACAAGTCCAAATCTTTACCGACTATTTCTCCAAAAAGTAGAGAGTCGTATTTGCGAGTGCGTATGATGTCTTGGTTCAAATCACTAATATCAAAAATCTTGACTTCAACACTCGCTCCAATTTTTTGCCATTGTTCCTGAAGTATAAAAGCAGTGTCTTTCAACTCTGGTGCGTCTCCAGTAGAAATAGAGAAAGCTAGTTTGACGGTGTTTTTTCCACTTTTCTTTTCAAAGATTCCATCACTGTTTTGTTTCCAACCTGCTTTTGAGAGTATTGCTTTGGCCTCCTCCACTCGGTCTTTTCCAACTGAATTAAGATCTTTTTCTCCGATAACATCTTTTGGTACAGGTCCATCTATGACTTGTCCAAAACCACTTATAACTTTGTCGATTATAGCTTGTTTATCTGTGGCGATGTCTAGAGCAAGTCTGACTTCTTTATTTATTAACACTGGTGCGATATTCTGATTGAAAAATACACCAAAGATACGTGGAAGAGGGGAAAGAATAATCTCTTCATTTGGGATTTTTAAGTTAAGCAGTTGTTTGGGTGAAATACTATGAAGACTTTCGATTTCGCTGTTTTTATACGCGTCGATAATACCGTTTTCATTTTGATAAGACTTTATTACGAGATTTGTGATGTAGGGTTTTCCGAGACTGTATTTGCTAAAAGATTTTAAATGATACTCAGATGGTAAGCCACTACTAGAGTATGTGATTGAGTCTATCTGGTACTCTCCCGAACCGATTGGTTTTGTATTGTATTGACTAAAAGGAAATTCCTCTATTGTCGCGTCTTTCCAAATATGTTTAGGCAAGATACCTAAAGTAGTGTTCTGAATAAATGGTGAGTATGGTTGTTTCAAACTGAAAACCACTTCTTGATCATTTATTTTTTCTACTTTGACCCCGTCCCAGTTTGCTTTACGTGGACTTTTTAGTTCGGCATCCTGAGCTTTTTCAATAGTGAATATAATATCATCTGCTGTAACTTTTGTACCATCGTGAAAAGTAACTCCATCCTTTAACTTGAAAGTATATTCAAGTCCGTCTTCCGAGATGTTGTAGGATTCTGCTAAATCAGTTACAAGTTTTCCATCTACTCCAACTTTCAATAGTCCAGAATATATAAGCGTTGTCAGATCTTTATCAGTATCGCTAGTGGCAAGTAAGGGATTTATAAATCGTGGTGAACCGATAACTCCTTCGGTCAATGTCCCACCATAGTCAGGCACTTCTACGAGGAAGGCTTTATTTACTTGGAAAAGCAAGGAAATGCCTGTAACGATAAAAATCCCTACAAAAATGTAGAAAATTATTTTTTCAGTAAGAGAAAATGAGTGAATCACTCGCAATATTCTTTCGGACTGTGGCACACGCCACTCCTTTTTTGGTTTTTTATTTATTTCGTTGTCCACGGAAAATTTAGAGTTTTCAAGTTAAAAGTAGAAAGTTGAAAGTGAATATGAGTCTGTACTCACTTGTTAACTTTATACTTTTAACTTTTTACTTATACGAGTAGTAGACTGAATGAGGTAACAGCGAAAAGAATCGCTACTACAATAGTCGCGATGAAAATTGTCTTTTCTGCACCCCTTTTTGTGTGATGTCCAGATGAAAAACCGTCTCCACCACCGAATCCTCCGCCTAAACCGGCTTCTGATTGTTGTAGGAGTACGCCCCCAATAAGTAGGACGGACAATACGATTTGAACATAAGGAATCATTCCAGCAATACTCATGATGGGTACCAGTCTACATTATTTATAAAAAAATGCAAATATATGTTTATTGACTCTAAGGTACTACATAAGTATACTTTTGGACACCCTTTTATAAGGAGGTTGTTATTGATTTAAATATAGTTAAAATTATGAAGAAAGCTAAAAAAACACTCAAACAGAGCCAAAAAATTACTCCACTAGGAAGTCGGGTTCTCATAAAACCCTTTACAAAGGAGGAGCTTACTCCAAAAAATAGTTTTGGGATTATCCTCCCAGACTCTGGTAAAAAAGAGAAATCAGAACAAGGGGTTGTTGTTGCCGTTGGCCCTGGGGAATATCAGGATGGAAAATTTGTACCAATAACAGTCAAAGTGGGAGACAAAGTTGTCTTCTCAAAGTACGGTTATGAAGAAGTTAAAGTCGATGGAGAAGAACTATTTTTGATAAAGGAAGAAAACATTTTAGCAGTCCTTAGATAATTTTTTACTTTTAACTTTATACTTTTAACTAACTATCATGGCCAAACAAATTCTTTTTAACGACAAAGCGAGAAAATCTCTGAAACGAGGTGTTGATATTGTAGCAAACGTGGTTAAAGTTACTCTTGGTCCAAAGGGACGCAATGTTGTACTTGAAAAAAGTTACGGTAGTCCAACTATTACGAATGATGGTGTTTCTATCGCAAAGGAAATTACTTTAAAAAATAAATTTGAGAATATGGGCGCGGAGATAATAAAAGAAGTGGCGACAAAGACTAATGATGTTGCTGGAGACGGAACCACAACCTCTGTCATTTTAGCGCAGGCCATAATTTCTGAAGGAATGAAAAATATGAAGTCTGGTAGAAACGTCATGGATATTCGAGAGGGTATTGAGTCAGCTGTGAGGGACGTGGTCATCGAGCTCAAACTCATGTCAAAGCCAATAAACAAAAAAGATGAGATACGCCAAGTCGCAACGGTTGCGTCAGAGTCGGGAGAAATTGGGAAAATTATCGCAGACACAATAGATAAAGTTGGTAAAGACGGAGTTGTAACAGTTGAAGAATCTCCGACGTTTGGAGTTCATTCGGAAGTTGTAGAAGGTATGGAGTTCGACAAAGGCTACATTTCTGCATACATGATTACAAACACAGAGAGAATGGAAGCAGAATATAAAGATGTGCCAGTTCTGGTTACTGATAAGAAAATTTCTGCTGTAAAAGATATTTTACCTTTGCTTGAAAAAATAGCTCAGACAGGAAAGAAAGATTTGGTTATTATTGCTGATGATGTTGATGGCGAAGCCCTGACCACGTTCATAGTTAACAAACTTCGTGGCGGATTTAATATTTTAGCTGTCAAAGCTCCAGGATTTGGTGATAGAAAAAAGGAAGAACTCCAAGACATTGCCATAGTCCTTGGAGCACAAGTTGTTTCAAGCGAAGTTGGTATTGATTTAGAAACTGCTGAACTAAAGGTGCTCGGAAGGGCAAATCGCATAGTTTCAAAGAAAGAGTCGACTATTATTGTTGGCGGAAAGGGCAAAAGAGAAGCTATTTCCGCTCGGGTTCGAGAATTGAAAAAACAGAAAGATACAATAAAATCAAAGTTTGATGTTGAGAAGATAGAAGGAAGAATTGCAAAATTAACTGGTGGAGTGGCTGTTATGAAAGTAGGAGCTGCGACAGAGACAGAAATGAAGTATTTAAAATTGAAAATCGAGGATGCTGTAAATGCTACAAAAGCGGCGATTGCTGAGGGTATTATTATTGGTGGTGGAAGCGCACTAGTGAAAGCATCTCAAAAGGTTCGAGAAAATTTTGCAAAAAAGGAAAATGGTAATCTTGAGTTTAAAGCTGGTTACGATATCGTACTCGACTCTTGTGAAGCTCCACTTAAGCAGATTGTTATTAATGCTGGAAAAGGAAATGGTAGCTCTATTATCGTGAAGGTAAAAGCTGATAAAGGAAATGGCGGTTATGACGCTCTGAAAGACGAGTTTGTCTTAGATATGTTCAAGTCCGGTATAATTGATCCAGTAAAAGTCACTCGCACAGGACTAGAAAACGCTGGTAGTGCATCGGCAATACTTTTGACCACAGAAGTTGCTGTCGCTGAGGAACCAAAAGAAGAAAAGGTTTCAGTCGGAGGAATGGGTGGTATGGATTACTAAATAAGTGTTATAATTCCAACATTAAAATTAACTAAACCAAAATGCAAGAAGAAAACATAGGAGAAAAAAACTTTTTGAAAAGGAATATGAAGTGGGTCGTTACTGTTGGTGTCATAGTTCTCGTGCTTTTATGGGGGGTTTCAAAATACAACGGATTTGTAAAAAGTGGTGAAGCTATTACTGCACAGTGGGCTCAAGTTGAAAACCAATATCAACGACGCTTTGATTTGATTCCAAACATTGTTAATACAGTAAAAGGTGTAGCAAAACAAGAACAGGAGGTATTCGGGGCTATTGCTGACGCAAGAACTCAATATGCAGGAGCAACAACTCCAGACGAAAAAGCAAAAGCCGCATCGCAAATTGAGTCTGCACTCGGACGACTCTTAGTTATTGCAGAGGCTTATCCAGTTCTGCAGTCCAGCCAAGCTTACCGTGATTTAATTGTCTCTCTCGAGGGGACAGAAAACCGAATTTCAGTTGAAAGAATGAAATACAACGACTTGGTTCGAGTATTTGATACAAACGTAAAAACATTTCCAACATCACTAGTTGCGAAACTATTTGGTGTCTCCGAACGAGCTTATTTTGATGTTCCGGCAAGTAATCAGGTTGTACCGAAGGTGGATTTTGTTAACTAAATTTTAAATCTCTTTCTCCTCACAACTTTTCCGCAAACAGAATAAATTTTTTCTAAAATTTTTCTTCACGCTCGTGTCTACACGCACTCCGCGATGTTCCGGAAAAATTATGAGTCGACGAGATTTTAGAATTCCTATGCAAAAATTATTTGAAATCTTTGCAATATCCTCAGTTCTCTTACCACTTTCACTTGTGGCTTTTACTGCGCCTATTAGACCGATCGGTTTTGTGCAGGATTATGCGGGGATGTTGTCATCTGAACAAGTCGCTAGTCTTGAAAGTAGACTCGAAGCGTTTGAAAAAAATACAACAAATGAAATCGCCGTCGTTACAATTCCATCACTTGATGGAGATACAGTAGAAAATGTTGCGCAGGATATATTTACCAAGTGGGGGATAGGAAAGAAAGATAAAAACAATGGGGTTTTACTGCTCATCTCACTTGGCGACAGAAAAACTCGGATACATACTGGTTACGGTATTGAAGGAGATCTAACTGACTTAGCCACCTCTTATATTCAGCAGGACATAATAACTCCGGCATTTCGTGCTGGAGATTATTACTCTGGTATAAACAGTGCAGTAGATAAAATGATAGAAGTACTTGGTGGAAGTCAGATTGTCCCAGAAAATTATTCTAGTTCGACATCAAAAATTCCGTGGAATTTTTTGTTCATTTCCTTTATCATTTTTATCCAAATAGTTTCTTCTATTCTTGCTCGATCTAAATCTTGGTGGGGAGGAGGAGTTTTGGGGGGTGGAATCGCTTTACTAATCTGGCATTTTTTCATCGCTTCGCTTCTTACAGCTGTTCCTCTTGTTGTTATTCTTATCCTACTAGGACTTCTTTTTGATTATTCCGTCTCTCGTGCATATACTCAAGGTAAGGCTACTGGTCATTATCCTTGGTGGTTTGGGGGTGGTGGATTCGGTGGTGGACATAGTGGCGGAGGTTTTGGAGGGTTCGGCGGAGGAGGCTCTGGCGGAGGTGGTTCTAATGGATCATGGTAATATAGTGTTATGTCAGAACAAGATTTACATAAGCAAATCGTCGATTTAAAAAAACAGATTCATGATCTTGAGAAAGATTTGATTCACGATGTGGTTACTGGACTAAAGACCAGATCGTTTTTTGATGAAGAGTGTGACGTCTATCTTTCTGCTCTGGCTAACTTAAATCAGGGCAAAAGACGCGAATGGTTTGGTTTCAAAAACTTAAGCATTTTATTTTTTGATATAGATCATTTCAAAAAAGTTAATGATACTTACGGCCACGAAGTTGGTGACAAAGTTTTGGAGAAAGTATCTGAAACGATAGTTGGAAGTGTTCGTGACGGCGACACAGTTGCTCGTTGGGGAGGTGAGGAGATTGTGGCTATGCTTCTAGGCGCGAATGAAAAAGATGCAAGAGCTAAAGCCGAAGAAATAAGGGAAAAAATAAAAAATCTTATTTTCGATATTCCAGATTTGAAGATAACTATCAGCATAGGTGTTGCTACCAACTTTAAAGACTCTACTCGATCTATTTTACTCAAAAATGCTGATCTTGCGTTGTATAACGCAAAGAGAACAGGCAGAAACAAAGTTGTCACCTTTTCCGAATTAAAATAATAAAATATATTTATGGAAGCAAAACTACCAGAAGTAAAAGACAAGGAATTACATCGTGCAGTTACTACGGTGCTTATTTATAAGTTCAATAAAGATAGACAAATCATCTACCTTATTACTCGTCGTGCTTTACATAAAAAAATGATGCCTGGAAAATGGACTATACCGGGGGGAGGATTAAACGTAGATGATTATATACATGGTCCAGTAGCAACAGAGGGGGCGCCTCAATGGTATGGAGCTCTGGAGAATAGTATGAAACGTGAAATGAAAGAAGAAGTAGCTCTAGAAATAGGTAAATGTGAATTTTTGACAGATTTGACTTTTATCCGTCCTGATGGAATCCCATGCATTTGCTTTAGTTTCTTCACACCGTACATCTCAGGTAAAGTAAAATTTGATGATGATACTGATGGAGATACTATTGATGCAAAATGGGTTACCTTGGAGGAAGCTAGAAAGTATGATTTGATAGATGGAATCTGGAATGAGATCAGAGATGTGGAAAAAATATTAAGATCTCGGAAAAAATAAAATTTTGATGAGACAGGGAAACGTCGCATAGCTGGTCTAGTGCGCCACCTTGGAAAGGTGGTAGGGGAGGAATCCTCTCGAGAGTTCGAATCTCTCCGTTTCCGCCTTCTAAATGAAAAAATTATCGCAAATTGTTTTTATTATTGCCGTAGTTACTCTCGGTTTTGTCTATCGAGACAAAGTTCAAACTGTCTGGGTGCAGTCTTTCCAGTATTATTTTCCTTGTAAGACAGCAATAAGTTATTCGATCGGTACCTTTGACACACGTTTCGGAATATCACAAAAGGATTTTCTCTCGGCGATGTTAGAGGCCGAAGCCATTTGGGAAAAACCTGCTGGGAAAAATCTGTTTCAGTACGAAACGGGAGGTAGTCTAAAAGTAAATCTAATTTATGATGTCAGACAAGAATCGACTGTCCAACTAAAGCAAATGGGAATTGTCGTCGACAACAACAGAGACTCTTATGACGTGTTGAAATCAAAATACGATACGTTGACTGTCCAGTATAAAAAGGAGAAAACATCATTACAGTCGCGAATGTCGGCTTTCGAAGCTCGTAAACAAGCTTATGACGCTGAAGTTTCATCGATAAACCGTCGAGGCGGTGGAAATAAGGAAACAGTAAATCGTCTAAACGCAGAGAAGAATTATCTAAGCAATGAAGCGTCTACCCTAAACCAAATGCAAACGAATTTGAACTCCGAAGTCGATAATCTCAACACACTGGTTGCTAGTATGAACCAAATAGCCAAAACCTTGAATTTAAACGTAAAACAATATAACACTATAGGTTCAGTATTATCTGGCGAGTTTGACGAGGGTGTTTACAAGTCAGGACCAGATGGTCAAGAGATAGATATATATCAGTTCGACAACAAAACAAAACTTGTCAGAGTGTTGGCTCACGAGCTCGGTCACGCACTAGGGCTAGAGCACGTCGAAGATCCAAAAGCCATAATGTATAGACTAAACAATGGAGTGAATGAAAAAACAACAAATACAGACCTTACCGAGCTAAATGCCTTGTGTGGATTAAAATAATAGAATAAATAAAAAAACTATATTTATAAACAAATTCATCAAATTCTCTTGTTTGAAGAAATAAGTTTAATTAAATTGTCTTTTTCTCACTATTTGTTTTGCTAGAGATTTGTTATCACTAAACAGAAAATAGGTCATAACAATGGTAAAAATCAACATTCCAGCTAATTCAACACGAGGATAGGCGTGATTGTGAGTATGGTAGGTGTTGTTAATAATCGTTGTATTTAAAGGCGTTACTGTTCCCACCGGTAACGCTTTCTCGTGAACCTCTACTTCAAATGGAGCAAATAAGTTTGTGGTGATTGGTGTTGCTCTCACACTTAAATGGTATTCTCCGTCATTTGGGAATGTAAAAGGTATTCCCTTTGCGTCGAATTCACCGTTGGTTTTTGTTGGTACTAAGGGGGCGGAAAAAATTTCTTTCTCATCTTGTTTAATAGTAAAGACACAGTTACATTTTTCCAAACTAAAACCTTTTTCAAAGTTTTCTAGGTTTATATAAAGGGTGACAGCTTTTCCCGCAACGGCCATTTCTCCCGGTTCAATGTGGACGAGCAAAGTCGCAGTGCCGCTCTCTGCGATGTCATGAGCGCTGACGGTGTAAGCGATGCTTACTAAAATTAAAATAACAAAAATTTCCAGTTTTTTCATATAAGTATTATAGCATTTTAGGTATTTTTGTGCGGGCAAGGGTAATCGAAACCCTGTCTTATCCTTGGGAAGGACACGTTCTACCACTGAACCATGCCCGCGATTTCAGGATTATATCATATCGATTCTCCTGAACTTCAAGGTTCGACCTTGAAGTTCAGGAACTCTTCTAAGTTTGTTTTAAAATTTTTTGGAGTTTCAAAATAATCTGGTAAAGAATCTATTTTAATGATTTTTTTCTCCACACGGTTTTGTCCGAGATAGTCAAGATAACTCGAATAAGAATATTTTCCCAGGTAATTCTCAGCCCTTTTTTGATTTGCAATACCATTTTCCTTCCATTTTGGTCCGATTAGTTTTACAGGGTTAAGATGTATGTAAGAAATAAGATATTTAAGATATGGGTCACTATTTGCATGTATAGCTTTAAATTTTCCCTGAAATAAGGCACCTGTGCGCTCGTGTCGTTTGTTAAAGTACATTGTATAACCAGTAAGAAGTTTTTGCATAAAACGACTTATTCCATTATCTACTTTTTCCTTCACCAATAGATGAAAATGATTTGGCATCAGACAGTATGCGCAAATCTCAACAAGCTCTTCTCCATGATCAGTTTCAGTCACATCCTTCAAGGTTCGACCTTGAAGTTGTAGGTGAACTGGTTTTGACCCATTGCTGACATATAAAAGGGAGAGAAACCTGTCGTAGTCAGCTTTTGTAGAAAACACATTTCGTTTTTCAGTCCCACGGTTATAGATGTGGTAGAACTCATCAATCGCGAAAGTCAGATTTCTTGTCATTCGGGGAGAGTATCAGAAAACCTTATTTGCATCAAGACCTTTACATTAGACCTATTTCAACGTCATTTACTTCAAGGTTCGACCTTGAAGTAAATGATTTTTTTGATACCAACAACACAGATTTCGTCATTGACGCAAGATTCTTTTTTGTCTCTGAGTTTCAATTTTTACACAGATTTTTGCTATTTGTGCACTTTTTATCCACATTTTTGATAAAAAATGCATTTTTTTACTGCTTTTTATTATTTTTTTAATGTTAGTATACGACTAATCTTTGCCTTAAAACAAAGATCTAGGGTTGCTTAATATTATTAAGTTAGGAAAGCATGGGAAATACTTTTCTTCAAAACTTTTTGGTGTGTTTTAAAAAGAGCTTTTCTCTGTCGCTGTTCGGCGTTAGAGGAAAGCTCTTTTTGTTTTGAAAAAGGGAAATGGTCGAACAATGCAAAAACACCTGTAGTGAGTGAAGCTCGATACAGGTAAATAAAATAGAAGATTATTAGAAATTATTAATTAAAAATAAATAAAAATGAATCGTAAAATATTAATGAGTTTAGGGGTTTTAGTTTTCGTAGGAGCACTTTCACTAGGTGCAACAGGTGCATTCTTCTCTGACAGTGAGACTTCAACAGGTAACACTTTCACAGCGGGAGATATTGATTTAAAAATTGATAATGAGAGTTATATAACAAATTCAGCTGGAGTTTTAGTAGCAAGTCCGGCTAACTCATGGGCAATGAGTAATCTTACTGGCCAGCTATTCTTCAGCTTTTCTGATGTAAAACCAGGAGATGTTGGTGAAGATACTATATCTGTCCATGTAGGTAGTAATGACGCGTGGGCATGTATGGCAGCGGATATTACTGCTACACCAGAGAATACTTTAGTTGATCCAGAGTCAGATGCTGGAGACGTTGGTCCTGCATTAGGAGACAACGGTGAGCTTCAAACTTTCTTAAACTTTACATTCTGGAAAGATGATGGAGATAATGTGTATGAAACTGGAGAAACACAAATCACACAGCTAACAGGTCAGGCTGGAACAATATTTAATGGAAACTGGCTTCCACTTGCTGACTCAGCAAATGGTCTAGCTCTTGTAGGTGGTTCCACAAGTTATATTGGAAAAGCATGGTGTTTTGGGTCTCTCGCTCTTGGTACAACTACACAAGATGGGTTGGGTAAAGTTGGAACCCCACAAAATCCAAACAATACTCCTAACGGACCACTTATTCGTGGTACTGGAGTGACTTGTAATGGATCTGGAGCAAATAATGTTGCTCAGACAGATGGTGTTGTAGTTGATGTTTCTTTCCAAGCAGTGCAATCAAGAAACAACGGACAATTCTTGTGTTCAAATCTTCCTCCACTTGTCGGTGGCCCTATTGTGGTTAATTCAGATACATTAGAGTCTAACATTCTTAATGCATCAACAAGTAAAAAATGGTACTTCTATGATGATACGAGTGATGTACTAAATAACTCGCTCGGAGGATTTGTTGTTGGTCCAGCTGTACCTCCACTAGGAACTGGAAGTGCATTAGTTAATCCTTTAGCTGGTCCGACTGGTAGGACATTACTAACAAATGGTGGGTTTGGGGGAACACTTCTATCTACCATAACCAATCTATCTTATGGTTATTATCAACCGTCAGGAGCATGGAGTGTAAGTGAGGCACCATTTCTAAGATTCAACGTTGATTTTGCTGGATCACCTGCATATCAAAATAGTTTGGTATATGTTCCAAGTGCTAATG
>JBAQTF010000009.1:0-37656 GCA_049296855.1 Minisyncoccia bacterium | reverse complement strand
GCGGAGCGGGTCGGCAGAAGTGGAGTCCCGACGCTTTGGTCGGGACGGAACGGATGCTGAGCCGTGACGGAATTCATTTACCAAAATTATTTTGAAAATAGGTTCGTATCTGGTCGTATAATCTAGCCCGAATCAAACTTGGGTTAAGAGCAGGAAAATTTTGAAGCGCGACGCGTAGCGTCGCATAAGGAAAAGAAGCATTTTCTTGGACTTTTTTGTCGTGCAGGATAAGGTTCAAGAATTCAAAATCCAAAGATTTTTTGGAGAAATGATTTTTTGTCGGGGAGGTCGTGCAGATTTTATGTGCGTTTGCCCCACCCACCCGTGCGCACGCACAAATACAGCTCCCTAAAAAATTATTTTAACTAGATGTAGGATTAGAATTATGAGTCCGTGATATCTTTGGTTTTGCAAGGAGCTTTTTAGCAAGTGATATTATTTCGACAACTGCATCGTATGCAGAATTTACTGATATAGAATCACATTTAATACCTTTTCTTGATTTAGCTAAATGAAATGTATTTCTGACTTTTCTTGTTGTATCTATTTTTTCTTTAAGTCGGCGTTTTATGGTTCCGTTTTTTGAAAATAATTCAAGAAGACTATCAAGAGTAAGTTCTCGATCAAGTTTAGGTATTTGTACTTGTCGAGCCACTACAACAGGATGAGATCCTGACTGATAAGTAGAAGGAAGAATAACTACATCTTTATAGTCTATCTTGGACATGGACTCGCCTCTGCGTTTAAATAAATGAATTAAGACCGCTTCAATTATAGATGCTGCATATAAAATTTCTGCCCTACGAATTTCTTTTGCAAATCCTGATGAGGTACTCTTTTCATTTCTCTTTAGATATAGAAAAGACGTTGTCTCGATGGAATTTTCAATTTTGCGTCGTAGTGAAATATCGGTAATAAAACTCAAATTACCTTGATGAGAAATGTTTTTATTTTTTCTTCGTTGCATCGACCATCTTGATTAGTTTTGAGAGGGATTTGGCTCCGGTTTCTTTTAGGACAGTAGAAAGTTTAGCGTCCGATCTGTAATCCAGATCAACGTTATATTTCTTCTCTATGGTTCTAACAAGCGTATCGCCACGTTTTTGTGGAATACGCCCTGAAATTGTGCGTTGCGTGGCCATAATAACCAATTATACACTATCGCATCATTTTTATTAAGTATATACTTTTAGTATGAAATATTTTCTCTACGCGCGCAAAAGTACAGATGTTGAAGATAAGCAAGTGATGTCTATTGAGGCACAACTTGCTGAACTTCGCACACTAGCAAAAAGTGAAGGTCTAGAAATTTCCGATGAGTTTGTGGAAAAGAGAACAGCAAAAATGCCTGGTCGTCCTGTTTTTAATGAGATGATAAAGCGAATTCAAAAAGATGAGGCTCAAGGAATTGTTTGTTGGAAACTTGATCGTCTAGCTCGCAATCCTGTAGATGGTGGACAAATAAGTTGGATGTTGCAACAGGGAATTATCCAGCATATTCGCATTCACGACAAAAGTTATTATCCAAGCGACAATGTTTTAATGATGTCTGTTGAGTTTGGAATGGCTAACCAATTTATCCGAGATTTAAGTGCAAACACAAAACGTGGATTGCGAGCAAAAGTTAAACGAGGTGAATTTCCAAGCACAGCTCCGGTTGGATATTTAAATGATGTCAGAATGAAAACGATTGTTGTTGATAGAAAAAAATCAAAAATAATTCGTGAGGCATTTGAAATATATTCGCAAGGTAATTCTCGTTTTGAAGATATAACAAATTTTCTTTTTGAAAGAAACGTCCGAAGTTTGTACGGTAATCATATTCATAAAGATTGTGTAAAAAGGATTTTCTCAAATCCGTTTTATTATGGACATTTCCGATACGGTGGAGAAATTCACGAAGGAAAGCACAAACCGATTATTGAAAAACGACTTTTTGATAAAGTTCAAAAAGTTATGGTTGAGAGAGGTCATCCGATGAAAGCTGTCATTGAGCCAAAACCTCTTTGCGGACTTCTCCATTGTGGAACTTGTGGGATGATGATAACCGCAGAAGATAAAGTGAAAAAGTGTAAAAATGGAAATATCCACAAGTATGTCTACTATCACTGTACCCACAAGTCTAAAACGATCAGATGTAATGAGTCGTGTATTAGAGAAGAGGTTTTGACAGAACAGCTTTCAACTATTTTATCCAACTACTCCATGCCTTCACTTTGGGTAAAAGAGTTCGGTTTATTGATGGAAGAAGACAGGAAAAAGACTGCTTCTGAGTCAGCAGGAATGATTGACGATTTGAGGAAAAAAGTTTCTGTCATTTCAGAGAAAATTCAAAGGCTTCTCGATGTCTATCTAGCACAAGATATTGATCGAGAAACTTATTTGAAAGAACGAAACAAACTTTTTTCTGAAAAGAAATCAATCGAGGAAAATATCCAGAGATTGGAAAGAGACGCCACTGCGTGGCTCGAACCTATGCGAGAGTGGGTTGAAACGGCTGGAACACTAGATGAAATCGCCAAAAGGAACGACCTCCCCTCCAAAAAATCATCTCTCCAGAAAATCTTTGGATCGAACCTCATCCTTCACGACAAAAAAGTCCAAGAAAATCCTTCTTTTCCTTATGCGACGCTACGCGTCGCGCTTCAAAATTTTCCTGCTCTTAACCCAAGTTTGATTCGGGCTCCGGCGGTAGGGATCGAACCTACGACCAATCGCTTAACAGGCGATTGCTCTACCACTGAGCTACACCGGAATGTTGTAAAACATTTTCTGACTACTGCATCTGTAATAATCAGAATAAGTTTCGCAATCACTTTTCTAAACAGGCGATGTCACAAGTCAAAGTCTACTGACTTTGCTCGCGACCCCCTCTCGCGCCGTCGCGCTCCGATCTTGCGGTCGGGTCCCAAACCCAACCTCACTCTACCACTGAGCTACACCGGAATACAAAGATAATAACAAAAATACACAAGAAAGCAATTTATTTGAGGTTAAATAAATTAGAGTGTATAATGTATGCATGAACATAAAACTTAGAGCAAAAAATTTTGATATAACACCAGCAATAGATGATTATGTGACAAAGAAAATTTCGACATTAGAAAAATTTTTGGGCAGCAAAGATAATATTTTATGTGAAGTTGAGATAGGAAGAACAACGATTCATCACAAACAGGGAGATATTTTTAGAGCTGAAGTAAATATTATTGAACCAGGAGACAAACAGATTTTTGCAGTTGCGGAGGAAGTGGATATTTACACAGCGATAGATGTTGTTCGTGACGAAGCAGAACGAGAAATAGTTTCAAAAAAAACAAAACAAGACACTCTTTTCAGGCGTGGGGCGACACGATTGAAAAATTTATTAAAGAGGATTAACTATAGAAACAAATGAAAATTCAAGTAGGAAATTTCCACCAGAAAGCAAGCTGGTTTATAGTCGGTTTTGTTTTTGGGTGCATATTTGTTATTACAGTTCTTCTCTATATTATGCAAAGAGCTGAAGCTGTGAGCCAGGATCTCTCATCTGTCCTCCACGATAGTCAATATATTCCCTAATCTATTTTTTTATTCCTTTCAAATAGTCAGCGTAATTCATTTCTTTTTTCCCTTCTGGTAAGACTCTATCCAAAACAAACTCATCCTTTTCTAGGTGTGCACGCTTTACTATAATTCTTTTTTTGACTCCGTTCTGTTCACTAAAGAAATACGCTCCTGGCCACATGTGGTAAGCGCGAATTTTTAGTAAGTTAATTTTAGAATCTTCACTCAAGTCAATTTCTCCATCAGTCTTTTGCACTTTTGCACAAAAAGTAGCTTGCGAGTGGTCTTGCTCTTGTTCTTTTACTTTTCCTTCTATCCAACCTGGAATAGTTTCTGCTAAGAGTTTTCCACCCTCTATCCCTAGAGTTTTTTCTAAATCTTCTGCGTATGGTGGCCACTCAACATAGACCTTTCTTTGCGCCAATATTGGCCCGTGATCAATATCAGCATCAAGTCGCATGATGGTCACTCCAGTTTCGTTCTCCCTGAGTATTGCGCTTATGATAGGAGATGGTCCACGTAATTTTGGTAATAGTGAAGGGTGGACATTAATAGTTTTATATTTTGGCAAATCTAAAATATTTTGTGGAATTATTTTTCCGTATGACGCTACGATAAAAAGATCGAAACCATTTGGGGCATAGGATTTTATGATTTCCTCACTTTCGGGTTTTCTCAAAGTTTTTAGCTGAATGCACTTTACACCAATTTTTTCCGCCCAGACTTTCACCTCTGGTGGAGTTAGAACAAGCTTTCTTCCTTTCGGTTTATCTTCCCCAGTGACGATAAGTGTTGGTAAAAACCCACTCGATTTTAATTCATCTAGAACGATGACAGAAAACGAAGATGTTCCAAAAAATGCAAAAACTGGGCTTGTATGTACAGAAGAATTATTTTCCATAAGTTGATAGTTTTTGTCCAGGATGTTTTATGTGTTCTGGAATTATTTCCTCAACATATTTTGCTTTATCCAGAAACAAAATTCCATTTAAGTGGTCAATCTCATGCTGAAATATTTGTGCTAACAATCCACTTCCACCTCTTGTGAATTTTTTACCGTTTTCATCATAAGCCTCTACAGTGGCCTTAATTCCACGACTAACTTTTCCATATAAAAATCTTACTGATAAACATCCCTCTTCGACAACTTGCTTTTCTTTTGATATTTTCTTAATTTTCGGATTTATAAAGACCATATCGGTTGCAGGTTCTTCCATCGTAAGTGACATTTCTTTCTCCACTTTTGTTTCATGATTTAAACGGACTTTTTTTGCTTCTTTTATGATTCCATCAATCCTCTTCGAAACGACAAAAATCCGAAGAGAGTATCCTATCTGTGGTGCAGCAATGGCTACACCATCTTCTTGTGAATTCAATGCTTCCTTCATCTCCTCAATGATCTTTTTTATCTTAGAGCTTTTTATTTCAATAGGAGGTACTTCCTTAGCGATTTCACGTAGCACATGAGCCTCTTTTTGTAGTATTTTTTTAACCATGGAGTTCGCTAAATATGGATATTTTACTTTATCATAGAAGAGTATCGGGGTCTATTTTGACTATGACGTTTTGGGGAAGCTCACGAAGTTTTACAAGAAGAGTTTTATCCAACCAAGCACCTTTTGGTAAAGAAACCAATCCATGCATGGAAAACTTACTTTTACTTCCAGGATTCCATGCGTCAAAAATTGAAAATTCATAAGGTTTCATAACCTCTGTGATTTCAGCCATTTGCTTTTTAACACTATTTTTTTCTCCGCTAATGGTAATTTTTATATATGTTGTGAATGGTGGATATCCGATTAATTCTCTATCTTTTATTTCGTCACGATAAAAATCTATAAGATCTCCTTTTGATGCGTGATCAAATATCTTAGTATTCTCTTGGCGAGTCTGTATTATCATATTTTTCTCTGACAAATTTCGCAATTCAAGTAAGATATGAAATATTTTTTCGTTTATTTGAAAGTCAGGTACAGAAAAATATGAATCTATGGATACTACGCTAGAATTCTCAATTTTTTGGTTCAGATATGTCAGAGCCATTTCCGTTCCCACCATTACAGCCCCTGGAGTATTATAAAATAATTCACGAGCTTTGATTGCTTGTTTGTGTGTAGTTACGTGATCTTTATCCATTACAACAACTTGAGTACTGTTCAATAAATTTTTTACTTCTTCGACGACTTTTTCTACACCAATGCCTAGGGGATTTAACCTCCAACCTCCGCAATGTATACAGAGTTCATGTGCATCACGTCTCTCTCCACAATGATGACAGACAAACAAGTTTTTATTTTTACCAAGAGTATCTCTTTTTCCATACAAAACTACCGGTGCACTACAGTTTTTACATACAACTACTGTCCCACAATCGCTACAAACAGTAATAGGGTAAAGACCCTTGCGACCACAAAACAGAAAAGTGTGCTCATTATTTTCTTTTGCCTTTCGAAGTAAGTTTTTTAAATTTTCACTTAGTACAGTGAATTCTTTCCTTTTCATATCCTGTGGAGCTTTCATGTTCACTATTTCACAGTTGGCTGTTGTCAGAGAACGAAATTTGAGAGGTGAAAGCTCAGCATATTCACCATTTTTCTCTCGCCAAAGTGTTTCTGTTCGCAAAAGTGTGTCTCCAAAAACCACTCTACTGTTGTATTCTTTTGCAATGAACTGTCCTGCTGTGCGGATGTCTATGAAAGGTCTCGTCTGCATTTTATAAGCACGAGAAGATTCCTTTTCAAAAACAAAAGTTCCGATATCATCTCTTGGAATAGAGAGGAAAGATCCAGTAGCTATAATAAGAACAGTATGATTTTCTGAAACAATTTTTTTCCATAGCGAAATAATTTCTTTTTTAGGTAATCTAGAGTGTAATATGTATGTATATTTCTCTATACCTTTTTCTAATATGGGTTTCGCGCTCAGTAAGTCCTCTGTTGTAGGTAAACAAAAGAAGACACTATGGCCACGTGCAAATTCTTCACGAATAAGACTTTTGTAAGTAGCATAACGTTCATCGTTATCTGATTGGAGTAACACAGTTTCATATGAACCCTTTTTAGATTCTTTTTTTACGTAGGTAAGTTCAGAATTGTTTAAAAGAATTGCATTTGGGATAAGTGCAGAAAGAACAGCTCCAACACTTCCTGCGTTATGGTCTGCAATAGCCTTCACTGCTTCCAAGAATTCTTTTGAGAGAAAAGAGTGTGATTTTATATTATCGATTTTGCGAATACTATACGAAAGCGACTTTAATTCTGACTTTATTTCTTGAGCAATTTCGCTACCAGTGACCAACCCAAAGATATTTTTTTTACGAAGTGGAACTGAGACTATCGAGCCCAAAGAAACATCTTTCTTGGTGAAATAGGTTAGAGTGTCCTTTGATATACCTTTACTTATTGGAATTACAGTAAGAATTTGCATGGGGGTATTATAACAGAAGCGATTTATATGACTTTTGCATTATTACTCATTTCAGCTATTATAGCCATATGTCGTTTTTCTCAAAAAAACTCGGGATTGATCTCGGCACGGCCAATATCTTGGTCTTTGTTCCTGGTCGTGGAATCGTTCTAAATGAGCCATCAGTTGTTGCTGTCTCAGAAGAGGACAATAGAATTGTGGCTATTGGTATAGAGGCAAAGGAAATGATAGGACGAACTCCAGAGAGTATAATCGCTTACAGACCACTCAAAGACGGTGTGATCGCTGATTACAGGGTAACTGAAGCAATGTTACGTTACTACATGGACAAAGCTCTTGGAAAGTGGAATTTTATAAAACCAGAGGTTCTTGTTTCTGTGCCAGCTGGTGTGACCTCGACTGAACGTCGAGCGGTGATAGAAGCTACGATAAGAGCTGGTGCAAAGAACGCCTATGTGGTCAAAGAGCCTATACTGGCCGCAATAGGGGCTGGAATTCCTATTCACGAAGCCATGGGGCATATGATCGTTGATATTGGTGGTGGTACTACAGACGTGGCGGTGATTTCTCTCGGGGGCATCGTTGCGTCAACTTCAGTTAAATGTGCTGGAAATAAAATTGACTATGCTATCACTGACTACATAAAGAAAACATTTAACCTTGGGATTGGTGACAAAACTGCAGAAGCCATAAAAATAAAAATCGGTTCAGCCATTCCTGTTGATGAAGAACTCACTGTGACCATAAAAGGTCGTGATTTTGTCACCGGACTACCTCGAAGTGTGGAAATAAAGACAAACGAAATTGTTAAGGCAATCAGTAAGGACTTACGAGAAATGATAAAGGCTATCAAGGATGTGCTTCAAGAAACTCCGCCAGAACTTTCTTCTGATATTATAGATCGCGGAATTATCATGACTGGCGGGTCATCTCAACTCCGTAATTTTCCTGAATTGGTTTTCCGTCGTACTGGTGTAAAAGCGGTGCTGGCTAAAGATCCACTTTATTGTGTTGTAAGAGGGACAGGGATTGCGCTAGAGCATCTGGACGTATATAAAAAGTCAGTAATAAGTAAGCGGTAACTTCCAAATCTCTTGCTCGTATAACTTTTCTCCAGTTCGTGGTATTGTTTAACAAGAGGTGAATATGTGGAGAATTGTCACTAAGAAATTTTACACAGGACGTTTCCAAACAAGAGAAGATGCGGTTGGGTTCCTCGAGAGGAAACTGGGATTCAAAGTCGTGGCTGGTTGCCACGAACGTACAAGACGTGGGCAAACGGAATATGCCTATGTTACATGGTTTCCAGAGTATCAGCCACTTTCTATCGTGTTGGAGACTGAGGAAATAAACTCCAACGCGGATTAGGTCGCGTTGGAGTTTCTCTTTGCTATAATAATATCCATGCAGCAAATTATTGAATTTTATAAACATTCAGAGAGTTTACATCACGCTTATTTATTTATCGTTTACGAAATAGATGAGAGTATCTCGAAGTTAAAACATTTTTTTGAAGAAATCGTCGGAATAAAGACTTCAGGCAATCCTGATTTTTGGCACGGTAAGTTTAAGACGTTATCAATAGATGAGGCGAGAGCCATCATCGAGTCTTCTGCTAGAAAAAATTTCTCTGGTGCGAAAGATGCAAAAAAGATTTTTATAATTGAAACTGATTTTATAACAGAAGAAGCACAGAGCGCATTACTCAAAGCCTTTGAAGAGCCGACTCCAGGGACACATTTTTTCATTGTTTCACCACAAGATACACTTCTCCCAACTCTCCGTTCTAGAATGCAAGTTGTTAATGATTTTCCACCGGAGCATAGTGGAGACAATGAAACATTTAAAGTGTCAGCTACGACAGGATTAATTCTTAGTATGAGATTGAAAGAAAGGTTAGCAAAAGTTAAAGAAATAACAGACGCTATAAGTGACGAAGAAAGTACAAAACAAGACGCCATTGCATTTTTGAACCAAATCGAGAAGGAGTTATATGAAAAAGGTGTTGATAAATCGTCGGGAGCTTTAAAAGTTTGCGAAGAAGCAAGAGCTTCACTTTACGACCGAGGAGCACCTATGAAGATAATATTGGAAAACGTAATGCTAAGTATTTAATATTTTGTTATACTAGCTTTTGTATGGCTTACAACTTTAATCCTTTTAAACAATCTCTCAAAGAAGTAGAGGAATGGCTCAAAAGAGAGTTCTCAAATATTCGGACGGGCAGAGCAAATCCAGCCATACTGGATAGTGTAAAAGCTGAAGCCTATGGATCTCTCATGTCGATTACACAAATTGCAAACCTTGGAATTGAGGATGTCCGTAGTCTTCGTATTGCTCCTTGGGACTCTTCTGTAACAAAAGCTATTGAAAAAGCTATTACCACTTCTGGTTTGGGACTTTCTGTCACAGTTGATGATAAAGGTCTTAGGGTTATCTTTCCAGAACTTACATCGGAACGGCGAGTATCTTTTATTAAAATGGCTAAACAAAGACTTGAAGATGCTAGGGTTACTTTGCGTAATGAACGAGAAAAGGTTATAAAAGATATAGATTCTCAGGAAAAGGAGAAAAAAATATCTGAGGATGAGAAGTTTCGTTTAAAAACAGATCTCCAAAAGATACTCGAAGATACGAACAGAGTCCTAGATGAGATTTTTGTAAAGAAGGAAAAGGAGATAGGGGAGTGATCCTAATTATGATTTTTCCAGACCGCATAAATCACTGGTGTGATTTTACTTAACCTCAACGTTCTAAGAAAATAATCTCCTAGATACGTAGCCTTCCCGCAAACTCGCCTAGATTGATTCTGGCTCAAACAATGCTTCAGGCCACTTTATCTTCGTCGTTGTTTTCTAAAACGTTTCCGGAGTCTTTCAAAATCATAATTAGGATTACTGGAAGTGTGATAAGATTGAAAAAATGACAGTAATAATTTTTTTAGCAGTACTGGCTATCCTTATACTGGTTCACGAGTTTGGGCATTTTATCGTTGCAAAAAAGTCTGGTATCAGAGTTGATGAGTTTGGGCTTGGTTTCCCACCGAAAATATTTGGAAAAAAGTGGGGAAATACTCTTTACACTTTGAACGCAATTCCATTTGGTGGATTCGTAAAAATTTTTGGTGAAGATCAGCATTTGGAGAATATTTCTGATGCAGATAAATCAGCTAGTTTTTATTACAAACCAAAATGGATTCAATCAGCTGTGTTGATTGCCGGAGTAACTTTCAATATTCTTTTTGCCTGGCTCTTAATTTCCCTGGGTTTTATGATAGGACTTCCTTCACCTGTGGATTATTCTGGTTTCGGTAAAGTCTCAAATACTCAACTAATTATTACAGAAGTTCTTCCAAATTCTCCAGCAGAAAGAGCAGGATTAAAATCCGGAGACACAGTAGTTTCTGTCCAGTCAGGTCGCATAAATCTGTCAGGTGAGATTTTGAACCCAGACAATGTTAAACATACTATTTCCGAAAGTAAGGTAGAAAATATTCAAATTGTGTACAAACGCGGTAATGACCTTCCTCAAACATTAGTTGCAACACCAGACTTTAATATTGTCCCTGGAAAAAGAGCAATAGGTATTGGTATGGATATGGTTGGGATATTAAAACTTCCCATTCACCTCGCATTTCTTGAGGGTGCACGCACAACGATCTCACTAACAAAAACTACTGCTATGGGATTACTTAAATTTCTTGGAAATACAGTGATTTTTAAATCGGATTTATCTCAAGTCTCAGGTCCTATCGGTATTGCCTCTGTAGTTGGTGATGCGGCACATTTAGGTTTTGTCTACTTGCTATCTTTGATCGCCGTCATTTCTATAAATCTAGCCATTGTAAATCTTTTGCCTTTTCCTGCACTGGATGGGGGAAGATTATTTTTTATTCTAATTGAAGTAATAATTCGTAGACCAATTCCACCAAACTTTGCCCGATGGGTAAATATTATTGGGTTCGGATTTCTTATTATTCTGACTGCCATTATCACCAGTCACGATATATTTAAATTGTTATAAAGTAGTTTTGTCTGTTGACTAATTTTCAAAAGGTAGTATCATTGAAGCCGGTAGGAAGGGTTGTAGTTGATGCAACGAGTGTTGATTCCCCACTGTGTGTAACCTGAGAGGGACCACATCTCCCCCCCTTAGTTTAGCTAGGTGGATGTTCGGCACTGGGAATCTGTTGTATTCTGTGACTCTTCCTGCCTACACTCGCCGTTGCGCCTCTTTCTGGTGTAACGGTTTTTTCTTTGCCCAAAATCGATTTTTCCTATATTATTCATATTAACAAAATAGTATGCGTCAATCACAACTTTTTACAAAAACCAGGAAAGAAACCCCGTCAGATGAGACTTCCAAAAATGCGCAACTTCTTATTAAGGCTGGCTTCATTCATAAAGAAATGGCTGGGGTTTATTCACTTTTGCCCCTAGGTCTTATTGTGGTTAATAAAATAAAAGACATTGTTTCGGTGGAAATGGAAAAGCTTGGATCAACCGAGATACTGATGTCTACCATTCAATCAAAAGAGTTGTGGGAAAAAACAAATAGGTGGAGTGACAAAAACGTTGATATCTGGTTCAAATCAGAGTTGAAAAATGGAAGTGAAATCGGTTTTGGTTGGTCACATGAAGAGCCAATTACAGACATGATGAAATATCATATTGCTAGTTACAATGACCTACCAAGATATGTTCACCAATTTCAAAATAAATTAAGAAACGAAATTCGTGCAAAAAGTGGTATTATGCGTTGCAGAGAGTTTATTATGAAGGATATGTATTCATATTCTATAAATGAACAGGAGCATGTGGATTTCTATAATAAAACTATCGAAGCTTATAAAAATGTTTACAAAAATGTTGGTCTTGGTGACATAACTTACATTACCTCTGCTTCGGGCGGACTTTTTACTGACAAATTTAGTCATGAGTTTCAGACCGTTTGTGATGCAGGGGAGGATAATATATATATAAACAAAGACGGGAGCATTGTCTTAAACGAAGAAGTTTTTAATGACAAAACTCTTGCTGAGCTAGAAGTAGAAAAATCTGATTTTGAAATGAAGAAAGCCGCGGAAGTTGGAAACATTTTCACTTTTGGAACAGATAAGTGTGAAGATCTAGGACTATATTTTACAGATAAGGAGGGCACAAAAAGTCCAGTTTATCTTGGCTCATACGGTATAGGTATTACTAGACTGATGGGTGTTATCGCAGAAGTATTTTCAGATGACAAAGGTTTATCTTGGCCAAAATCAGTTTCTCCGTTTGCAGTTCATTTAGTAAGACTTGGGGCAAAAGACGAAACAAAAACTTTTGCAGACAATTTATATTCTGATTTACAAAAAAAAGGTGTGGAAGTTCTTTACGATGATCGTGATCTGCGTCCTGGAGAGAAATTCGCTGATTCAGACTTAATTGGAATTTCAGTTAGGTTTATTGTTAGTGATAAAACGGTTGTTGAAAATAAGGTTGAGGTAAAACTTAGGGCATCACAGGATTTTGAGATGTTGTCAGTCACAGAGGCTTTGAGGATGTTGTAATTTGAGAACAGTATGTCTTTTTAAGATTCAGATGTATACTCTGGGTGGTTTTCTATGGTTCTAAAATAATGATTAAAAACTTTGAACAATTAAAACGTTGGTTGTCCAACGACATAGGTATTGACCTGGGTACGGCAAATACCCTTGTTTATCTTCGTGGAAAGGGGATTGTTCTAAATGAGCCATCTGTCGTCGCTGTGAATCAGAAAACTGGTCGGGTAGTAGCTGTGGGTAAAGACGCAAAACAGATGCTTGGACGTACTCCAGGACATATTATAGCCATTAGACCTCTTGTCGATGGTGTTATCTCTGATTTTGAAGTGACAGAGGAGATGATTACTTATCTGATTAATAAAGCACAAAAGGGGAATAAAAAACTTCTCGGTCCACGTGTTGTTGTTGGTGTGCCGTCTGGAATTACAAATGTCGAAACACGTGCTGTGCGCGATGCCACAAAAAACGCTGGTGCGTCCGAAGTGCATATAATTGAAGAACCGATGGCGGGAGCTATAGGTATAAGACTCCCTGTTCTTGAAGCTGGTGGAAATATGATTATAGATATTGGTGGTGGGACGACAGATATTGCAGTGATATCCCTTGGTGGTGTAGTACGCTCAAAAAATCTTCGTATTGCCGGCGATAGATTAAATGAAGATATTATTGCTTATGTTCGTTCAGAATTCAAAATTTTGATTGGTGAGAAGACAGCAGAAAATATAAAAATAGCCATAGGTGCTGTTTTGCCGGGAGAAGTGCCGTTAGAAGCTTCCATAAAGGGCAGAGATCTTATTTCTGGACTTCCACGAGAAGTAGTCATTACGGATTCTGATATTCGTGAAGCAATTTCTCAGTCCATTCATACACTAATTGATGGGGTGAAGGAAGTTCTAGAAACTACACCTCCAGAGATTCTTGCTGACGTTATGCAACGAGGAATTTTCCTTTCAGGAGGCGGGGCTTTAATAAGGGGTTTAGCTGAAATTATTTCTGAATATACAAAAATTCCCGTGTACATTACTCCAGATCCACTGACTGCTGTTTGTCGAGGTACTGGAATAATACTGGAGAACATGGAAACCTATAAAGATGTTCTAATAGCAAACGAAGATGAGTTACCACCTAAAAAGTAAACCAAAACATGAGCACAGGGTAAAGATTATTCTGACTGTCGTTCTATTTACAGTTCTCTCCTTATCCGCTTTTTTATTTCCTAACTTTTTTCGTACTGTATTTTACTCAATATCCAAACCATTATGGATTGTCAGTGACAATATTGCTAAACCGTTCAGTTCTATTAAAGATTATTTTATATTTAGAAACGTGCTAATAGAGAAAAATCTTGCTCTGGAGGACGAGTTATCAGCATTGAAACTGAAAGAAACTGATTATGATCTCGTGCTATTAGAAAATCAAAGTTTAAAAATGGAACTTGGACGCCCAACTAACATCAATCGTATTTTAGCTCGTGTTCTGTCCAAACCACCACGTTCTCCGTACGATACTCTTGTCATAGACGTTGGCTCGACAGACGGGCTCACTTTAGGTAATAAAGTCTATTTTGGCGGTAACATAATAATTGGTCTTGTCACCTCCATTACACCGCACTCATCTCTGGTTGAACTTTTTTCTAGCGGTAATCATAGACAGGAGGTGATTTTATCACGTACAGGAGCTTCTTTTGAAATCCAGGGTCGTGGAGGCGAAAACTTCCAACTAGAAGTTCCCAAAGATACAGATATTTTATGGGGAGACATTTTTGAGTATCCAGGAATTTTTTCCTCAGTTATTGGAAATGTTTATTATATTGACACTAATTCTCAAAGTTCTTTTAAAACGGTTTATATACGTGTTCCAGGAAGTGTTTTTTCAGCAAAATTTGTATTTGTAGAAAAAAGTAATAATTAAAATATTGGTTTTACTATGTTATAATGTGCTTTATGCAGACACCTGTTGCAAGATTTTTTTTGTTTGTTGCTGTATTTATTGTAGTAGTTGTCTTGCCGTGGTGGTTAACTATTCCTATCCTTATTGGGCTAACAATTTATTATCCATTATATCTAGAAGTATTATTTTTCGGTTTTCTTATCGATACTCTATACTCGTCTAATTATAGTTTCCCATATCTAGGACTATTTATGGCGTTTTCCTTTTTACTTTTAGTTTATTTTATAAAAACTCACATTCGAACCTAATTTTTTCTCAGAAATTAGAAATTTAGTCATTATGTTTCATCAAATTAAAAAATTTTTTAAAGGGCGAAAGCGCACTGGACACAATGAGATTCATCCAGACGAAATCTTTCTTGACTCAACAAATCTACCCGAATTTGACAATGATCAGTTCGAGGGGCGAATAGAAAAACCAATTCCTAAAAGTGTTTTTGGAATTATATTTATATTTATTTCACTAATCAGCTTTATATTTGTATATAAATTATGGAATCTTCAAATTACACAAGGGGGGACTTATCGTATTCGCAGTGAAAATAATAGTCTTCACAAAACGCTTATTTTTGCTGATCGTGGAGTGATTTATGATAGAAATGCTGTGCCTATTGTGTGGAATACTATAAACCCAAAAACAAGTGATTATTCTCTTCGAGTATATTCAGAGTTGACTGGGTTATCGACCATTCTCGGTTATGTAAAATATCCTACAAAAGATTCAAAAGGTTTTTATTATCAAGACAAATTTGATCCAAGAGATGGTTTAGAAAAAATCTTTAATGACAAATTGTCTGGAAAAGATGGTGTGAAGATTATAGAAACTGATGTGAAAGGTAGCGTTGTCTCTGAGAGTGTGATTGAACCCCCTGTTGATGGAAATAACATAAATCTTTCCATTGATATTAAATTACAAAAGAGACTTCATCAGTCACTTATTGATATTGGAGATAGAGCGGGGTATAGAGGTGGGGCCGGTATCATTATGGATGTTCACACCGGGGAAATATTAGCTGTCAGTAATTTCCCAGAATACGATTCGCAAATAATGACAGATGGTTCTGACACCAAACTGATCAATTCTTGGATTAATTCTAAAAATAATCCATTCTTGAACAGATCTATTTTTGGACTTTACACCCCTGGCTCCATCATGAAACCTTTTATTGCTTTTGGAGTTTTGAAAGAGGGAGTTATTTCTCCGACTAAACAGATTTTGAGTACTGGTTCTATTTCTGTGCCTAATCCTTTCTTTCCAGATAAACCATCTACTTTTTTAGATTGGAAGGCGCATGGACTTGTTGATCTTCGTCGTGCAATTGCTGTGTCTTCCAATGTTTATTTCTATGAAGTCACTGGCGGTTACAAAGATCAAAAGGGAATTGGAATTTTGAATATAGAAAAATATACTCGAATGTTTGGATTCGGGTCGACAACAGGCAGCATTTTCCCTGGAGAAAACGATGGTGTAATTCCTAATCCAGAATGGAAGAAAGAAAATTTCAAAGGTGAGGAATGGAGAATTGGGGATACTTACAACACCGCTATTGGTCAGTATGGTTTTCAAGTTACACCGATCCAAGTTGTTCGTGCAGTCAGTGCGATTGCAAACGAAGGAAAACTTCTAACTCCAACTTTTATAAAAGGCGAGTCGTCAAAGGTCTCTGGTTTGATCTCTGATATTGATCCAAGTTTTTATGCCATCGTAAAAGAGGGGATGAGGCAAGGTGTAACTGAGGGTACGTCTCAAGCTATAAACTTTCCTTTCGTTGAAGTGGCTTCAAAGACTGGTACCGCACAGCTTGGGGTAAGTAAAGACGAAGTTAACTCATGGGTGGTCGGTTTTTGGCCATACAAAGACCCAAAATACGCATATGCCGTGGTTATGGAACGTGGCTCAAAAAATAATCAATTCGGCGCGGTACTAGTTATGCAAGAGTTTCTCGACTGGCTCCACATATATGATCCTAGTTATTTACAATAATAAATTGACCCAAGGTCATTTTTCTGCTACACTTTGGCCATTAATTTTAAATTTTTAATACAACACCTCACATGAAGAATGATTACGAATATTTAACAAAGGAGAAATTTGATGATTTCACAAAAGAATTAGTCATGCTCAAAGGTACTCGAAGAAAAGAAGTTGCAGAGAATTTGGAGTATGCAAAATCTTTGGGGGATTTAGCAGAAAATGCTGAATATCATGAGGCTCGCGATATTCAAGGTAATCTCGAAGATCGTATAGCAAAACTCGAGGAGCTTTTAAAAACCGCTACTATTATTTCTGGAAATCATTCTGGAGTTGTAAATGTTGGGTCTGTGGTAACAGTAGAAAAAGAAGGTAAAAAATCTACTTACACTATTGTTGGTTCAGAAGAATCAGATGTTATTGCAAATAAAATTTCAATTAAGTCTCCATTCGGTCAAGCTGTTCTAGGGAAGAAAAAGGGTGAAGTATTTTCATTCAAATCTCCAAACGGTGAGTTGACATATAAACTCATGGAAGTTAAATAACAACGACTTCGGATTTTGTCACCTAAGGATTAGCTTTGCATAAGTGTGCGCTATACTCCATTAACTTTTTACTTTATACTTAGTTTATGTCATCTTTAGAAGAAATAAGATCTGGGCGTTTATTGAAACTGGAAATACTGAAAAAGAAAGGAATTAATCCCTATCCATCAAAAGTTCCGAGAGATTTTCCCATTGGTTTTCTTAAAACAAATTTTGATGCACAAGTTGGTGGAGGTAGTGATGTCTCTGTTGCTGGACGTGTCATGGCTATTCGCGGACAAGGTGCGATACTTTTTGCTGTACTTTTTGACGGGACTGAACGTATTCAAACTATTATAAAAAAAGACGCACTTACGGAAGAAGTCTTTTCTTTGTTTATTGACACTGTGGATGTTGGAGATTTTATTTCAGTGACAGGAAAGCCGGCACTTTCTAAAACAGGTGAGCAAAGCGTTATGCTAGACTCTTGGGTGATGGCGAGTAAGTCTCTCCTTCCACTTCCAGAGAAATGGCACGGACTTCAAGATACGGACGAGAGATTTAGAAAAAGATATTTGGATTTTCTGATGAATGATGAAGCGCGAGATTTGATAACAAGAAAAGCAAAGTTCTGGGATGCGACACGCACATTTTTAAAAGAAAATGATTTTGTAGAAGTCGAAACTCCTACTCTAGAAGTCACAACAGGTGGAGCAGAAGCAAATCCTTTTAAAACTCATCATGACGACTATGATTTGGATGTTTATTTACGTATATCAGTCGGAGAGCTATGGCAGAAACGTCTTATGGCTGGGGGTTTTCCTAGAACTTTTGAGATAGGACGAGCATACAGAAATGAGGGTTCAAGTCCAGATCACACACAAGAATTCACAAATATGGAATTTTATGCTTCTTTTATGGATTACATGGAAGGGATTCACTTCACAGAGGAGTTAATAAAATATGTAGCAAAAGAAACATTTGGAACACTTGATTTCTCTACCCGCGGTTATCACTTTTCTCTAGAAGGTGAATGGCCGAAAGTTTCTTACGTTGATATTGTAAAAGAAAAAATAGGGATCAATGTATTGACTGCTGGAGAAAATGAAATGAAAGATAAGCTTGATGAGCTTGGTGTTAAATACGAAGGAGATAATAAAGAGCGACTAACTGACACGCTTTGGAAATATTGTCGAAAACAAATCGGTGGTCCAGTCTGGCTGGTTGATGTCCCAAAAATAGTTTCACCCTTAGCAAAATCAAAATCAGAAAATAAAGAAGTGACAGAACGCGTCCAACTCATGCTTGCAGGTTCAGAAATGACAAATGGTTTTTCAGAATTGAATGACCCAGTTGACCAAAAAGAAAGATTTGAAGAACAAGAGAAACTCCTCAAGGCAGGGGATAAGGAGGCCATGATGGCTGATTATGAGTTTGTGGAAATGCTTGAGTATGGAATGCCTCCAACCTTTGGATTTGGAATGGGTGAGAGACTTTTCGCCTTTCTAGCTGATAAACCACTCCGAGAGTTACAAACTTTTCCTTTAATGAGACCGAAGTAGTTTTTAATCTCTTTCTCGCAAATCTTTTCTCCAGACCGCTCACTCCGCCAGCGCTCCATTCGCTTTGTCCTCGACCTAAATCTGTCAATGATCCCCTCACTTTGTTCCGTATATCGCTCTTTCAGTTAAATCATTTTAAAAAACTGACATTTTTCATGTGAAGAGTGTCGGGGTTTTTGTATAAAAAATTTAGAGCGAAATAATAAGTTTTTAAGACATTGCGCAGAAAATTAGAAAATAACAACGAAAATGAAATAAGCCTGAAGCACTGTTTGAGGAGTGTGTTCACGACGAGTTTGCGGAAAGGCTATGAATTGAGTTGATTATTTTCTTGATTTTCGAGCAAAGCAAAACCAAAGCTTTGGTTTATGCGGGTCTTAAAAACTTATTATTGAGCGCCCACTTATCCACAGGCTGTGCACAACTAAATGGTAGACAGTGGGAAAGAGTGGTATATAATATCATTTATGTGGGAAGAAGTGGGATATCAATATAACAGAGAAAGAAACTTTTATGCTCATCGGAGAATATGTACATTCAATAGATGATAAAAATAGACTCTCTCTTCCTGCAAAATTTCGTTCAGAGCTTGGAAAAAAAATAGTAGTAACCCAAGGTCTGGATAATTGTTTGTGGGTTTTTAAAAGTGTTGAGTGGAAAAAGATAGAAGAAAAGTTAAACCAATCTTCTATAGGTCAGGCAGACAACAGAAGTTTCAACCGTTTAATGTTTTCAAGTGCGGTTGAAGCGGAGGTGGACTCAATTGGTCGCATCTTGGTTCCAGAATTTCTACGCGATAGAGCAAATCTCAAAAGCAAAGTTGTTGTTATAGGAGTCTCAAGCCGTGTGGAAATATGGAACGAGAAGACGTGGAGTGAGTATAAGAAAGTTGTAGAGAAGCAAGCTGATACTCTCGCTGAGAAACTAGGCCAAGTAGGAGTCATCTAGGAGTAGAAAGTAAAAAGACAAAAGTAAAAAGTTGGTTCAGATAAATAAAATACAATGACTTTAACACTTTCTGCTTTGAACTTTTAACTCCCATGGTCACTCACAAGACAGTTCTTTTACATGAAGCTATAGATGGACTAGAGATTAAAGATGGAGACATCTTTGTCGACGGGACACTTGGTGGTGGTGGGCACAGTGAGGAGGTTTGCAAAAGGTTTGGCGGTTCTGTTGTCATGATTGGAATTGACCTTGACCCTGATGCATTGAGTCGAACAAAACTAAGGCTCTCTTCTTTGAAATGTAATATCCGTTTCGTACAGGGAAGTTTTCGAAACATGGATACGCTACTGGATTCGCTCGATATGACTCGGGTGGACAAAATACTTCTTGATATCGGTTTGTCATCGAATCAGTTCGAAGATTCTGGAAGGGGTTTTTCGTTTCAAAAGGATGAGCCTCTAATAATGTCTTTTAAAAAAGATATTAAAGAGGAAGATCTGACAGCAAAGGAAATTATAAACACTTGGGATCTTGAGAACATAGTAGCTATTCTCAAGGGGTATGGAGAAGAGCAGTTTGCTTGGAAAATAGCTAAAGCCATCATTGCAAGAAGGGAAGAAAAACCTATTGAAACTACGTTCGACCTAGTGGAGATAATAAAAACTGCAACTCCAAAATGGTATCACACAAAGAAAATCCATCCCGCAACAAAAACCTTCCAAGCTCTACGTATAACAGTGAACGATGAGATAGAAAGTTTAAAGGATGGAGTAAAAAAAGGTTTTGAGAGGCTAAATTCAAAAGGTCGTATAGCAGTCATTTCTTTCCATAGTCTTGAAGATAGAGTGGTTAAACAATTTTTTGCAGATAAAGAGAAAAAAGGTGAAGCAAAACGAGTTACAAAAAAGCCGATTGTTCCGGGAGACGAGGAAATCAGAGAAAATCCAAGATCTCGGAGTGCGAAACTAAGAATTTTAGAAAAAAATTAAATATTTATAAAAATGGTAGAAAAAGTATTACAATTTAATAAGGAAAAAACTATATTCTGGACATTACTAGGGGTTTTGTTTTTGAGCCTTGGTTTCTATATGTATTGCATAAATACTACTGTACACAACGTAGTAATGAGACAAAATTTGGAGTCTGAGGCTTCAAAATTAACACTAGATATTAGTAGTAAGGAATTTCAATATATTTCCTTACGAAACACAGTCACACTTCCTTCAGCTTACTCTATGGGATTTAAGGATACTTATACAAAAAAGTTCATATCAAGAAGTTCATCTGCAAAAGTGGCCTTTCTCTCTGATTAGTTATGATAAGATGAGAGATGATGAATCATAGTTCTCTTTCACGAATTCGCATAATCTCAATATTTTTTCTATTTTTTGCACTCATTATAATAGGGCGACTTTACATGTTGCAGATAGTGGATAATGATGTTTACATAAATAAGGCAGACAGACAATATATGTCAGGAGCCCAAGGTGTATTCAATCGAGGAAACATATTTTTTAAGAATAAAGATGGTAGTCTTGTTTCCGCGGCAACATTACTGTCGGGATTTACTATTGCGATTAATCCTCAAGTTTTAAAAAACCCAGAGAATGTCTACAAAACACTGAACGAAATTATTTCCATAGATCACGAAGTTTTTATTTTAAAAGCTATAAAACAAGGTGATCCATATGAAGAAATAGCTACAAAAGTAGATACTGAGATTGGTCAAAAGATTAATGATCTAAAAATACCTGGACTTCAGGCATACAAAGAAAGATGGAGATTTTATCCTGGAGGGAACACAGCTTCCCATGTTTTAGGTATACTCGGATTTAAGGGAGACGAATATGCTGGTAGATATGGTCTTGAGAGACAGTATGAGTCAGAGTTGAAAAGAAATGATGGTTCGTACGTTAATTTTTTTGCACAAATTTTCTCAGATATTAAATCTGTTACATTTAAAAATCAATCTGCTGAAGCGGATGTTGTTACTACCATTGAGCCGACCGTACAATCGTATTTACAGAATATTCTAGCAAGTACTACAGAGAAGTGGAGTGCAGAGTTGACGGGAGGGATAATAATGGATCCTGGAACTGGTGAAATATATGCCATGGAAGTTTATCCAACTTTTGATCCGAATGACTATCAAAAAGAAAAAAAAGTTTCTATTTTCTCAAACCCAATAGTCGAAAGTGTTTATGAAATGGGCTCTATTATCAAACCCCTAACAATCTCGGCTGGTATCGATGTTGGTGTAATTACATCGAAGTCGACATATTATGATGCAGGTTATGTGGTAATAAACAACAAAAAGATTTCAAACTTTGATGGTAAAGAACGTGGAATGGTCAGTATGCAAGATGTCTTGTCTCAGTCACTTAACGTTGGGGCGGCACATGTTGAGAGTCTCCTAGGTAATGATAAATTTACAGAATATATGTATGGTTTTGGTGTAGATCAAAAAACAGGAATAGAACTTCCAAATGAAGCAAAAAATATAGTCGATCAATTAAAAAGTCCAAGAGATATAGAACATGCTACTGCTGCTTTCGGGCAAGGCATTGCTTTAACCCCAGTCTCGACGATACGTGCACTTGCAACTATGGCAAATGGAGGAATTTTGGTAAACCCACACGTTGTAAAAAAGATTAACTATAAAATTGGTCTTTCCAAAGACACTCCAGTGATTATTGGTCCACGAATAATAAAAGAGGAAACCTCGGAAGAAGTTAGTCGAATGTTAGTCTACAGTGTCGATAAAGTTTTAATGGGCGGGACTTTAAAAATACCAAATTATAGTGTGGCTGCTAAAACAGGTACTGCTCAAATCGCGAAAAAAGGAGGCGGGGGATATACTGAGGATGAATTTTTACACTCATTTGTTGGGTATTTCCCAGCCTACAATCCAAAATTTATTATCCTTTTGTACATGGTAAAACCAAAAGGTGCTAGATTTGGGTCAGAGACTCTAACGTCGCCTTATATGGATTTGGTTAAGTTTTTAATCAACTATTATGAAGTTTCGCCAGACAGATAAACTTCCATATTTGGATTAAAATAATTTTGATTTTTAGTTAAATTTGAGTTATCCTTTTGTTACTCTGCTCTATTGGACATCATGGCCCTATCGTCTAACGGTCAGGACGAAGCCTTCTCAAGGCTTAAATCGCGGTTCGATTCCGCGTAGGGTCACAAATTGAAACTTCGGCAGGTGTGAGCGAAAAGTGCTAACTGGCCACATTTACTGACATAAAGAGTTATCCACAGGTAGGGGTTTGACAATCTTTATGGAAAGAATAAACTAGTAATTAGATATAGGTAGGAAGAAATCAGCGGACAGGGCGATATCGCCCCAACCAAAAATTTCCCAATCACTTATATTGTTCCGTAGGGTTTGTCGGACCATAAGCGACAAAAGTTTCAGTGCGTTGAATCTAGCGCACACCGAAATCGACAAGGGCTCCCACACGTGGTGAGTCCTTTTTTTATGTCACAACAGTACTTTTTGTTTTCTAACGTATTTTACTGCCAAGAAAACAAAATCGTACTAAAATCTATTTATGAAATAGTGTTTTTAAATTCCAATTCTACTTGGTGTGAATAGTCATGTAGATGTCTTCGAGAGCTTTGATTGCATCACCTGAAGCGATATTATTTTGATGGTATAGTCCATCTGTACAGTCTCCAGCTGCCCAGATTCCAGAAACTTTTGTTTGTTGTGTCCGAGGGTCTGTTATAATCTGACCAATTTTATTTATCTGTGTATCGTCTTTGAAAATATTTTTTACAAAATAAGTTGTTGGTATTAATCCTATTTCCACAAAAATTCCAGGAGTAATAATCTCATGTTTTTCTTTTGTCACAGAGTCTTCGTAAACTATACTTTTTACAAATTTTTCGCCTTTTATTTCTGTCGGTGTGGCGTTTGAAATTATTGTAAAATTAGGATTAGTTTTCAGTTTATTTATAGTTATTTTATCAGCCCGAAAATTATTTGTACGGTTGAGTAAAGTTACACTTTTACAGTAGGCCAATAGTTGAGCAGATGTTTCAAACGCAGCGTTTCCACCTCCTATGACCACTACCTCCTGTCCAGCAAAAAGTGGCCCATCACATGAGGCACAGTAGGTTAGACCTTTATTATCAAACTCTTTGGCTCCAGGTATCAAAAGTTTGCGTCTAGTACTTCCTGTGGCTATTAGAATGGTCCTAGTTGAATATTCTTCAGTGTCAGTAACCACACCAAACCCTGTTTCACTCTTTTTTATATCCTGTACTCCCTCACCTTCTTTTACTGTTACAGAATCACTAGCATAGGCGAGAAGATGTTTTTTAAAATTTTCTGCTAGTTCATTTCCAGAGATTTTTACAGTACCAATCCAGTTCTCTATGCCTTCGGAAACAATACTTTGTCCTCCGAATTCAGGCGTGATTAGTAGTGTTTTTAATTTCTTACGTGCTGCATAAACACCAGCAGATACCCCAGCCGGTCCACCACCAATTATAATTAAATCGTACATAGAGTTAGATTATACAAAATTAAAAACAATAACAAAAGCCTCTCGAGTGAGAGGTTTTTTGTATTTATTTCTTTACTTTAGTTTGCTTCTACGGAGAAATGCGGGAACTGCACCCCACTCATCATCGTCTACTAGTTCTGTGCTTTTGTCAGTCGATATTAGAGTTGGAACAGAGTTGTAAATTTTACCTTTTTCCTCATTATCTTTTTCCTTAGGAGCGCTTACTTGAGCTGATTGAAAAAGAGTTTTCTTTGTGAAATTTTCTGGGAAGTTTGATGCAATAACAGTGACTTTAACCTCACCCTTTTTTAGTTTTTCGTCTCTCACTGTACCAAAAATAATACGTGCATTTGGATCGACTGATTCCGTTATAATTTTTGCTGCGTCTTGTATCTCAAACATTCCTAGATCGTCGCCTCCAGCGATAGAGAATAGGACACCCTTTGCACCGTTTATTGAAACTTCAAGAAGAGGTGAGTTAATAGCCATTTTTGCGGCCTCCTCAGCTCTTTTCTCGCCAGTTGCAGTACCGATACCCATTAGAGCGGCTCCTGCATTTTCCATGATTGCCTTGATGTCAGCAAAGTCGATATTAATAATACCAGGGGTTGTTATGAGGTCTGAGATGCCTTCTACAGCGGACTTCAGAACGTCATCACAAATTGCAAAAGCACTCTTTGCAGTTGTCTCTTTTGTAATTGTCGACATTAATCTGTCATTTGGAATAACTATAATAGCGTCAACTGCAGCTCGTAGTTCCTCAAGCCCGATCTCAGCTAGTTTCATTCTCTGTTGCCCTTCAAAAAAGAAAGGTTTTGTTACAACAGCTACAGTTAGAGCCCCCATCTCTTTGGCAATACGAGCAACTATTGGTGCGGCTCCAGTACCAGTACCACCACCTAATCCACAAGTAATGAAGACCATGTCTGCACCTTTGACTGCTTCTTGGATTTCCTCTTTGGTTTCCTCCACAGCTCTTTTGCCGAGTTCGGGATTCATTCCTGCTCCGAGTCCACGAGTAAGGTTTTTACCTATATGTATTTTGCGTTTTGACAGAACATGATGTAAGTCTTGGGAATCCGTGTTAATTGCAATGAAATCAACCCCCCTGACCTTAGAATTGATCATATGATTGATAGCATTTTTCCCTGATCCACCTATTCCGAGGACTTTTATTCGTGCGAATGCTTCTACATCTGGTTTGATTTGTGGCATGTGTGTTATAACTTCCAAATTCATCCAATCTCATCGTCTAAAATCCAATTTTGAATCGTTACCTACACGCTTAGGTAGGTTCTGATTCTGTTCTATATTTTACACGCGATCTTGACTAAACTGTAAAAGTTCTATTAGTTGTGGTTCATATACTATCACAAAGGTTGAAAATAAAAACAGTTGACCTCGCTAGAGTTTTATATTGTTATATTTCTTAAATTTTGAGGAGATTCCTAGATTTTTATGGTAAAAATTGTTTAATCCAACCGAAAATTTTCTCGCCGGATTTTGACATAGTGTTTTTAATACCAAGATTTGTTTTTTCTTCTTTGGATAGGCCAAGCATACATAATCCATAAGCCACAGCCCAAGTAGAGTCTTTGATTGGATTTTTTTGTTCAGTTATATTCAGTGATGCAATACGAGAGGGAAGTTTTAAAGCTGATTTGGCAAAGTCTTCGATGGTTGTACCTGTACCTCCACCACCACCTGTAATAAAAATACCAGCTGGTAATAGTCCGTTACGCCCAATTTTTTTCAAGTGGCTTTCTATTAGTTCAAACATGTCTGCTAGTCTAGCTGATATTATGTCATCAAGTTTTCTCTTGGAAAATGAATTCCCGCCTAATTTGCCGAGTTTGATGTTCTCGGCTTCTTCTAGGGGTATTTTAAGTCCCAGAGCAATATCATTTGTAATATCATTTGAACCAATCGGGAAAACTTCTAGTGACACAGGAATGTTGTTTTCAAAAACAACAATCGATATTGTTTCAGCACCTATATTTGCTAAGACACAACCAGCAATTTTTTGTGTTTTAGAGAGTGTAGCAAAAGAAGCGGCAATTGGGGAAGCCATCACATCTACAACCTCAATTCCCGCACCATCAACTGCTTCAAGCAGGTCATTTAAATGTGGTTCAAGACACGTGACAAAAAGCATTTTTACTTCTAGTTTTGTGCCCTTCATATCTAAAGGAGTCTTTGCTAAAACTGTTTTACCATCTATCTTGTATGAGATTGGAATACTGTGAAGGATTCGTTGATTTTGTATTGCTGTTACAGGAAGACTTTCTTCACATATTTGAGATAATTTGTCAATATCAAGTTCGGTTATCTGGAGATCTGCACGGCTTATAACAATACTCGCTGTTCCAGTAAATCCAGACAAACCTATTCCTCCTACTGCGATGAAAGCTTTGTGTATACTCAACCCCGAGGCTTTTTCAGCCAGTTTTACAGCTGTTTGGATACTTGATGTGACGTCAGCACCGTTAATAATATAACCATGACGCAGACCCTTTGATTCAATAAGTCCTGTGCCTAAAATTTTAGTTTGGTTTTTGTTGTTTTCTTTTACAAGTTCAGCCACTACCACTTTTACTTGGTATGTTCCAACATCTATTCCAACTGCAATATTACGTGACATAGAAAGTCTTTCTCAAACTTTTTACTTTATACTTTAAATTGCTTGCGCAATTTACTTTCCGCTCTCTCCATTCTACTACCATGTTCCATTCCTTTCAAATGCATTAAACCGTGGATAAACAAAAAAGCTACTAAATTTTCAAATTTTCTATCAAATAATTTTATTTGTTTCTTTACTAATGATAAATTAATGAAAATTTCTCCATTTTTTTTATCCAGTGGGAAACTTAGAATATTTGTTGGTTTATTTTCCCCACGAAAAGAAGAGTTTAGTTTTTTTGAGGTACCTTTTCCTATAAAAACTAGAGACAGAGAGTAATCTTTCCCAAGAGCATCATCTTTTATTTTTGCAAAAGATACAAACGGAAGTGTATTTTTTGTTTTATTTATTATACTAAATTTTTCCTCCTTATTAACCAACATTCTTATTTTTTAGAACCCTTAGTATGTTCGGTCATTTTACCCTGTTTGATCAGTTCTGAAACCTCCTCTCGTCTTTTCAAGACCTTCAAAGTTTTCTTTTGTTTTACGTATGGAGAGAGTTTACGAGTCGAATATCTAATACTTCGGACACGAGGTAAGACACCTGAACCCTGGACTCGTTTCGTGAAGCGTCTTATCAGGTTAAGATTGTTTTCATTTCCTGTTTTTATTACTTCTGCATTGATTGCCATAGGTGACTATGTTAACACAGACTGGTATACAATTCAAGTATAATTCAGGCCAGTCTCATTTTTTATTTTTAGTTTTTTTCTTGAGAAAATCTGCAAGGTGTTCAACAGGGACCGTTTCCTGTTCTCTTGTTGTCACATCTCGTACAACAATACTATTTTCTATGGCTTCTTTTTGGCCCATAATAAGGACGTGACTAGCTTTCATGTACTCTGCGCCAGTTAACTGTCCAGTGATTTTATCTTTGGTTATTGAATGGTAAACAGGGATCTTTTGTTTACGAAGGATTTCTACAACATTGAGGGCTTTTAACTTTGCAGTTGAGCCAAGTTGAACTAAATAAAATCTTGGTTTTTTGATATTTTTAATCAGTATCTTTTTGGAGAATTTTGGATTTTTTTTGACAAAAATAGTTACTCCTACACTTGGTATCTCTCTTTTCCCACCTATTTTTTTTGCTAGATGGTTGTACCTGTATCCAAAAGCCAGAAGTTCGTCTGCTCCTGTTCTGATTTCAAAAACAGTATATGCTGCAAAATGTTTGTTTGAAATAATACTCGGGTTTATTTTGTAAGTAACTTCAAAAGCTTCTAGACTTTCAAGGACTTCTTTAAAATGTATTCTTGATATATCTGATAAAGTATCTATTGACTGAGGGGCATTCTTTAGAAATTCATAGTTTCCATCGTTGTTTGTTGTTAGGAGTGAGTAAATATTTTTCTTAAATTCTTGGCGTAACTTTGTCGGTATAGTATTAGCATTTTTACGGAGGTGAGAATGCAATTCACGCTCTAGTCTTGATATTGATTCTTTATCTCCAATACTGTTTATGTCAATGTATATGTTTTTGTAACCAAGTTCATCTAATATTGCCAAAGTGCATTTGATAAGCAGTGCTTCGCTGGTCGATTTACTACTACCCATTATTTCTAAACCGTACAAATCTTGATTTGTTTTTTTCTTTATTTCTCCATGATTTATTTTCTTATAGTGGAGAGCAATGGGTTGTGATTCTGTCTCCAATTTTGCATTTATATACCACTCTGTCAGAGCAATTTTTTCTTCTGTGTCACCATAATGATCATAATCCTTAAATTGTTTGGCTTTATTAACATCACTGTGAGTTATTTGTGGGGGTTTTATAACCGTGAATCCGTAATGTATTGCGATTTCTCCGATTTTATTAGAAACACTCTCAAGATGCGTTTCCTCTTGTTTTGGAGATTTTTTCTTTGTCATATTCTTATGAAGTTAAAATTTCGGCAATTTTTCCAGTATCATCACCAGGTAATATACCTATTTTACTCAACGGAAACAGGCGTAATATGGGTTTTCCAAGTATATATTTTTTATTTAATGGCCCCCACGAGCGCGAGTCATAACTTTCAGCTCTGTTATCTCCCATAACAAAATACTCATCTTGAGAAAGTGTCTTATCGAGTTGGGTCAATGAAGTATGAACTACATATGACTGGTCTATTTTAAAACCAAGAGGAAACTCTGTGTTAAAAATAGTTATGGTATTATCTCTTATGACGACTCTTTCTCCTGGTAATGCGATTATTCGTTTAATAAAACTTTTTGATATATCGTTAGGAAATTTAAAGACAATGACAGAGTTTCTTTCAGGCATTATTCCCCTTATATAAGATAGTTTATCGACAATTAGGTAGTCTCCTGTTTTAAATGTTGGATCCATGGATGCCCCAGAAACTAGATATGGTTCTGCTATAAACATACGGAAAGGAAACACTATGCCGACAGCTATGATAGCGAATATAAAAATCTCTTGGAGGATACTTTTTAGAGTACTTTTCTTTGTTGAATCCAATTTTTGTGAAGAACTCTCTAATTTATCCGAGTTATTTTCGTTAGACATAGCGTCAGTATACAGGCAAAATTTGTTTGACACAATACATTGAAGTAATTTGTAATTCCCAGACAAAATCTGGTTCTTAGGAAACGAATTTATTCAAAAATTAAAAATTGAAAATTAAAAATTTAGTGATATAATAGTAAAACTATGTCGTATATATTTGTTGGTTTAGGAAATCCTGGAACAGAATACGAAGAAACTCGGCATAATACTGGACGGATGCTTTTATTATGGTTTGGAAAAGCATACGATGCCGAGTGGAAGATGGATAAAAAACTCAATGCTCAAGTTGCAAAAATCAAGGTAGGAAAAACTCTTGTAACCTTGGTTTTGCCAGAAAATTTTATGAACAATTCTGGTAAGTCTGTAAAACCTCTAGTTTCTAATATCAAATCTGCAGAAAAACTAATGGTTATTTATGATGATCTTGATCTACCTTTCGGAAAATCAAAAATTTCTTTTAATAAATCATCTGGTGGACATAAAGGACTCGAGTCAATTATAAAAGCAATTAAGACAGAAAAGTTTGCACGTGTGAGAGCGGGGATTTCTCCTGTGACGACGAACGGAAAAATCAAAAAACCAAGTGGTGATGAAGCTGTGACAAAAGTCATTCTTGGGAAGTTCAAACCAGATGAATTGCTACAGCTCAAAAAATTTGGGAAAAAAGTAGCTATTGCTCTGGAAACTTTCGTTTCTCTCGGCTTGGAAAAAGCAATGACAGGGTTTAATTAGTTTGACAAATAGTATTTTTAGGTATATAATGCTGAGTGGAGGGAATATGAGATTTCCATTTGTGGAAGATGTCCGGCCAGTTAGAATTGTGCTCTGGGCATACAGCGTAGACCGGGGTATGTACATCTTTCTCGACAAGATCATAGGATCTCTTTCTGAAGGAAAGAGTCTTCTGACAGATCTTCCAGATTGTGTGTGTAGTGGGCATGTGGACGATTTACACGGAAATATGCTCAAATCAATTCGGCGCGGACGGTAAGGACAAAGGCGGCCATAATGGTCGCCTTTGATGCTATTCAGACTTCTTACTTGGGTCAATGAATCCCAATGTCATTTTCTGCGCCGAAGCATCAAAAGTAGTAATTTTGAATTTATAACTTTTACCAAGTCCAAGAGAACTATGTAACTTTTCATCACTACCAAATTCTGATATATGTACTAGTCCAGCAATACCCTCCTCAATTGACGCAAGTGCACCGTGCTTATTGAACTTAATGATCACTCCTTCGACGATATCGTCTTTTTTATATTTTTTTTCTGCATCGTTCCAAGGATTTTCTTTCAAGGCTTTGATAGAAAGAGAAATTTTACCGTCTTTTATTTCTATGATTTTTACTTTGATTTTTTCACCGATATGAAAGAGGAGTTTCGGATTTTCAACAAGTGCCCAATCGATTTCAGAAATATGAACAAGTCCTTCTAGGCCGTCTTCTATTTTCACGAAGACACCAAAATCTACCATTCCTGTAACTTCTCCAGTAACTTCGTCATTAAGAGCATATTTACCAATAATATAGTCTTTGTTTTTCTGCTCAGGGTTTTTTTCAGAGAATATTAGCTTACCTTCTTTTGGAGAAACTCCAATAATAGCCACAGAAATTTTCTGTCCAACTAACCTTTTTAATTCTTCCAAAATTCTATCTTTATCACCATCTGCTACGCGGGGATAGTGTTCTGTTTTAAGTTGAGAAGCTGGGAGAAAGCCAGAAATACCTTGCCATGAGAGAATAAGTCCACCTTTATTTGCTTCTTGAATTGGTAGTTCAAATATTTTTTTATCTCGAATCGCATCTTCTGCCTCACTCCAAATAAGTGCTTGACGAGCTTCTTTTAGAGAAATTTCAATATACCCATCTTTGTTTGAAATACTAACTACTTTTCCAGCAACACTATCACCAACATTTATTTTCTTTATTATGTCCCGAGCATTGATGTATTCACGACCATAAATAATACCGGTACCAAAAGGTGGTATGTCTATGTAAACTTTTGATTTTTCTATACCCAAAACAGTCCCCTCTATAACGTCATCTACTGATGGGGGATTAGCGCTTTTGTCAAAAGCTTTTGACATAGCACTATTATTTTTCCGTTCATTTTCCAACTCTATATTCTCGTCTTTTACTTCCTTCTCGATTTTTTTCGTAACCATTTTAGTTGTGGAGAGGAGGCCAACATCTTTTCCATTTTTTACTGGAACTACACAAAAATGTTGGTTTAACTCCCTTTAAACTCCGTTAATAAAATACTGAGGTAGTATACACTAATTAATAATTTTATCCACTTGACACTATTCCTTCCGTATGTAAATCTAAAAAGTGGAGGGTTTATGCAAGATAAGAGAGATGAAGTGACGGCAAAGCCCGGAAAGGCTAAAATGGCCAAGAAATTGGTCACTGCGGGAGTCATTCTCGGAGGACTTGGAGGGGCTGTACTTCTCACTGCTGTTGTAGTTAAGAAACGACGAGAAAGGGCTCGATATGAGGCTCTTCCTTGCCGGGGACTTTTTCTCGGCTGAACCAAGTTCTTTTGACACCTGTCTCGGCGAGTCTGGGTACACGTTCTGTGTGTATTTAGACTCGCTCGGGATTTTTTTATTAAAAAATTGTCTAAAAATAATTTTCTGATATACTACCTGCATGATTATCACATATCACGGCGTAGATTTTTTTAAGGTCAGTTTTGGTGATACCACTATCGCTATCAATCCGATTTCTAAAGATTCAAAGTTTAAGAACACTCGTTTTGGTAGTGATATTACTTTGGTTTCTCTAAATAGTCCTGAACACAACGGTAGCGAAACGACTTCTCGTGGCGAAAAAGAATCTTTTTTGATACAAGGTCCTGGTGAATATGAAATATCTGGAGTATTTATAAAAGGCTTTCTATCAAAGTCGTCTTATGGAGGAGAAGATAGAATAAACACTATATATACCGTGTCACTTGAAGGTATGAATCTTGGTTTTCTCGGTGCACTTTCTGACAAAGATCTTTCTGCGGAAGCAAAAGAGGCTTTAGATGGTATTGATGTACTTTTTGTACCAATAGGTGATGCAGGAGTGCTTGGTCCAGCTGTAGCTCACAAACTAGCTGTTCAATTTGAACCAAAAATCATAATCCCTAGTCATTTTGGAGATGTTGGAGATAAAAATGCATTAAAAACTTTTCTAAAAGAAGCTGGGGAAGAAAGTGTTAAATCTATTGATAAGTTAACTTTGAAAAAGAAAGATTTGGATGGAAAAGAAGGGGATGTTGTAGTTTTGGAGGCAGTATAATTTGTCATGTTTGAACTTATTGAAAAAATAAGACAAAAATCAGATCGTACAAAGAAGCGAATAGCTTTTTTAATCTCTTTTACTATCGCTGGAATCATTTTTGTTATTTGGATATTGATAATATTTCCTGATTTCAGAAAAAAACAAGAACAAGAATCTAAAGCAACATCGTACGATAAAACCCCTTTGTCCTCCTTAAGTAGTACGTTCTCTAATGGTCTCAAATCAATTGGTGAGCAATTTCAAAAAATAAAAGAATCCTTCTCACTTCTAAAGTCGGAACCTTTACATTATAACAAAGGATCCTCTGACAAAAACATTGATTTAATGCAAGAAGCAACTACTACTGGAGTGACAAACAGCTCTACAGAATAGTTTGAATGATACCTTTTAATATGCTATAATAGAGGGACTTTTTATGGCTAAAAAAACAGACGAACCAGTTGTACCTGCACACATAAACGTAATTTCTCAAGAAATTACCACAGAAATGAAAGCCTCTTTTATTGACTACGCCATGTCAGTTATCACTGACCGTGCTCTTCCTGATGTTAGAGATGGTCTTAAACCTGTTCATCGTAGAATTCTTTATGCAATGAATGAGCTTGGTCTTACATCTGGAAGTAAACCTCGAAAATCATCAGCTGTTGTTGGAGAAGTTCTAGGTAATTACCATCCACATGGTGATGTTGCTGTTTACGACTCAATGGTTAAAATGGCCCAGGATTTCACAATGCGCTACCCACTCATCATCGGGCAAGGAAACTTTGGTTCTATCGATGGAGACAACGCTGCTGCGATGCGTTACACAGAAGCGAAAATGTCCAAACTTGCTTCTGAATTATTGAAGGACATAGAAAAAGAAACTGTCGATTTTATTCCTAATTATGATGGTACTCGCAAAGAGCCAAAGGTTTTACCAACAACAGTTCCTGGACTTCTTTTGAATGGAACTTTGGGTATTGCTGTTGGAATGGCTACAAATATTCCCCCACATAACTTGGGAGAAGTGATGGATGCCGTGACTTATCTCGTCGATAATAAAGATGCAACAACAGAAGATCTCTTGCAGTTTGTAAAAGGTCCAGATTTTCCAATCGGTGGAGTGGCTTTTAATCAAAGAGATATTAATCACGCATATGCAAATGGAAAAGGTGGAGTTGTAACTCGTGGTGAAGCAGAAATAATAGAAAGTAAAGCAGGACAATCGCAAATCGTTATCACCTCGATTCCTTTCCGTGTGAACAAAGCAAATCTAATAACTAAAATTGCTGATCTTGTTCGTGAAAAGAAACTTGAGGGGATAAAAGCCATGCGTGACGAATCTGCAAAAGATATTCGCATAGTGCTGGATCTAAAAGGCACAAGTCATCCACAAAATGTATTAAATTATATTTATAAACACACACAACTCGAAGAAGCTTTTCACTACAACATGGTGGCCTTAGTGAACGGTGTACCAGAGACATTATCTCTCAAGGGTATTTTAGAGGAATTTGTCAGTCACAGAGTAACAGTTATACGTAGACGCACAGAATATGATCTCAAGAAAGCTTTAGAAAGAGAGCATATTTTACTGGGTCTCAAAAAAGCCCTAGATCATATAGATCAAATCATAAAATTAATTCGTGGTAGTAAGGATACCACTGAAGCACACAAGAAACTCCAGACTGAGTTTAAATTCTCTGCTGTTCAAGCTTCCGCTATTTTGGAAATGAAACTAAGCCGCCTTGCGGGACTTGAGAGAAAAAAAGTTGAGGATGAATTGAAATCTGTTCAGGAGTTTATTGAAGCAATGAAAGCTATTCTAGCTTCACCAAAAAAAATTCTTGGAATTATAAAAGACGAATGTAAAGAAATCAAAGAAAAGTATTCAGATGAACGTCGAACGAGAATTATAAAAGGCGGAGTGAAAGTTCTTTCTCTGGAAGACATGATACCAGACGAAGAAAATGCGCTTGTTCTGACTGCTGGTGGGTACATAAAACGTACAAATCCAGATGAATTCCGTAAACAAAAACGTGGGGGAGTTGGTGTGGTTGATCTTGATACAAAAGATGAGGATTTCGTGACGATACTCCTAAACACCTCAACCCACTCAGACCTTTTGTTCTTTACAGACAAAGGAAAAGCCTATCAAACAAAAATGTATGACATTCCAGAAGGTCGCCGTGCCACAAAAGGTAAATCCGTTATGAATTTTCTGTCTCTTTCAGAGGGCGAAAAAATCACATCTATTCTTCCTATGCCTAAAGAAGTCAAAAAGTCTGAAGCTAGTCTTATGATGATCACAAAAAACGGCATTGCAAAAAAAGTTGCAGCAAGCAGTTTCCACGATGTTCGTATCTCAGGAATTATTGCTATAAAACTTGACGCTGGAGATGCTCTTGTCTCTGCATCTTTCGTTAATAAAAAAGATACAGTCATTCTCATTACAGCCAAAGGTCAGTCAATTCATTTCAAAGAATCTGATATTCGCGAAATGGGACGAACAGCTATGGGTGTTATTGGGATGAAACTTTCTAAAGGTGATTATATTGTTTCTGCTGAAACGGTCTCAAACCTCCTAAACACAGCGAATCTAATGGTTATTTCTGCAAACGGATACGGGAAATGTACTGATATTGATGAATACAAAGTACAAAATCGTGGTGGTTCTGGTATTAAAACAGCAAATGTCACACCAAAAACAGGTAATATTATTTCTGCAAAAGTTTTTGCAGAAGGTGAGGTAGAAGTAGTAGCAATTTCTAAAAAATCTCAAGTCATACGTGTGGACTCTAAAGAAATTCCAGTTCTCGGACGTCAAACTCAAGGTGTAAGAATAATGAAGTTGCGCGAGGGAGATAGTATAGCTTCACTCATTTGCTTATAAAATCTCTTACTCACAAATCTTTTCTTCAGACCGCTCGCTCCGTCAGCGCTACGCTCACTTTGTCCTCGGTCGCAATTTGTCAATGAGCCTCGCTATGCTCGGACTTTGACAAAACCATGTTTGCGACCTACGGAGTCTTGCGAAAAGACTTGTTCGACGAGATTTTGTTAACAACTCACTTACGTTACAAATCTCTTTATACTATAATGTATGTATGTTCTCAGATCCAGTAAAAAATATAGAGCAGTGCGGAATACAGCCTGGAATGGACGTAGCTGACATTGGAGCAGGATCTGGTGCCTACACTATGACCGTTGCAAAGTCGTTGGCTTCAACAGGTAGAGTTTATGCTATTGATGTTCAGAGAGAACTTTTGGCTAAATTAAAAAATCAGGCTAGTCGTGAAGGATTATATAATATTGAAGTTGTTTTAGGTGACATTGAAAAACCAAACGGAACCAAGCTTAGAGATATGTCAGTCGACCTAGCTCTTCTTTGTAACGTACTTTTTCAACTAGAAAATAAACAAAACATTGTCAATGAAATTAAACGTATATTAAAACCAACGGGAAGAGTTTTAGTAGTAGATTGGGCAGATTCTTTTGGTGGAATCGGTCCTACCAAAGAAATGGTCTTTAAAAAAAGTGAAGCAATAAAACTATTTGAAAAGAATGGTTTTCATTTGGACAGAGAAATTTCCGCCGGGGCACACCATTATGGTTTAATATATAAAAAACTATGAGTATTTTTAAAATTGTTACTATAGCTATTTTTTCGGTTTGTATTGTAGCTGGCGTTGCGATTTTTGCCCTTTCCAAGAATTCTACGTCAGGAGGTTCTGCAAATATCGTGGTATGGGGAACAATACCAAACGAAGTCTTTGACGTTGCTTACAAAAACTCTTCTATAGCTGTTAGTAAAGATATTATGATAAGTTATGTTAAAAAAGATCAAGATTCATTTGATTCAGATTTAGTAGAGGCTATTGCCTCAGGCTCAGGCCCAGATGCGGTTCTTCTCCGCGATGATTTTGTCTATAGAAATCGTAATAAACTGCTGACGATACCATACAATAATTACCCAGAAAGAAATTTCAAGGATACATTTATAGAGGGTGGAGAACTATCTCTGACTTCTGAAGGTATAACAGCTTTTCCTTTCATTGTTGATCCTATGGTTATGTATTGGAATAGGAATATGTTTTCAAATAGTTCAATATCACAACCACCACGGTATTGGGAAGAACTTTATCTTTTAATTGATAAGTTAGCAAAACGTAACGGTGCGGATGTACTAGAGAGTGCTATTGCATTGGGTGAGTGGAGAAATATAACAAATGCAAAAGAAATCATAACCATGCTTCTTCTCCAAGCCGGTACCCCAATAGTTAGTCGAACAAATTCTGGTGGTATAATTTCTGTGCTGAATTCTCAATTTGATTATCCTGTACAACCGAGCCTGTCTGCAGTTAATTTCTATACAGAGTTTTCGAATCCAATTTCACCTAAATACACGTGGAACAGATCTCTACCCTTATCACTAAACATGTTTTTATCCGGTAAATTAGCTATGTATCTCGGTTTTGCCTCAGAAATTTTCCCTATTCAACAGAAAAATTCAAATCTTAATTTCGATGTGACTTATGTTCCACAGATTAAAAACACTCCAAAAAAGACTGTTTTTGCTCACATGTATTCATTGGCTATAATAAAACAATCAAAACAGATATCTGGTGCATTTACGGTTATTACTGCACTTACCGAATCTACGGCAATCAAAGCTTTGAGTGGAATAATGAATCTTCCTCCAGTTCGACGTGATTTGCTTGGAGAAAGACCATCCGAAGCTTTTCAGACTGTCTTTTTCAATTCAGCAATCATTTCACATTCGTGGATTGATCCAAATCTGGTGGGGAGTTCAAATGTATTTCGTGATATGATTGAGTCAATAACAAGTGGAAGAAGTAGAGATATTGAGGCATTAAATCGTGCCAATCAAGAATTAAGTGCACTTTTAAGATAATATGATAAAAACTTTTAATAAAAAAGAAAAAATCAGTAGAATTTTAAGTTTGTTTACCATTTTAATTTTTATCATTCCTCTGTATTTGACTGCGCAGAGTACACCACCTCCTCCTCCACCGCCACCAGCAACTGGTGGTCCTGGTACACCACCACCTCCTCCTCCACCTACAACTTTGCCTGGTACACCAACTGTTCCACCACCAACTACTCCACCACAGAATGCTGGAGGTGGTACTGGCGGTACCTCTGCCCCTGTTCCATCGAGTGATACAGGTATTACATAT
>JBAQTF010000008.1:0-23108 GCA_049296855.1 Minisyncoccia bacterium | reverse complement strand
AAGCAAAGTTTGAGGAAAGTTTTAAGGATTTTGGACAACAGAGAAAAAATTGGGTCGAACCCTTGCGGAGTTTCGTTTTGTCTTTGAGAGAAGCCGTTATTTTGGAAAAAGGCGAAAACTATTTCGCGTGGAAAGAATTTTTCCAAAAAATCGGCTCTAACCCCACTCTCAAAGACAAAACGCTTTCATGCAATTGGGGGGAACTTTTTGAATTCACGGCGCATGCAAAGGCGGATTTCATTTTGGGCAGAGAGCCGCCCGCTTCGCGGACGGCGACCCTTTCTTCATTTTCCGCCGATGTTTCTTTGGGTGGACACAGTGGGTAAAACATCGAACCGACTTAAAACCTATCTTACAGCATTTTGGGAACTATATAAATCAAGCCCTTCTCTTCAAAATGCCCTTGAAAATGCTTAATTTAATTTTTATAAGATACCACAAGTAGTGTATAGAATTAGTTATGTGTGTAAGGTTTTGACCCTATATCAACCCACAATAGCAAGTATTTTGAGAAAAATTATTGGTAATGTAAAGAATAGTTAAGTATAATGATTATTGTCGGATTTTCATTTTTTTCTTTTATTAAAATAGTAATCAGAAAATAGGAGATAAATAAAATATGGAAAAAGAGTTTTATACTGCTCGTGAACTTGCTGATAAATTACGCGTTAACATTATGACAATTTACCGTAATATAAAAGCCAATAAACTAAAGGCATATAAAATTGGAAAGGATTTTAGAATAGACAAAAAAGAGTTTGAAACTTTTATTAAATTAAGTGAGTATAAAATAACTGAATAAATATAATGAAGGAAAAAATAAGAGCAAAAAATAACAGAACCACATTTGTTTCAAAAGATGAGATACCTTCATTAAGGAAGAAACTGCTTTTAGCTAAAGATATAGACAATAATTTTTATGGTAAAACAATTAACGGAGAGCTTGAAAAAGTTGCACCAAAACTTCCTTCTAAATTTGTAGATTTATTGTTTATAGACCCACCATATAATCTAAACAAAGATTTTGGAAATAATAAGTTTCGTATAAAGAAAGATGAGGATTATGAGAAGATTTTTGAAAAATGGCTACTTTCAATCGTGCATACTTTGAAGGATGACGCATCAGTATATGTTTGCTGTGATTGGAAAAGCTCCCCAATGATATTTAATGTATTAAACAAACACTTAACTGTTAGAAATAGAATAACTTGGGAGAGAGAGAAAGGTCGTGGAGCATTAAGTAACTGGAAAAATTGTTCAGAAGATATTTGGTTTGCAACGGTATCAGATAATTACAAGTTTAATGTTGATGCAGTAAAAATTAAAAAGAAAGTCCTTGCTCCATATAGAGAAAACGGAGTGGCTAAAGATTGGGCGGAAGAAGAAGACGGAAAATTTCGACTTACACACCCGTCAAATCTTTGGACAGACATCACTATTCCTTTTTGGTCTATGCCTGAAAACACTGACCACCCGACACAAAAACCTGAAAAGTTGATTGCTAAAATAATACTTGCTTCTACAAACGAAGGAGATATTATTCTAGACCCATTCTTGGGTTCAGGAACTACATCCGTGGTAGCCAAGAAACTAGATAGGCAGTATATAGGCATAGAGATGAACGAAGAGTATTGTTGTCTAGCCGAAAAACGACTTGGTTTTGTTGAAAATGACAAAACTATTCAGGGTTATTTTGGGGGTGTTTTTTGGGAACGCAATTCGGGTGTCGACCAAGCCGAGGAATTAGAAAAGGTTTCTAACAATATGAAATTAATATGATTAACAAACAAGTATTTGAACTGGTAGATTTTATTAAATCCAAAAATGGTGTTGGTAATAAGTCCGTCTTAATAGAAGAAGTTCAAAAAAAGTTTGGTCTAACAAAAGACAGGTCTGTTTATTATTCGGAGCATCTAGCTATTCGTTATAGTTCATCTCAATCTTTAAGTTTTTCAAATACTGTATTATCTCTTTCAAATCTTCAAAAATATGACGAGTTACCATTTTTGGTTTGTTTAGTAACTCCAAATGAAAATATAATCCATCTAGCCAATACAACTTTTTTGCAAAAAATTAGCCATAGTTCACAAGAACTTAGGGTGGATAATATACGAGGTAGTTTTAATGGGTCTGATATCACAAAGGAGTTTAATGGTCTAACTAACTCACCCAACAACATCCAAAAATTATTTTCGATACACGAGGAAATAGGTTTTAGTGGAAATCTTAATCGTCTCGTGGAAGCAACAACAGGGATTAGTCCATCAGGTAAAAAATATGAGGTATCAAGTAATGATAAGTTGGTTATCAAATTAGCTCCAAAAAGAGCATCGAATTTTATTAAATCTAAAGAGTATTTGGAATTAAAATCTGATTTAGATAAAAAGGTTGAACAATATAAGAATGAAATACTAATTGCTGGTTTTATAGAGAATGTAAATATAAGAGGTAGAATTATTGAGTATTTGATTGCGGGAGAAGATGAAGAGTTAAGGGCTAATTTGGTTAAAGAACTCCACAATGCTGATAAAAAAATCTCTCGATTTGGAACTAAAAATGATTTAGGAGATTATACAAAGATTTTTGACCAATATCACACAGCGACAGATGTTAAGACGAAAATAATGGTATTAAAATCTAATCCAAAAGCATACAACATTGATAAGATGTTAGAGTTTCTCTCTAAAGAGAAGAGTGTGTTTATGTTCTATTTTATTGGAATTGAGCCAAATAAAATTGTTGCTCAAACTTTAATATCTATGTTCCAAAAAGATTTACTTAAATCTACAATACTCTTAAAACATTGGGCGGGTAGAAACTCTAGGGGTGTTACCCAGTTTGAAGGAGGGATAATCCACGATTTAATACTCAATTCAGATAACCAAATTGATATTGAAGAAAGTGAGGTATTTTTAGATAAACTGATAAAACTAATCTAAAAATTGGGTTGTGCATAAGTCCTATTGCATAAAGCTTACAATACTGTAAGCTTTATGCATGGACAATAAAACATCTCAACAGACACGGCTTATACGAGGAGAAGCTTTCTCTGTTAATTTTTCGCATTATCATTTTGACGAAACTCTTGAAAAATTTCGCCAAAGTTTAAGAAATAGAAAGTTTACTGTTGGAGAAACTGAGGTCTCCTATCGTGTTACTAATCATTGGGGCGAAAAAAATCTACTACCTGAAGGTTTTCATAGTGAAAAAGGCGAATGGAGAAAGTTCACTTTTGTAGAACTCGTTTGGCTAAAAGTCATTTTGCATCTTAGAGAGTTTGGTTTTTCTCTTGAAAAGATAGCTCTAGCAAAAGAAGGTGTAATGAAATGGAAGAACAATTGCTATCCATTTTTTGAATACTATGTTGCTCAAGCATTAGCATCAACTGATGACCCTTACATAATTATTTGGTCAGATGGACAAGCAGATATTGCATCAGTAAATGAACTCGAAATTTCAAAGATACTTTTTGATGACGAGGATAAAATACTAATTTCACTAAAACCAATTGTCTCAGAAATAGGACTAACTGCCCGTGAAAGCGATAAGGAAGTATCTCCTTCAAGGAATGAGAAGGAATTATTAAATGCTATTCGATTTGGTGAAAATAATGAGGTAAAAGTTAAGATTAAAAATATGGAAATGACTGAAATGGAAACTACAAAAGTTTATCCTGATAATGCTTCGATGAAAGATGTAAATAAGAAATTAAAAGATAAGGAGTTTTATGGGGAGAAAATAGAAAAAATTGAAGAGGGAGTTAGACAGTCAGTAATCGAAAAAAGGCGTTATCGTTTTAAGTAGTTTTGCTATCAACTAATATAGTTGGGGCAATTAAAAATTCGGTAGAGCTATTAGTTAAAAACTAGGGCGACATCACAAAAATATGACTAATGATATCTACAAAAGAATATCGAAAGATATTAAACGACTACATCAGCTCGGATGGGCAGATAAAAAAGCGTTTAGAGTATTTAGAAGCTTTTTGCCGTAACTTTATTAGAATTGAACTACAAAACTATGACCAAAACAACAACAAAAATAGAAACAAAAATAAATAATCCCTACCAAGGTAGGGAGGGATTAGTTTATTGTCGTGTCTCTAGCAAAAGACAGGAAACTGAAGGTTCAGGTTTACAAAGTCAGGAAGGACGATGTATTGAAGACCTGAAATCCATCAAGGTTAAGTATATCAAATCTTTTCTTGATAGTTATTCAGGAGGTGGTGATTTTATGAACCGCCCTGCAATGAGAGCAATGTTAGCTTATATTGATGCTAACCCACACAAAGAGTTTGTCGTTAACTTCGATGACCTTAAAAGATTTGCTCGTGATGTTGAATTTCATCTTAAGCTTCGGGCGATATTCAGGTCTCGAAATGTAATCTTGCGATGCTTGAATTACAATTTCGATGAAAGTCCTGAAGGTAAATTTGCTGAACTTATTATGGCGGGACAAGCTGAACTTGAACGAGAACAAAATCGCAGACAAGTGATACAGAAACAAAAGGCACGGCTAGAGCTTGGCTATTGGTCGTTTGGGAGCAAGAAGGGCTATAAAATCGTTAAGGATGACGCTCACGGCAAGATTTCAGTCCCACACGATACAGAAGCACCATTGCTCAAGAAAGCTCTTGAGGGGTTCTCTACGGGTATTTTTATTAGACGAGTGGATGCCTGTAAGTTCTTGATAGAAAATGGTTTTTGGAAGGGCAAAACTCCTCGTAAATATACTGATAAATTTACATCAATGTTGAGAGACCCGTTCTATGTAGGTTTGATTGAATATAAACCTTGGGGAGTTGAAAGAAGACAAGGCAGACACGAAGCAATAATAAGTTTCGAAACTCTTGAGAGGAATATAAAGCGTTTAGGTGGTGAGATGTCGGGTAAGAGAATACGAGTTGACCTTTCTCCCGATTTCCCATTAAGAGGTCTTTTGGTTTGTGATTTTTGTGGCGACCATCTTACAGCAGGTAAATCTAAAAAGAAGCAATATGCCTATTATCTTTGTCATAACACTTCTTGCTCAAATTACGGCAAATCAATTCGAAAGAAAGATATAGAAGGTCAGTTTGTTATGTTGCTTCAGAAAAATGTTCTAAAACCTGATGTTGGAAAGTTAGTTGAAATTATGTTTGAAAAAGTTTGGAATGAAGAAGTGAAAGCTTTTGAATTACGGAAATTCTCAATAGGAACTTTCAAATCTTCTCTTGAAGATAAGGCAAAAAAATTAACTTCTTTAATAATCAATTCTAAATCTCATAGCTTAAAAAAAGTTTACGAAGCTCAACTTGAAGAGCTTGGACAACAGATTGAACAAATTGAAGATAATAGTTTAGAACCATTAGACCTAGAAATACCTTATCGAACCGCACTTGATAAAGCTGTAAAATTTCTAAAAAACCCTTATCTTATTTGGGAAAATCTTGGAATTGAGGAACAGCATCGACTTTTCTACTTCATTTTTGAAGAGAAATTGAGGTATAACCAAAAAACGGGTTATCGAACTAGCGATAAACCGCAATTTGTAAGGTTATTTGAGCAATTTGCTACTCAAGAACCTCTTTCTGTGGACCCGACAGGACTCGAACCTGCCACCCCATCATTGCAAATGATGTGCTCTACCAGATGAGCTACGGGCCCAATATTACCAATTCACTTAATTATTCTATATTTTGATTTTATTTCATCATTTACTCAAATGATGTGGCTATATATCTTGTTGCTGCGCAACCGCCAGATGAGCTACGGGCCCAATAAAGACTAGATTAACAAAAATTCATTATTCATACAAGTTGATAGTGATGCCTCAACCCTTTATTTATTCATGTTATAATGTTCTCATATCAAGTAACCATATATTTATGGATATTAAAATACACACAACACCAATGAAACTAGAACGGTATAGTTTTCTTTGGTCAATAATTAGATTATTACTCGCGGCCGTAGCACTATTTATTGGAGGCTATCCCGTAGCTCTAAAGATTTTTCCAATTCCACTGACTAGTAGTCTACTTATACTATGTTGGTTGGTATCTGGAATTGTTTCTTTATATCTGGTTTATAGATGGAATGCCGATGGACAAAAAATCTTTGGGAAGAATGAGACTCTAGATAAAGTAGCATTTTTTGTAACTGTAATATCCGGCGTTAATCTTGGACTCGTACCTATACTCGGCACAAATATTGGTATGTCTATATCTTCAAACAAAATGCTTTTCTTTGTAGTTGGTCTAATATACCTTGCTTGTGCTTATCATCTAATAAAACGTTGGAAAGCTCACGGAGAAAAGATCTTCTTATAGAAGACCTTTGACATTGTTCTGTAATAGGTCTAGCATTGAGAGGTAACGTTCTTTTCAAGGGGGTGTTGTATGTCTGGTTCGATCCGGCGTCGTGCAGAGCGAGACCCAATCCGTTTGGAGATTCAGAAGGAACTGGCACTTTTTCAATCTCCACTGATAAGGGTGAAGTCAACCCGCGTAAGCGGAGGTAGATTGATGCTCCTAAGTGAGTTAGAGAGGAGTGATCATATCATTCCAGGGTGCCCACTCCACAACAAGAGCATCAGTTGCGTCTACAGCCCGTCGTGCGACGGTAACCCTTGTCTTCGGACAGACATGACCGAACGCATGGACTAGTTCAGTTCGATTGCTAGTTTTTTCCGCCAAGATTTCCAAAAGGCCGTGTTTCCCACACGGCCTTTCTCTACCTCAAAGTCCTAAGGAGTTGTCAGATAAATAGTATTTGAATAAGTCCAAAGAGAGGAGGGGACAAAAAACATTAAAACTAAAAGAGGAATGACAACAAGGACAAGAAAGATAATCGCTGTCCACATAAAATATTTTCGAGTCTTATCCGTCATAATGTAGACTCTATCCACTTTTTCTTCTATCTCTTGAATTTTTTTAGAAACTTCTGTATCCATACTTACATTATACTCTATGATATAATTATTGTCATAAAAAGTTAGTGATGTCTAATAATACTTTTCTATATTCTTTTTGTGTTCCTCATACGTTTTAGCGCAATGAATTTTTCCTTTTTTGTCATGCATGTAAAACAAACAAGATGTCTTCTGTGGATTATAAGCGGCCTCCAAAGCAGCAAGGCCAGGATTTGAGATAGCACTAGGTGGGAGACCAGTGTGTAGGTAGGTGTTATAAATGGAATCTATTTTTTTATCTTCTGGAGTAACTTGTTCCCACCAACCATCCTCCTCGGAACCTTTCGCATACTGTAATGTTGCATCTATCTGCAATTTCATACCATTGAACAACCGATTCCAGATAATTCCAGAAATAATTTTCATGTCACTTTTGCCTCCAGCTTCACGTTGAATAATAGAGGCAATTTTTACAGCAGTATCTTGGTTAACTATTTGTGTTGATTTTGGTTTTTTTATACTACTTGTCTGCACAGAAAACTCGTGAAGCATGGTGGACGTTACATCAGTTGGACTATCATTTATTGAAATCATGTACGTTTTTGGGAAATACTCTCCTTCTAGATTGGTGGTATTCATAACTAAGTGAGCATTTATGAATTGACTTTTCTCTTTATCATCCCAACCAAGTTTATCTCCAACGACTTGCGCTATCTCCTCTTTTCGTAATCCTTCTTGAATTCTGATAATACGCATGGATGGATTTGCTAAGTTTTCATAAAACGAAAGGGATGATAGGAGTGACCAATCAAGATTGTAATACAACATCATTCCGATAAAACTTCCTGCTACGACTATACCGAGTCCAACAACATATTTCCATTTCATACCGTTTGATTTTGTATTTGTGTGCACCATATCTTTCATTACATTATATCATATAGTATAATGGGCTAGTTGATTAAATTTCAAGATCATGTCAATGAAAGATCTTCTTTTTCGAAAGATGTTAGAAGCCAAGATGAAAGGAGTTCCGCAAGCTGATCAAGATAAAGTTTTTACAATGTCAGAGAAAAATCCAGATTTATTTCAGAAAATCGCCTTAGAAATACAAGAGGAAATAAAAAAAGGTGTCGATCAGATGACAGCAACTATGAATATCGTCAAAAAATATAAAACTGATTTGAAAGGTTTGATTTGATCATTAAATTATGTCAAAAAAGATCTATGTATTACTAGGACACCCCGACACAGAAAGTATGTGTTGTGAATTTGCTGATGCATATGCAAAAGGAGCGAGGGGAGCTGGTCACCAAACCAGGCGATCAAACCTTGGGGATATGCAATTTGACCCCATACTACACAAAGGATACAAAACCATCCAAGAACTTGAACCAGATTTGAAAAAATTCCAGGAGGATGTTAGATGGTGCGATCATTTTGTCATTATTTACCCATCTTGGTGGTCTACAATGCCTGCACTACTCAAGGGTTTGTTTGACAGAGCTTGGCTGCCAGGCTTCGCATATAAATTTTGGCCAAATGGACTTGCTTGGACAAGACTTCTGAAAGGGAGAACTGGTAGAGTTTTTGTTACATCCGATGCTCATCCTCTTTTTGCTCGTTTTCTTTTTGGTGATAATACAAATGAAATTCAAGATGGTATCATGTGGTTCGCTGGTATTTCTACGAAAATGAAAAAGGTTGGGCCAATGAAGAAAATCTCATCTGAACGTCGTGCAAAGTGGGTAAGGCGATTCGAAAAGTATGGTAGAAAGGCTTACTAGTGAGTCTTACTGAGTAATCAACAGGTATTCCTATCTATACTAGACATAAAAATGGTATAATATTTGCAATTAACAGCGTTTTATTAAATAAAAAATTTATATGGACGAAGTAGAGCAATATACTGCCCTAATAAGCGAAATTATTAAAAAACAATCGGTCATCTTAGGCCCTGAGATTGCGATTCTAAAAGCTCGTAGTGTCGTTGGACTAATGGTTGATAATGATGGGAAAGTCACAGGTGTAGGTGTTAATCCAAAAGAGACACTACAGAATCTAGTGGATCAGTATGTTGAACTATCAGGTCAGATAGTCAAAAACGCTCTAGGTTCTATTTTTGCAAAGTATCCTAATATAAACATTAACAAATAATTTATGAACACAGAAACACTTATAAGTTTGGGTTATTACGTTTCTTCAGTTGGTTTCCTAGTTGCGACAATAATGACATACAATGCTTTCAAGGCATCTAGTCAGTCTGGTATTAAGACTGTCCTGTCATATCTTGCTATTGGAACTGGAACCTTTTTCATTATTACTGTCTTTCAGAAAATGGCTGATCTCGGTATTTATAATATTTCAGATGAGTCTAAAGATATCTGGTGGCACATTATGTTTTATTTGGCCATGATTTCCTTCTACTTTGCATTTAAAACATTGGCCAACCTTGGAAGCTCAGATAGTGCTGGTACTACTACTGGTATTGATACAGGCAAGATATGGGGAATTATTTCTGCTGTTATTCTCCTGGCTGTTTTTATTCTTCCAAATTTCACTGAATCTTTAATAAATATATATAACACATCACGTTTATCTGAACTCGGGGCACACCATTTTTTGGCTTTTATAATGGCTGGAGTGGTAGGTGCATATGTCTTTAGTGCAAAAATTTTCCTAGGACAAATAGGTCGTGCTATTGCTGGCCCTATGATTATTGCTATTTGGGCTCTTTCCGTTCAACATTTTTGGGAGTTGTTAACTGAGAGTTGGAAAGTGATTGCGATTACACCATCTGCTGGTGAGGGTGTTGAAAAAATATTTCTGACCATTGCCGCAATCTCTATTATTTATGCTGTGACAAGGCTTCAGTCTTTTACAAAAACAGCATAAGTAATTAATTATAGTTTTTCTTGATTAAAAAATGACATTAACTGTTGTATCATTCCTTCTTGGTATTGGTGGTATCGCCACAAGTGTATATTTTTTAATTAAAAATCAAATAGATAAGAAAATTCTTGCAAAAAGAGAACAAGATGTTAGTCGAAGAATGTACGAATTGGCTATTTTGAAAGAACTTGGCGACCGTATTGGTTATTCCCTTGATGTCCAACAGATTATTGATATTATAATAAACTCCCTACATCAGTTTATAGACTATTCTGCTGTATCATACATGCTTTTGGGTCCGGAGAAACTTATTTTCAAGATGCATCTTGAAAGGTCCGTGCATCAAAGATTTGTGAATGATATCAGAGACAGAATGCTTGGATCACTTTCTGCTCTTCTTGATCGTGAGTTCGATAAAAAAGATGTAAAAGAGATAATCTCTGGAGCCATCATAATAGAAGAGTTAGATGACCCTGTACGCTCATTCTTCAACATTCCACTTGTTATCGATGAAAAAGTAGTGGGAGTTTTAACAGTTGCTGACACAAAGTCTGGACTCTATAAAGAGGAAGAGATGACAATCCTCTATAAAATCATCCAGCAGGCATCCAAAGCAGTAACTTCACTACAGAGTGTGGTCAAGACCGAACAACAAAAAGTAGACGCTATGGTGGAAAGTATGGCTGATGGTGTTGTTATGACTGATATCAACTACAGAATCATGGTAGCAAACCCATCAGCACATTCTGTTATTGGATTACCAAATAAAAAAGATCTGACTATTTTTGATTTCATTGATAACCTGGGGGGCAAATTTGATATAAGAGGACAGCTTGAGGAAAGTGTAAAACTAAACAGACCATTTAAATCAGGAGAGGTCTTAATCCGCGACAAATTCTATAAAATTTTCGTCTTCCCGGTTAACACTGGCATATCTTCTCTTGAGAAAACTGTCGTCGGTGGGGTTGTCATTTTCCATGACGTTACAGCTGAAAGAGCTGTAGAACAACTCCGAGAACAGTTTACATCAATGATAGTACACGAGCTACGGACACCTCTATCAGGAATAAATAAAATCAGTGAACTTTTACGCGATGGTCAGCAAAAAATGGAGAAGAAGGACTTTGATGAGTACATTAAAATGATAAACAGTGACAGTGCCGGTATGCTTAGTCTTGTAAATGACATACTAGACATATCAAAACTCGAAGCGGGTAAGTTTGAAGTGAAAAAAGAGCCAACAGATATAAAGAAAATAATAGACAACCGCGCAGAATTCTTTAAACCATCTAGTGACGACGCTAAATTGAAAATGAGTGTGGTATATGACAATGAATTACCTGCGGAAGTTTTAGCTGATCAAGCAGGGATAAAACAGGTTCTTAATAATCTCATATCTAATGCAGTAAAATTTACCACACCAGGAGGATCTATTCTAGTTTTCGCCATCCATCACAAAGCTGGAGCTAAGATAAATGAAGAAATGGGAAGATTGGCTACAAAATCATCTGTTTCACTTCCAGAAAATAAGTTCGTAAATGCACCTGACTCAGTTATCATAGGTGTGTCTGATACTAGTCCAGGTATAAGCGAAAACGGCATGAAAGAACTGTTTACTAGATTTAAACAGCTAGGCAACAAATCACAAACGGGACAAAAAGGTTCTGGACTCGGACTATCTATAGCAAAAGGCATCGTGGAGGGACACGGTGGGTCTATAGGAGTTGTCTCTGAAATGGGCGTTGGGAGTGTATTTTTCTTTATGTTACCATTACAAACACAGGTTAAAAATCAAAAATAATGAAAAAAATTCTAATCATTGATGACAATAATACGTTTCAAAAAACAATATCTGATAAATTAAAATCTTCGGGTTATGAAACGATATCCGCTTTTGATGGACTAGAAGGTTTAGACATTGCTAAAGGAGAAAAACCCGACTTGATACTTTTGGATATAAAAATGCCTACTATGGACGGCATGACCTTTCTCCATAAACTTAGAGAAGATACTGGCTCAAAGGAGGTGCCCGTGTTTATTACCTCAAATATGTCTACTATTACTAATATAGGTGAAGGAGTATCTCTTGGTGTCAAAGGGTATATAATAAAATCTGATGAAACACTAGATACAATCGTCAAAGAAGTAAACAATTTTTTTGATAGTAACGATAAAAAATAATACTAACTTTTAAAATATGAAAAAAATACTTTTGATTGATGACGACGAAACATTTATTAAGACCGTAAACCAATTCTTGACTGAACTTGGCTATAAAGTTATTGAAGCGAGGGATGGTAGAGAAGGTCTAGAAGTTGTAGGTGAAGAAAGACCAGACTTAATTTTACTTGATCTAATGATGCCAAATTTAGGTGGAATTGACTTCCTAAAACTTTTACAAAAAGATAAAGAATCAAATAAAATTCCTGTATTGATTAGTTCTAACTTTTCAAGTATTGATAAAGTAAACGAAGGAATTGTATATGGTGTCCGTGGTTATATCGTGAAATCCAATGAATCTCTTAAGACAATAAGTAATGCTGTTGAGTCAATAATAGGTAAGGCTAAAAAATAAAACTGCCTTTACATCAAAAATGTCCGGAGTTAAACCCTATATCAAACATCTCTTATTTTCACTTGCTCTTCTATCTATTCTAGTAGGCATGATTTTTATATTAAAAGATTTTATAAAAGATTCTGTAGGGGAAACATACCTATTGGATTTTGTCTTTACTTCTTTAATTGTGATCGTTGTACTTATTTCTTACATCTTCTATTTAGTAATAACATACGACTCACGTTTTAATTTAGAGATTTTAATGGCGACAAAATCAATTGCTTTATCAAAGGAACAATTTAAAAAACTATACGACAACGCTCCAGTACCATATATAATGCTTAATAAAAATGCTAAAATTCATGATCCAAACAAAGCAGCTCTACGATTTTTTGGGGTGTTCCCCGAAGACATAGAAGACAAAAATTTCTTTTCTTATCTCTCGGGGGAAAATCAAGATCAAGCTGAACAATTTTTCCAATACTATAAATCAAACATCCCAATAAACAGAAGAGATGTAGACATGATTACAAAAAGTGGTGAAGTACGTTCTGTACAATTATCAGTTTTTGGAATCGGTAGCCCGAGTAGTTTATCACATACTGGTCTAGCAATGATTTTTGATGTTACAGAACAAAAACTTCTTGATAAAGCGAAAACTGAGTTTGTTTCTCTCGCTTCACACCAACTACGGACTCCGTTAGCAACAGCAAAATGGGTAACTGAGATGCTGACATCCAAGGACATCGGGGAGCTTTCTCCTAAACAAAAAGAATACATTGATAAACTGCACAACGCCAATAATGAAATGATTAATTTGGTAGATGTACTTCTAAATGTCTCTAGAATAGAAATTGGAACTCTTCCAGTAGATATAAAACCTACAAATGTCCAAGAATTATCAGAAAGTATACTAGAGGAGTTATCTCTCATGATAAACAAAAAGAATCTCAAGATTGACAGACAATACAACGGTCTTTTGCAAAATATTGAAAGTGATCCAAAACTATTACGTATAGTAATCCAAAATTTAATTTTAAACTCAGTAAAATATACCCCAGAAAACGGGAGTATTTCCATTATTTTTGAAGAATCTGGTAGAGAAAAGAGGATAACTGTGTCCGATAATGGATTAGGAATTCCGGAAGCTCAACAAGATCGTATTTTTAGTAAATTATTTAGAGCAGATAACGTCCGTGGTATTCAGGATAGTCAAGGTACCGGTTTAGGTCTATATCTGGTAAAATCTATGGTAAGACTGATAGACGGAAGTATAAGTTTTGTATCGGAAGAAAATGTAGGAAGTTCCTTTACTATCACTCTTAAAAAATAAATATTATAATAAACATATGGAAAAAGTAGAAAATAAAAGAAAGATACTAATAGTTGACGATAATAACGATTTGACCACAGTGTTGGTGGATAAATTTAACCTCTCTGGTTTTGAGGCTCAAGGTGCATTTGATGGTGAGGAAGGTTTGGAAAAAGCTCTTGAATTTCATCCTGATATTATTTTGTTAGACTTACTAATGCCTAAAGTCAGCGGAATAGAAATGCTCAAACAACTAAGAAAAGACTCTTGGGGGAAAGAGGCAAAAGTAGTGATACTAACACTCCTTGATAATACAGGTTTTGTAGCTAAAGCAATGGAAAGTAATATCTATGGATACATTGTAAAGACAGACTATACTTTAGACCAAATAGTTAAAAAAATAAAAGATACATTGGATGGTATAAAATAAGTTCGAGACAAAACTATACTATTTTTAAAAATGTAATTTTGTTGTATAGTGAACACCATGTCGTTATCAATAGCTATTGTCGGCTTACCAAACGTGGGAAAATCTACACTTTTTAATGCACTGACCAAAAAGTCTGTACCGGCGGAAAATTATCCTTTTTGTACAATTGATCCTTCAGTCGGAATAGTGCCTGTGCCAGATGAGAGACTTTGGAAGCTTTCTGCTTTTTCTAAATCAGCAAAGACTATTCCGGCGGTTGTCGAGTTTGTTGATATTGCCGGGCTAGTGAAAGGTGCGTCGGAAGGAGAGGGCCTTGGAAATAAATTCCTATCTAACATTCGTGAGACCGATGCAATACTGGAGGTTGTGAGAATTTTCGATGACGAAAAAATAATCCATGTCCACGGCGGGATAAATCCAGTTTCAGATATCGAAGTTATAAACTTTGAACTCATTTTAGTTGATGAAGAAACCGTTTCCAAGAGACTCTCAAATTTGCAAAAAGAGGTCAAAAAGGGCGATAAAAATGCTGTTTTTGAAGAAAATACGTTGAAAAAAGTCGAAAAACATCTAAAAGATGGTAAAATGGTTAATACTATGAATCTTGATGAGAAAGAAAAAATCGTTGTAAAAATGCTAAGTCTGTTATCGGCAAAACCAATAATGTACGCCCTCAACAAAAAAGCTGGTGGAAAAAACCTCGATGAATTGAAAGACGCTCGATGGGCCAAACTTTTGGATTTCTTTAATGAAAACAAGAGTCAATATGTGTTAATAGATGCGAATATAGAAAACGAATTGAAAGATTTGATGGGTGAAGAAAAAGAAATGTTTAGAACAGAACTCGGTGGAAAAGATGATGGTATTGATAATTTAATCAAGTCTGGATATAAATTACTCAATCTCATAACATACTTCACAACTGGAGAAGATGAAACTCGTGCATGGACAGTTCTCCGCGACTCAACTGCACCAGTCGCCGGCCTTGCAATCCATACAGATTTCAAGGATAAGTTTATTCGCGCAGAAGTCATCCATTGTGATGATTTACTTTCTTCTGGCTCATATGCGACAGCTCGTGAAAAAGGACTGGTGAGAACGGAAGGTAAGGAGTACATAATCAAAGATGGAGATGTGATTGAATTTAAGATTTGATATAATCATGAGATGAAAAAAGGATTTAAAATCAATATCGAGAAAGCCACAACTGAAAATGAAAATTTTAGAAAAGTACTTTATACAGGAGAGGAAAGTCAGCTTGTGCTTATGAGTTTGTTGCCCGGAGAAGAGATTGGAAGTGAAATCCACGCCGACAACGACCAGTTTTTTAGATTTGAATCTGGAAAGGGAAAAATCGTAATAAACGATACGGAATACGAAGTCTCCGATGGCGACGCAGTGGTAGTGCCAAAAGGAGCTCAGCATAATGTAATGAATACTAGTTCTGATACGTCTCTAAAGATGTACACTATATATAGTCCAGCACATCATAAAGATGGTATAATACGAGCGACAAAGGCAGAGGCCGTAGAAAATGAAGCAGAGTATGATGGAGAAACGACTGAGTAGTTAATAAATTTAATAAAAAACTATGAATCCGCAATCAAAAAATAATGCGAAAGATTTCTTTCTAAACTTGGGAGCAACAGTTGCTTTGTACACTACAGTAGGTAGTCTTATTAATCTATTATTTTCTGTAATCAATTCTGCCTATCCTCAAATTACTAACGGCTATGATTATTATGGAAGTCAATCTATATCATGGCCAGTGGCTATTCTAGTAATTTTCTTTCCAATATTTATTTTACTAATGTGGATAATTGCAAAGGATTATGTAGCTAATCCAGAAAGAAGAGGCACTGGTATTCATAAATGGCTTACATATATAACTCTTTTTATTGCTGGACTTGCTATGGCTGGAGACTTAATTACAATTTTATATTACTTTATTGATGGACAAGAACTAACAACAGGCTTCCTTCTAAAAATCTTTGTCCTTCTTGTAATAGCTGGGAGTGTGTTTGCTTATTATATTTCTGATATTCGAAATAAGTTAAATGAAAAATCTAGGATGATGTGGAGATCATTTGCACTAGCCATTGTTCTTGGATCAATAGTTTGGGGATTTAGCGTACTCGGTTCACCTAGAACTCAGAGACTATATAAATACGACGAACAGAAGATAAATGATCTAACAAATATAAACAGTCAAATAGAAATGTACTATACAACTAAGGGAGTCCTGCCGAATTCACTAAATGATGTTGCCGGAGTAAGTTATTCAATTATTCCAGTTGATCTACAAACAACTAAATCCTACCAATATGAAAAAACAGGGAACACAACCTATAAACTCTGTGCTGAGTTCAATAAAGCTACACCAGATGCAACACAGCCAAATATTTATGCGCGTCCCATCGGATACGTATCGTGGGCCCATCCAGTAGGTAACTATTGTTTTGAACTGACAATAAATCCAAATATGTACAGTAAACCTGTGCCTATTCGCTAGACCGAATAAAAAATACCCGTGTAGATCAACTGTGGACTATAGTGGTATTTTTTTGTACCATTGAGAAATATGAAGAGAAATACCAAAAGAGACTACGACCATCAGAGCTTAGAAAAAAAGTGGCAAAAAATCTGGGAGAAAAAGAAAGTTTTTCAAGCTAAAGACAATTCAAAACAAAAGAAGTTTTACTCTCTTATTGAATTTCCATATCCATCCGGTGATGGACTACATGTTGGACACATCCGAAGCAATACTGCAATGGATATTGTTTCTCGCAAACGTCGTATGGAAGGTTACAACGTACTATACCCCATCGGTTGGGACGCGTTTGGACTTCCCACAGAAAACTATGCAATAAAAACGGGACTTCCTCCTGCTGTCGTTACAAAGAGAAATACGGATAATTTTCGAAAACAATTAAAATCACTTGGATTTTCATTTGATTGGTCGCGAGAGGTAAATACAACTGACCCAAAATATTACAAATGGACACAGTGGATGTTTTTACAATTCTTAAAACATGATCTCGCATATAAGGCCAAAATAGACATCAACTGGTGTCCGAAAGATAAAATTGGCCTTGCAAACGAGGAGGTGGTGAACGGCTGTTGCGAGAGATGTGGCACAAAAGTCGAAAAAAGAGAAAAAGAACAGTGGATGATCCGTATTACAAAATACGCAGATAGACTTGATAAAGATCTGGACACTGTTGATTATCTAGAAAAAATAAAAATTCAACAGAGAAACTGGATAGGAAAGTCGGAGGGAGCAGAAATTCCTTTTAAAATAGTTTTTAGACATGGCCAAAAACCTGGAAGTATTCCTGTTTTTACAACCAGAGCAGATACTTTATATGGAGCAACTTTCATGGTTTTGTCACCTGAACATCCTTGGGTGACACTAGCTTGTGACGAAAGTCACAAAGATGTATTAAATAATCGCGCTGAAGTAAAACAATACGTAGCTTTTGCAAAAATTAAGACAGAGATCGAGCGAACTGCCGAGGATAAAGAAAAAACCGGAATCGAACTAAAAGGTGTCAAGGCAGTCAATCCTGCGACAGGAGAAGAAATTCCTATTTTTGTAGCTGACTATGTTCTGGCAACATATGGTACAGGAGCAGTTATGGCTGTCCCAGCTCATGATGAGAGAGATTTTACTTTTGCAAAAAAATACAATTTGCCGGTGAAAATCGTCATTGAACCAGAAACTGGACCAATATTACCAAATGAACAACTCCGAAAAAGCATTATAGCTATTGTGGAAGATAAAAAACAGAAAAAGTTTTTGACTTTGAATTGGGGACCAAAGCTTGGTGGAACACTTTTTATTGGAGGAGGAATAGAAGAAGGAGAAAATGAAGTTGATGCAGCAAAGAGAGAGATTGTTGAGGAAACTGGCTATACAAATATAAAATTCGTAGGAAAAACAGAGAAAATGCACCATCACTATTTTGCATTTTCTAAAAATGTTGCTCGAAACATAGAGGTAATAGGGCTTCATTTTGAACTTGTTGATGAAGAAATGTCGGAGAAAAATTTGCAACATGACGAAAAGGGAAACTTTAAAATTGAGTGGTTGACAGAAGAAGAGATTTTAAAAAAAATGGAAGATGAAAATCATCTTTTGAGCTTCAAACGTTTAGTTAAAGGCAAGATTTATTCTGGAAATGGAATCCTGACTGATTCAGGACGATTTACAGGACATGATTCTGAGAAAGCAAAAAAGGAAATCACTGGTTTTGTCGGTGGGAAAATTATTACAAAATATAAACTTCGTGACTGGGTGTTTTCACGACAAAGATATTGGGGAGAACCGATTCCTGTGGTGCACTGCGAAGCCTGCGGGGTAGTACCATTACCAGAGAAGGACTTGCCCCTTAAACTGCCTAAAATAGGCAAATATGAGCCTACAGACACAGGAGAATCGCCTCTAGCTGGAATATCAAAATGGGTCAACACGAAGTGCCCAAAATGTAAGAATAAGGCTAAAAGGGAAACGGATACCATGCCTAACTGGGCTGGATCCTCATGGTATTTCCTACGATACATTGACCCTAAGAATAGCAAAAAATTTGCTGATCCAAAAAAATTGAAACATTTTATGCCTGTTGATTGGTACAACGGTGGAATGGAGCATACAACACTTCATCTTCTATACTCACGTTTCTGGAATAAATTTTTATATGATATAGGTTTTGTACCAACTTCTGAGCCATACAAAAAGAGAACTTCGCATGGACTTATTTTGATTAAAGGTGGAGAAAAGATGTCTAAGTCAAAAGGTAATGTTATAAACCCAGACGAAATTGTCAAAATGTACGGAGCAGATACACTTCGAACATATGAAATGTTCATGGGACCATTTGACCAAGCTATAGTGTGGGGAGAAGATAATATTTTTGGTGTCTTAAGGTTCCTTGAACGAGTCTGGAGACTTCAAGAGAAAGTATCAAAAAAAATAGCTAAAAAATCTGTTGAGCATCAGAGATTTGAGAGACTCCTTCATAAAACAGTCAAGAAAGTTAGCGACGACATAGAGAATATGGCCTTTAACACAGCCATATCAGCTATGATGATACTGGTAAATGAGATGGAAAAAATAGAGATTGTAAATAAGAAAGTCTTCGAAATGTTTTTAAAAATCCTTTCTCCATTTGCTCCACATATCGCGGAAGAGATATGGAACTCACTCGGAAATAAAAAACTAATTGCTCTTGAAAAATGGCCTAAGGCTGATCCGAAAAAAATAAAAGAAAGTGAAATAAAAATCGCCATTCAGATAAATAATAAAGTCCGAGCAGAGTGTATTGTATCTTTTAACGCAAAAGAAGCTGAGGTTGTATCAATTGTAAAAGGACTACCAGACGTAAATAAATGGTTAATGAGTAAAGAAATAAAACGAATTATTTTCGTCCCAAACAAACTTATAAATTTTGTAGTGGTTTAGACTAGTTTGACTATTGATAGGTCAAGGCTTGACGGATTTGATGTATAGTGATACAAATGACATTACATTCGTGGTAATAGTAATTAATACCATATTAGAATATATCTTATGACAGAGAAAACACCTATCACATTTAAGCCAAAACAGGTTGTAAAAAGAATACTTTCTATACTTGGCGAACGTGCACAAGACGTTTTAATTAGCCGTTTTGGACTCGGAAACGACACAAAAAGAATGACTCTTGAGTCTATCGGTAAGAAATATAAAATAACTCGTGAGAGAGTACGACAGATTGAAAACTATTCAATAATAAACATACGTAAATCAAAAGAATACCAGAAGGAAAAACCAGCTTTTGACGAAATAAGAAATGTAATGTCAGAGTTAGGTGGAATAGTATCTGAAGAAAGTCTTCTTAAACATTTTTCAAAAGACAAGTCTACACAAAATCAAATTCATTTTTTACTAGTAGTCGGAGAAGATTTTACGAAAGAGAAAGAAGATGAAGAATTTAAACATCGATGGTATATAGATAAAGACTTGTCAAAGAAAATTCACACCTCACTTCGTGAACTCTACTCAACACTTTCTGATGATGAAATACTTCTTGAATCAGACATGGTTGAAAAATTCTTAGCACAACTGAAAGATATCTCTGATAAATATAAAAATGAAGAGATTGCTAAAAGATGGTTGGCTCTTTCTAAACTCATAGATAAAAATCCTCTAGGTGAATGGGGTAAATCACAATCTCCAAATATCAATGCAAAAGGTATGAGAGATTATGCATATCTAGTTATTAGACGTCACGGTTCTCCAATACATTTCCGAGAAGTTGCCAAACTAATAACAGAACTATTTAAGAAAAAAGCTCATGTTGCGACGACTCACAACGAACTTATAAAAGATCCTAGATTTGTTCTTGTCGGACGTGGACTATATGCTTTATCTGAGTGGGGATATATGAGTGGTGTAGTTAAAGACGTTATCCGAAACGTCCTTGCGAAAAATGGACCTCTAACAAAAGACGAAATAATCAAAAAAGTTCTGAAGGAAAGATATGTCAAAGAAAATACTATTATGGTAAACCTCCAGAACCCAAAATACTTTAAAAAATCAAAGGAAGGAAAATACAGCGCGGTCTAAAGAAAAAACCACCTACCGTAAAGCAGGTGGTTTTTTTGTACTACAATGTTATAATTCTTTGTATGTTCGAGCCTTATATTAAGTTTTTTGCAGACGAGAATGTTAGGTCTACATTAAAGTTTCTTTATTATGCTTCGTATATCTTAGTCCCCGCCGCTCTTATTCTTATTATTTGTGATCTTTGGATTAACTATAGACGAGCATTGTTTTTTGCTAAACAAACTTACGTTCTTCTTGAAATAAAACTACCAAGAGAAATTTTTAAATCTCCTAGAGCTATGGAGTTCTGTATTGCTGGAATGTATCAACTAGTTGGAGAAAAAAACTGGTATGAAAAGTACTGGAAAGGGCAGGTTAGATCTTCTTCCTCTCTGGAAATAGTTTCTATAGACGGTGCTGTACATTTTTTCATATGGATAAAAAATGGTATGAAAAGCCAGGTCGAAGCAAATCTTTACTCACAATACCCTGGTATAGAAATACATGAAATACCAGACTATACAATACCTTTTAATTACAATCCAGAAACACATGGTTTTTGGGCATCAGAATTTGAATTAACAAAACCTGACCCATTTCCGATAAAAACTTATGTCGATTATGGTATGGAAAAAGACCCTAAAGAAGAATTCAAGATAGATCCTCTCACGCCATTTATTGAATTCATTGGAAGTTTGCCTCGTGGAAGTCAGGTGTGGCTACAAATAATCATCCGTGCACACAAAGCAGAAGACAAAGATCCAGAAGGTGGGGGTAAGTTAGTCGACCTGAGATGGCAAAAAGGGGCTCAAAAAGAAATTGACGACATAATAAAAAACGCTAAGGGAGAGAAGGGTCCAGATGATAAATACATTCCTGGAACAGGGAGACAATTAACCGAAGTTGAAAAAGAAACTATTTCAGCTCTAGCAAGAAGTGTCTCAAAAAATGGTTTTGATGTTGGTATGCGTACAATCTACGCTGCGCCAAAAGATGTTTTTGATGCCTCAAACATAGGGGGTATTATCGGGGGAATCACACATTTTAATTCACATTTAAATGGATTTAGACCAACCCGTGGTTCTGAAGAAAAATATAAATATTTTGTTTGGATGAGTAGAAGTAACAAAAAGAGAAACAAAGAAAGACAGGAAATGTTAGATGCATATAAACGCCGTAGCTATTTCTACAGTCCACACAAAAGACCTTATTTTGTATTAAACACCGAAGAGTTAGCCACTATATTTCATTTCCCTGGAGGAGTTTCAACGACACCAACATTCTCACGTATTGAGTCTAGAAAAGCCGAAGCTCCTCCAGACCTTCCAGTATAGAGTTTTATATAAAGATTATGGATGAACAACCTGAACTAAAGACTTCTGCATATAATAGGTTTGCAACGTATATAAATAGTTTTAACCGAAACCAAAGACTTTCATTTTTGGTTGGATTTATTGTTTTAGTAATTATATATCTATTTTTTCATTCACCACCAGCAGATTTTCCGCTTGGACAAGTTATAAATATTCGCGAAGGAGAATCCCTTCAGAGTATAGCCAGCACTTTGTATGACACTCATGTCATTAGATCCAGATTTACCTTCAGTGCTCACGTTATATTACTTGGTGGAGAGAAAAATGTTATGGCTGGAGATTATTTGCTCGATGAGCGTGTTGGTCCAACTGACCTAGCCTACCGCCTTGTTCATGGTAAATACCACCTAAACGTGGTTAAGGCCACGATTCCAGAAGGTTGGAATACTCTCCAAATAGGAGACTATTTGGGGAAAAACTTGATTGATTTCAATAAGAGAAAATTTATTTTACTAGCCAAGAGTAAAGAAGGTTATCTTTTTCCAGACACATATTTTATTTCTCCAACTGCAAAACCCGAAAATATTATACAACTAATGAATGACACATTTAATGATAAAATCTCTAGTATTGGATCAATAGCAACCTCGACTCACAAACTAAAAGACGTTATTATCATGGCCTCTATTATCGAAAACGAAGCTCGCACCACAGAAAGTAGACGTACTGTTGCAGGAATACTATGGAAAAGACTCTCTCTAGGAATGCCCCTTCAGGTTGATTCAACATTTCTATATATAAATGGTAAAAATACCTACGAACTGACTTTGGATGACTTAAAAATTGATTCACCATACAATACTTATAAATACAAAGGTCTCCCGCCGGGACCTATCAGTAACCCAGGACTTGATGCAATAAATTCCACGTTAAACCCTATAACAACAAAATATCTCTATTTTCTATCTAGCAGAGACGGAAAAATGTACTACGCAAAAACTTTTGAAGAACACAAGAGAAACAAGGAGTTATATTTGAATTAGTTCTAAAATCTCTTACTCTCCAAAACCTTTTCAGATACAAAAACTTTTCCTGCGAAAAGTTTTTTCTAGTCCTCGGTCGTAACT
>JBAQTF010000007.1:0-28731 GCA_049296855.1 Minisyncoccia bacterium | reverse complement strand
TTTCCGTTTCTCGACAAATACAAACTTCAAGCCAAGAAAGGCAAGTCGTACGTGCTGTTTCGAGAGATCGTTCTCATGGTTTGTGAGAAAATACATTTGAGTGATGAAGGATTTAATAAAATTGTAAAACTTCGTGAGGGCCGTCGGGCCCTTGGGAAGAAAGCTAAAACTTATCATGGCACTGTAAGTGAATTCGATAAAAAAATCGAATAAGCAACCTTTGAAAAACGCGAGGGTGCGGGAAAACCGCTTGCCCCGTGTTGAAGAGAATTATAATAGTAATATTATAAAACATCAAATACCGCCCGTCAACTCAAGGGAACCGGGAATACCCGAAGGCGAGCTTTTGCTTGACCACGGTAAATTCGGTAACAGGGAGTAAGTCGTAACAAGGCACGGCTAGCGGAAGCTGGTCGTGGAATAATTCAATTTGAAACCTGTATCGCTATTGTTTAACTTTAGCGATACAAAAGTTTTCTGATTCGTAAGAAACAGAAAAATGTGCGTCGATATTCTGACCGTATTATTACGCTTCACATGTGGGGCGCAGTAATTCGGACAGAATGGACAATGATTGTCTTGTCCTTAAACAATCAGACAACTGGGAAAGACTAGTATGAACGGAACAAAATAAAGGATGATATACCCCTCGATTTACTCGGGGTAGGTCAAAAAACTGCCAATATTGGCGGTTTTTTGATGCTTGACTTTTGTATAGTATGTGTGGTACAATGGTGGCAGGAGTGTGATTATGGAACTTTCAAAAAGGATCCGTCTTTTCGTTTTCTGGTTGTCATTGGTCAGCTCGGTGTTCACAGCCGTCGCGTTGCTCTTCGTATCCTACTCGTCGTCCTTGACCCAGTTTCCCTGGGGCATGGCGTTGGTGGCGATCGGGCTTTTGTTCCTGGCGATGGTCACACTTGTGATCTCACCAAAGCCGTGGCAGACACCGTCAGTGCCGGACTATCGGCGACAGGACTACGCCAAAGGGCGTGGCCGCTACTAACGGCAGTTCGTCGGGTTTCAGGGTCGGCATTCGTGCCGACCCTTTTCGTTTGTTAAAATAAAGATTTTCTGCTATATTTTTTGAGTAATTCTATTTATAGTACGCGTGTAGCTCAGTTGGTTTCTGTCAGGCCTGGATCGGTAAATGACGGTAAGAGAAGAATAATTTAATTTGCTTTGTGCGCGCATAGCTCAGTTGGCTAGAGCGCTCGACTGATACTCGTGAGGTCCCAGGTTCGAATCCTGGTGCGCGCACAAAGCACAGTATTCTATTCTTCTAAAAAAGATCTCAAAAGGTCTTGAGAAGCCAGGCTTCTCACTTAGTGCTCACACTTTTAACAGAATTATTCTCGACTGTCTTTTACGTTGAGATTTTATTCGTTTTATTTAATTAAGATGCAACAGAAAATAACAAAAACCATTGGGAGAGAAATCCTAGATTCCAGAGGAAATCCTACCGTGGAAGTAGATCTTTATTTGGCAGATGGTTCTTTTGGCAGAGCTTCTGTTCCATCTGGGGCTTCAACGGGAAGTCATGAGGCTTGTGAGCTTCGAGATAACGATTTGAAGCGATATGGAGGCAAGGGAGTATTGGAAGCGGTTAATAATGTGAATAATGTCATTTCGAGATTATTAAAAGGTAAAGCTTTAGATCAAAAATCTTTAGATAATTTACTCATTAAATTAGACGGGACAGAAAACAAAACAAATCTTGGCGCCAACGCTATTCTGGGAGTTTCTTTGGCCTTTGCGAAAGCAAAGGCACGTTCAGAGAAAAAACCTCTCTGGAAATATTTCAAGGATATCTCAAAAACAAAAACTGTATTACTTCCTGTTCCTATGATGAATATTTTAAATGGTGGAAAACATGCTGAGAATTCTACTGATTTACAGGAGTTTATGATTATGCCTACTGGGGCAAAGTCTTTTAGCCAGGCTTTGCAGTGGGGGGCAGAAGTATTTCATGAATTAAAAAAAATACTTAAATCTAGGAAATTAAACACTTCTGTCGGTGATGAAGGTGGTTATGCTCCAGCTTTACCTTCAAACGAATCTGCTATCGAAATTATTTTAGAAGCCATAAAAAATGCTGGGTATACTCCCGGAGAAGATATAGGAATTGCTATAGATGGCGCAGCAAGTGAGTTATATAAGGATGGTAAATATCATCTAGACACAGAAGGGAAAGTCCTGACAAGTGCCGAGATGGTCGCTTTTTATGCTGACTGGGTAAAAAAGTTTCCAATTGTTTCTATAGAAGACGGTCTTTCTGAGGATGATTGGAAAGGTTATGAATTAATGACAAAAAGTCTTGGAAGTAAAGTACAAATTGTTGGTGATGATTTGTTTGTGACTAATATAAAAAGATTAAAAAAGGGAATAGATGAAAGGTGTGGTAATTCTATTTTAATTAAACTAAATCAAATAGGAACTGTTTCAGAGACAATAGATGCCATCACAATGGCAAGGAATGCTGGATTTACATCTATTATTTCTCATAGATCTGGTGAGACAGAAGATTCGACTATAGCGGATTTTGTAGTTGGTCTTGGAACAGGTCAAATAAAAACAGGTTCACTTTGTAGATCTGAAAGAACTGCAAAATATAACCAATTGCTCAGAATAGAAGAATCATTGGGTAAAAAAGCAGTTTTTCTAGGTAAAAAAGTTTTTAAGATAAATTACAAATAAATATAAAAGTATGGCTAAATTATTTTTAGTTCGACACGGTCTTTCGGAATGGAACAAATTAGGTCTTTGGACTGGTTGGACAGATGTAGATCTTGCAGATGAAGGAATAATTGAAGCTAGAAATTCTGGGCTTTTACTTAAAAACGAGACAATCGATAAGGTCTATACTTCAGACCTTAAAAGAACACATCAAACTTTTGAGCAAATAAAAAAAAGTTCTGGTAAGCATCATCTTGTAAATATTCCGCATAATGCTTTGACCGAAAGGCATTACGGGATACACACGGGAAAAAACAAGTGGCAGGTCAAAGCCGAAATTGGTGAGGAGGAATTTCAGAAAATACGAAGAGGATGGGACACAAAAATAGAAGGTGGTGAAACATTAAAAGATGTTCATGCAAGGGTTGCTCCTTACTATGAAGAAAATATAAAGAAGGATTTAACAGAAGGAAAAAATGTTCTGGTGGTGGCACACGGCAATACTTTGAGAGCTTTAATCAAGCATTTGGAGGTACTAAGTGAAGATCAGGTCGCAAATGTTGAAGTAGCAACAAACGAGATTCATATCTATGACCTTGGTAAAGATGGAGGATATGTTGGAAAAGAAGTTAAAGTAAGTGGTCTTGGAAAATAGAATTTTTTGTGCTAGACTGGTTACTTCGTTTTTTAATTTATTTTATTCAATTTATTTATTCGATGAAGAAGACAAAAATCGTAGTTACAGTTGGACCGGCAACAGAAAGTGTCGAAATGTTAACAAAACTGGTAAATAACGGTATGAATGTGATGAGGTTGAACTTTTCTCATGGTGATTTTACCGAACATCAAGTCCGTGTAGATAATCTTAGAAAAGTAATGAAGAAAACTGGGGAAATAGTTGCTATTTTACAAGATCTTGGTGGACCAAAGATTCGTATAGGGGATTTCAAAACTGATTCTATAGTTTTAAAAGAAGGTAAAACTTTCACTTTAACAACGGAAGATATACTAGGTGATGAAAATAAAGTGTCTGTAAATTACAAACCACTCACAAAGGAAGTAAAAAAAGGGCACGTCATCTCTCTAGATGATGGAAAGAGAAGGCTGGAAGTAAAAAATATAAAGGGAAATGAAATTGTTTGTAAAGTTTTGGTTGGTGGGGAAATCAGAGGACGAAGAGGAGTTAATCTTCCTAACTCAACACTGTCAATAAGATCTATATCAAAAAAAGACGTTGAGGATCTTGAGTTTGGTTTGAAAAATAAAATAGAGTATTTTGCACTTTCTTTTGTTAGATATCCAAAGGATATAACAGAATTTCGAGATATTCTGAAAAAAAGAAAATCTGATGCTGGGATAATTGCAAAAATTGAAACTCCTCAAGCTATAGAAAACATAGATGAGATTATTAGTCTATCAGATGGGATAATGATTGCACGAGGAGACTTGGCTATTGAAGTACCATTTGAAACTGTTCCAAGTTTGCAAAAAATGATAATAAAGAAATGTAATACAGCGGGAAAACCAGTTATTACTGCGACTCACATGCTCGAATCTATGATAAAAAACCCTGTAGCAACAAGAGCAGAAGTTTCTGACGTCGCAAACGCTATTATTGATGGTACTGATGCAATAATGTTATCAGGTGAGACGACCCTAGGGAAACATCCAATTGAGGCGGTTTCTGCTATGACAAGTATTGCTATTGAGATGGAGAAAAATTATCCAGAAAGAGAAATTGTTTGGGTTGGTAAGAACGGAGAAATAGATGTTTCTGATTCAGTCACAAGTTCAGTAGTAAAAACTGCACATGATATTGAGGCAAAAGTTATTGTTGCTCTAACGGATTCTGGATTTACCGCTCGTATGATTTCAAGACACAGACCGGAATCACTTATACTTGCTCTTTCTCCGAATGACAGAACATCCCGGAAGCTCTCTCTTGTTTTTGGTTGTAGTGTAGTAACAGTCGCTAAATACGATACTTTAGCTGATGTTCTTCGAATTGTAAGAGAATATTGTCTAAGAGAGAAATTGGTAAAAAGGGGAGATAAAGTGGTTGTTGCTGCGGGGGTACCTTTTAACACAAAAGGTCTTTCAACAAATATGTTATTGGTAGAGGTGATATAAAATATTATTTTGTGATAAATATTTTTGGGTATATAATATGTTTATGATCAAACATAAGAGCACATTTTTTCTAGGACTTTTTATTTTTCTAGTTCCATTTACAGGTTTTCCAACTTTTTGGAAGACAACTTTTATTGTACTTTCTGGCCTGGCACTTATTGGATTATCTACTAAAGTAGTCTTGCCTAAAAAACATCCTAAACCAAAAGTAAAAAAAGAAAAAACCACCCCAATTTTGGTTGATAGTTCTCCAGTTTATCCTAAAGACGACACAATGGAGTCGGGAGGTATGCGATAAAAAAAACAGTATGCTAGATTTATTTAAAAGAAATCTGAAGATAGTTTATCTATCTTTTGTTATCTTGTTTATTCTTTTTTTTCTTGTGATTTTACCCAGAGTTTTAAGTGGTCACTACATTTCATATCAAAAAGTAGGCTTAGCTGATTTACTTTCTGGTAAAACTAAAGCAGAGCCAGTTTTTATTCCATCATATGTTGTCACGCCATCTGTTGTAAAAGGTATATATATGACCAGTTGGGTTGCGGGAGACAAAAAATTACGTGACGGACTGATTAATCTTTTAGATGACACAGAGTTAAATACTATTGTTATAGACATAAAAGATTATAGTGGAAAAATTGTTTTTCCTATTACTAATAGAGAACTAAATAGTTACGGTTCAGAGGAAGTCAGAGTTAACGACCTAGAAGATTTTATTGAAACTCTTCATAAGAAAGATATTTATGTTATTGGACGTGTTGCTGTGTTTCAAGATGCTTACTTTGTAAAATATCGTCCAGATTTGGCTGTAAAAAATGAGAGTGGTACAGAGATTTGGAAAGACCAAAAAGGTATTTCATGGATTGATGCAGGAAGTCGTGAGTATTGGGATTATATTATTTTGCTTTCAAAAGAAGCACGTAAGATTGGTTTTGATGAAATAAATTTTGATTACATACGTTTTCCATCTGATGGAAATATGAATGACATTTCTTATCCATGGAGTTCAACTACACCCAAAATCCTAGTTTTGAAGAATTTTTTTGAATATTTACATAACAATTTAATTGATTCTGGATTAAAGACTTCAGCAGATCTTTTTGGAATGACGACGACAGCCCTGGACGATATGGGTATAGGTCAGGTGTTGGAAAATACCTTACCATATTTTGACTATGTTTCGCCAATGGTTTATCCATCACATTATTCAGCCGATTTTGAGGGTTTCAAAGAGCCGGAGGCTCATCCATATGAGATAGTCAAAATAGCTATGCAATCAGCTGTTCTTCGAGCAAAAATCGCTAGTACTTCACCTGATAAATTAAGACCGTGGCTACAGGATTTTGGTCTAAAAATGAGCTATGGACCGACCGAAGTTAGAGCTCAGATAAATGCTACAAATGATGTAGGCCTAGATTCTTGGCTATTATGGTCTGCCTCCAATAAATATACAAAAGGAGCACTTGGCAGTAAGTAACTATAGTACAAAATGTATAATATGATATACTGTTAAAACTAAAAATTTAGTTTTTTAATAGTTTTATGGAACATTTAATTAACCAAAAAGATTCTCTCCTGTCTCTTGAAAAACAAGAAGAATTAAAAAAATTACTTAAAGATCAATTAGAGGGTAAAGAATGGACACCAAAAGAGAGAGAAAGATTTCTAGAGTTGCAGATCGAAGAAGAAGAAGCTAGGAGGATAAAAGAAGAGAAAAATAAATGGTAAAATAAAAAACATGAAAATATCAAATAAAGAAAAAACTAAGTTAGGTTTCACTTTAGTTGAACTTTTGATAGTCATCGCAATTATTGGAATATTGTCTGCTGTTGTATTGGGGTCTTTAAATACTGCTAGAGATAAGGGTGGTAATACTGCAGTTAAAGCAAATCTGCAAGGCATTAGAAGCCAAGCAGAGGCCATTTCTGGTGACAGCCAGAATTTTAGTGGGACTTGTGCTGACCCAAATATAATGAATGCTATAGATAGTGCGATAACAGCAGGGTCTGATACTGGAGCTACTGTGGCGACTAGGTGTAATGCTACGGTTGGAGCTTGGGCAGTCAATGCATTATTAAAGGTTCCAGAAGGTACGGGCACTTATTGGTGTGTTGATAGTTCAGGAGCTGTAAAGGGTGAAAGTAGTGAGTTGGCTGGGGCAACAGCATGTGCGTAGTTAGTCATTAGAGGATTTTAAATATTTCTACTGGAAAAGAAGGTTATGATATGAAAATCATGATTCTTTTTTAATATATGTTATAATGCAGGAAATCATGGATCCCGTTGGAAATAGCGGAAACAAACATTATGGTCGTTAAACTATTACAAAATAATACATTTAGGGTCACTAGTCTCTGGACTAATGTTTCCTATTTCTAATGGGATGGACTCTGATCACATTACATATTTTGCCGAAACAGACGCTAGAAATAAGAAGATGCGCTTTGGTATCAAGGCTAAAGATCGTCTAAAACATGTCTACGTTATCGGTAAAACTGGCATGGGTAAATCAACCCTACTTGAAAATATGGCTATTCAGGACATTCAAAACGGCAATGGTATAGCATTCGTCGATCCGCATGGGGGGACAGCTGAGAGATTACTTGATTATATTCCTGAAAGTCGCATAAAAGATGTTCTATACTTCGCACCTTTTGACTTAGAGTACCCAATTTCTTTCAACATTATGGAAGATATTGGTGCGGACAAGAGACATCTCGTTGTGAATGGTCTTATGTCTACATTTGAAAAGATTTGGGTTGATGCATGGTCAGCTCGCATGGCTTACATTTTAAATAACACTTTACTTGCTCTTCTTGAATATCCAGGTTCGACACTTCTCGGTGTAAACAGAATGCTTTCCGATAAAGTTTTTAGAAATAAAGTCGTCGATAATATTACTGATCCATCAGTCAGGTCTTTCTGGGTAGATGAATTTGCAAAATACACGGAAAGATTTGCAGCTGAAGCAACTCCAGCTATTCAAAACAAAGTTGGTCAATTTACATCTAATCCACTTGTGCGAAATATTATTGGACAAGCAAAGTCTTCTTTTGACATCCGCGAGATCATGGACAAAAAGAAGATTTTGATCATAAACCTATCAAAGGGTAGGGTTGGTGAAGGGAATGCTAATCTCCTTGGTTCGATGCTTATTACAAAAATATATCTCGCGGCTATGAGTCGTGCTGATAAAAACGAATCTGAACTTGCAAAATTACCTAATTTTTATTTATATGTAGATGAGTTTCAGTCTTTCGCTAACAAGTCTTTTGCCGACATTCTCTCTGAAGCACGAAAATACAAATTGAATCTAACTATTGCTCATCAATATATAGAGCAGATGGAGGAAGAAGTGAGAGATGCTGTTTTTGGGAACGTTGGGACAATGATTGCATTTCGTGTCGGAGCTTTTGATTCAGAAGTGTTAGAAAAAGAATTTGCCCCAACGTTTATGGCGGCCGACTTAGTTAATCTCGGTTTTGCTCAAATCTATTTGAAACTAATGATAAACGGAGTTTCCTCACAGCCATTTTCTGCCACAACGCTACCTCTCATAACTCGTCCAGAAATTACCTATAGAAATGAGGTTGTCAAAAGTTCACGGGATCAGTTTGGCCGTCCTAGAGCTACTGTCGAAAAAAATATTGTTGATTGGCATGACGTCGGTACTGCTAGGGAGAGTAATAAGGAAAGCAATAAGGGGGGAAACACCCCAGAAATAAGGAGAGAAGCGAGGTCACAATCATCCACAGTGCCACAGCAGTTCAGTGATAGATCAAGGAATGAGCCACATAGAAACTCTGGTTTTAAAGATAATTCCAAAAATAATCAAGTTAATGTAGAAGTGAAACAAGCTTTCATGAAAATTGCCGAAGAATTAAAAGAAAAGGAGGCAGCCTCTTCGGCGGACTCGCTGAAGAGGCGAGAAGAGCCTATTTCTCTAAGTGATTTACGCAAAGAAAAAGATAAGAAAAATCCAACCAAAGAAAATCTGGCTAGTTTAAAAGACGCATTAGCCAGTGTTATAAGTAAACCAAAAATGGAATCAGTAAAATCGGAAACGAAACAGGAAAATAAGTCTGAAAATAAAATAGAAGATAAAACAGAACACAAGACTCGACATCATCATACGGAGGCTCACAAAGAGGTGCCGGAGTCTGTGTTAAGAGAATTACTGAAGTAACATGAATCCCGTTAGAAATGACGAAAATCGAAAGATATGATGGTCGAAATCTTAAAACTTAATCTAAATAGGAATAGACGAGATGTGCGTGATTTCCTATTTCTAATGGGATGAAAAGAATCCTGATTTTTTCCACGGCATATTTCCCGTTTGTTGGTGGTGCGGAAGTATCTATTAAAGAGATAACAGACAGACTTTCAAGTGAGTTTGAATTTGATTTGATAACCGCTAGATTACAAAAAGATTTACCAAGAGTTGAAAAAATAAGTAAAGTTACGGTCTATAGAATTGGTATGGGGGTTCCTCTTCTCGATAAACTATGGTTGCCTATCGGCGGAGCTGTTAGGGCTTGGCACTTAAATAATTATCAAAGTTATCATTGTCTGTGGGGGGTTATGGTCACATTTGCTAGTGGGGCTGGATATGTTCTTAACATATCTAGGAGGTTACTTGGAAAGAAAAAAATTCCAATGGTTTTAACTTTGCAGGAGGGGGATTCAGAAGTACATTTAAAATATAGATGGTTCGGGCTTCTAGCTTTGTCTTGGAGGTTGGCCTTGTCACAGACAGATATTTTGACGGGATTAAGTAACTTTTTACTCGAACGTGCTAGAAAAAATGGCTATAAAGGTAAAAGCATTCTCGTACCAAACGGAGTTAATCTGGAAGTTTTTACGAAAAAAATAAACGAGAAAGATAAAACAGATATAAAAAAAAGTCTAGATAAAAAAGAAGGAGAGGTGTTTCTCGTTACAACAAGTAGATTGGTTCATAAAAATGGTATTGATGATGTCATCTCTGCTCTAGTTGATTTACCAAAAAATATTAAGTTTGTTGTTATTGGCGTGGGAGATTTAAAAGTGCGTTTACAAAAACAAGCCAGTGATTTAGGGGTTAGTGATAGAGTCAAGTTTTTAGACCTAATTCCAAATGTCGATCTCCCTAAGTATTTTTCAGTCTGTGATATTTTTATCAGAGCATCACGTTCGGAAGGTTTCGGTATATCTTTTATAGAAGCAATGGCCAGTAATCTTCCAGTTATTGCCACTGCAGTCGGGGGTATTCCAGACTTTCTCGATAATAAAGAAACTGGACTTTTTTGTTTACCAAATAATCCAAAAAGTATAGTCAAAGCAGTTAAGCTTTTACTCGACGACAAAGATCTTCGAGAAAATATTATAAAAAAAGCTCATGATATGGTGGTAGAACGTTATAGTTGGGATAGAATAGCAAATAGTATGAAAAGTGATGTGTTTGAGAAATTGAATAAATAATGTAGTATTTTATTAATTTATAAAAAATATGCCCAACGATCGTTACAAGTTTACTATTAATTTGATCAAAGAAGCTGGAGAGAGAGTACTTTTGGCTAGGGAAAAAGAGATGACAGTTTCTACAAAAAACAATGACCCAAGAGATATCGTTACTAATGTCGATATTGAAATAAGCAACTTCATTTCTGAAAAAATAATAAATGCATTTCCTGGGGAAATAATTTATTCAGAAGAATCACCAAATGTAGATATCTCCACAGGATCATTTTGGTCAATAGACCCTATAGATGGTACATCTTCTTTTACTAGAGCCATTCCTCATTTCTCGGTAGTTATAGCTTATGTAGAAAAAGGCGTTCCGTTGGTAGGAGCTGTGTACAATCCAGTCACTCGTGAATTATTTAGTTTTGAAAAAGGTAAGGGGGCTTTTTTAAATAGTAAGAAAGTCAATGTATCAAATATAACAAAACTTTCTTCGGCTCATATTTTTATACGTGTTGGTAGAAATAAAGAAGTTTGGGATTGGGGGACAAATGCCTATAAGTTTCTTCTAGGACATGCAAATAAAACGGCTAATTTTGGTTCCTCAGCTCTCGATCTGTGTTTCGTAGGCACTGGTCGTATTGAAGCAAGTATATATGGTAATTTAACAGCGGTTGATATTATCGCCGCTATAGGTTTTGTCAGAGAAGCTGGTGGTATGATAGTTGGTCGTGGTGGGGTAGAAGTGACAGGTTTATCAAAAGAAAAACAGACTATTGTTGCCGTTAACAATGTAGAAATTCTCTCTGAGTTAAGAGAGGGTATTAGTATTTAAGCTATAGCAAATTCTTTTTGGCGCTTCTTTTCTTCTGTTGATCTCAGACTGTCACGGTTTTTTAGGTAAGATTTTAAAATATTTTCATCTAACTCCTCATTTCTCATTACACATCTAAGAACTTCCTCCCAAAACTCAATACGAACTGTAGTTAAGGTGTGTAGATCGCCAGAAGTTTTTGGAAGTGATTCTGTATAAAACTTTAATAAATAAACTATTTTGTATATTCTCATTAATTTCAAATTCAAGTACTCATCTTTACTTCTATTTTTTAAGATGTATTCTCTCGAAAGTTTCTCTAGGGCAGGGTTGTGAATGACCATATAGTTCAAAAATCTTGCCCAACCTTCGTATTTGTTTCCAAAGTGGACGGCTGAACAATCGAGCATGTATATAGAGTTATTTTTTATTCTAAAGTTGTGAGGTACAAAATCAGTGTGAGTTAGATGGTTGCAGTAAGTCTCCATTACAGATTCGTTTGTTTTTATGATCTTAAAACCCTCTTTCAAAGCCTCTTCTATTCCAGGAGTGTTGTAGTTTTTTAAAATTGATTCTTCTAGTTCTTTATAATTTTTTAGATATTCTTTTGCTTGGAGAACGGGAAAAGCTCTCGAAACTTTTTGTTTATGCTCAAATGTGGTTGCATGAAAAGCTTCTTGAGCTTCAAAAGCTCGTAGAATAGTAAAAAATTGTTTTTCTAATGGATAAGAAACAAAAACTTTTTCTTGGTCTATGAATTCAGTAATCCATACGGTATATAGCCCATTAGAGCCAAAGTATATTTCTTCCGGAAATAAGATGACTTCTCTTGAGAATGAAAAAGAAGATAAGACATCTCTAGCTTTTTTTTCTTGCAATATTTCCTCCTTTCCTTTCGGCAGTCGACTCGTTTTTATGATGACACGAAGACTATCTTTTGTTCTTTTCCCAACTAAGACCAGTTTATCTTTTGTCATCAGAAATCTCTCTCCGCTTATATGAGGTTGTTCGCTATCTAGTTCAAAACCTAGTGGAGTTAATAATCCAGAAATACGTTGTAATTCCTCACTAATTTGCCTTGCTTCCATGACCGATTTATCATACAATATAAGCCTATTTATAACAATATTATGAAAACAGTCCTTGTCACCGGCGGTGCTGGTTTTATCGGGTCTAACTTAGTAAGCGAACTTTTAAAAAGAAAGTATCGTGTTGTTTGTGTTGATAACTTTGATGGTACTTACAGCCCAGAGTTTAAAGAAAGTCACGTAGCTCCGTTTGTTTCCAATACCAATTTTGGACTTTTTCGTGTAGATATTTGCGATTTGGAAAAAATGCGATCTATATTTGAAAAAGAGAAGCCTGTCTATGTAGTTCATTTGGCTGCGAAAGCTGACACTAGAGATGCCGTTAAAAATCCATACATTTATATCTCCGTAAACGTAAACGGAACGACAAATATCTTAGAACTATCCAAAAAGTTTTCCGTAAAGAAAGTCGTCCTAGCTTCTTCAGGTTCTGTTTATGGAAACAATCCAAACATACCTTGGAAGGAAGAGGAAAATACTGATTTACCTCTTTCGGCCTACGGCGCTACGAAAAAAACTACGGAAATGCTTGCTTATACATATCATCATAACTTTGATATGAATGTCGTATGTTTGAGATATTTTAATGTATACGGAGAAAATAATCGTCCAAACATGGTTCCTTATAAGTGGGCAAAGGCTTTTCTTAATAACGAGGAAATTGAACTTTCAGGAGAGGGAACTCGTAAGAGAGATTTTACTTATGTTGGTGATGTCGTTGAAGCTACAGTTCTTGCTATGGAGGCACCAATCAAATATGAGATTTTAAATATTGCCAATAGTCAGCCAGTTTCTCTCAAGGAATTGATTTCTGTGTTTGAAAAAATAACTGGTATGAAACCAAATGTTAAAAGTCGTCCTAGCCACAATGCTAGTGTAAATGAAATGTATGCTGACAGTATGAAAGCTCAAAAACTTTTAAATTGGAAACCAAAAGTATCTATAGAAGAGGGGATATCAAAACTAGTTTCTTGGTTTAGACAAAACCGAATGGAAAAATCCGTTTAGAGTTTTTACGTGGTTCTCCCATGAGAACTTTTCTTTGAGCAGTTTATCAGCATTTTTTACTAATCTGTTGCATAACTCTTTGTCGGTAAATAGTCGTTCAATAGCTTTTGCTAACTGCCGTGTGTCTCCTGGTTCAACTAAAAGACCAGTGTCTTCGTGATAAAGAGCTTCGTTTGTGCCTGGAATATTTGTTGCAATTGTCGGTATCATTGCGGCGAAACTTGTAAGAACGGTGTGAGGCAGACCTTCGTAAGTTGAGTTTAGAACATAGATTTCAGAGTTTTTACGTAACTGCCATGTTTCAGCACGGGATATTTTCCCAAGCAAACTGACACTATTTTCTAGATTAAGTTTTTTTACCAAAGCTTTTACATTTTCCATCTCAGGACCTTCACCAGCAACAACAAGGGTTGCATCTGGAAAGTTTTTTTTAATCAAGGCTAAGGCTTTTACTATTCCATCTATTCCTTTCCACGCAACTAGTCTAGCAGTAGTAGCAATCTGGTGTTTCTTTTGTTCAGTTGCAAATGGTAGGACCACTGATTCCTCGGCAGCATTGTAGTTAACTTTGTTTCTTTCAGGTTTTATTCCATAAGCTTTGACAATTTCTTTTCCTAGGTATAAAGAAGGAGTGGTGATGATTGTTGCTCTACGAAGTACAAACCCTTGCAGGATCATCATCAGGTTTGTCTTTAAATTTCCGTCTGGATTTTCCAGGAACTCTTCTAGACGTTTTTTTGTTAATTTTAGTTGAGTCGCTCTTTCCCAAGCTTCATCTCCTACAAACTTTAGTATGAAAGGCATTCTGCGAAATATACTGACTATTGCGACAGGGAAACCAGAGGCCATAGCATTCTGTACATATATCAAATCAGCATTTTTTGACTCTTTCCAGACGGCAAAGAAATATTTTCTCAGACGGGTGGCCAGTGGGTCTTGCTTACTTATCGCTATGAGTTTTGTTCCCGGAAATACTTCTGTTGAATCAGTATAAGTTATTATAGTTATATCATGTTCTTTGTGGAGTCTCTCACAAAGTTCTTTAGTATAGGTAGCTGGACCGCCGATTTCTGGTGGATATATTGGGGTAGCTATGATTATTTTCATGAACGTAATGCTACCAGATATGGCTAAAATGTGCTATATTAAGTCTTTATGAAGGTTCTCTCGATAAGTACGGACAGAAGGCTATTTGAAGAAAAAAGTGCTGTTTTAGAGCGTCAAAATGGCTATACTTCAAAGATGGAAGAATTGCATATCATTGTTTTTTCCTACATGAGTCATAGTCTAACTCCTAAAAAGATTGGTAATGTTTTTTTGTATCCTACGAATTCGTTATCTAGAGCGACTTATTTTTTTGACGCTTTAAAAATTGGGGAAAATATTATTTTAAAAAATGGTTTTAACAAAACCAGTTCAGTCATAACAACTCAAGATCCATTTGAAACAGGTTTGGTTGGTTATTTTTTACACAAAAAGTCTAATATTCCTTTTCAACTTCAAATTCATACAGATTTTCTCGATCCATATTTCAAAAGGGGTTTTATAAACAGAGCGAGGGTTTTAATTGCTAAGTTTGTTATACCTAAAGCCCAGGGTATTCGAGTAGTTAGTTCAGTCATCTCGGACTCCATAAAACGTAAGTTTCCAAAGTTAAAAATTGTTCCAGATGTTTTGCCGATTTTCGTTGATGTTAATAAATTACTTACACCTAGTGTTTCAACCAAAGTAGAATTTCCTCAATTCAAATTTATCATATTTATGGCGTCACGCCTGACAAAGGAGAAAAGAATATACACGGCACTGGGTGCTTTAAAAGAGGTTCTAACAGAATTTCCCAAAGTCGGACTTGTCATAGCTGGTTCTGGTCCTGAAATGGATCATCTGTTTAATAAAGTAGAAAGACTTGGTATGTCGAAGAATGTAGTGTTTACGGGATGGCAAGAAGACTTGCTTTCTTATTATAAAACTGCTGACTTGTTTTTACTCACTTCAGAGTACGAAGGCTATGGCATGACTTTAATTGAAGCTGGGGCGAGTGGTTGTCCGATAGTTACGACACGAGTTGGTATTGCAAAAACATATATGTTTAAAAATGGAGAGAACTGTTTTGTCTGTCCAGTTGGAGATAGTGAGTGCCTCTCAAGATCTATTTTGGAGTTGATTCATGATAATTCGAAGCGAGAGTTGTTTAAACGTAAAATGCAATATAGTATTAAAAGTATATCTATAACAAAGGAAGAATATACAACTAAATACGTAGCTTTGCTAGAAAAATTATTACAAAAATGATCAGAAAAACTATTGATTGGGGTGTGGGGATATTGGATAATAACGTTGGGCTACGCTTTTTTTTGTCCGGTGGAACGGCGGGTGTGGCCGATTTGATTGCACTTTATTTTCTTCACAATATTTTTGGCTTTTATTATCTATTGTCCGCAATAGTCGCCTTCATTTTAGCTTTTGGAGTGAGTTTTACTCTCCATAAGTTTTGGACGTTTAAAAGTCATGAAGAAGAAACACACAGACAGATCGTTTCGTATTTTATGACGTCTCTTTTTGGTTTATTTTTAAACACGACTCTCATGTATGTATTTGTTGATTACTTTCATATAAATGTTCTTTTGTCACAAGTGATAGTTGGCTTACTCGTTGCTTGTGTCAGTTTTTTTATATCAAGAAATATCGTTTTTAAATATAAACAAAAAACTACAATAGTATGAGATTACTTATTCTCACTCAAAAAATTGATATCCATGATCCAATACTCGGGTTTTTCCACCGTTGGGTAGAAGAATTTGCAAATAATTGCGAAAAAGTAACAGTTATCTGTTTACAAAAAGGGCAGTTTAATTTACCAGAAAATGTGAAAATATTGTCACTTGGTAAGGAAAATGGAGAGTCGAGGTTAAAGTATCTTATAAATTTTTACAAATATATTTGGTCAGAACGTAAAAATTATGATTCGGTATTTGTCCACATGAATCCAATCTATCTTGTTTGGGGTGGAATATTTTGGAAGATTTTTGGCAAAAAAACTTCTCTCTGGTATACACATAAAAATATTGATTTAAAACTAAAAATAGCCGTGAAGTTTTCTGATGTCATATTTTCAGCTTCAAAAGAGAGTTTTAGGATGATGACAAAAAAACTTCAGATTGTTGGGCATGGGATACCCGTTGAATCTTTTAGAAACACTCAAAATTTTAGTCATGATCTGACAAATAAATTTAGAATGATTAGCGTTGGGAGAATAACAAAAATAAAAAATTTGGACGTTTTAATTAGAGCTTGTGCGATACTTAAGAAAAAGAATCTGAAATTTGAGACTTGTTTAATAGGTCCAGTTGTCGGGAAAGATGATGAAAAATATCTGAAGTATTTAAATGAATTAATTTCTGAGAATGATCTTTCACAGGAGATAAAGTTTATAGGCAGTGTTTCAAATGATAGGATAGCTCAATATAATTGGTATTGTGATTTAAGTATTAACTTGGCTCCGACGGGAGGAGTGGACAAAGCTGTTCTAGAATCGATGGCTTCAGGGTCACTAGTTCTAGCTTCCAACCTTGCTTTCGAGGAGTATTTTGGCAAATATAAAGATATTCTGATGTTCAAAGAAGGGGATGAAAAAGACCTTGCGGACAAAATAATGAATTTGGTTTCCAGAAACGACACGAAGAGTATCAGGAGTTTTTTACAGTTTTCAGTCAAAGAAAAAACAGACTTAGTCGTTTTGGTTTTAAAAATAATTTCAAAGATATCATGACAAAACAGGTTGACAAAAAACATTATGATTTCTCAAAATACTCGCATGTCGGAAGGTGGGGGAGCTACTACTATCAGCTCAGAGAAGTTTTGAACTTGAAACTAAACTCCATTCTCGAAGTCGGAGCGGGGGATAAAGTTTTTGGGAGTTTTATAAAAAACAATACAGGAATATCTTACACAAGTCTTGATATTGCAGAGGATCTAAAACCTGATGTTGTTGCACCGATAACTAAAACAGGACTCAGTTCAAACTCATATGATGTTGTTTGTGCATTCGAAGTTTTAGAGCACATTCCATTTGAGGAGTTTACGATAGCTTTGAATGAACTTCTCCGAGTGTCAAAAAATTACGTAGTGATAAGTGTCCCACACTTTGGTCCACCAGTGCAATTTTTGTTAAAAATTCCATTCTTGCCATATTTTCGATTTTCAATTAAAATACCCTTTGCGAAACAACATACCTTTAATGGTGAGCACTATTGGGAGGTAGGGAAGAAGGGTTTCCCTGTCAGTCGAATAATACAAACTATTGAAAAATGTGGTGTTCTCGAAAAACATTTTATACCATTTGAAAACCAGTACCACCACTTTTTTATAATTAAGAAAAACAATGGATAATAAAAATCAAAAATTAAGTTCAGCGTCTTTCTTTTGCCCGGCTTATACTGATGTCGGTAATTTACCAGATTTAATTCCAGTTGTTGTGAATTTTTTACAAAGAAATACTGAAAAATTTGAAATAACTATTATAGATGATGGTTCAACAGATGGTACAGGAAAAGTTGCAGATGAATTAGCACAAAAATATCCGAACATAAAAGTCATACATCATGCAAGAAATATGGGATATAACGCTACATTGAAGGAGGGTTTTGAAAAAGCTAAGTATGATTATGTTATGTACACGGACGGTGATAACCAATACGACGTCATGGAATTTGAGCCATATTTATATTTACTTCAGGACAATGATGTAATAACTGGATTTGCCACGAAAAAAGCAGTCAATACTTTTCGTAGATTTCAATCTTTCGTGCACAACACTCTGATTAATGTTCTTTTCGGAACTCATTTTAGTGATATAAATTGTTCTATGAAAATTTTTAAGAAGCCAGTTCTAGGAAGGATAAAGATAAACTGTAATCAATTTGGTGCTTTTATAGACGCCGAATTGATTTTGAAGTCAAAAAAATTAGGTTTCAAAGTAGCTCAGTTTCCAGTAACTCACTACGCCAGGAAATCTGGGATTGCCTCTGGATCAAAGCCTAAAATGATTTGGAATACGTTTACAGACATGATAAAACTACGGATTGGATTATTATAATCAGGCATGGATAGAAGCTTTTATAAAAATTATTTCAAAATAGAAAAAGAACATTGGCTTATGCGTGTTCGAAGGGCTATTGTAGTGGATAGTCTGGCTACATATTTAACAAAAAAACCTAAAAACACAAAACTTTTGGATTTTGGTTGTGGTTCGGGAATATTTGTAGAAGAGCTATCCAAGACGGGTTTTGATACACACGGTCTTGATATTTCAGCTGAGGCCGTTAGATTCGGTGAGCTTCAAGGTATAAAAAACTTGGGCGTTATTGACTCTCACAAGATTGATTTTTCAGATAATACTTTTGACGTGGTCCTCACTCTCGATGTTCTAGAGCATCTAGAAGACGAGAGTTGGGCATTAAAAGAAATCGAGCGTGTTTTGAAGTCTGGAGGTATTTTTGTCATAATGGTTCCTGCTTATATGTTTTTGTGGGGAGTGCAGGACGAAGTAGCTCATCATTATCGTCGATATACAAAGAGTGGGCTTCTCAAAGAAATAAATAAATCTACTAAACTTTCCATAATTCGTTCATCATATTTCAATACTTTTCTTTTTATCCCGATTGCCTTAGTGCGTCTAGTAAGTCGCTTATTTAGAATAAAGGGTAGGGAATCAGACTTTGATTTGAATAATCCAACACTCAATAAAATTCTTTTTTCAATCTTTAACTTTGAAAGAAAGCTTTTAAAGAAGATCGATTATTCTTTTGGAGTTTCAATCTTGGTAGTTTTAAAAAAGAGAGACTAAAAAATTTTAATATGCAGAAAATAATAAATTGGGTAAAAGTGAACGAAAAGACAACGCTATTTTTGCTTGTAATATTTTTTGTATTAATAAGACTACCTGGGGTGCATCTGCCTCTTCATCAAGATGAATATAAGTGGCCGGAGATTGTTAACCCGACACATGTTTCCGCTACGGAAATACCACATCCACCACTATCACAATTTATTTATCGTACAGCAGGTCACATAGTCGGCTATAACGTAAATTTCAGGTTTGTTCCTTTGTTTTTTGGAACAATAAATTTATTACTCCTTTATTACTTTTTAAAAGAAAAATTTGGTAAAAAAGTAGCTTTCACTGCTGGAATATTTTTTACCCTATCTTATTATTCCGTTCTGGCTTCACTTATGGTTGATACGGATGGGCAGATTTTACCTTTCTTTTTTCTTTTGGCTTTGATTAGTTATCATAAGTCAATTGGTTCAGTTGGAGATAAAAGGTATTTTTGGGGTAGTGCTCTGGTTTTATCTTGCGTTCTAGGACTTTTTGTAAAAGTAAGTTTCATTCTTGCTGTCGGAGCGATTGTTGCCGATTTTCTTTGGGAGAAGAAATCATCTATAACGAAAGGAGAAATAGTAAAGTATTTAGGGTATGGTCTTGGTGGAATAATTTCTGTCGTTTTTCTCCTTTTCATTTCTCAATACGTTTTTTCTTTTTTCAGTTTAACGAAAGCTTTAACATACTGGGAGCATTTTGCAGAACTAAATCGTAATTGGTTCCAGACTGGAATACAGGTAGTCAAAGCTGTTCTATACACATCACCATTTTTGATTCTGACCCCCTTTATTATAGGAAGAGAAGATTTAAAAAAAGTTAGGCCATTTTTGTTTTATATTTTATTCGGAATGATTTTCTACACCATTCTCTTCGACTTTTCAATCGGAGCTTTAGACAGGTATTTGCAGTTTCTCATTATTCCTCTCTGTGCCATCTCATCCTTTGTATTTGTATCAATCATAAAATTAAGTGATAGTAAAAGAAACAAAGAGTACCTCCTTCTCGGGATGATTTTTTCTCTGATTATTCTTTCTATGCTTTTCATACAACATTTTGTTCCACCTCTTCATCCAAAGTCTGAGTGGATATCTAGAGTTCTAAGTTTGAGATGGAATTTTCTTTATCCATTTTCTGGAGGTTCTGGTCCACTTGGATTTTACGTCTCATTTCTATTTATGGCGTTAGTTTGGATCTCATCTTTTGCTCTAATCTTACTTGGATTTATAAAGCCACATTTTCGAAAAATGGCGCTTCTTATTATTCTTCCAATTAGTCTAGTTTACAATGGAATTTTTATAGAGGAATATTTGTTTGGGGAAATATATGGTTCAGCTCCAAAACTTATCACACCAGCGGTAGAATTTATAAAAAACAATCCAGATATAAAAGATGTAACAGTTTATAATGACAACGGTGGAAATGAAATTCAGACCACAGGTAAATACGGGAGGCGACTTTATATTGACCCTAAATTTGAAGTTAATTTGCAAGAGAAAATAAATTCTTTAAATGCTCACAAAGAACACTATTTCGTGCTTGATATTCCTAGATTTGACTCAAACACTATGTATCAAAGATATTTTGATACATGCGAGGTAATATACAAACAAACAGACAAACAAATTTCTGCCACGGTGTATGATTGTAGAAAGGCAATTGATCTAAAAAATTAGAATAAAAATATTATGCTTTTTAACTCTATTTCTTTCTTAGTTTTCTTCCCGATTGTCACAATTTTATACTTTATTATTCCACATAAATATAGGTGGTTTCTTCTCCTTTCCGCGAGTTGCTTCTTCTATATGGTTTTTATTCCTTATTACATTTTGATTTTATTCGTTACGATCGGTATTGATTATTATGCTGGAATAAAAATTGAGCAAGTAACTGGCTCCAGAAAGAAAGTTTATTTAATAATGAGTATAGTCTCAACTATTTTAGTACTGGCTATCTTTAAGTATTTTAATTTCTTAGATGTAAATATACACACCCTTGCTGGCTTTTTGCATTGGAACTACCAGTTGTCACTTCTAAATATAATTTTACCAATTGGACTTTCTTTCCATACTTTTCAAAGTTTAAGCTATGTAATAGAAGTTTATTATGGTAGACAAAAAGCAGAGAAGGATTTTGGCATTTATTCCCTATACGTGATGTTCTTTCCTCAACTAGTAGCTGGGCCAATCGAGAGACCGCAAAATCTGCTCCATCAGTTTTATGATAAGCATTATTTTGATTATGATAGAGTTACCGCTGGACTACAGAGAATGGGCTGGGGATTTTTTAAGAAAATGCTTATCGCTGACAATCTTGCGATTTACGTAGGACAAATCTATCAAAACCCGAGCGGTTACTCAAGTCTGACAATTCTTCTTGCCACATTCTTTTTTACCATACAGATATATTGTGATTTTTCTGGGTACTCTGATATCGCTATTGGTGGGGCACAAGTTCTTGGTTTCAAGTTAATGGAAAATTTTAAAAATCCATATTTTTCATTATCCATCCCAGAGTTTTGGAGTCGTTGGCATATTTCACTGTCAACATGGTTTAGGGATTATCTCTACATACCGCTTGGCGGGAATAAAGTCAGTTTTTTTCGATGGGGTCTAAATATTATTTTAGTTTTCCTCGTCAGTGGTTTGTGGCATGGCGCGAATTGGACGTTTGTCATTTGGGGGTTAATTCATGGGATTTATACAGTCGGATATAAAATTGCTGAAAAGTTATCATCCAGGATAGCAGGTACTTTTAATCGTTTGACATTGTATTTTGTAGTTTTGATAAAATGGTTTATCACTTTTTCATTCGTTTCGATCGCGTGGATATTCTTTCGTGCTAGTACCGTAACCTCCGCGCTTTATATTTTAAAAAGAACACTGTTAGGTTTTATAGATTTAACTGGTGCTGTTCTGTTATCAATTATAAAAATAAACATTGAGCCGGTCCGTGAAATTATTAGACCTCTATCGCAACCATTATCTAGTCAAATGTATCTCCTCGGTTTTTTCGGGTTAATACTAGTTCTTATTATCGCAGAGATAATTGATTATCATTCCAATTTAATTACTACGATCAGGAGGCAAAAGTCGTGGGTTCAATGGACGATTTATATTATAGCCATTCTTTGTATCATGAATTTAGGTGTTACAAGAGAGACGCCCTTTATATATTTCCAATTCTGATATGAAAAATTTTATTGCAAAAGTTATTTTGTTTATCTTAATTATCATTTTTGTCCAAGTAATGATTTCTAGATTTATTGCTCCGCAAATAATATCAATACCACTTGGAATACCAGGTATTCGTAAGCTCGATAAATATTTATATGATCATTATAAAGTTATCTATTTTGGCGACAGCGTTATTAGGGCTACATCTCCAAATGATGTAGACCAATCATCAATTGTTCAGATGTTTTCAAAAATTAGTCCTGGATTAACTGTCGGAGATCTTTCTTCACCTGCGTATCACTTAGGGATATTCGAGGCAATGGCTGATTATATTTCTAGATCACAATCAAAACCTGAAGCCATTATTGTTCCGATAAATTTAAGATCATTCTCTCCAGAGTGGGATATGAGACCTGAGTACCAGTTTGAGAATGAGATATTTTTTCTAACTAGTAGTCACTTTCTTACTTACTTCAGTAAACCACTTTCAGTTTTACACCTAGTAAAAACAAACACAGTAAGTATTGATACATATCTGAGTACACCAGTCTATTATGGTAAAACTATAGTTGGTATAGTCAAAAAATATCAAGATGAAGGGCTCTTAACTAAACCTGAACCAGAAAATATCAAAGATTTCTACATTCTTGATTACATGTATAGTTTGAATGAAAGTCATAGAAAACTGATATCATTAAGTAAGTTGATAGATATTGCACAAAAGTCTGGGATCAAAGTCTATCCTTATGTTATACCAATCGATTGGGAGGGGGGTATAAAATACGTAGGTTCAGATTTTACTAAACAAGTTGGAACAAACATTAAAGTTATCTGCTCAGAAATAAAAAAAAGAAATGCCCCCTGTTTAGATATATCTTTTGGTCTTAGTTCTGATAATTTTATTCACGGAGATTATCCAAATGAGCATTTAAGTCAAAAGGGTAGGGAATTTGTAGCTAAACAAGTCCACGATTTCTTTTTCAAAAATGAAAAATAAAATTATGAAACTAATCTATATCTCACCACTTCGTTATCCTTCCGAGAAAGCAGGTTCTTTGTTTAGTGTGAAAAGCTGTGAGGCTTTTGCTAAAGAGGGAATTCTAGTTGAGTTGTGGGTACCATATAGAAAAAATGTTTTGTCTGGTGAAGATATGTTTAAATATTATAGTGTTGAAAAAAACTTTAAAATAAGATATTTTTTTGCGCTAGACTTCATCAGCTTCTTACCGGGAGCTTTTTATCTACTATCTTATACTTTTGCAATTTCAGTGTTTCTTTACACTATAGCTCTAAAAATCTTTAAAGGGATTGATGAATATTTTTTTTATTCTCATGAACAGTTTGCTTTATTTACTCTAACCTTTTTGAGTAGTAAGACTTTTTATGAATTACATGATTTTCCAGGATCGCAGAGCATCCAAAAATTTTTCTTTAAAAGAATTAAGGGAGTTGTTTCTACAAATCACTGGAAAACTAGAGAATTAATAAAACGTTTTGGTTTGACAGAAAGTAAAATACTCACTATGCCTAATGCCGTTGATTTAAAATATTTTTCCAATAAAATATCTATAAAAGAAGCTAGAGAAAAGCTAAATATAAAAGACGAAGGTTATCTTATTGGTTATGTCGGTGCATTGAAAACCATGGGTATGGAAAAGGGTGTAGCGATTGCGATTGACTCTTTGAAGTTCCTACCTCAGAATTGCAAATTGTATGTTGTTGGGGGGGAGAAAAAAGACATAGGGTATTATAAGATGTATTCAGAAAAAGAGGGTTTATTGGGCAGGGTTATTTTTGCTGGTAGCGTACCACACCCAGATATCTCACTTCACATGTCGGCTTGTGACTGCTTAGTTGCGCCATATCCAAAAAGTGAGCATTATAGCCACTATATGTCACCAATGAAGGTCTTTGAGTATATGGCTTCAAATAGGCCTATAATAGCCACAGATTTGCCCACAATAATGGAGATACTAATAGACCAAGAAACGGCTATTCTGGTGTCCCCAGACGATTCTAGGGCTCTTGCGAGGGGGATAGAGAAAGTTATGGTCAATAGACAAGTCGGGCAATCCCTATCAGAAGTCGCTTATAAGGAAGTTCTAGAAAAATATACATGGGAGAAAAGGGCAAAAAAAATAATAGAATTCTTGCATTGGGTCTATTCGTCTGGTACTATCTATCGATAAAAAATAATCACAATATCTAATTTATGTATTCAAAGTCTAGTAGAATAAAATCTTGTAGAATCTGTGGAAATAAAAATTTAGTTTCGTTACTGCATCTAGGCAATCAAACTCTCACAGGGGTTTTTCCAAAGGACAAAAAAGAGATCATTACGTCTGGTCCCTTAGAACTCGTCAAGTGTCAAGAAACTAAAAACGGTTCGACTTGTGGCCTAGTCCAATTAGCACACACATATCCAAAAGATGAAATGTACAGTAAGAATTACGGCTACCGTTCTGGTTTGAATAAATCCATGCTCAATCACTTAGCTGAAAAAGCTGACAGTATCAGAAAAATAGTTTCATTAAAAAATAAAGATATAATTTTAGATATAGGTAGTAATGATGGGTCTTTTCTAAAGAATTTTAAAAAAGATCTTACTCTTGTCGGTATGGATCCAACTGGATTCAAGCAGTATTATCCTAGTTATATAAAATTAATACCAGATTTTTTCAGTAGCGTTCTGTTTAAAAAGAAATTTCCAAATAAATTGGCTAAGGTGGTAACATCTATTGCAATGTTTTATGATCTTGATAAACCGATAGAATTTATGAAAAACATTCGAGAAATTTTAGCAGATGATGGTATTTGGGTTACTGAACAAAGCTACTTACCGTCTATGTTAAAAACTAATTCATATGACACTATATGTCATGAGCACTTAGAGTATTATTGTCTCAAACAAATTAAATGGATGGCTGACAAAACTGATCTAAAGATAATCGATGTTGAATTTAACGACATTAATGGGGGCAGTTTTTCTGTCACGATGGCTAAAAAGGAATCAAATTTTAAGGAGAGTAAACGATTAGTTGATAAGATATTAAATCAGGAGATTAAAAAAGGTATGAGTACTGACAAGCCGATTAAAGACTTGAAGGTGCGATTAATAAAGAGTCGCAGGGATTTAATTAGCTTTCTAAAAAAAGTCAAAAAAGAAGATAAAAAGATTTTTGGCTATGGAGCTTCAACAAAAGGAAATGTCTTGTTGCAGTTTTGTAATATCACTGAAAAACAATTACCTCTTATAGGTGAGGTTAATAAAAACAAATTCGGATCTTTTACCCCAAATACTCTCATTCCCATAGTTGACGAAAAAGAAATAAAAAAAATGAAGCCACATTATCTACTTGTTCTTCCGTGGCATTTTCGTGATAACATTATCGCAAAAGAAAAAGACTATTTAAAATCTGGCGGTGTTCTAGTTTTTCCTCTTCCGAAACTTGAGTTGGTTCGTGAAGGTCGTATATAACCTCAGATGTATTGTGCTTTATGCCCAATTCTAAAAAAAGAGCTTTTATTACAGGAGTAGCTGGTCAAGATGGTTCATACTTAGCTGAATTTCTTTTGCAAAAAGGCTATGTGGTATTTGGTCTCGTCAGAAGTTCAAAAAAAGAATTCATTAAAAACCTAAGTGAGATACATAAAAATAAAAGACTAATTCTAATTAAAGGCAGTCTTGATGATGAGAAATCAATAGAAAATGCAATAAAAAGAGCTAAACCAGATGAAGTATATAATCTTGCTGCCCAGTCTGATTATATGAAATCTTTTGAAAATCCAGACGAGACTAATCGTATTAACTATCGTGCAGTAGGTTTTGTTGTTGATTTTGCAACAAAAGAAAATCCAAAAGTCAGAATTTTCCAAGCTGGCTCAAGCGAGATGTTTGGTAAAGCCTTACCACCACAAAATGAAAACACACCTTTTAAGCCAATAAGTCCATACGGTGAAGCAAAACTAAAAGCTCATGAAAAGTATGTGGTTGGGTATAGAAAAAAATATAACCTATTTGTTTGTTCTGGGATTTTGTTTAATCATGAGTCTCCACATCGCGGACAAAATTTTGTTACAAGAAAAATAACAACGTCATTAGCTAAAATAAAGCTGGGTTTGCTTGATTCTTTTGAATTAGGTAACATTGATGCCAAGCGCGATTGGGGTTTTGCTCCAGATTATGTGGAGGCAATGTGGAAGATGTTACAGGTTAATAAACCTCAAGATTTTGTTATTGCCACAGGCAAGGCTCATACAGTTCGTGATTTTGTGGAAGAGAGCGCAAAGTCTCTCGATATGAAAGTTGCTTGGAAAGGTAGGGGTTTAGATGAAGTTCTTAAAGACCAGAATGGTAAGATTATTCTACGAATTAATCCTAAGTTTTATCGACCGATAGACGTACATTTTTCACTTGGAAATAATAATAAAATTAAGAAGATTCTTAGATGGAAGCCAAAACATAATTTTGAAGATTTAGTTAAAATAATGACAAAAGTTGATTTTAAGGAGCTAAAGGGCAATCATAAAAAATAAAGTTTATGAAAGACGTAATTATTATTCCAACATATAACGAAAAGGAAAGTATTCAGACAATAGTACCTCTCGTTTTCAGATTATTGCCTGATATCACAGTAGTTGTTGCGGATGATAATTCACCGGATGGTACAGGAATGATTGTCTTAGGGATGCAGAAACAATATCCAAATCTTTCACTTATTTCTAGAAAGCAAAAAGATGGTCTAGGTAAGGCCTACATTAATGCTTTTAGAGAAGTGCTGAAAGATAAAGGCGTTAGAGCTATTATCATGATGGATGCCGATTTTACTGCTCAATTAAAATTTCTTCCAGAAATGATGACTAAGAGCAAAGACTATTCTGTGGTAATTGGTTCTCGATATGTGTCTGGAAGTAAAATACTTGGTTGGCAGTTATGGCGTAAAGTCTTGAGTTTTTCTGGTAACTTTTATTGTAGAATTATTCTTCGTATGCCGATTCGTGATTATACATGTGGTTTTAATGTTATTTCTGCAGATCTTCTTCGAAAAGTTGATTTGTCAAAAATGGATGCATCTGGGTATGCGTTCATTCTAGAGCTTAAATATATCTTATATAAGGTCGGAGCTACCTTTTTTGAAGTACCCATCACTTTCGTCGATCGCGTTGGGGGAGAATCAAAAATTTCAAGTCATATTATAAGTGAAGGAGTTTTTGCGCCGTGGAAAATGATATTTGGAAAGAATAATCATGAAAAAAGATAATCAGGAAGTAATAAAATGCTCACTTTGTGGTCGTGATGAGGCTTATTTTTTTTCACGCAAGAATGATTATGATCTTTATCGGTGTAAAGTTTGCAAACTACTTTTTGTCTACCCGATTCCAAAAAATGTTGAAGTTTATGATAAGACTTATTTCACTGGAGCAGATCTAGGTTTTGGATATGTCGACTATGATGCAGATAAGATACCTATGATTCCTGTATTTGAAAAATATTTGGATATGATATTTAAACTCGGAGCCACAAAAGGTACCCTTTTAGATGTTGGTTCTGCAACAGGTTTTTTTATGGATATTGCAAAAAAGAGGGGATTTGAGGTGGTGGGAGTAGAGCTTTCAAACTATGCTGCGGAAATAGGAAGAGCAAAGGGGTTGACCATAGTGGCGTCTGACCTAAAAGGGGCACATTTTAACAACGATAAATTTGATGTTATTACTATGTTTGATGTATTAGAACACGTACCAAATCCTAAGGATTTCCTTCTGGAAGCAAAAAGGATTTTGAAACCAGGAGGTTTTCTAGTTATAAATACTCCTAATGGAGATAGTGTTGTTGCTCGAGTCCTCGGGTCCAGGTGGCATCTTATTGTTCCGCCAGAACACTTGTATTATTTTTCACCAAAAAATGTAGGAGATTATCTTACAAAGAATGGTTTTAATGTTAAAGTAGCGACTTCAATAGGTAAAAGATTCACACTACAGTACATTTTCAAGACTCTCTATCGTTGGCAGAAGTTTCCACTTTGGGATTACATCGAAAAGATTTTCGCTGCTAAACCTTTAACCAAGCTTTATATACCATTAAATACTCACGACAATTTTTTCTTGATCGCAGAAAAGAATAAATAATAAAATGCAGAATAGAATGACTAAAAAAATCAAATCGTTTTTAATTAATCACTATCATATCGTTTTACTAGCTTTACTTGTGGGGGTTCTTTCTTCACTACCACAGTATATTGAAAAATCTACACGAGAAAATTTTGCAGGTATACATGCCGGTGTCGTTAAAGATACAGGATATTACATGGCTCGTACAAAAGACGTGATGGACGGACATCCATATGTTACAAATCCTTATATTTACGAACATAAAGACGGTGTGCCTGTAGAATTTTGGATTCCTGATGTCATCATAGCCAAACCTATCCAATGGCTAGGAATTTCAGTTGGTACAGGATATATTATTTGGACATTTATTCTCACAACCATCTTAAGTCTTCTTTCGTATGTTGTTTTAT
>JBAQTF010000006.1:0-1642 GCA_049296855.1 Minisyncoccia bacterium | reverse complement strand
AAAAGACTGTGCTTATTGGTGCAACAAGCTTACTTGTGCTTCTTTCTGTAGTGTATGTCTACGGTTTTGTTCTACTTATGAGCGGAGGTGGGAAACTGCATGATTTTTATGTTAAACAATCAGGACCGGTGCGTCCAATGGTCTGGAGTATGGCCATACAGGGGATAAAGGAAAGGCCAATCCTTGGGTACGGTGATGGGAATTTTAAGTACGTGTATCAGAATTATCTGGATACAAGGATGATTCACCTTGAAAATCCGCCCTGGTTTGATCGGGTGCACAATTTCACCTTAGAAGAGCTTATCAGCCACGGCGTGCTCGGCGCGCTCGCAATGCTTGGAATTTTCCTTTTAATTGTTTTTACTAGTTTTAAACTTTACACTAGAGAAAAAAGATTTTTCTTTCTTTTTATCCCATTTGTCTTCTTACTTCATTTCCTGCAACTGCAAACATTCTTTCTCGTTGACAGCACTTTACTCCTCTCGCTTTTATTCTTGGCCTTTTTAGTTTCTCGCGAGGAATCCACTTCTTTTACTCTTCCTTGGCCTCGGAAAAACACACTAGCAATACAAATAGGTCTTTCAGTTGTGATGCTCGTTATTTTTATATTTTTTGTAGTTTTACCCGTACAGGAGAATCGTCTAATTCCACTTATAAAAAATAAAAAAGTCAGCGAAGAGCGCTTGCGTCTAGAAAAAGGGTTGAACAATCTGAGCATTGACCCAGTGGAAACAATGAGGCAAGTCAGTAATAAATTCATGGATGATACCGTTCTTAATGTGAAGGAAATTCAAAAGGCTGGTTTTACTGAAAACGTAGCTGAAGAGTACAAGATATACATAAATGCTTTTGAAAAGTATGTGCCTAGGTATGAGCATCTTTATCGCTATCTCTATGAATATGCGAACTTCATTAATTCCGCCTTTATTTTTGGTGTTGATGAGCTGAAAAGAGGGGAAGAACTTACACGGCAGTCGCTAGAAATATCTCAAAAATACCCCTTCCCGTATTGGGTATTATCGATTAATCTCTATCTCCAAGGCAGAGTAGATGAAGCCCTAGTGTATGCTAAGGAAGCTTATGATCTTGACCCGACAATAGAGAAGTCAAAAGAGATTTACGAAACGTTACAGGCTCACGCAAAATCAAAAAGCAAACAAAAGTCATTCTTTTATATTCCGAATTTCTGATTTTCAATATATTGATTTGATTAATTTATGTCTCTTAAAATAACTAAGGATAACTTTCTTAAAAAAAGTTTACAGAGAATCATATTTCTTGCTATCTTATTAACCCCGATACTTTTTTCTGTAAAACATCTTTACTTTTTTGCGACAGTAAAATACGTTTTCCTGGCATTTACCGGATCAGTTTGTTTTGGGTTATTGGTCTTCTATCTTTTAAATACGAAATTTTTAATAAACAGGAAACTCCAAATTATTCTTGGCATATCAGTTGTCATGATTGCGTGGTTTTTCGTTGCGTCTTTTTTGGGCTTAGACTTTCAAACTTCTCTTTGGTCAAACTTTGATCGTCTTACAGGCTTTATGACATATTTCTTTTGCTTAGTTTTCTTTATTTCTTCTATCTTTGTTTTTGACAGAGAAACACTCTATCTTCCATTAAGGGCATTTGTGATCGG
>JBAQTF010000005.1:0-11624 GCA_049296855.1 Minisyncoccia bacterium | reverse complement strand
ACTACTTCCGTAACTACTCCAACACTTACTCGCACAATATATATTAGTTTAAAAGGAACAGATGTTATAGCACTTCAGGATTTCCTAATCTCTAAAGGTTATCTTCCTCTCGGTAACAATACCGGTTTCTTTGGTCCGCTTACACGTTCCGCTGTACAAAAATATCAATGTGATAAAGGAATAGTATGTTCTGGTGATGAAGCAACCACTGGTTATGGATTAGTAGGAGCAAAAACAAGAGCTCTTATGAATGCAGGAAACTAAGTTTAGTTCTTTGAGGCAATTTCACTATTTTTGTGCTTTAATGTAGCTCATGGAAAACATTAGGAATTTTTCAATAATAGCCCATATTGACCACGGGAAATCTACTCTTGCCGATAGAATGTTAGAGATTACTGGTACTATCGAGAAGCGTAAAATGCAGGATCAGGTTCTAGATTCGATGGAACTTGAACGTGAGAGGGGGATTACCATAAAGATGCAACCTGTTCGTATGAAATACGAAAGTGGTGGTGAATCTTATATTTTAAACCTTATCGATACTCCTGGACACATAGATTTCTCCTATGAAGTTTCTCGTGCTCTCAAGGCTGTCGAGGGTTCGATACTTCTTGTTGATGCAACACAAGGTGTTCAAGCACAAACACTCACTACACTCGGTATGGCTCGTGAGTCAGGACTAACTATTATTCCTGTAATTTCAAAAATAGACTCACCGTTAGCGCGTGTTCCTGATGTAAAAGCCGAAGTAGTAAAATTACTTGATTGTAAGTCAGAAGATATTCTTCTTGTGTCTGGTAAAACAGGAGAAGGAGTAAATAATTTATTAAAGGAGGTTATAAAACGAGTTCCATCCCCAAAAATAGAAGAAAATATTAAAGCTTTTCGTTCCCTTATTTTTGATTTCAAATACTCGACTCACAGAGGTGTGATTGTTTTTGTGCGTGTTATGAGCGGACTGGTCACCCGTAATATCAAACTTAGTTTCAAAGTTTCCAAGAGAGATTTTACTGGAATCGAAGTTGGAATTTTCTCACCTGACGAGCTTCCAGTCGAGTCCTTGTCTTCAGGAGAAATTGGCTACATTGTAACTGGGATAAAAGAACCTGGTATCGCCTCAGTTGGAGATACTGTAACTTTTGCAGGAGACACACTTCCTGCACTCCCTGGTTATATGTTACCTCGTCCTGTAGTTTGGGCTTCAATTTATCCTGAAAGTCAGGATGATTTTACAGAGTTAAAACAGGCTCTGGGTAAATTGAAACTTTCTGATTCCTCATACACGTTTGAAGAAGAATCCTCAGGGGCCTTGGGACGGGGATTTCGTTGTGGATTCCTAGGAATGTTACACCTTGAAATAATCACCGAGCGTCTTCACCGAGAGTTCGATCTTGAACTTGTGGTAACAATGCCGACTATTACATATGAAGTTGTTTATAAAAGTGGTCCAAAGCAAGGAAAAACAGAAACAATATATTCTCCATCGTACTTTCCCGATGAAGGATTAATTTCTGAGATTCGCGAACCTTGGGCAAAGGTTGTGATAATTACTCCCGCTATTTATCTGACAAACCTCATGCCTCTTTTGTATGAACATGAAGCAGAAATAGGGGATTCAGAAAACTTTGGAGAAGACAGGTCACGTCTTACTTTAAAGATGCCACTTCGTGAATTAATGCGAAACTTTTTTGATAAGTTAAAAAGTATTTCAAGCGGTTTCGCCTCGATATCATACGAAATAGAAGGAATGAGAAAGGCAGATGTCGTCCGTCTCGATATTTTAGTCGCTGACGAAGTTCTCCCAGCTTTTTCACGTGTTGTTTCGAGGAGAGTAGTAGAGCAAGAGGCAGAGAGTGCAGTTGAAAAACTCCACGCCATCCTTCCTCGTCAAATGTTTGTAATGAAAATTCAAGGCAAGGCACTCGGACGAATTATCTCCAGTCGGACAGTTTCAGCTTTTAGCAAAGACGTTACCCAACATATGTATGGAGGAGATATCACTCGTAAAATGAAACTCCGCGAGAAGCAGAAAAAAGGGAAGAAAAAAATGAAAGAGCGTGGGCGGGGCAGTGTAGAAATACCCCACGAAGTATTTCTCAAAATGATGAGGTCGTAAATCAATATGATGAGCGATTTATTGCAAAATGGGTGAGTCCTATAGCAATCGCATCAAATTCATCATCACTATTTGTTTTAGAATTCACTATAATAAGTTTTTTGACCATATCTATCATTTGTCTTTTTTCACTTCGTCCGTAACCAGTTATGGCGATTTTTACTTCGTTTGGTGTGTACTCAAAAACTTTTAGTCCTAGGGAACTTCCGCTGTAAAGAATCACCCCTCGTGCTTCCGCCACGAGCATTGCAGTTTTTTGATTTCCACTAAAAAACAATTTTTCTGTAGCAAGTGCTTCTGGTTTATATTTTTTTATAATTTCTTTAATCCGGTTTCCGATTAGAGTCAGTCTCTTGTTATGAGGTAATTTGCTAGATGTTTTGAAACATTCCGAAAAAAGTAACATCTCTTTTTTCAAGGTTCGACCTTGAAGGGGTTTTTCTAGTATTGCGATACCAAGTCTTTCATATCCAGGATCAATTGAAATTATTTTCATTTTTATTCAGCATTTGTAAAAACATCCTGCACATCATCGTTCTCTTCCAGTTCGTCTATGAGAGATCCGAGTTTTTCTCCGTCTTCAAGAGAGAGTGGAATAGTTGTTGTAGGGATCCATTCTTCACCTGGGTTATGAGAAAATGCCCAAGCGACTGAACCAATACCTGCGAGTGAAAAGCCGTGATGGGAGAGAATAAGTTTTATTTCTTGAGTTACTCGGTTTTTACTGTCGGTCAAAGCTTCTATGATGATTCCGCATCCTCCTGGCCCATATGCTTCGTAGGTTACGGATTCCATAACAGCTCCACCTTCAGCGAATTTTTTTACTGCACGTTCTATATTATCATTCGGAACATTTGCCGATCGAGCTTTTTCTATAGCATTTTTGAGTCCAGGAGAATCTATATTTCCTCCAGCCTTTTTGGCTTCAACTGTAATAAGTCGAACCATCTTGCCGAAAATTTTTGACTTCTGTCCATCAGTTTTCTCTTTCTGTCTTTTTATTTTTGACCATTTATTATGTCCTGACATGTTTTTTATAGTAAAGTTTTCGGATCGAGCCCAAGATGTTTATAGCCACTTGCTGTTACAGTTCGCCCTCGTGGGGTACGATCTAGAAAACCAAGTTGTATTAGATATGGTTCATTGAACTCTTCAATAGTTGCTTGTTCTTCTGACATTGCAGCGGCCAGAGTGTTTAGTCCCACAGGACCTCCACCGAATTTATTTATTATCACATGCAGTATGTCGCGGTCGGCAGGTGAGAGTCCAACTTCATCGATACCTAAAAGTTTTAATGCTTCGTCTACAGAGTTTTTTGTCATGCTAGTTTTATGAACTTGAGAATAATCCCTGGCTCTTTTCAAAAGGTAGTTTGCTGTTCTCGGAGTATATCTAGATCTCTTTGAAATTTCTTCTCCAGCTTTTTTATCCAAATCGATACCGAGAATTTTTGCCGAACGTGTGATTATTTTTTGTATCTCTTCATTTGTGTAAAACTCGAGTTTAAATATACCCCCAGAAAACCTTGAACGTAGGGGAGAGCTAATCATTGCGATGCGAGTTGTCGCGCCGATGAGGGTAAATGGTGGGAGCTCGAGTTGTATCGTTCGAGCACTCGGTCCTTTACCTATTATGATATCAAGCGAACCTGATTCCATCGCAGGGTACAGGACCTCTTCAATAGTCTTATTCAAACGGTGAATTTCGTCAATAAAAAGTATGTCACCGGGGGAAAGATTTGTTAAAATTGACGCTAAATCTCCAACTTTCTCAATTGCAGGTCCAGAAGTGACCTTCATTTGAGCACTTATCTCTTTTGCTATGAGATAAGCCAGGGTCGTCTTACCTAAACCAGGTGGACCGTAGAAAAGTATGTGTTCTGGTGGATGATTTCGCTCTTTTGCGGCAGTTAAAAGTATCTGGAGGTTCTTTTTTACCATTACTTGACCAATATAGTCCTCCCATTTAGAAGGTCTTAGAGTCGTATCCAAAAACAAAACATCTTTGTCTGGGGCTCCCTCTGTTTTATGGCTTTGTTTAGGGTTTCTTGACATAAAAAGTTTTTTATGCTAGACTGTCGACCTAACTGTTCCTTTGCTGTTTTTCTTGAAAAAAGGTGAGTCTTCCCCGGAACTTCTATTGTTTTATCGCCGTGGTCTGCTCCAAAATATAAATCTCTAAGCAACTAAGCATTTCATGTTTACGAGTCTTTCTACGAGGACATCGTGGGTGTTACCTTGTGTAACATTCTGCTATTATCCTTTGTGAAATATTTAGCTTTTTGTGTTGATCATTAAAAGTGTTGCTTAGAGATTTATGTTTTGGAACTATTGCCACAAGGGCACTTCTTGTGTTTCTAACTCACTAAGCGTTCGTAAGAAAACAAAGTCGCCTAGTATCTAAGTATAGTTTGGAAACTCTATTTCGCAAGTGCTTTATACACTACAACCTCAAAAAAATTCCCTGACAATGTTGACAGTAAAAACACTATTCTTTTTCTATATCAACAACCCTACGAAGTTCTTCTAGTGTCGTAATTCCTTGCAAAACTTTCAATACTCCATCTTGAGTCAGATCTAAAAGTTCTTGGCTTGACGCAGCTCTTCTTATTTCACGCTCAGTTGGGTTTGTACTTACAATATTTTCTATATTCTCGTCTATCAGTATTGCTTCGTAGATTCCTATGCGACCTTTGAATCCTATCATGTTGCATTTTTCACAACCGATAGCTTCCCACATGTGTCCAGAATCGATACCCTCGAGATTACTCTTATCTGCTACCCCTTTTAATATTTTGTCGACGATTTTTTTATTTTCGCCATCTAGGTTGACTTGTTTTTTACAATTTACACAAAGTTTTCTAACTAGCCTCTGAGCCATAGCAATATTTAATGCAGAAGAGATTACTTTTGGATTAACTCCCAAATCTATCAGGCGAGGGAATGTTCCGGCGGCTGTGTTGGTGTGTAGGGTTGAAAAAACTAAGTGTCCAGTCAGGGCAGAGTTAACAGCTATTTCAGCTGTTTCTTTGTCGCGGATTTCACCGATCATTATTACGTCTGGATCTTGACGTAATGCACTTCGTAACCCCTCAGCAAACGTGTAGCCCTTCTCTTCGTTTGTTTGGGTCTGTGTTATTCCTGGCAAGTGATACTCAATAGGGTTTTCAATAGTGATTATTTTTACTTCTTGTGTATGAACTCTGCGGAGAAAAGCGTATAGAGTTGTGGTTTTTCCTGACCCAGTTGGTCCAGTATTAAGCATCATACCATTTGGTTTTGAAATCTCATGTAAAATAATTTTAAGCAACTTTGGATTGATACCAAGTTCTTCTAATGGGACTTGAATTGATTTAGGATCAAGGACACGAAGTACGATTGACTCACTATATGCTCCTGGAATTAAGGAAGTCCTAATTTCAATTTCGTGGTCTCCTAGTTTTACGCTGAAACGACCATCCTGTGCGGCGGCTAAATTTAATTTTAAATTTGAAATTAGTTTTATGCGAGCTAGGAGTAGGTGAAAAGTTTCCAAATCAAACTCCAAAATATCTGTCAGTATTCCATCCAGACGATATCGAAGTCGCGCATAGGTTTCTTCTGGTTCAATGTGAACGTCGGATGCGTTTGTGGCCAAAGCACCAGCTAAAATGATTTCCATGATTCTTGAAATTCTATAACTTTTCTTCATCTTCAATACTTCATCTATCAGTTTTTGGACATCAGGTATCGTCTGGACCTGTTTTAAGAAGTCCATAATCTGCTCATTTGAAATATCTAGAGCACCAGATTTTGTCTCAAATGAATATGACAGATCTTTATACCTTTCCCAAACTCTGTTAAGACTTGAGTGAGAAATCATGTATATCTCTACGGTGTAACCTTTTTCTTTCAGTCTGTTTATTGATTCTATTGTTTTTGGGTTACCAGGAGATAAGACTCCAATACTTACGACTTTGTCAACATCATTAAAAACAGCAATCTGTGCTTCACGAGTTTCTATTTCAGGTATAAGCCTTAGTGAGTCAATATTTATTGGAGTTGCAGATAAATCTAGGTAGGGGAGGTTACGCTTTGATGACATCATTTCCACCAAGTCCTCCTCCTCCTTCTTCCGAAGTTCGTTTATGCTCTTGTTTTGTTTGTCTTCATCAAATAGAACCATGCTAAATATAATAGCATAATTTCTAATTTCTAATTTTTAATCTCTAAATAAAATGTTCATTAAAAGCCTTAAAAACGGGCTATTTTTGGGCATATAAATAGCTTGACAAATTGGATTAGATGGTGTATACTTATTTCAGGAGGTGAGCCATGACTCACTTAATGAAAAGACTGATGATCGCTCCGATTTTGCTACTCACCATGACAGCCGTGGGGGCCTGCGGAGGCAAGAACTACAAGACCATCTCAGTGGCGCCTTCAGATTCTGGCAATATGACAGATGAGAAGGCTCGTCTGATTGCCCAGAAGCGAATTCTGGAAAGGCAACTGGCTGAGCTTGAAGAAGAGGCTCGGAAGAGCGAGACGGCCGAAGCCAAGCAACTGCGACAAGAACTGAAAGGGATGGAAGACGAAAAAAGATCCCTTCAGGACAAGGTGGCCAAGGCGGCCATCACTGGTTGCTCCGCCGAGGAGCTTCGCGACATCGCTGTCGCGGAACGAGCCATCGGAGGCTACTCGATTAACTCGTATGTCAAAGTACGAGTGACGAATCTCGAGGATTTCGTCATCGACAGCATTGAAGACGAAAGTGGTCTCGTCGTTCGCAACCTTTGTGGGGGTGGAAGTGTTACACTCTTCCGCGCTCGCAATTGGGCCAAGTCGGCCGATCGCATGTCCTTTCACTACATCGCAAAGGGACACTTCCCAGACGGAAGTTTGGGGATCGCCGAATCACAGTACTACACTCTTACGGCCCAGGATTGGCAGTGGGGTCAAGGAGAGCAGTTTCTTTCTTGGCAGGTCCGCCTCCAGAAAGTTTGGAGGCAGAGGTAGAAGTTCTTTGCACCGCGGGGACAATAGTGTCCCCGCGGAAAAGACCAGCAACGCTGGTCTTTTTTGTTACCAAAATATGCTAATATCACGTTATGAAATATGTTTCTAAAAATCTAGAAGAGACACAAAAAGTGGCGAAAGATTTTGTTCTATCACTTTCACCAAACTCTGAAAAGGCAGTTGTAGTTGGATTATATGGAAATCTTGGTGCTGGTAAAACAACATTTACTCAAGCAGTAGCAAGAACTTTTGGTGTCGAGGAAACAGTAACAAGCCCGACGTTTGTTATAGAAAAAATATATGAGTTAACAGATCAAAAATTTACACATCTTATACATATCGATGCGTATCGACTGGAAAAATCAGAAGAACTTCTAAGTCTCGGTTTTAATAAAATTATTTCTGATCCGAAAAATTTGATATTAATAGAATGGCCAGATCGCGTGGCTAATATTATGCCAGAACACATAAAGATTAATCTAAAACCACTTGAAAATGAGAGTTCACGTGAGATTGAGGTATTAGCTTAGAATAATATTTTCTAGAGCAACCTTAAATAATTCCTGCGAATTATTTAAGGCCAGTCCTCGGCCTCTAGTCGTCAAGAACGGGGTGCCTTGACGACACCATGCTAGAGGCACTGCGGAGTCTCCAGAAAACATTATTCTGATCTGTTAGTGATGGTATAATGATTTCAATGTCAAAATCAAAAGGCAAAAAAACACTCGTTCTCTTGGATGTCCATGCTATTTTGCACAGAGCGTATCATGCTTTGCCGGAGTTTGAATCAAGTAAAGGTGAACCGACCGGGGCTCTGTATGGGCTATGTACCATGCTTATTAAACTAGTTAAGGATTTGAAACCAGACTACATTGTGGCTTGTTATGACTTGCCTGGTGGAACAGTGCGTCATGAAGTCTATGATAACTACAAAGCTGGGCGTAAAGAAATAGATAAAGCACTCGTTGCTCAACTTGAACGTTCAAAAGATGTTTTTACAGCACTTCATATTCCAATGTACTCGTCACCTGGATTTGAAGCAGATGATATGTTAGGGACAATTGTTGAGTCGCAGAAAAAAAATAAGGATTTGAATATTGTTATTGCATCTGGTGATATGGACACTATGCAACTTATTCTCGATGACAAAGTTCGTGTTTACACACTAAAGAAAGGAATAAAGGACACGATTATCTACAACGAAGATGCAGTGAAAGAAAGATTTGGCTTCGCACCGAAGTTTCTTACAGACTATAAAGGTCTTAGAGGGGATCCATCGGACAACATTATTGGTATAAAAGGTATTGGTGAGAAAACGGCACAGGAACTTATTGTTAATTTCGGAACTATTGAGGATATTTATAAAAGACTGAAAAAGAATGAAAAAACTTTCGAAAAAGTTGGAATAAAAAAGAGAATAATAGAATTGCTAAAAGAGGGTGAGGAAGAGGCTTTGTTTTCAAAGATGCTCGCCACTATTCGAACGGACGCGCCGATACACTTCACTATTCCTCTGAAAGTTTGGCGGGAGGATATTGATATGAAGAAAGTGCAAGATTTGTTTGTGGAGTTTGAGTTTAGGATGTTGGGAGCAAAACTTGCTGAGTCACTTTCACTCGAAATACCTGAAACACATGTTGTGAGCGGTAGTCCCGAAGAGATTTATGAGCTTGGGATAATGCTTTGGGTTGTGGATTCGAACAAGACAAATCCAAATATAGATGATGTACTTTCTTATACTAGGACAAATAATTTGAAAGACGCGAGGAAGGTTTTGGAAAAGATAATCAAAGATCAAGATTTGTCTTTTGTTTTAGATAATATAGAAAAGCCACTAATTCCGATTTCGAAAGCTATGACTGAGGTTGGGATAAAGATAGATGTGAATAGACTGAAAGAGCTCTCGAAAAAATACCATGTTGAATTATCGTCTCTTGAAAAGAAGATTTGGAAAATGGTTGGTGAGGAGTTCAATATAAGTTCACCAAAACAGTTGGGTGAAATGCTTTTTGTGAAAATGGGACTTTCTGTAAAAAATCAAAAGAAAAATGCCAGTGGAGGATTTTCTACAAAAGAGTCAGAGCTTGAGAAACTAAAAAATGAACATCCTATTGCAGGATTTATTTTGGAATATCGTGAACTGGCTAAGCTTCTTGGTACATATATAGATACAATTCCGAAATTAGTTGATAAAGAAAACCGTCTTCACTCGGAGTTTCTCCAGGCTGGCTCAGCGACCGGGAGAATGGCTAGTCAAAATCCTGGGATACAAAATATTCCAAACAAGACAGAACTTGGTCGTGAAATTCGTAAATCTTTTATTACTGAAAAAGGTTATAAACTTGTCACTTTTGACTATTCTCAAATAGAGCTTCGCATCGCAGCTTTTTTGTCGGGTGACAAGAAACTGATAGAAATTTTTAAAGAAGGTCGGGATGTTCATACTGCTGTCGCCAGTGAGGTGTTCGGAGTAAAACTGAATGAGGTTACTAAAGAGATGAGATCAAAAGCAAAAGTTATTAATTTTGGCGTGATGTATGGTATGGGCGTAACAGCACTTCAGAAAAATATCGGAACAAACAGAGAAGAAGCACAGGAGTTTTTAAGAGGCTATTTCAACAAGTTTTCAGGACTTGCGGAGTATCTCGAAAAGATAAAACGAGAGACAGTACAAAAAGGTTATACGGAGACATTTTTCGGTAGACGTAGATATTTTCCAGATATTCATTCTAAACTACCTTTTATGAAGGCTTCTGCCGAACGTATGGCTGTTAACGCTCCGATACAGGGGACAGAAGCGGATATCATAAAATTAGCTATGATCGAGATAGATAAGTTTTTAAATCAGAAGGATTTGAAAAAAGATGTCAGACTTTTACTTCAAGTTCATGATGAGTTGGTGTATGAAATAAAAGAAAATGTTGTAAAATCAGTTGCACCAGAGATAAAGAGAATGATGGAGGAGGTCATTGATCCAAAGAAGGTGCACGGGATTGTTTGCAGAGCTGATGTTTCAGTCGGTGACAATTGGGCAGAGACAGAGAAAATATTATGATGTATAATTTAAAAAATTTCTTTCTCATCACGACTTTTTCAGAGCAACCTTAAATAATTCCTGCGAATTATTTAAGGCCAGTCCTCGGTCTCTAGTCGTCAAGAACGGGGTGTCTTGACGACACCTTGCTAGAGGCACTGCGGGGTCTCTGAAAAAGTTGTGATTCGACAAAATTTTCTACTATATGTTTTATTTTTTATACGGGACAGATACACATAAATCTCGCAAGAAACTCCATGAGTTACTAGATTTGGCGCAGAAGAAACGTCCTGGAGCTGAGATTTTTAAGATAACAACGGAGAATTGGACTCCAGGACAGTTCGATGAGTTGCTCGTTTCGCAGGGATTGTTTGAGCAGAAATATACAGTTGTACTCGATAATCTTTTTGAGAAAAAGGATATAAAAGAGTATGTAGTGGATAGACTGGAGGAGATGAAGAATTCCGAACAGATTTTTCTCATGCTTGAAGGTTCAGTTGATGTGACGAGTTTAAAAAAGATTGAGAAAAATTCTGAGAAGACTCAAGAGTTTCAAAAAAAAGAAGAAAAAAGTTTTTCCCCAAGTATTTTTGGTATTACGGACGGTATTTTACAAAAAGATAAAAAGAAATTATGGATTAGTCTAGTGGGTTTTTTGAACAAAGGTTTTGCCCCTGAGGAGATTCACGGAATATTTTTTTGGCAGGTAAAAAATATGATCTTAGCTAGTCGAGCCGGGAGTAGTAACGAAACTGGACTTTCTCCTTTTGTCTACAAAAATGCTTTAACTGGAGCAAGAAATTATAAAACAGAGGAACTTCAGAAAATGAGCAGTGACCTGGTGGATATGACTCATCGTGTAAGACAGGGTAAAGGACAGCTAGAAGTGATTCTCGAAAAGTGGGTGCTCCTGAGGTAGATTGATTTATATTTTTATTTTGATACTGTTGTCCACAGATCGGAGGTTTTATGGGGATTGGTAAAGCTATCACCAAAGAGAAGCGCGCAAGAATCATAGAGCTTCTCAAGACAGACTTGACTATAGATGCTATCGCTATCCGTACGGAACTCAGTCGGCAGTCTGTCAGTAGGATCAACAGGGAAGAGACGATTAGATTTAATCGTCACAAGGCAGTCAACCCGAAACAAGTTCTAGATTAGAGTTTCTTAAAAGCGGTTACCTTAGCTGGTAATCGCTTCGTCGTGTGGTGTCGAGTAATTCCAGTTTCGACAAACTGGAATTTTCTTTTTCCAGTTTTTTGTCCTGTACCCTGGATAATTTTTTCGCCGTCGCTCAAAAATTTCCTCGGACACCCTGACCTCGCGACCAGTCGTGCTCGACTGGTACCCGCTCCGGTTCGCACTAGCGCGAAAAAATCTCCAACTGAGGAGATTTATTTCGCCTAGTGCGCCCGGTTGGGATCGAACCAACGACCTTGTCCTTAAAAGGGACCTGCTCTACCGACTGAGCTACGGG
>JBAQTF010000004.1:0-9503 GCA_049296855.1 Minisyncoccia bacterium | reverse complement strand
CATACCAAAATTTTGCATTTTCCCAAAATTTTGGTATCATGCATTTTGTATTCCAAGGTCAGCTCAGTGGCAATAGAAATTAGCCAAGCGACTGTTTTAACAGTCAGAATGAACTACCGAGGTTTAGGTTTGAAGTTATACAATTATTCCGCGGTAGCTCAGTGGTAGAGCAAGCGACTGTTAATCGCTTGGTCGTAGGTTCGATCCCTACCCGCGGAGCCAGTTAGGGTTATCAGCTAACTCTAATACTAAATTGAACGGAGAAGCTATTGTAAAATATAGCTTCTTTTCGTTTACGACAGGGTTCTGAAGTAGGTAATTTAGAAATGCCCTTTTTCCTGCGATGTCAGAACTTTTCTCAAAAATAGTCTTTGCCCGTCGTGCAACAGAGAACACCATAGCGAGGGTAGTCTGATAATCATAGTTTGCGTTTGAGTGTTCTTTCAATTCAATCTCTAGAATTTCGGTTTGAACTTGATATTCTTTGTGTTTCTTATCAAAAATCTCTTTGGTAATACTTTGATCAATAAATGCCTCAAGAAGTCTGCCCTGTTTAGCCTCTAAATTATCTAGGTCAGTTCTCACACGATTTACCTGTGCCTTATGAAATACAACCTCGGCTTCAGTGTTGTTACGAAGTTCTGTAACTAGGTCATTCTGTGCCTGTTCGGTAATACTCTCAAAACGTTCCAAAACCTCGTATACGGGCTTCAGAAGGTCTTTCTCGTTGATGTACACCCTCTTGCAGATACCCTTAGAATTAGTACAGCTGTAATAGACGGGCTTATTCTCGTGAGTTTCAGCAGTCATAGAACAACCGCATTTTTGACACTTAAGTAAGCCCTTAAAAATGAAGTCTTTTGAAAGTGCTTTGTAAACATTTTTTGTGCGAATAGTTCGTACCTCTTGGCATTTAGCAAAAAGTTCTTTTGTAATCAAACAAGGGTATTTGTGAACATACCTACCATACTTTTTTGACATTGCGATACCACAATAAAAACTATCCTTTAAGATATTTTCAACACCACTTTTTGACATCTCGTTTCCCTTGAGAGTTCGCAAGCCAAGTTCTGACATTTTCATTCTTATTGTTTCAAGCGAATATTGGTCTGTCGCATAAAGCTGAAACATTTTCTGCACCAAGTGTCCACGAACGGGATCAATGATTATGTCTTTACGCAATCTTTTTCTTCATTCAAGGAAACATTGAGGTAGCCCAAGCGTACCGCACCAGTCCACTCGCCATTTCTTCGCTTTTGTTCAAATGCACGCTTAACATTGTCACCAATTGCGTCAGAATAATATTTTGCCAAACCTAAACTCATGCCAAACTGAAATTTCTCAACAGCAGACATCTGATTATTGATAACCTGCCCGTCTGATACAAAATGAAGTTCAATTTTATCTGCCAATGCTAGTTCATAAAGCGAACCAACTCTTTTATCAAAGACACTTCTTGAAAGGCGATCTACTTTGTCAAAACAAACAGCCACCTTTTCTTTTTTAGCTATGTCTTGAACACACTTGAGTAATTTATCAAACTCATCTCGCTTATCCTTATATGCGCTTTCATCGAAACTAAAAGACTTAATAACCTCAAAGGATTTTCTCATGCAATAACTGTCTATACGTTCAATTTGGGCAGGCAAAGAGTTCCCAGCTTCTTTCTGTTCTTCTGTTGATACTCGTGAGACATTTATTGCTTTCATATTAGTGGACTAGCGAGATAGATATTGAAATAACAGAAAGAATTAGAGCAAACACTGCAAAACGCTGCTCCTCAATCTGATAAAACAAGTACTCATACCCACTCTTTCCTTTAGTTGTGAGTATTATATTTTCACAAGTGATTTTATGTCCATCTTCAAAATCAGGACCCTTCGTACCACTAGTAGTCGCGTAGACTTCTCCATCCTGAACGTCAATCATAATGAGTCCATCTGCCTCCATCCTCTTTAGTTCCGCCAAAATACCATTTCTAGAGTAAGTGAGAGTTGCATCATTATTGGTACTATCTTGATATTTATTATTTAATTCTCGAACAATAAATCTATAATTAGGAAAATCGAGATATTCCTCAACAGAATAATAACATTGGTATTCGTCATTATACTCTACGTATTCATTTTTGATGAAATTTTTTCTATCGCTAGACTTTATAAATTTAAGAAATTCCTCTTCAGATAACTCCGGATAATCATCTTTAAAATAATCAGTAGCAGTATCTCTGGGGCCGTATTGCTTTTCAGTATGTCTGAGTAATTTTAGAAGTTTTTCTCTCATTGTTTTTTTAGGCTTAACACACACCAAAGTATTCATATTATGAACCAGACAAAACTATCATTAATACAAAGATAAACATAGTGGTAAATATAAAAGTCTCTCCTAAGTCGCCTGTGGCAAGGAAAATTATTCCTGCACACACAATAGACGCGACCCAAAATAACTTATTAAACGCTTTATTTTCTTTATCTTCGTTCATATCTAGTAACTATACTTTACGGTACTTTGCATTGCAAACTTGTCATAGAGAGCTCTGGATTCTGCTTCTTATCCTCCTGAATTAACCACGCAAAAGCACCGACCAACTTCTGCCTATCTTCTACTGACAAAGGGGGTTTATCTTCCTTTTCCTTGACCTCTGTCCTGAGTTTTTGTTCGTCAGGAGTACTCATAGATAAAATCCGATATCTGGAACAACCCCCGCAAATGAATCTTTTTTATCGACCTGATACTGCCTGTATTTAACCTTGCCCATTTTGCTATCAAATTCCTTTTCCACCCTCATCAACTCTTTTGGAATTTGAGAAAGAATACTTTGCGCATCATCCTGATCTCTTATTTGCGTAGGCTTAACTAATCCCCTACTTGAAAAGTAACGCTTCTTTCCATCAAGTCTTTCATCCTCGAACTCCTTAGACATGTACTTGCAGACATAAGCTCCTGCATTGTTTACACTTTCAATCTTTTTAATATCCACGAACCCTTGCCCCCATACTTCAGCAAGTTTGTCTTTCCAGATATGTTCAAGATTAAAAAAGATTGCGTGATAATGGATAGCTCCACGTTCTTGAAACTCAGTAACCACGACATACTTTAGAAAACTCTTTTTTCCTTCTCCGACATAGTAGTTAAGTCGTTTAATGAACTTTGAAAATACTAGGTTTGCAGTTTTTGGATCTTGAACATTTTCAGCAAAAGTAAGCGTTACAAATACAGGTAAGTAAAACCTGCCACTTTGTTTCTTCCACTTCCAAGCGTTAGAGTTAATTAATCTTCTCAAAACTGATCTAGATCGTTGCATACCTTTTTTACGAGATTCAATCTTTCGCAACCTACTCTCCTCATCAACAACTAAGATTTTGCTTTTCACTCGTCTTTGTTTTTCGGGAATAGTAAAGCCGTAAGCAACAGGTGCCTCAGTGTAAAGATATGCCTCGAGGGTCGAGCCAGAGATGATAAGTTTTGTATTTGTGGTCTTCTGCATTTCTCTTTAAGTGTGTCTATAATCGAGTCGAACAAGGTCTCGCTTCGCTCGCCCTTTCCGCCACCGCTCAAGCGGTGGTGCGGATATGTACAAGCACAGTTCTCAGTCTGCGGGTACGCGAAAAGCCCCCTCGGACAAATGCCAAAGGGGGCTTTCTTTAAACTATTTAATTCTTATTTTTTATTATTAAAGATTCTTTACTAAATAAAAAAGACCGGCTTTCGCCGTTCAAATTAGAAACAAAAAATCTTTAACAAACTTAACTACCTACACGATATAATAACGTTTTTGTTGTTACTACAAACAAAGTATAGCGTTCTCAACCACTTTTGTCAATAGATAGAACAAGTTGCACATTAAGATAATTTATACTGTCAACAGGTATACCATTTATATCCTTTTAAATTAACAATGATTAAAACTGTGATATAATCAATGCACAATTTAATATGCGCCTAAACTTGTGAGAATTTACAGGCATGGCACAAAAAAGTCCGACTAAGACATAAAGAACCCATCATATGGGGTTGTCTTAGTCGGCCATACAGGGAAACTTGTATGAACGGTTTCGGCCGTTGACCATGTGGTGGGCTTTTTGTTGCTCACCATATTAACTAACACATAATATGGAAAAAATTTTGATACTTGGCGTTGCTCTCGCAGTTGTAGGTTTTATTTTTCAATTTTTAAACGAACAAGGTAAAGGTGGCGCAAAAAAGGAGGAGTGGCTCCCGTATTCTAAAAAGACATGGTTGCTTACACGCGCGGAAAGAGAATTTTTTAGTATTCTTGAGAAAGCTGTTGGTGGTCAGTATTATATCTTTCCCCAACTTGCTCTTGATAAAATCGTGATGCTCGAAGGAAAGGGCTCTTTAAAAGGTGGGTACAGAAATAAGATAGATCAGAAATCAGTAGATTTTGCGCTTTTCAGCAAGCAAGATGTTTCACCTGTGCTTGTTATCGAACTCGACGACTACACGCACCAGAGGCCAGATAGGCAGACGCGCGACGGTTTTGTTGATAGAGTTTTAAACCATTGCAATATTCCGATTCTTCACATTACCTCAATTCCTAAAGAGGATGAGCTACGAGCGCAAATTGGTGCAAAAATTAAAATATAAATTTAGGGAAAATTTTGATTAGAGATCTGCGGGCAACCCCGCCACTTCATATCCGCGGAGTACCGCGAATACGAAGCTCCGTATGGCGGGCAGCAGCAATTTGCCCGCAGATTCGACTAATAAAATTATCGTATGAAATATTCAGATAAATTGACCCGAGAGACAATCAAAGTTTTTAAAGAAGAAGACGGCCTGGACATATCAGAAGAAACAGCTGAGGAGTACCTAAACGGACTCTCAGGGCTTTTCCTTGCTTTCAGTAAGCCGAACCAAACCAAAACAATAATAACCCTAAATACTAATTTTTCTTGAATCTAGTTCTGTTTCCCTATTTTTAATAGGTTCAAGTATTCTCTTCCAAAGATTAGATTTGATAAATTCTGCAATCTTTTTTTTAGCTAACTTATTAAGTTGATGCTTTCCTATAGATTCTCCCCCAACGACTCTTCTATATTCTTCTTCTGCAGAGTCAATATGCCATATAATAACAAATTTAGAATACTCCTTTTCTAAATCATCTTTCACCTTTTCCCAACTACCAGAGTGATCTTCTTTTAATTTATCAAGGTCAATAAAACAAAGAATTATATCGTGACCAGAATTAGTGGTCACCTTACGACAGCTCTCAAGAATAACTTTCGGCGAACTACCAGAAGCGTTATCAAAAACAATATTCCAATTTTTAGTAGCATATTGAAACGATTCTAATTCGGCAAGTGCTTGTAGAAATTTTTTATCCTTTCTTCCTTCTGAAAAAAATAGACAGGAGTACTTTGCCTTAATTACAATTTTAGTCATATCTATATTTTAATTTTTGGAAAAGCGCCATAAGAACCTGCCATATATTTAGTAAGGAAGTTTTCATCAGAACGAACACCCTCTACCTGATTTAATCGATATACCAAACTTTCACTTTTTTTGTTTTTTTCCACTAGATATATCTGGTGCATATCTAATTTATTCATGAATCCTAAAGAGTGGGACGAAAAGAGAATCTGAGCATTTCTATCTTTATTTTCAGCAATAAAATAACTTATGATTTTATTTAATGCCTCTGGGTGAAGCCCTGTTTCTATCTCGTCAATAACAACAACGCTGTTATCTCTCAATGAAACTAGAATATTTGCCAACGTAAAGAAAAGCGATTGCGTCCCATTTGATTCATATTGGAAAGCAAGTTTACTATTTTCCTTACCACCTGTCGTATGCACCCCCTGAACTGAAATTTCTGTATTATTGCCAACAGTTTTTTTACTAATTTCAAACCCGTCCAACCCTATATCAAATAGCTGAACAAAGTTTTCCATATCTTTTTTGATCTTTACATCACTCAAGTAAATTTCGAATGACTCAATCTGCAAATACACACTGTTTCTGTCCCCCTTTTCATTTATGTTTGTCTTGATCCTAGAAAAATAACTATGCACAACATCTATAATATCGACGCTATAATTTGCCTTTATATAAGCTATTAAGGATACATCGGATCTAATATGCTTCAGGGATGCTTTCGGAAAACCACTAAAGTACTGCTCGTTCAATATAATATTATCTAGCTCTCGAGAAAAAAGCTTAGCTTTTCTAGAATTGTTCTCGATTTTTTTTACACTCAAATCCTCCTTCAAAATTCTATTTTTCTGTATAGAAAATTCATAGAAAAAAGTATAACCCTTTTCTTCAAATTCAATATTAAACTTTGAGGGTTCAAGGTTGTTAAAAAATGTCTTAGAGGCAATATCAAAATTCGGCTTATTATTTTTACTGCTTTCAGAAACAAAAAAACTGATGAAGCTAAACAACCTCATTATATTTGTTTTCCCTGAAGCATTGCCCCCAACAAAGCCAGCAACTTTTGTTATCTGATCACCAGATTTTGATTGGAAATAATCGTAGGTTTCCTTTTTTTTAGCAACGAAGCTGATTTCTTGCTCATTATGAAACGAGTAAAAATTACTGAATTTAATGTTTTTTATCATATTTTTGTATATAGATACTCCTCAAGTATAGTAAAATGGCACTAATATGTCAAGTTAATACAAATTTACGTATCAATAGACACTAATTAACTAGCAATATACCCCTTTTCTAGACTTTATCCAATAATATACCGCTAAATCTTAAGCTACTCTCAATCTCAACCCAGCTAAGAGTTCTGAACTTGTGTACTAGTGGGAGCATAAAATAGTTAGGCCTCAGTCTTTTGGACTGGGGTCTTACTATTTTACTTCAGCGGTAGGGATCGAAGGGCGCAGGCGGGGTACCCTCTGGGTCGCCGAGCCGGGGTAGCGAACACTTTATATTTTATGAGTAATCGAAATAAAATATTTAGTGATTCGTGACCGACCCTACCCGCGGAGCCAAACACAAAAGCACCTCCTTAATGGAGGTGCTTTTGTGTTTCAGCGTTCTCCCTCTATACGATGAAATCCGAACTCATTTCGAAAAGAACGGGGACAATGCGGACTAACGCCCGCTAACCCAACACTTGACTTTTTAGTAAACTAATGTAGAATACTAGTAATTCCTTCTCGTATGAAAAGGTGGTTTGGGTAACCAAATATCGAGGTAGGGTTCTTCCCTCTTTGCAAGAACTTGTAAACTTAAGGAGAAGTTGTATGACTTTCATAGCTAGTACTATGCCAGCAGGAACTCGAATTGTTAAAGGCCCTTCAAAAATTGATCTGCTTGAAACAATGTTTTTTGATCAAAAAAAAGTTTTGTTCTTCGATACAGACGACGACAATATCGGACAGATTCCCTGTCACTTGCATGGCCTCGTAATGCTACCAAGCCGAAGTCAATGTTATGGGCTACTAATCTCCTACGGCCCGACAAAGGATGGGACGGTAGGTGCAACCATGACGTACGACTGGCACCACAGAGTAGGTTTCATCACAAGAATAAGTGATGTGATCGAACTATTTGAGCTTAGCCCCTACAACGACTATAAACAATAAAGGACCCCCACCACCTCTGAAGCCATCGCTTCTCGGGTGGTTTCTTTTTATACAAACCCCAACATCTTCATCTCCATCTCAATCCCCTTCCAATTCAAGCCTCTGAATTTGCACGATGGTGTGGGACAACGACTTTACCTCAATTTTATCAACAGTATTTTTATCCAGGTTGGACGCTCAAGCCTTTTTTGATACACTTCTTGTATGAAAGACATCACACTCCGTGCACAGTGGGTTATCAAAGCTCCCCAAGCTGAGGTTTTTGCCATAATGACTGATTTTGAAAATTGGCCTGAATATTTTCCAAAAGTTGCAGAATCAATACAAGTCGCAAAGCATGAAGGAAATTATTTGGAAATGAATGCTACCGTCAAATCTTTCGGAAAAAAGTTTCCTGTTTCAATGAAGTACCAAATTCTCCCGGGAAAAGGATTCATTTCAGACAACGAAAGCCCAGAATTTGGAACTTCTGGTCACGAAGAATTTCTTCTCTCTGAACAAGGGGGTGGAACGTTGATCGACTACACGTACCAAGTCGCCATTCATCGCCCTTTGCTCCGCATTATTGCAAAACCACTCATCGGCTGGTTTTCTATGAAATACTGGGAGAAAGCGGTTATTGATGAACTCAGAAAAAGGGTTGAGAAATAAAATTCCATCTGTCATTCCGTTCACAAAGAATATAATTCCTAGTATAATATGCCTATGCAAAAAACAGCCACCCGCGTATTTATATATTCATCAATCACTTTTGGGGTTATTGGAATTTTACTCGTGTTAGTCGGCGGACCAGATGGAAATAATCCTACATTGTGGAACCAAAGACTACACCAGCTTCTCTTGATAGATGTTTGTATTATATTGCCGTCATTTGCACTCAGTATTGCGGGAAAATATCTAAACGGTAAATAACAGGACGTTTTTTACCGATGTGGGCACCCAGCCCAGCAACACGGGCGACGGTCTCCTTTTTTAAGTTTATCGAGCATTATTTTTATTCGACGTTCTCTCGTCTCTATTTTTTTTGCTGATTCAATCCAACAAATCCACTCATTACGAGCAAGTGGTGTGATATTCTCCCAAATACTTGTGATGCGAGTTGACGCGAGGATAATACTTTTTAAATCTGTAGGCACTCGATGAGCGACACCCGAAGAAATCTCTTTTTTAATCATATAATAATGTTATCAGACAAAAAGAATTCTGACGACCACTCCTAGCAAGATATGTGCAACGTTTTCTGCCACCCCGGTAAACCTTTTCAAAAAATTCCTTATGTGTTATAAAAAGAAAAGATATTCCCTAAAAATAACTGGAGGTGTGAGATGGAAAGTCCCTATACGCAAGAACAAATTGAAGAAATAGTGCTCGCTTTTGAGGGAACTCACGGCAAAGGACTCATCGATGAAATTGTATTTTCTGAACAGAAAAAAGAGGCGCTTTCTGTCATCGACCCAAAATCACTTGAAAAGTTTTTCTCTGACTTGGGATGGAGTGGCATTGCTGAAATGATCCACTTCATTGCCGAAGCGCCCAAAGGAAAGTCGATCGCCGAAATCGGCAGTCACTGTATCGATTTTTATGGGATTACCAAAGGTCCCTTTTCTTTTGAGAACGCAAGACTCTTTGTAGGAATAACAATAGGATCAAAAAAGAAAGGGATCTCCCCTCTTGAATGGCTTACCTATTTAGCACGCGGGTTTGACCGTCTTTCAAAATTACAAAAATCAGGATTCAACGATTTTTGTAAAGATATTGCAAAAATAGAAGCGCAGATTGCTTCAGGTAGCGGGGTTCGATCCTTCACTGCAGAGGAATTTTTTTAAATCTAATACCTCGCTGACCCTTCGGATAGAAATATTCGAAGGGTTTTTATTTTGTGTATGATATACTTTTCTTATTATTCTTAATCCCCTATCACCTGATGAAAACACTTAC
>JBAQTF010000003.1:0-16288 GCA_049296855.1 Minisyncoccia bacterium | reverse complement strand
GTTCGGCACCTCGATGTCGGCTCATCTTAGCCTGGGGGTGAAGAAGCTCCCAAGGGTATGGCTGTTCGCCATTTAAAAAGATACGCGAGCTGGGTTCAGACCGTTTAGTGGTTTTCGAGATTTCTTTTTCATCATAATTTTTTTCGGACACAGAATAATTTCTTGCTAGAAATTTTCTTCCTGCTCGTGCTTCACGCACTCCGCAGAGTTCCGAAAAAAATTATGATTCAACGAAATCTCTCAAAGACTATTAAACAATCTGAATCCTCAGAGGAATTTTCGTTTTATGAAATAAGAATTAGTAGATCAACCAAACAACGGCGGCGTTTTGTGGTAACACAAAATTGATAAGCTGGGCATTTCGGCAGAATCCATTTCTAAGGTGGACAATGCCGAGGGCGATAAAATCGCTTGTAGAGACTACATACCAGCCATCCCTCAATAATATTTATTATGGATGAGCGCATAGTCCGAACCTCTGAGTAATCAGAGATACATGAGCGTGAGACAGGTTGGTCTCCTATCTACTGTAGGCGTTGATTCTTGAGAAGATTTGTCCCTAGTACGAGAGGACCGGGATGAACTGACCTCTGGTGTGTCTGCTGTCCTGCCAAGGGCATCGCAGAGTAGCTAAGTCGGGAATGGATAAATGCTGAAAGCATCTAAGCATGAAGCCAACTTCAAGATTAGGAATCGTTTGAGGCCCGTAAGAGATTATTACGTGATAGGCACTAGATGGAAGCACAGCAATGTGTGGAGTCGAGGTGTACTAATTAGCCGATTTCTATTAGGAAATTTAACAATCACTACTTTATCCTGTTACATGGAATGAATTTACCCCCGAACTAATTCTTCAGGATTCAGTTCTGGGGGTTGCCATGAATGTTTTACTTTTACTTTGAAAAATAAAAGTTTGAATTTTTAGTTTTGGTGGCTCAACGCTGGGGTCACACCGGTTCTCATTCCGAACACCGAAGTTAAGCCCAGTAGTGCCGATGATACTACATTGTGGGAAAGTAGGTAGCCGCCAGAACTAAGTATTTAAACTTTTCAAAATCAATTCAGGATTTTTTTTCGTGCCGATGATACTACTCTGTGGGCTGAAGTTGGGTTGGGACCCAACGAAGAACCTTGAGCGTTTAGCTATAAAATTTAATAGCTAAAAGCGAAAGGTGTACAGCTTCTGTAAGAAGAGTAGGTAGGCGCCAGAACAAAGCTTTGGATTTTTTGTTACTCAAAAATCTGGTATTATGATAGGTATGTTTCTCTGGTCTACTAAAAGACGTTTTATATATGGAGGGAGTGTTTTGGCGGTAGTAGCTTCGATTTCCCTTATAATTTTTTGGAGTATTATTTATCGTACTCCTACATGCAATGATGGTGAGATGAATGGAGGTGAGACAGGAGTTGATTGTGGCGGAGCTTGTAAAAATCTCTGCACATCGGAGGCTCTCAACCCTGTGGTTCTATGGGCAAAAACTTTCAGTATCTCTGGAGATGTTTATAATGCTGTCGCTTATATTTAAAATCCAAATATTAATTAGAAGTATAATAAAGCTACTTATCAATTTAAAATTTACGATGTCCAAAATAATCTGATAGTAATAAAAGAAGGGGAGACAAAAATTCCAAAAGGAAAAAAATTTGCAGTTTTTGAGACTGGTATTATATTAAAATCAAGTAAGCCAAAATCTACCGAGTTTAAATTTTTATCATTCTCTCCATGGGAAAAAGATACACAAAAAGAACCAGAAGTTAAGTTGGAATACTCTAATCTTTTGACTCCAGAAACGTCACCTCGCATTACTGGTACTATAACCAATTCATCTCTACAAGGTATCGAAGAGATAGAACTTATTGCTATTGTTTTAGATAGCAAACAAAATGCAGTGGCTGCTTCGCGTTCTTTTATTGATAATCTTTTTAAACAAAGTACTCAGGAATTTTTCTTTACATGGCCAAAGCCATTTAATCTTGGATTGGAAACTTGCTCTCTCCCTTCTGATATAGTCACAGTAATAGATAAATCTGGAAGTATGCAGTCTGAGGGGATAAGTCCTCCAGAGCCTTTCAATTCACTTGTTTCGACTGCACAGAGTTTTGTAAAGAATCTTACAAATGAAGACCAAGCCTCAGTTGTATCATTTGGAGAGACTTCACAAATCGAGAGTACTTTATCTATAGACAAAAATCTAGCGATCGGGGCTATAAATAACATTTCCATCACCAATGCTACTTCCACGGAAAAGACAAACATTTCTGACGGATTACAAAATGCTTTTCTAGAACTTAAATCACCACGTGCCCGAGAGGAGAGTAAAAAAGCAATTATACTTATTACAGATGGGATTACTAACGAACCGACACAATCTGGTGTTCTAAATTATCCATTTGTATCAGCACAGAATGTTGCAGAAAATATTAAAAGTTCTGGCGTGTCACTGTACACCATAGGACTTGGTAAAAATGTTAATGAGATATTTCTGAAATCGATATCAACTTCTGATTCGCATTATTTCTTTGCCCCAAACAAAGAAGCACTGACCAATATCTATAGTCAAATAGCTAAGAGTATCTGTGCTAGAAAGCCAAATGTAATAATAGTAATATATCGTTCCATATAGGATGTCTCATGAGGCTTTCACTACCCAAAAATCTTTTTAAGAATATAGACTGGATTTTATTCGGAAGTACAATAATAGTTTCTTTTGCTGGGCTTTTTACTATGAACTCTTTTACTGGTGATGGGAGTTTTTTTAATCGTCAGATTATTTGGCTTTTTATTTCTATCATTGCTTTTTTGTGTGCCAGTTTTGTTGACTGGGGTTTTTTAAAAAATACTCGTGTAGTTGTAATTTTATTCGGATTATCTGTTGGATTACTTTCTTTGCTTTTTATAGTGGGCAGTGTTTTTAAAGGTGCACAAAGTTGGTTCAGTTTTGGAGCCTTTTCTTTTCAACCAGTCGACCCCATTAAACTTATTGTTATTCTTATTCTTGCGAAATATTTTTCTAGACGTCATATCGAAATAGCAAATATTAGGCACATTCTTGTTTCTGGATTTTATGTTTTTGTCATTTTTTTTCTCGTTTTTCTTCAGCCAGATTTTGGATCAGCCATAATAATCTTCTTTTTATGGCTAGGAATGGTCCTTGTATCGGGTATTTCTAAGAAACACTTGCTAACAGTATTTCTTACAGGACTGGTTGCTTTTGGAGGGTTGTGGCTGTTTGTTTTCCAGCCGTATCAAAAAGATAGAATAAAAAACTTTGTTAATCCGTTAACTGATATCCGTGGTTCAGGATATAATGCATATCAGTCTACTATCGCTGTTGGTTCTGGACAGTTTTTTGGAAAGGGTATTGGTTATGGTTCACAAAGTAAATTACAGTTTCTTCCAGAATATCAGACAGATTTTATTTTTGCTGCTTTTGCAGAAGAGTGGGGATTTTTTGGTGTGATACTTTTGTTTATATTGTATGGAATAATTTTTTGGCGTATGCTCAGGATTTCTTTTCGGGGTGGAAGTAATTTTGAAATTTTGTTTGGAGTCGGTCTGACGATTTTATTTTTAGTACACACTATTATCCATGTGGGTATGAACATTGGACTTCTTCCGGTGACGGGGAACACTCTTCCTTTCATGAGTTATGGTGGGTCGCACTTATTAGCTGAGTTTTTTGGACTGGGAGTATTGATGGGGATGAGAAAGAGCAGTCGAGCGGTACACCGTGACACAGCTTCCAACGAAATGGTCGGTGTATAGAGTAAATTAAACATACTATTTTAGAGCACGCATAAATCATTGGTATGATTTTGCTCTCGCTCAACAATCAAGAAAACAATAGACTCAATTCATAGTCTTCTCGCAAACTCCCCAGGATTACCTGTGCTCAAACAGTGCTCCAGGCTTATTTAATTTTCGTTTTTGTTTTCTAATTGTTTCCGCAGTCTCTAAAATAGTATGTTTAATTATATTTTTTAAATCTGAACGTTCTTTAAAATTCATCAAACACATACTTTTTCGGCGCATCACGGAGTGCATGAAGACACGAGTGTGAGGAAAAATTTCAGCAGAAATTTATTCCGGCGACGAAAAAGTATGTGTGAGAAAGAATTTTAGTTGTATAAACTTACGGTTTTCTCTAACATCTGTTCCACTGAAAAGTCTTTTTCAACTTTTGCTTTTAGGTTTCTGCCAAAAAGTTCACGTTTGCCGGGATTTGCAATGAGGTATTCCAGTGCACGGGTGATTTCACTAGTTTTTTCTTTTGTTACTAGTATTCCAGTTGAGTTGTTTTCTATGATATCTGGTGTTCCACCGACGCGACTAGCGATGACTGGAAGGGAAGCCTGACCTGCTTCTAGTATCACATAAGGCAAACCTTCTTTAATCGAAGTTAACATAAAAATGTCAAAAGCTTTAAGAAGTTCTTTAGCATTTTCCACAGATCCAACAAGAAATACTTTTTCTTCTAGATGATTTTGGGCTATAAGTTTTTCCAAGTTTTTCTTTTCCTCACCACTTCCGATAATAAAAAATAGAAAAGGTGTTGTTATTTTATTGACTGCAGAAATAGCGTATTCATATCCCTTATTTTTATGTAGTTCAGCTACTGTTCCTAGCCATATAATAGGATTTAGAATGTCGAATTTAGGATCTTGAATCAATTCCTTCAATTTCTTTCTTGCCTCTTCTTTTTCTCTATATTTAATCACCTCAACCCCATTTCTTATAAGGGTAATCTTATTATCATTTACAAAAGGCATTCTCCACGTCTGCTCCTTTTCTTTTTCAGAAATAACAATTGTTTTGTGACATAGAATTATAGTAATCCAAGAGAAAAATGTAATAAGTGCTTTAGAAAAAGTTCCACGGTTTTCGTTCCATGTAAAACCATGAACAGTTTGAATGATTTTTGGTACAAAAGTTAGTCTGCCTATAATTACACCAAGTCCAGAAGCTTTCGGACTGTTTAAGTGTAGGACGTCAGGTTTTTCTCGGAATATTATCCAGAAGAGTCTAAGAAAGCTTTTGATTTCAGAAAATATTCCGATATCTCTCTTTAGACTTTTTATTTCAAAAGTTTTTACCTTTTCTTTTTCTAGCTTTTCTTTTAATATTTCACCTGCTCCACAAATGACAAAAACATTGTATTTGTCTTTAGGTAACGAAGTTGCTAGGGAATAAACATATTTTTGGGCACCTCCCCAGACACCTTTAGTTATGACGTAACAGATTTTAATCTTTCTCTCGCTTGTCTTTTCTCCTTGCATCCCGTTAGAAATAGGAGATCGTTCGTTTAGAGTCTCCATAATGTTAGTTTATTTAATATATCTGACTTTGGTAATACAGATCTCCGCTATCTCTAACGGGATTGCATATTGGGCTATTTTAGCATATTATGATTCCTATTACATATCTGTAACACATGAGTAATCTGACTAAAAAAGAAGCCATAACTCTCTTCTTTGGCGACGTGTTCTCTTTCGTCTTTTCTCTGTGGCTCTCTCTTTGTCTACGTTTTGGTGAGATACCTACATCAGAGAGGTTTTTGACCCATCTCATTCCTTTTTCTGTACTTTTTATAGTTTGGATTTTGGTTTTTTTTATTGCGGGACTTTACGAGAAACATACACTCATTCTAAAAAGCAAATTACCTAGTATTATTTTTAACACTCAGGTCGTTAATAGTATTTTTGCTATCGTATTCTTTTATATAATTCCTGTTTTCGGAATTACCCCGAAAACAATTCTTTTTCTATATCTTATTATTTCATTTCTTCTCATTCTCTTCTGGAGATTTTATGGGGCATCTGTTTTTGGTAGTACAGAAAAGCAATCAGCGCTTCTTATTGGAGCAGGGGATGAGATGAAAGAATTACTAAATGAGGTAAATGGAAATAACAGATACAATTTACATTTCATTTCATCTATTGATGTACATAATATAGGAGCAGTAAATGTTCAGGAGGATATTATCACTACAGTCTATTCAAATGACATAAAAATAATTGCAGTGGATTTTTCGCATGAAAATGTTGCGCCACTTCTTCCTCATTTGTATAATCTTATTTTCTCTAAGGTTCGTTTCATTGACTCACATCGTATTTATGAAGACATTTTCGATAGAATCCCACTTTCTCTCGTTACATATAGTTGGTTTTTGGAAAATATCTCCGTTTCTCCGAAGTTTACATACGACTTTTTGAAAAGAATAATGGATTTTGTTCTATCTTTGATACTTGGGATTATTTCTTTGTTTTTTTATCCTTTTGTTTATTTTGCAATAAAATTTGATGATGGAGGCCCTTTATTTATTTCACAAGAAAGAGTTGGAAAGGATGGAAAAAATATTCATCTTTATAAATTTCGCTCAATGAGTCGAAACGAAACCAACCTTAATTCTACTGAGGGGAACAAAGTGACGCGTACCGGAGACTTTTTGCGTAAAACTCGTATAGATGAACTTCCACAACTTTGGAATGTTTTGCGTGGGGACATTTCTCTTATTGGTCCTCGTCCTGAGTTACCGACAGGAGTGGCTATATACGATAGAGAAATTCCATACTACAATATCCGTCATTTGATAAAGCCTGGGCTTTCTGGCTGGGCGCAAATACATCAGGAGAGTCATCCTCACCATAGCGCAGAGATAAATCTGACTCGCGAGAAACTAACTTATGATATCTATTACATCAAAAACCGATCGTTCTGGCTTGATATAAAAATTGCTTTAAAGACAATAAAAACTCTCCTTTCTAGGAGTGGATTATAAAAATAGGACCTAAATTTCTTATGACTTATACACAGTTTAGTAAGTTGTTATCTAGAAATTGGAAGTGACCTTATGTTACAATAAACCCTAAGTTTACTCGTTTTTTATATCATGTATAATAAAAATAAAATATCCTACATAAACATATTTTTGTTTATTGCAATACTTATTTTTGCTGTTGATACGTTCAGCGTCCGCGGACATTCTCTAATACAGAAAGCAATGGCGTCCATAGCTACTATCACTGGTCAGGGTTCAATTAGTTATCTTCCAAAATTTACTATCGCTGGAACTCCTAACCAGATAGGTGATTCTAGTATTTATGATGCTGCGGCCGGTGGTCCTGCTGGTGAAAAAGTTCGTATTGATGTCTCTGGTAACGTTGGTATTGGAACGCAAACTCCGAGCGAAAAGTTAGAGGTTTCAAGTAGTGACGGTATTAAATGGACAGACGGAGTAGAGCCTTGGCGTCTTGGCCGATATTCTGATAATGCTTCAAGAACTGGGTGGGCCTATCTTACAAAAGGCACAGGCACAGGTTACCAAAACCTTGCTGTAGGTAACATATATACATCTAATGACGCTTATATTGGAGCACTTGGTGGCTATGTTTCGAGCACAGTTTGTCGTTCAGACGGCACAAATTGTTTGGCTAGTGGTACAGTTAGTGGATCTGGGAACGCCAATTATATCCCGATGTTCACAGGAGCTACAACTCTGGCTAACTCCCAAATTACCTGGAACGGGAGTTATTACACTGTTAACTCCGGAGGTTTTTACGTTCCAAATAGTTGGGTCATAGGCGATCTATTAATGTCACGAAGTGGAAATATCCATCTCGGTGGAGCAGACAAGTTAGCTATGTCAGGTTACGATGCCTTCCTCAGATTAAATCAAACTGGTCAATTTACTTCAGGAGTTTTTACTCCAGGTACATTTAGGGCTGATGGCGATATATTTCAAGGAGGGGCGGCAGACGGCAACAGGGTATGTCGTAAAGATGGTACAAATTGTCCAGCAGCAGGAGGAGGACCAGAGGTTGATACACTTCAAAGTGTCACCACAAGAGGAGCTACTACTAACACTAACATAGCAGCCACGCAATTTCTTGATAGTCAAAATCCAAATAATTACTATGTAGATCCAAATGCAGATAGTTTTCTTGGTAATGTGGAAGTAACTAGTCAGTTGCGTGTATCTGGCACAGAACCATCTGGAATCTTTGCTAGAAAATATTATGACTATGACAACCTTGCAGGTGGAGCACCATACCCTTATTATCTAGATCCAGCAGGAGGTTCTGTTCTTAATAGTGCTTCATTTAACACAATTACTGAAGGAGGCTTTCGTCCTTGTCTGTCTAGTGGTACAAATTGTCCGCCAGTAGTACCAGATACTGATACGTTGCATACTGTGACTACTAGAGGAAATACCACTATCAATTCAATAACAGTTGGTGATATCTACAACAATAGCTGGTTCCGGAATAATGACGCTGGTGAGGGATTGTACAATCAGGCCACTGGTGGTCAACTAGCTTCCCAAGATTCAAATTTCTGGTACTTAAAATCTGGTTTGGGACTAAGATTTTATGATAATTCGTTTGGTATCTCTGGTTATGTCTATCACGACGCTACTGGTTTTGGTATGTTAAACAATCAAGGCAACTGGATGTTTTATGCTCCTACTAATAGTACAAGTGTCCAATTTCCAGGTGGAATTGGAGTAGGTGGCCCAGTCTCAATGTTCGGTACATGGAAGGATTATAGTGCGTATTACTGTGGTTTTATCTACAATGTTGATGATGGAGGATTTTGTAATTGGGATGGTACTGAATATTATAATAGATATCCCCACCAAGCTACTACCGATGGATTTGTAGTTGTTACCACTACTGCTGTCTGTTGTGGTATCCAATCCAGTATGCATGGTTTTTCAGATAATAATCCTGTTCCCAATACATATCGTGGAATGATGACGCTTGATACTACTGGCTCTGGTACCGGGACTGCTATAGGCTCATTTATGTTTCCCGTCCGTAAGGGTGATTATTGGAGTATAAATGCGGAGGATCAAAACTGGGTTATTTCGGGAGGGCTTTACTTTGTTGCTAAAGTTTACTGGATACCTTTTGGCACGACTCTGTAAAATCCTAGGTGCCAATAGTATATAGAAGTATATAGCGAAATTTTAACTATGAAAGAAAATAAAATATACATAATAGCTATAGGAATATTTTTAATTGGAGTGCTTATAGGTTTAGGTATTGGCTTGTCTGTAAATGAAAAACAAACAGGCGGGAATTTTAATTTCGTATCTCAGGCAGGTCTACCAGAAGTGGCGAAAGAGAAACAGGTCAAAGTGGCAAGGGGTATAATTACGCAGATTAGCGGTAACACCATTACCCTTAAGGCTGATTCTTCTTCAGGAACTATTCCCGATCAGCCTGATACACAAGAAATTAATGTGACTTCTTCCACAAAAATAATTCAACAGGTTCAAAAAAGCCCAGCTGAATATCAGAAAGAATTAGAAAAGCAGGGCAAGAATGCTGGTACTTTACCAATCGGTTCCGTGATGCCTATGCCTTTTACAGAAAAAACAATAACTCTTTCTGACTTAAAAGTTAAAGATTTGATAGCAGCACAATCAGATCAAAAAAGTAAAACTGCAGGTAAATTTGAAGCATCTAATATCACCGTGTTTATAAAGTAGCTTTAACTTGTTGTTATAAAGTGTAAAATGAATATAAGTAAAGAAAATAATATAATACCAACAATAGCAAATATGAAAAACAATTTAAATTCTAATAAAATCCTATTATTGTTAATAGTTTTGCTCATAATTATTACGGGTATGCTTTTGTCAAAGCAATCTTGGACTGGAAATAAAACATACTACGCAGTATTGACCACAAGTGGTGATTTGTTTTTTGGACAATACCATTCATTTCCAAAGTCTTATCTGACCGACGTTTGGACCTTGCAAAAAACTGGTAATGAACAAAACCCTGTAGCATTAACCAAGTTCGATAAAGCTTTCTGGGGTCCAGAAGACAGACTCGAATTAGGAGAGAAAACTATTATCTGGATGGTCAAGTTAAAAGCAGACAGTCCAGTTCTAGCTCAAATGAAGAATGCGTCACTCTCTCAGGGCCAAAATCCAACACAAAATCAAACGGGGTTAATGCCTGGAGGACAAGTGCTAGGTACTCCACAGTCATCTGGGACACAACAGTTACCGGGGGTACAGCCTAAAAAATAATCAAAAAATTATTATTAATATATAAAAATATGTTTAGCAAAAATTTTGTAATAGTCAGTGTCATTCTTGGGTTGGTAGTAGGTGTTGCGGTTGGTATGGTCGTCTCATCCGGATCTCCACAACTGGGAGTAGGATTAAGTGCTACTCAAATCGAGAAGTTAAAGAAAATGTTTCCAATCATGACTGAGTTGCGAAATATTTCTGGAACTGTAAAGGAAATAAGTGGAAATGTAGTTACAGTTAAAATTGCCGAGCCTTCCAATCCGTTTGACCAGTATCCGACTGAACGTCAAGTTGTAATAGATAGTGAGACGAGTGTCACCAAGAGTGTCCAGAGTGACCAAAAAGAATTTCAGAAGCAATGGGATGCTTATATAAAATCAAATTCAAAAACATCCACTCCTCCTAGTCCCATAAAAGAAGTAAACATTAATTTGTCTGATATAAAAGTGGGTGATGTCATCTCTGTTCTAGCTGATCATAATATTAAAAATGAAATAAAGTTTACAGGGAAGAAAGTCCTTGTAGGTCTAGATGGTAGTGCGGGAGGACCAGCTGGTTTGGGCTCAGTTCCACCCCCTCCACCCCCAGTAACCACTGGCTCATCTGGTAGTGCTTCCACCCCCCCTCCACCCCCAGTAACCACTGGCTCATCTGGCGCCACCGTTCCTCCTCCACCCCCACCACCTCCAGTACTTAGATAATAAATAAAAATATGAGAAGCGGTCTTAAAGTTTTCCTTACAGTCATAGGTGTCGGTGCAGTGTTTGCTGTAGGTTTTGCACTAGGTTATTACCTAAACAGAAATAAAGCTAGCTTAGAGCTCCAGAAAGTAAATACTGAAATAAATAGTGATCTTGAAAAAATAAAATTGGCATTACCGGTACTTGATAATATCCGTTCTTTTGAAGGAGTAGTAAAATCTGTAGACAACAGTATTGTTACAATCGAAATTCCTTCCTCTCCTAACCCATTGGATGTTTGGCCGACAACACGTTCAGTTATTGTCGTACCAGGTACGATGATTTTACACAGTGGAGTAAAAACACCAGATGTTTTACAGAAAGAGTTAAAGGATAATAAAAAAATAACAAACGTTTTCTTTGAAGAATCTATTTCTGTGAGCGATATAAAACCAGGGTGGAAAGTTACTGTTTTTGGAGGAGATGACATCAAGGCAAAAGCCTCTTTTGATGCTACAAAAATCTTATTTAACGAATTTGAGAGTGGGACTTCAAGTTCTCCAGTTTTCTCTGGAGTACGGACGATTCCTGTCCCAGTCACTACTCCGGGTGGAACAGGAACTACTCCACCCGGAGTAACTACTGCTCCCCCTAGTGTTTCCGTTCCGCCTCCATCTCCACCTCCATCAACACCAGTATCAACTAGTTCAAGTGGAACGGGGACAAGCACAACCTCCACTCCACCTCCACCTCCAGTAAACACTGGTTCATCTGGATCTGGCGCCACCGTTCCTCCTCCACCCCCACCACCCCAACCATAAATACAGTAGATTGTTACTAGCATAGATATTAAAAATATCTAAAGTTCGGTATAATATACATAGTAATGAAGACTGAAGAAAAAGAAAAAAAAATTCATTCAAAACCTACTCTAAGGACAACATTACTTTTAGCTGTTGTCATCTTATTTCTTTTTAACTTCAACTTTGAAGTTTTTACCGCTAGAGCAGCATTATCGACAATTATAGGTGAGGGTACTCCAGGATATATTGCAAAATGGATGGGATTTGTTGATTCACCAACTACTCCAACGATAACCGGTCCAATTACAGGTGCTCTAAATACTCCAGTTGGTCCATATAGCTTCAGTTCTACTGATCCAAACAGTAACCAGATTCGTTACGGTATTGATTGGGATATGGACTCTATCGTGGACGAGTGGTTACCATCTGGATCTACATATGTAATCTCTGGCACTCCGCAATCTACAAATCACGTATGGACCAGTATTGGTAGTAAGACTTTTCAAGCAAAGACGATTAACACTCTAGGTTTGGAATCATCATTGTCATCACCCTATTCAGTTACAATCGGTATTGTTCCTACAGTTGATATTACTTGTGGAGCCGCACAAACTCAAAGTTGTGCCATTGTATATAACACATCATCTTCAATCAATTGGATTTCGACGAACTCTGATACTTGTACAGTCACAGGTGTTGCAGGTACTACTACTTCAGGCACTGCTCCAGTTGGGCCATTAACTTTAACTACCATATACACAGCAACTTGTACTGGACCAGGTGGTACTGTCTCAGATACTGTGACTATAACTGCAGGCCCATCATCATATACAGTTCAAATAAATAATAACGCTAAGCCAGAGGGTGGTTCCGTAAAAAGTACTTCTGATACTAACATAAACTGTAGTCCGACTTGTGCTTCTAGTTATAGTGTTGGTAGTGTCGTTACTCTACAAGCTATCCCAGATTCGTCTTACTGGCAGTTTGATCATTGGACAGGGGACTGTTCTGGTACAAGTGCTATAACTACCATTACTGTCGATTCAGCGAAAAATTGTGTAGCAATATTTGTACCGAGACCGTTCATCTATCAAGAGTTTTAAGTCATAAGTTGCTTTTTCTTCCATAATCCGTATATAATAGCCCCCATATGCTGAAACACAGAATGTTGTCCCTATTTTTAATATTGATTTTTGTCGGTATAGGATTTTTTGTCTACAGATCAGATAGAGTCTCTGTAGAGTCTCATCCAGGCTTAGCAAAATATGCTTTTAAACTTGGTCTTGACTTAAATGGCGGAACAGAGCTGACTTATCGTGCAGATGTTTCCAAAATAAAAGGTGGTGACGTTTCTTCTGCTATGGCTTCTCTTCGTGACGTCATCGAGAAACGTGTAAATCTTTTTGGTGTTTCTGAGCCTGTTGTTCAAGTCGAAAATCCAGGTCTTGTTTCTGGTGGCGTAGAACACAGACTTCTTGTTGGACTTCCAGGTGTTACAAATATCGAAGAAGCAGTTCGACTGATCGGAAAAACTCCAAAACTAGAGTTCATGCTTGTTCGTCCAGAAGCTCAAAAACTTACTCAAGATGAGTTAAAAACAAAATCACCAGCCGAAATATTTTTACCGACCGGTCTTGATGGTCAATATCTAAATAATGCACAACTGCAATTTACAAACAGTGGCTCTGGACAAATCTCTGGACAGGCTATCGTAGCTATCACTTTCAATTCTGATGGACGAGATTTATTTGCAAAAATTACTCGTGAACACAAAGGCGAAATACTGGCTATTTTCCTAGACGGTTCTGTTATTTCAAGTCCTGTGATACGTGACGAAATAGTAGATGGTAAAGCAATTATTTCTGGAGGCTTTACTCCAGACCAAGCAAAATCTCTTGTCCGTGATTTGAACTATGGTGCTCTTCCAGTACCTGTGGAACTAGTTTCAACACAGACCATCGGTGCGTCACTCGGGGCTGACGCAAAAACTTCTGGAGTCAAGGCTGGTGTCATTGGATTCGGACTTATCATTGCCTTTCTAATTCTCTGGTACAGACTTCCAGGTGTTATCGCTTCACTTTCTCTAGCTATCTACGTCATTCTTTCTCTGGCTGTTTTTAAAGTCATCCCTGTGACGTTTACTGCCGCTGGTATTGCCGGATTTATTCTCTCTATCGGTATGGCGGTGGACGCAAACATTCTTATTTTCGAAAGAATGAAAGAGGAACTAAAAAGAGGAAAGGAGGTTCACGACGCTCTCCACGAAGGATTTGGACGAGCGTGGCTTTCTATTCGTGACTCAAATATTTCTTCCATTATTACAGCTATTATTCTGTTCTGGCTCGGAACTTCAGCTATAAAAGGTTTTGCGTTGACACTTGGCCTCGGAGTTCTTATCTCAATGTTCACGGCTATCACAGTTTCTCGAACGTTCCTTTTTGCTATCGCTCCGCGTAAACACGACGGTGTTCAGAGCAAATTATCAAAGTTTCTGTTTTCTAATGGTTTTCACTTTTAACTTTGTAACTTTTAACTAATTTTATGTTCATCATAAACAACAGAAAAATATTTTTTGCACTTTCGGGACTCATCATCCTCGGTTCAATCCTGGCTATATTCATGTATGGCTTTAACCTCGGAATTGATTTTAAAGGAGGTTCTCTTTTGGAGGTAAGTTATGAGACATCTCGTCCAAATCTAGATGTCGTAAAACCTCGTTTGGATGCACTAAATCTCGGCACTTACGTTCTTGCCCCCTCTGGAGATTTAAAATACGTCCTAAAAGCTCGAGATATAAAACCAGAAGAAAAGACTAAGATAGTTACGGCTCTATCAAAAGATGCGTTTCTTGCTAAAGAAGAGAGTTTCACTTCGATAGGTCCAGTAGTTGGAACACAACTTAAAAACAAGGCGATGATTGCTATCATCATTGTTATTATTTGTATCGTACTTTTCATAACTTTTGCTTTCAGAAAAGTTTCTCGTCCTGTTGCTTCATGGAAATATGGTCTAGCTACGATTATTGCCTTGGCTCACGACGTTATTATCCCAACAGGAGTTTTCGTCGTATGGAGTCATTTTCGTGGAGGAGAAATCGATTTGCTTTTCGTTACTGCACTTCTGGCGATTCTCGGTTACTCCGTTCATGATACTATCGTTGTATTCGACCGTGTTCGTGAAAATCTTCGAGTTGGTGATAGAAAAGAATCATTTACAGAAACTGTTGGTAAATCTGTCTCTCAAACATTTGGGCGTTCAATCAACACATCACTTACAATTTTCCTCGCACTTGTTGCTCTATATTTTATAGGAGGGGAATCAACAAAAGATTTTGCTTTCGTGCTTATTATCGGAGTTATCGCTGGAACATACTCTTCAATTTTCGTAGCTTCACCACTCCTCGTGACCCTAGAAAAACTTCAAAAAAAGTAATCAAAATTACACCACATTTTAAAAATTACAAAAGTCACCCCCACGACCTAATTGACTAGTATGCTAGACATCAATATACTACATTTGGAGGTTTGAGATCATGAATGAATCTGGTGACTCGGGAAATTGGTATATTGAGATTGGACCAGTGTTTGAAGGACCTGGACCAGGCGACGGAAGTGATGCAAATTTTTACAGCGAGGTTTTTACCGGCACCAAAGATGATGCTGACGCAAGGGCATGTCATCTATTGCTGGACTATGAAAGGCACTATCGTGTCATAACTAAAAGGGATAGAGTGACTTTTGATCCTGATCCTGATCCAGATTGGATGGATAGAGCTGCCGGCGATTTTCCAGACAAAAAACCTGGATATCCAGACTATCCATTTTTTCATTCTGACCTAGGCTGGTTCAAAATATCCTACCTAGTTACAGAACGCAAGTAGATCTGGAACCTTACCAGAGGCATCGTTCGTGTTTCCCCCCCCACCAAGCAAGGCCAAAAGGCTCTCTGCAAGGTGGGCTTTTTGGTCTCAAAAATAGCCTTTATTTTGGTTGTGGATAAAGCTTGACTCTAAATGAAATATGGCTATACTATACCAATGTCTGAAATTGCCTGATGAGGGCAGTTTTCATTCATGAGAGTTCATTGAAAATTTCATATTGAATTATAGAACGTATTTATAAGTGCAAGAAAACGTAAATTTCTTTATAAATGCTTTCGGATATAACTAGATAGCAACATCTAGTAACTTCAATAAACACATAAGAGAAATTCATTTATCACAACAGCCAATTTCAAAATTTTGTTGAGTCGTGACTTTTATGGAATATCGCGGAATGGGTGGACCATGAGCGTTAAGGAAAAATTTCAGCAGAAATTTATTCCGGTTCCAGAAAAGACATGATGAAAAAGAAATTTTGAAATAACATATATTATTTTTTATTTTGTTCCGTTCATTATTACAAAGTTTGTTTCAAACTTTTTTTAAGAGTTTGATCCTAGCTCAGGATGAACGCTGGCGGTGTGGATAAGGCATGCAAGTCAAACGGTCGCAAGACAGTGGCGAACGAGGTAGTAACACGTGGGAACATACCCTAGAGTCAGGAATAACTAGTCGAAAGATTAGATAATACTTGATAGTCTCTTCGGAGTAAAGATTTATCGCTCTGGGAATGGCCTGCGGAGTATCAGCTAGTTGGTAAGGTAATGGCTTACCAAGGCTATGACGCTTAGGGGAGCTGAGAGGCTGACCCCCACCGATGGTACTGAGACACGGACCATACACCTACGGGTGGCTGCAGCCGAGAATATTCGACAATGG
>JBAQTF010000002.1:0-1627 GCA_049296855.1 Minisyncoccia bacterium | reverse complement strand
AAAGCTCCTGGGGTCTTTTCGTCTAACTGCAGGTAACCGGCATCTTCACCGGTATTGTATTTTCACCGAGCAAATCCCCGAGACAGTTCTCCAGTCATTATACCATTCGTGCACGTCGGAACTTCATGTTCCTTCCCTTATTTCTAAGGGCACTGACTATATCTTCATCTCAATGTTTTCAAAATATCTTGTTCAGTATATTTTCTCTTTCCTCCAGGGTTCATTTGACAAGCAAGTTTTACGATTTTTCGTAAACCCTTCTTGTTTTTATGTTCACCCTTTTGCATAAGAAGACAAATTGTTTTGAACAACTTGAAATCTTGTTGCTTGGAAGAAATCATCGGATATTTGTTGAAGTGTGGAATTATTTTTGTAATCAAGTCGTTAAGACTTCTTACTTCGTATTTTAATGTTTTGTCTGAAAAATCTCTTCGCATAAAACCTGATTTAAAAGTTTTTTGCATTTCAAAGAGAGTTTCAGATCGATTTTCATTTTGACTGACAGATAAACTTGGTTTGGTTTCCCAACCCAAAGTAAATTTGTCTCGTCTCGAAAATGAAACGCTAAAACATCCTTCACCGTCAACATATCCTGAAATATACTGATTTATATTTTTATTTTTTGCTTTCTTTAACATTGAGAGTTGGCGTGTTATGAGTATATAACAATTATACACCCATCCTAGTCGCCATCAAATGACGGCGACTAAAGTCGATACGGGGTCAACCCTTCGATTTCTCTCAGGACGACTTCCCACGGTATTCTCCTGCCTTCATCGCGCCTCCTCAAGCGCTCCAGCGAGGACTCCACCGTTATAAGCCAATTTAACATCGAGATCACTCTCGATTTGGGCAGTTCCTACCCGACAAGGAATTTCGCTTTTCGTTCCTTTTTAACGAAGGACCATATCTTCATCTTTCTTGCGAAAGATGCACGGCGTGTGGTCTCTGAGGGATCCCCTAACTAATTAAAATTAGTTAGGGGACTTCCCTGCTGATCGTTTGTAAATTGCAAACTTACCAGCATATAGCCATGTCTTGGACCTGTCTTACATCACTGTAAAACGAGGCAGCTTTGAATGATTATAATGATTATTTTTTAATTTGTTTATCCAAAATGTCTTGCGACAGAACATCTAACAGTCCCAGTCCTTGTGCTGATGAGTTGCCTCACTCGCACAACCTTAGGACCGTTATAGTTACGGCCGACATTCACCAGGGCTTATATAGTCAACCTTACATATTGCTACGCTTAGCTACCATATTTGACCTTCTGGCATTGGTCAGGCATCACCCCCTATACATCCTCTTACGAGTTCGCAGGGAGCTGTGTTTTTGGTAAACAGTTGCCAGAGAAACTTTAGCTGCGGCCCCAGCATCACGCTACGCGCGATGAGTAGAAAGTATAAAGTTGAAAAGTAGAAAGTAAATGCAAAACGCATCTTCTTTTAACTTGATAACTTTTTACTTTTAACTGCATCACATGCAATGTGATGCCGGGGCAAGCCTTATTCCGAAGTTACGGCTGCTTTTTTGCCGAGTTCCTTGGGGATCTCTCACTCGTTCGCCTTGGTCTACTCGACCTGACTACCTGTGTCGGTTTACGGTACGGATCTTACGTAATTAT
>JBAQTF010000001.1:0-36283 GCA_049296855.1 Minisyncoccia bacterium | reverse complement strand
GTATTAGTGATTGCTTGTCCCCACGCTCTAGGTCTTGCTGTGCCCCTAGTCGCCTCTATTTCAACCACAATGGCGGCTCTCGCAACGGTTTACTTATTCGACAGAGACTTGCTCTTGAGGTGGCACGAAAAGTAGATATTGTGTTGTTTGATAAAACAGGAACTTTAACAAAGGGAGAGTTTGGAGTGGATACTATTATTCCAAATGAGACATTTACAGAATCATATGTTTTGAAATTGGCTGCATCTATAAACAGTCACTCGGAACATCCACTTGCAAAAGCAATAGTCATTGGAGCTAAGATGAGAAATATTAATCTTAGTGACATTAAATCATTTGAACGAATTGCCGGCAAAGGGGCTAAAGCTGTTATTAATGGACGAGATGTACTTGTTGGTAGTGATGCATTACTATCTGATTTAAATATTGAGACGAAAAAAGAATATCGAGAAAAAATTACTAAGCTGACACAACAAGGAAAAACAACTGTTCATGTAATTGAAAACAATAAACTGATTGGAAGTATTGCTCTTGCCGATGTCATTCGCCCAGAGTCACGAGAAGCAGTTAAAAATCTCAAAGCTCTCGGCATTAAAATAGCAATGATTACTGGTGACTCAGAAGATGTTGCGGCTTGGGTATCTAAAGAACTTGGTGTAGATCAATATTTTGCACGGGTATTGCCAAATCAAAAAGCAGATAAAGTCAAATTACTCCAAAAAGCAGGAGTGAAAGTAGCAATGGTTGGTGATGGAGTTAATGATGCCCCAGCATTGACTCAAGCTGATCTTGGTATTGCTATCGGAGCAGGAACTAATGTCGCCATTGAGTCTGCAGGGATTATTTTGGTGAAAAACGACCCTAGAGATATACCAAAAATTATCAAACTTTCAAAATTGACATATTCGAAAATGATACAAAATCTTTTTTGGGCAACTGGTTACAATGTAGTAGCTATTCCTCTTGCTGCTGGAGTTCTCTATTCTAAAGGTATTATTCTACAACCTGCTATTGCCGCAATATTTATGAGCATATCAACAGTTATTGTAGCGTTTAATGCAGTATTACTTAGAAGACAAAAATTAACTTAAAACATATGAATACTTCAACTTCGTTCAGTACAAGAAAAATATACATTCTTATAACAATAATAATTCTGATAGTTTTTAGTTTCTGGTATTTCAGTAATAGATCAAATAGATCATTTTCAACAAATGTTCCAAACGGGAGTGTTACGACTGAGTCTCAAATAGTTGAACTTAAAAATGGTGATACTTACAATCTCACGGCCAGCATAGTTAAAAAAGTAATTGCTGGTAATGAAGTAAAGATGCTGGCTTATAATGGCTCAATACCGGGACCGACGATCAAAGTCCAAAAAGGAGCAGAAATTACTATCAATTTCACAAATAATACAGACGTTCCTACAACAGTTCATTCTCACGGCGTAAGATTAGATAATAAATTTGATGGAGTACCTCTGGTAACACAAAAAGAAGTTGGCGTGGGAGAATCTTTTGTATATAAAATAAAATTTCCAGATGAGGGTATTTACTGGTATCACCCACACATAAGAGAAGATTACGCGCAAGAACTTGGACTTTATGGTAATTACATTGTGGTTTCAGACAATCCAAATTATTGGTCTCCTGTCAATGAGGAAGTACCACTTATGGTAGATGATATTCTAGTGGAGAATGGAAAAATTGCTCCGTTTAGTGGAGTTGCTAACCATGTACTTATGGGGCGTTTTGGGAATGTAATGCTTACTAATGGGTCTGACAACTATAATATGACCGTTAAACAAGGAGAAGTTATTCGTTTCTATGTTACTAACACATCTAACACTAGAGTTTTCAATCTGGGTTTACCTAGAGCAAAAATGAAACTCGTCGGTGGAGATAATGGTAAATATGAAAGAGAAACTTTTGTCGACAGTCTATTAGTCGGTCCTTCAGAGAGAGTCGTTGTGGAAGTATTATTTGACTCTAGTGGTACATACAAACTTGAGCATAAAACTCCAGAAAGAATTTATACAATGGGAACTATAAATGTACTAACTGAGAAAGTTGTAACATCATATAAATTACAATTCCTGACGCTTCGAAAAAATACCGATACTACCTCAAGTATAGATCCATTTAGACAATATTTTGATAAAAAAGCTGATAAGAGTCTCTCATTTACTATTGATATGGGAGGTATGGGTGGAGGCTCACACATGATGCCAGATGGAACAATGATGAGTAACGGTGGAATGATAATGGTAGGTCCCGATGATGAAAAAATAGAGTGGGAGGACAATATGGCAATGATGAATTCTATGTCGTACGCCAATATTGTTAAATGGAAAATTATTGATACTGATACAAAGAAGGAAAATGAAAAAATAGATTGGAAGTTTAAAGTTGGCGATAAGATTAAAATAAAAATATTTAACGATCCAAAGTCTATGCATCCTATGCAACACCCATTTCATATTCACGGCCAAAAGTTTTTAGTTTTATTTACAAATGGTGTGAAAAATGATAACTTAGTATGGAAAGATACAACTCTTATACAAAAAGGAGATACTGTTGAAATATTGGTAGATATGGAAAATCCTGGTATATGGATGGCACATTGCCATATTGCTGAGCATTTGGAGAGTGGGATGATGTTTGGTTTTGAAGTTGAGTAGATAAGTTATAAAAGACACAATTAAGCCCAAATTAAACTGTTATTTAAAGACTCAGCAAAGATTTTGACCTTACTCCACTCCCACAATTCAACCACAATTTCATTCCAATAGAGTCCCATGAAGTCCACCAAATTATTTCTTATATAGCGCAAGAGATATCATATGATGTATAAACTCTTTTGTGCTTATTCCAACAGCTTCAAGGGATTTTGTTAGTGTCGAGCTATTCCCAAATTTCGGTAGGGTGTTTATTTCTAAAAAATATATTCCACGACGAGGTGATACAACAAAGTCTGATTTTGAGTAGTGTCCCAATCCTAACTTTCCGTGAATTAGCGCTGATATTTTTTCTATTTCTCTTTTTTCTGCTTCAGAAAAGTTTCCTGGACAAACTTCTCTATCTTCTTTTTCTGTCACACCAGTTATTATTTCGACAGGAGGAAGTGTGTATAAATCATCTCCTCTGAAATAACTAATAACTCCACACGACGCATTTTTCCCAGGAATATATTCTTCAACTAGAACCCCACTGCCTGTTGTCAGTATCGCCTCAATTGATTGGAGTAGTTCCGTCTGAGATTTTGCTATACGAAGTCCGATCGATGAACCACCACGTACTGGTTTTACCATAAGTGGGTATGGTATGGAGTGAATAATTTCTTTTATTTTTTTTTGGACTTTATCATTTTGACGAATAGTAGAAAATATAGGTGTTCTTATTCCAATAGTTTTAGCCATTTCTTTTGTGGCTTGTTTATTTAATGCAATTGCAGACTGGTATTTCAATGACCCAGTATATGGAACGCCATGTCGGCCAAGTATGTCTTGGATTTGTCCGTCTTCGCCAAATTCTCCATGGACAGCATTCCATACTACATCAACATTTTTGAGGATTCGTTCTGGAGGCCTCTCAACCCCTTGGATGTGCCACTTTCCGTCTCTGGAAATAAAAATATCAATCGGTTTATGAGTTTCATGTAAATGTTCCAGAACTTTTCCACCTGAAAGAATCGATTTTTCATACTCGGATGTAGGCCCACCACGAATGACACCTATACGTAGTGATGCTGGTAGTGGTGAGAATACTGTAGTCATGTCTATAGTATACCTCCAATTGTTCTAGTTTTGAACCTATCAATCCTAATACTAGTCAACCAGATTTAATTCATTTTACCTCTAAGTTTTCTATGATAAGTAATCCCAAATCTATGTGCCTCAGCGTTTGAGAGTAGTATTTCTTTTTCATATTTCAACCACTTCTTCTCACCCAGTATTTTCCGTGGTTTATGTTGCTCATCTTTGACGACTGATACAACTGGAATAAAAATCATATTTTCTTTCAGGATTTTTTCTACAGCATTTCTCTGAGCTACTCCACCATCTACTACTACGAGGTTTGGCATTGGCCATTCGATGTGAGCAAGTCGTCGTGAAATGATTTCCGACAGTGCCTTAGTATCATTCACCCTAGACAGGTCACTTGTGGTGAGCTTGTCGAACCATTTAATTTTAAATTTTCGGTAATCAGACTTTTTTATTTCACCATCTTCAACCACAGTCATCACCCCAACGACGTTTTGTCCTGACATGTGTGCCACATCATAACTCTCAATTCTAAACGATACTTCAAGGTTCGACCTTGAAGTATCGTTTTTGATTAGGGAGATATCTTGAATATGGTTTAGAGTAAATAATGTACGTTTAGCAAGGTTTGCTTTTTCAAACTGGTGATTCTTTGCGAAACAAGCCATTTGTTTCTCAAGGTTTTTCACTAATTTCTTTTTGTCTCCTTCAAAAAACAAAATGATATTTTTGATTTGCTCGGCATATTCTTCTGCTGTCATTTCACCTGTACAAACTCCAGGACATAATCCTATCTGCCTATTAAAGCATGGCTTTGCAGTTCCCAAAGGGGACCCCTTTGTGTTAGTTGTGTTAAAGGGTATGCATTTATCTCGGAAAGGAAACATCTTGCGGACTATTTTCATGGCTTCTTTGAGTTGAGTTCCATTTGGAAACGGTCCAAAACTATAAGATATATCCTGCATACACAAAGGGGACCCCTTTGTGTATTTCCAAAGGGGACCCCTTTGGGAACTGTTGGAAAAGTATGAGTTTTGCAGTTCTCGGCCACGGACAACAAGTACTCGAGGAAAATCTTCTTTTGTAATAATTACAAAGTTAAAACTTTTATTATCTTTGTCTTTTATGTTTGCTTCAGGCTGAAACTTTTTTATGAGATGTGCCTCAAGAACAAGTGCTTCTAAGACAGAATCTGTTTTTATGAAATCAATGTGATCAAAATTCTCTAGCATTTTGGAAATCAAAGGACCTCGAGCATTCAAGATGTCTTTATTGAAATAGCTTTTTACTCGATCACGAAGCGACGTCGCCTTTCCGATGTATAAGATTTTAGAAGCCGTTCCTTTTCCAGTCACGAATTTATATATTCCAGGTGAATCTGGGAGTCCGTCTATGATTTTTTTGATAACTTGACTTTTCATTTTGTATGTGCTATTCTGGAAGGCGGAGGGTTGAATGAGATTTTGGATATTTATGTTTATGGCTTTTATTGCTGTTTTCACTGGCATGGGTGTGGCTGACACCCACCCGGTTCTCATGCTTATCATGGTCCCGGTTGTCTTTCTTCTGCTCTTCTGTGCGGTGTTTTCTATCCCAAAAGACCTACAGAATAGACCATGACGTAGGAATTCATGTCCCTGTCGTCGAGCGCCACAAGGTATCTAATTCCTGTGGCGCTTTCTATTATACCCATAGAACCTTTACTTTCCACACTAAAGAAGAGCTGGAGAAATAAAGCTTGTAATGTACAGACGATTCAGAACGTGCGCCGAGAAAACCTTTCGGCGCATTTTCTATTTACTTTCTTTTTATCTCATTGTACTATTGTGGATGGAAGTCATGGAGGATAATACACGAGAGCTTTGAAGTTCGGTCTTGCGTTCTGGGCTATACTTCTTGCCTGTTTTATATTGGCGAGGAAGAATGTCCTACTCGCAGTTGTCGTGTTTGTCGCTCTCGTCTCTGTTCTTTTTGTTGTGACCGATTTGGTTGAGAAAAAGGAGGCCGAGAGGTACTTGCGTGACTAGGTTCATGGCGCCGATTCGTCGGCGCCATTCATTTTGTTAAAAAATTATTTTCTGTACGCTCTATACTGTTTCAAAGCCTTCTTCAAATACTTTCCAGTATAACTTTTTTCATTATTTGCGATTTCTTCTGGAGTTCCTTTTGCAACAAGAAAACCTCCGCCGTCTCCCCCTTCTGGACCAATGTCTAAAATATAGTCCGCTGATTTAATAATATCCATATTGTGTTCGATTACAAGAACAGTATTTCCTTTATCGACTAGTTTTTGCAAGATTTCAATTAACTTTTTTACATCTTCGTAATGAAGACCTATTGTCGGTTCATCCAAAAGATAAATTGTCTTTTGTAAATGTGGTCGGTACAACTCCGAAGATATTTTAACACGCTGTGCTTCTCCACCAGAGAGTGTTGTTGCAGATTGACCAAGTTCAAGATATCCAAGTCCCACATCATCCATTGATTTTAGACGATCAGAAATGGAAGGAATGTCCTCAAAGAATTTCAGCGCTTCTTCCACTGTCATTTTCAAAACGTCATAAATACTTTTCTTTTTGTAATGAACTTCAAGTGTCTCTTTCATAAATCTTTTACCTCTACAAACGTCACACGGAACATACACGGTTGGAAGAAAGTGCATCTCAACTTCTATCATCCCATTTCCCTGACAAGTCTCACATCGTCCACCCTTGACGTTAAAAGAAAATCTATTTGCTTTCCATCCACGAGCGCGAGCTTCGCTAGATTCTGCGAATAAATCACGGATAAAAGTCCACGCTCCAGTGTATGTTGCTGGGTTTGAACGAGGAGTTCGACCTATCGGTGATTGATCAATAAGAATTGCTCGACCAAGGTACTCTGTACCAGTGAACGACTTACAGTTATATATTTCAGCCGAGCGGTACTTACGTTCAAAACGGGCTTGTAAATTTCTGTGCAAAATTTCATAAACAAAAGACGATTTTCCTGAACCAGATACACCAGTAACAGCTATGAACCTACCGAGTGGAATATCCACATTCATATTTTTTATATTGAATATTTCTCCGCCACGGATTTGCAGCTCTCCTTTTGGAGACTCTCGTCTTTCCTTTGGAACTTCCAATACTTTATCTCCACGAAGATAATCAAGTGTAACTGAACCGGAATAATTTTTCTTTGCCGTAATCAGCTCATCTAAATCCCCTGCGACAACAACATGCCCGCCGTGAATTCCTGCTCCAGGGCCAATGTCTACTATATAATCAGACGCAAAAATTGTATCTTCATCATGCTCGACTACTATTATTGTGTTTCCTAGGTCACGTAAGTCAAGTAATGTTTCTACAAGACGGGCGTTATCGCGAGAGTGAAGTCCAATGGTTGGTTCATCAAGTACATACAAAGCTCCAACGAGCCCTGAGCCAAGTTGTGAAGCTAATCGTATTCGTTGTGCCTCACCTCCAGAAAGTGTATGAGCTCTACGTTCCAAAGAAAGATATTCAATACCTACGTTTATCATAAAAAGCAGACGAGATTCTATTTCTCTTGTGACCACTTTAGAAATATTTTTCTCACGTTCTGTCATTTTTAGTTTCTCAAAGAAATCATAAGCGTCTTTGATGGACATTGCTGTCAGTTCGACAATATTTTTCTTACCAAGTCTTACATGCAGTGCTTCTTCACGAAGTCTTGCACCCTTACATTTTGGACAAGCCTCTTTTCCAAAAAAATGTCGAGTCCCTAGACCGTTACACTCTGGACATGCTCCATATGGAGAATTAAATGAAAAAAGTCTCGGCTCGACTTCTGGATATGAGTAGCCATCTTTTGGACAAGAAAGTTTGTTAGACATGAAAAATTCCTCCGGAACGTAGTTCTTGTTTTTCTCAAGAGCTATATCCCTGAATAATATTTTCACCTGTCCGTCTGACTCGTGGAGGGCTTTTTCCAAGTCTTCTGACAGCCTTTCCTCCGCGCTTTTCAGATCTATTTTGAAATCGAGAATAGAAATACTATCGACTAACACATCAATAACATGTCGTTTTGTCTTTGAGAGTTCTATCCTATCACGTAAAGATTTCCTTACTCCGTCTACCATTATCTGAGAGAAACCTTTTCCTAATAGGTCGTAGAGTAGTTGGTAGTATTCACCTTTTCTTCCCTTTACCACTGGAGCATAAATTTCTACGGAAACAGGAAGAGGGATTTTTCCGCCTCCTCGACCAGACGCCCTCGAGGCGACTTTATCAGCAATTTTCTCCATTACAAAGTTCTTGATTTCTTCATTTGAAAGTTTTGTTATCTCATCTCCACAAATAAGACAGTGTGGATGACCGATACGTGAATATAAAATACGCAAATAATCATAGATTTCAGTAATAGTTGCGACAGTTGATCGTGGGTTGTTTGAGCGAGATTTTTGGTCGATGGAAATAGCCGGACTGAGACCCACGATTTCATCCACATCTGGTTTCTGCATTTGTCGTAAAAATTGCCTAGCGTATGAAGACAATGACTCAACATATCGTCTCTGACCTTCAGCAAAAATAGTATCGAAAGCAAGTGAAGATTTCCCTGAACCAGAAAGACCAGTAAAAACCACCATCTTGTTTCTAGGCATTTCTACCGTAATATTTTTTAGATTATGAGTTCGCGCACCTTTGACTATAATCTTATCGTTATTTTTGCTGTCTTTTTTCATTTGTTTTTTCTTGTTTTACGCAAACAGAGGCCTCAATTGGCCTATAGATGTAGGTAGGATTATATCATAAAGATGTTAATTGTAAATTTATTTTTTTGATAAATGAAAAGTGGGCCCGTAGACCCACTCTTTCTTACCTCACTCTTCTTGATGGTTGTTGTGGTAGGCGTTGTTGATCAACCACTCTTTCGACATTTTATCACGTACCTTCTTTCTGGGTCTGCAGAGTACGACAATCCCTTTTACAGTGCAGAATATCACAAAAAGTAATCCGGCTATTTCCAGAAATTGCATCTTTCCCCCTCAAAATAAGCGACGAACCGGCGGGTCATATAGACACCGCCGGGTGGAAATTTCCACTTATGAGGTGGATGAGGTCTTGGAGGAAACGTGTCCCATCCAAGCCATGAAGGCAAAAAATCCAGCAACAAAGGTGAAAAGCACGATCAAATGTGTGTGCATACTACACTCTCCGTAGGGTTGTTCTTGTAGTATTGTACACTACTTTTAGTAAAAATCAAAGTAAGAGATATTTGGCACTTTTTGAATTTTTAACCTTCTTTACTTTTGGTGGAGTGGACATTTTTATTAGTTCAGCAATTTCATCGCGTAATATCGCGGCCGTTTCAAAATCAAGTATTTTCACTGCTCCATCCATTTGTCTTTCTTTCTGACTTATTAGTTTATGAGGGTCTTTTTCAAATAGTTTTTTATCAACCTCGAGTAATGCTCCAACAGTTTTTGCATGTTCAGTCTTCATCTGGTCTGTGATGTCTTGTATTTTCTTTATTATAGTTTTCGGAGTGATTCCATGTTTTGCGTTATATTCCATTTGGAGTTTTCTTCGGCGATTCGTTTCATCTATCGCATACTGCATTGAACCTGTCATATGATCTGCATATAAAATAACTCGTCCGTCAACATTTCTCGCAGCACGACCAATAATCTGTATCAGGCTAGTCTCACTTCGGAGGAATCCCTCTTTATCTGCGTCCAAAATTCCAATAAGTTTAACTTCAGGTAAGTCTAATCCTTCTCGAAGTAAATTAACTCCGACGATTACATCAAATTTGCCTCGGCGAAACTCTGTCAGGATTTCGATTCTCTCTATTGTTTTGATATCGCTATGAAGGTACTCTGCTTTGATTCCTTTTTCTTTCAAGTACTCACTCAAATTTTCTGCCATTTTCTTTGTAAGAGTTGTTGCGATGACTCGGCCATTATTTTTTATTGTCTTTTCTGCTTCGATAATAAAATCTTTAATTTGTCCCGGATAGGCATTCTTACCTCCTTGTTTTTCTACAATCGGCTTTACATCAACAACTGGATCAATAAGTCCTGTTGGACGTATGACTTGCTCTACCACTTGCTCTGAATGTTCTTTTTCGTAATGACTTGGTGTTGCTGACGTATAAATTACTTGACCAACTCTTTCTTCGAACTCATTAAACTTTAATGGCCTATTGTCTTTTGTTGATGGGAGTCTAAATCCAAAATCAACCAGTGATTGTTTTCGAGATGCATCTCCTGCATACATTGCTCCTATTTGTGGAACTGATACATGCGACTCGTCTATAATAGTAAGGAAGTCTGCAGAGCCATCAGGTTTGTGTGGAAAATATGCAAGCAAGGTGTCTGGAGCCTCTCCTGCTTTTTTACCAGAAAAATGTCGAGAATAGTTTTCTATGCCGTTGCAATATCCCATTTCGCGAATAAGTGCCAGATCGTATGTCGTACGTCTTTTCAGTCTCTCTGCTTCGAGGAGTTTGCCCTCTTTTTCTAATTCTTTCAATCTCAAATTAAGTTCTGTTTTAATGGATTTAAATGCTCTTTCATTTTGTGCATCGGTTGAAATAAAGTGTTTAGCCGGGAAGAGAAAAAAAACTTTTTCTTCCTTTATAATTTCTCTAGTTATAGCGTCAATAACTAAAATTGAATCAATTTTTCTGTCTATTATATTTATTTCGTAGACTGAAGTCTCCGAAATGGGTATTATCTCAATCTTATTTCCTATTGCACGAAACATTCCGGGTTTCAGGTCTGCTGTTGTCCGTTCAAAATGGATATCAATTAAATTGCGAATAAAGTCTGCTCGAGATATTTTCTCACCTTGTGTTATTTTTAAATTCACTTTCTCATACTCTCTTGGTGAACCAAGACCATAAATACAGGACACTGATGCAACGATGATTACGTCATTACGAGTTAGGAGCGCTTGAGTCGAAGCGTGTCTAAGTCTGTCTATCTCGAGGTTAATCATAGCTTCCTTCTCTATATATGTATCAGAAACTGGCATATATGCTTCCGGCTGATAGTAGTCGTAGTAAGAGACGAAAAAATGGACGGCGTTGTTTGGAAAAAATTCTCGATACTCCTGTGCAAGTTGGGCAGCAAGAGTTTTATTATGAGCGATAACTAGAGTTGGCTTTTGGACTTCTTGTATAACATTTGCGATGGTATAAGTTTTTCCAGATCCAGTTACACCCAAAAGAGTCTGGTGTCTCAAACCCTTTTTTAACCCGTCTACAAGACCTTTGATTGCTTTCGGCTGGTCTCCAGCAGGCTCAAATTCACGCTTAATTTGGAATTTCATCAGCCCTACTATACAATAATTTTTAGTAAAAAAAAAGATGAGTGGCAATCGCCACTCATCCCGTCACCACTCGGTGTTTCTAGAAGATTTAGCTCCTTTTGCCGGTGGTCTTGACCGACAACTTACTCCCATTGGGGTGACGCCATAGGGAATCTTCGTAAATACGTATCGCCCCACCTGCAGTCCGGATGTACTCAATCTTACCTAAGTTAATCCAGTTGTAGATTGTCCTACGTGAGACACCGACTAGCTGACGTGCCTGCATGATGTTAAGTGTCTTTCGTCTCACAACACCCCCTAAAAATATATTACATTATATCCAAAAAATATCAAACTGTATAATACTGATTTAGAAAGTCCTTTTTGTAACTTTCAAAATCACCATTCAAAATAGTCTCTCTCATTTTATCCACTATGTGAGTAATAAAATATAAATTATGTATCGAAGTTAGTGTGTAAGCCAATATTTCTTTTGCTCGGAAGAGGTGCGCGATATAAGTGCGACTGAAATTTTTACATGTATAGCACTGACAATCGGTATCCAATGGTTTTGAGTCTTCTCTGAACTTTTCGTTTAACAGATTTACTCTGCCCTTTTTTGTGTATACCCCACCGTTGCGAGCGATGCGTGTTGGATTTACACAGTCGAACAAGTCGCAACCATTTTCGACTGCCATAAACAAATCTTCTGGTTCACCTATACCTAAAAGATGTCTAGGTTTTTCTTTAGGTAATATCGCGTTGCACCACTTTACTGCTTTACCCATATCCTCTTTTTCAAACGATCCGCCGATTCCAAAACCGTCAAAATCTAACGAACCTATGTATTCCGCACTTCCCTTTCGTAGTTTTTCATCTCTTCCACCCTGAACAATTCCAAAAATCGCCTGATAATTCATTCCTACATTCTGTAGAATGTAGGAATGATGATGTTCAAGGGAGCGTTTGGCCCAGCGGTGTGTACGCTCAAGTGCTTCTTTTTGGTAATGAAGTGACTCACCAGGCGCTGTGCATTCGTCAAAAGCAAAAATAATATCTGCTCCAAGGTTGTGTTGAATGTCCATTGATTTTTCTGGGGTAAAGTAGTGAGCATCGCCTTTTGAGTGATCACGAAACATTACACCATCCGGATCAATCGTAGCTATTTTGGGTTTCTCCACATCTTCTTCATTAGCTTCTGGTAAAATCAGTTCTTCATTTTTCTTTAATATCTTACTGATGCCTTTTCCATATGCAGAGCCAAGGGAAAATACTTGAAATCCACCAGAGTCTGTCATGAGTGGTCCATTCCAGTTCATCATTTTATGAAGTCCGCCAAGTTTTTTAACTTGCTCATCTCCCGGCTCTAGATAAAGATGATACGTGTTAGCAATAATAGTTTGTACTCCAATATCTTTAACTTGTTCTGGAGTCAAAGATTTTACTGTTCCCTTTGTTCCCACTGCGACAAAAGCTGGAGTTTGGATATCTCCGTGTGGTGTGTGTATTGTCCCAACTCTTCCAACTACATTACTTCCTTGATTTGGAAGTTCTTTGTGTATCTCAAAAGAAAATTTTTGCATTCAACCTAGATTAGCATTTAAACAGAGAAAAATAAATACGAAAAAAGCCTCAGCAGGTGAGCTCATCTGACATGCAGAGAACTCTTTCCGTACTAAGACTAGTACCATAGGTTGGGCGGTTGAGGATGATACAAGCCCTTCTCGAACTCCTCACAAAACTCATCCATCTGATCCGAAGTGAGATCTTCCACACTCACGCCCTTTGACGCAGCGTAGAAATCGAGAGAAATGATCGCACTGAAGACAATCACTACTCCGAAAAAGAAACCGAGTACTCCTAGACAAAGTAGAACCTTAGTCGCAGTGAGAAGACTGAGAGCTATAGCCATCTGCCACCTTCCGAGTTAAATAATATAATAAGTAAAGTAAAGTGTCAATCTATTGTTTTTCGACTTTAAGTAACTCCACGTCAAAAATAAGTGTAGAATTCCCCGGTATAGGTCCATAGTCATTTGCTCCGTATCCTAGCTCTGGTGGTACTGTAAGAATTCTCTTTCCTCCGACTTTCATTCCAGCTATGCCATTATCCCAACCTTTTATCACTTGTCCCACACCAAGAACAAATTGAAAGGGTTCACCTCGAGTGACGGAACTATCAAAAACTTTTCCATCAGTAAACCTTCCTGTGTAGTGGACAGTGATACGGTCACCTGACATTGCTGTATCACCTGTACCAGTTAGAATATCTTCAATTTGTACTTCGGGTTGAGCCATAGTAGCTTTTGACGTATTAGAGCTATTAGTAAATAAAGACATTAATGCTTGACCAAATATAAAAAAGAAACCAACTACAAAGATTGCGACCACAACCGCAACCCATTCCTTTGTATCTAAAGTTTTCATCCCGTTAGAAATAGGAGATCACTCATTTTTTATGATTCCTAAATTATTTTATTAAAATTTATCTGATGTTGGTAATATTGATTTCCGTTATTTCTAACGGGATTCATATGTCAATTATAGTATGTAGTGGTATACTACGCAAATGAAAAAAGTAAAACCTAATGTTCCTACTCCAAATACCTATCCAATGCGTATAAACAAGTATCTCGCACACAAGGGCATAGCTACTCGCACGGGTGTGGATGAACTAATAAAAAGCAGTAAAATCTTGATAAACGGCAAAGTTGCGGTACTTGGTGATAAAGTTCTAGAGACAGATAATATCGAGGTTCGTGGTGTTCACACAAAAAAGAAAAATATTTATTTAGCTTACAACAAACCAAAAGGCATAGTCAGTACAAATCCCCAAGGTGATGAAAAAGGAATAATACAGAATACAAAGTTCCCTGCCGGAGTATTCCCTGTTGGACGTATAGATAAAGATTCACATGGACTGATGATTTTAACAAACGATGGGCGGGTTACGGATAGACTCCTCAACCCAATTTATAATCATGAAAAAGAATATATTGTTCTAGTGGACAGACATTTTACTCCGGCTTTTGTAAAACATATGCAAGAGGGTGTCGATATTGGTGATGCTGTGACAAAACCGACTAGACTTAAAAAAGTAAATGACACAAAGTTTAAAATAATTCTAACTGAAGGTATGAATAGACAGATCCGCCGAATGACAGAGAAGCTTGGATATACAGTGAGAGATCTACAAAGAATTCGCGTACAAAACATTGAGTTGGGGAGATTACCACTAAACTCACATAGAGAAATAGTCGGAATAGAACAGGAAAAATTTTTAAAAAGTATAGGTTTGACGTAGTAGGATTTTAGTGTTAGTTTCTTCTTAGAACAGGAGATGCTCTCATGATTCGAGCAGAAACGAATTTTGCGACACTTGAAGCTGATAGGTATGGGCGAGTGTTTCCACTGGCCATTATGAGTAAGGTCGGGTCATTTTGGGGTATTCTTCTAAAGTCGGCTGGAACTTCCCTTCAAGGTATTGAGGCTGAGTTTGGTCTTGTCCCAACGGTGATCTCGATTGACTTTGATCAAATCTATCATCTCAAACCGTTTTCAACTTACAAGGTAGAATTGGAGTTAACAACTGGCGAGAGATCATTGTTTTTCGTAGCGAAATTCAAGGCTGATGGGCAGACAGCTGTTCGTGTTAAGACTGTGTTTACTCTAGTACGAGCCTCAGATTTCCATTCCGTAATGCTTCCTCAGGCTCTTCTAGATAAGATCGGTTAGTTTGCCTCACCTCGCATAAAACAGAACTTCAATCCTGTTTGGTGCGAGGTTTCTGTTTGTTCAAATAATTGCAAAATTAGGTTCAAAATCATACAATTGTACTTATGTCCGACAAACCAAAACTAAACCTCCCGCTAAAACATCTAAACATAAAACCTCTTACTAGACGAGAGATTCACGATACGGCAGTAGAGAGGGTTCATCTAATTTCAAAAGAATTTACAGATGGATTTAACTTCCTCAGAAACTATCCAAAGTCCGTAACATTTTTTGGTGGAAGTCACTTTAAGGAGGATGATAAATATTATAAAGAAGCTAGAGCACTAGCAACTCTTATTGTTAATGAATTAAATTATTCGATCTTAACTGGTGGTGGTCCAGGTATTATGGAGGCTGCAAACCGAGGAGCATACGAAGCTGGTGGACAGTCCATAGGTTTGACCATTGAGTTACCAGAACATCAGATACAAAACCTTTTTCTTAATCATAATTTAAATTTCCATTATTTCTTTAGTCGTAAAGTATGTTTAGGTTTTTCTGCTGAAGCATACATATTTTTCCCAGGGGGCTTTGGAACTCTGGACGAATTTTTTGAAATGCTTACCCTTATGCAGACAAATAAAATCGAGAAAGCACCAATAATACTTATGGGTTCTGATTTTTGGAAATCATTCGACGAGTTAATGAAAAAAGAGTTGTTGGGCCGGGGTGCTATAGATTCAGAAGACCTACAGATCTATACTATTACCGATGATGTTTATGAAGTTCTGGATATAATTAGAAAAGCACCTGTACACAACGGTATTGAATTTAAACATAGTTAGATCAAGATTAACTTGACACATCTCTATTTAGAGATATCTTTTTTGATTTCCTTGAATTCGTTTTCTATCTCTTCTAGTCGTTCACGAGAAGATTTTATTAGTTTTGCTCCCTCTTTTACATACTCTAGACCTTTTTCTACATCAAGTTCTGATTGAGATTCAAACCAAGACACGATCTGTGCTAGTTTTTTTAAAGTTTCGTTCAGGTTCGTTCCAGTTTTTTTTGTCATATAATTTGTGATTGTATTGTACCATCTGAAAGCATGGTGTCGAGCAAGTCTCCTTTTTTTATATTTTTAACACTTTTTAACACTTTGCCTTTATGTCTTACGATACTATAGCCATGTGCTAGTTGTCGTTCCGGGCTTGATAGTTCAATGGATTTTCCTGATTGTGTAATAAATTCTCCGGTATTTTCTAGAAATAAAGTAAAACTACGCACAAGCTCTTTTGTTTGAACAATAATCAGATCTCCCATTCGTGTGATTCCAGATTCTATTCTATCCACTGCGCGCAGTAATGTTTCCTCGGCTCTTTTCCATGTTTCAAGTAGGTTTAAGAATTGTGACATTATTTTTTCTTCTGAGAGTCTAACTTCTGCTCGTGCCTCATTCCAACTTGAATTAAGTAAGTTTGCTACTGCTGTTGGAGTGGAAACATTTTTATCGGAAACCATGCTGACCAGAGGCGCGTCTTTATCGTGGCCAATACCTGTTAGTACAGGAGTTGGGAAATTGGCTATAGCTCGAACGAGATTTTCATTGTTAAAAGCCATTAGTGCCTCTAGTGAACCTCCCCCACGGATGATGACCAGAACATCCAAGTCTTTATCTTTCAGAGTATTGACAGCTGAAAGTAAATCTTTTATAGCATCTTGGCCTTCAACTTTAGAATCTACGAATAGTATCTCGAAACCAAATTTGCCTAGGTTTGTATCAAAGTCATGTATAACAGCTCCACTTTTTGAAGTTATAAGTCCTATACGATGTGGAAAATTAGGAATTTCTCTTTTTCTCTCATCGCTGAACAATCCTTCCAACTCAAGTTTCTTTTTCAATTTTTCGTAAGCAAGTTTCAGGGCTCCTTCGCCGACTAGTTCAATTAGTTCTGCACGAAACTTCATCTCACCTTTTTGTTTATATACACCCGGAAATCCCGTAATCACGATCTCAACACCATCAGCCAATTTGATTCCGGAGATACGATAATCATTTTTCAAAATTATGCACTGCAATATGCTACCATCCTGTTTATCTTTGATGGAAAAATAAAAGAAAGTCCAAGCTTCTGACATCTTAAAATCGAAAACTTCCCCAATGATTTTTGCTCTCTCGCCTTTGAGAGTGTTATTTATTTTATCCAAGTATTGACTGACTGGAATAATTTCAAGTTCACTCATAATTAATTTTTTTACTCGCCATTTTTCTGTTTCTGTGACGGATATATTCAATGACAGATGGTGATAAAGAAATTAAAATAATTAACATAATAATTGGAGTTAGGTATTTATCTGCACCAGGAATAGTTCGGCCTAGGTAATATCCTGCAGAAGTTATTCCACTCACCCAAAAAATTGCACCAGTTATCGAGTCACGAATAAATCTACGGAATTTCATGTCAGCTGTTCCAGCTAAGGTTGGGGCAAAAGATCTAACTATAGGTACAAATCGCCCAATAATTATTGTCTTGTCTCCATATTTATTAAAAAATCCTTCAGTATATTCTAGATGTTTTTTCTTGAACCAATACTTGTCGTTACTTCGTAGAATAAAACTTCGCAATTTTTCACCCATAATATAACTAAAAATATAGCCGAGAATACTGGCGATAAAAAGAGTTATCATAAGTGTTCCTATATTAAAATGTCCTTGCGAAGCTAAAAACCCAGTAGTGAATAATAAGCTGTCTCCAGGAAGGTAGAAAGTCAGAGGAAAAGATTCAAAGAAGATTATCAAAAACAATATCGCATAACTATAATAACCAAAATATGAGATCAGATTGGTCAGCAAATGTTCCATGAGTGCTATTGTAGCACGGCAATTTTACTCCACAAAGGTCAAAGCCTTACCTTTCTTCCCTGCTCGTCCAGTTCGGCCAATTCGATGCACATAATCTTCGTATGTCGCTGGAATATCAAAGTTTATAACATGAGATACGTCTGAGATGTCCAAGCCCCGCGCAGCGACATCCGTTGCAACAAGTATTTGTACCTTACCATCTTTGAAAAGTTTCAGTGAACGTTGTCTTGCTGACTGGTTTTTATTTCCGTGAATTGATTCAGCTTTGAACCCTCGTCCAACTAAAAGTGATGTAAGTTTTTCTACACCATGTTTTGTTCGCCCAAAAATTAGAACTTTATCAAAATCTGGTTGTATAAGCATACTGTGTAGAACATCTAATTTATTGTCCCCTCTATTTACTCGCACGACATCTTGATCAACATTTTTTGCTGTGTCACCTGTTTTGACAGAAATCATTACAGGATTTTTTAGAAAGTCTTTTATCAAAGCTTCAATTTCCCTCGACATAGTTGCTGAAAAGAAAAGTGTGTGACGATCTTTCGGCATCAAAGCCATCATATATTTCATATCGTTTATGAACCCCATATCAAGCATTCTATCTGCCTCGTCAAGAACTACTGTCTTAAAATGTGACAAGTTTAAACATTTTCTCTCGAGCAAATCCTTTATACGTCCCGGTGTACCGATAACAAATTCATTTCTGTAACGGAGTTGTCGTATTTGTGAACCAATCGGCGCACCCCCAACGCACACAACAGAATATAATTTCATTCCACCTATAAAACCATTTAATTCCTCTTGTATTTGCAGAGCAAGTTCACGTGTAGGAACAACAATCAAAATGTTTTCTTTTGGTTGGCTTAAAACTTTATGAATAAGCGGTATAAGAAAAGCCGCAGTTTTTCCAGTACCTGTGTTTGCAATACCAACAACATCTTGTCCTTTTAAGACGTGTGGAATAGCTTTGTCTTGAATCGGAGTTGGAATAGTGTAGCCTTTTTTAATAATATTTTCTTTTAGTCTTTCCTCTATAATAAAATCAACAAAGTTGTGCTCAGGCACAAAGTGCTCCACAGTTTCTGTTACGACTGCTTTGTTTATAAACTTTGATGGATGAATGGCTGTACTGTGTCCGCGACCTCCGCCTCCTCGGTGGACAGGTCTACCACTTCCTCTACCAGAAGAAAATCGTGGTCGATTTCCACCACTCGAAAATGCCGGTCTTTTAAATGTCCGCGATTGCGGACCTCTTTGTGTATACATAATTTAGTTAAATTGAGTGCGGAGTTCTATAACTCCTCATCTCAAGTTAATAATAGTGAGAAGACTCAATAAGGACACTATAGACTATCAGGGTTTAATTGTCAATCATAAATGTGGACGTAGAGTAATATCTGTGTCTTATTTTTTTATCCACAAAAATTTGACACTTTTACACATTTTGTACACAGGATATGCACGGAAATGATGCACATTTATAATTGACACAAATATAGTTGAGTAGATAATTATAGGCAGTTACCTTCTCGAGTGATTCCCTCTAAAAAACTTTGCTAATTTGTCTCGCTTTGTGTGAAGTTATGAGCTTCACCCTAGAGACATAAAATTTTGCACAACGTAGGGATCATCTTGGGATCAAAAGGTAACCTAGGGTTAAAAACAAAACCTCTCGTACGAAACCTACGGAGGTTTTGTTTTTATAGTCGATTCTTTTTAAATAAATAGTTATCCAATCCGATATAACCTGCTGTGTGATGAGCTAACATAACAAGAAGAGCAAGTATAAGTAAAATCGGATTTGAGCTTATAGTTCCAGCTAAAAGATAATTGAGATTCATAAAAAAACCAAAAAATGCAGCCAGAAATGTTAGAGCACCAAACATAAGGCCAAGTCCTACAAAAAGTTCTCCGAATGCAACAGCATGAGACCAAATATTTACATAAGGCAAGACAGTATTTTGTAAAAACCATGCATACCATCCTGATACGTCGGGATGAGATCCTGCGGTTTTAGCTAGAGCTCCGTTTATAAAACCTGTCAGTGCCCCACCGGCAGTACTTCCTACCCAGATTGGGTTTACTATTTTTTCATAGCCTGCATAAACCCATTCGTAACCCAGATATAGACGGACTATAAGCCACAGCCATGACATTTTTTTATTATTAAAGACGAATTGATATAAAGAATTAAAAATTTTTGGTGTTTGCATAAAATTCTAAAAAAATAGTGATAAATTATTAAACCTGTGCTATGAATTATATCAAAAATAGTCTATATGTTAGGATGAACTTATGCACAGAAATGAAGAAACTCCGTGGGATGTGGTTGTCATAGGGGGTGGTCCTGCTGGGATGATGGCTGCCGGTACGGCTGGCTCAAAAGGTAAAAAAGTTTTACTTATAGAAAAGAACGATAGTCTGGGTAAAAAACTGCTTATAACAGGTGGTGGTAGGTGTAATGTCACAAATGCTGAATTGGGTGTTCGTAAGTTACTTTCAAAATTTAAAGATTCCAACAAATTTCTTTTCTCAGCTTTTTCTCAGTTTTCTGTAAAAGAAACCTTGGATTTTTTTCATAGTCACGGTATGGAAACAAAAGAGGAAGTGTTCGGGAGAGTTTTTCCTGCTTCAGATAGCGCACAGTCTGTGTGGAATGTGCTTTTTCAATACTTGAAAACTAATAAAGTAACGATACTCTCGAATTCCCCCGTTGTCCGTTTGGAGAAAGATGGTGAAAAAATAGTTGCGGTTGTATTAAAGGACAAACGAAAGATAATGGCTAAATCGTTTGTATTATCTACTGGAGGTAAATCTAGACCAGAGACAGGATCAACTGGTGATGGATTTAAGTGGTTAAAGGATTTGGGACATAAAGTGCTAGAACAAAACGCATCTCTTGTCCCAATTGAAATAAAAGAAACTTGGGTCAAAAGACTCCAAGGCGTGAGTTTGCCAGAAGTAAAAATTACTATTCTCCAAAACGGTGTAAAACAAGATTCAAAGAAAGGAAAAATTTTATTTACACATTTTGGATTATCTGGACCAACCATACTCAATATGAGCCGTGATATTGGTGAGTTACTAAAATATGGAGAGGTTGTTTTGTCTTTTGATCTCTTACCATCTTTGGACTATGGACAATTGAACTCTAAACTTCAAGAGATTTTCAAAGAGAAAAGTAATAAGAAGTTTAAAAACACTCTGAGCTCTCTTCTACCAGCCGCCCTCTCACCTATTATAGTAGAATTATCTGGTGTAAATGGAGATACACCAAGTCATAGCATTACTCGAGAGGAAAGAATTTCTCTGGGCAATCTCTTGAAGGATATAAAAGTAGAGGTTGCCAGTCTTCTCGGAGAAGACAAAGCTATAATCACTTCTGGTGGAGTAGCTCTCGAAGAAATAGATTTCAGAACAATGTCGTCAAAACTTTTTCCAAACCTATACTTGATTGGTGATATTTTAAACATTGATCGACCATCTGGCGGATATAGTCTACAGCTCTGTTGGACGACGGGCTTCGTTGCTGGATCAAATGCAGGATAAAATAACATTTTAATAATTTAATAAATATATGAATAAATACTTGTCCCATCAAAGTTTTTTAAATATAAAGACTTTTGTAGTTAAACATAAAATCTTGAGTAGTGTTATAATTATAGTTATTCTAGGAGTTGGATATTATGGATATGGGAAATTAACTAGTACCACTGGTGAGACAAAATATGTTACATCAGTAGTTAAGAAAGGAACACTGGTCTCTTCTGTAAGTGGAAGTGGACAAGTGGCTGTGACGAACCAACTAGATGTAAAAGCTAAAGTGTCTGGAGAAATTACCTGGGTAAGTGTAAAAGTAGGAGATAAAGTCTATGCTGGGCAAGCTTTGGCTGGAATGGACAATAGACAAGCAAAAAATGCTGTTGAGGAAGCAGAGTCTGCTCTTGTGCAGGCAAAACTTCAATTCCAAAAAGATCAAGTTCAGGCACCGATAGATTATCAGAAAAGTCTGGATGATCTTGCAAATGCACAAAGTGATTTAATAACTGGTTACAACGATACGTTTAATTCCATATCGAATACTTATCTTGATATGCCTAATATTGTTGTGGGAATGCAGAATACTTTGTATGGGTATGATTTAAGCCTCAACCGTAGTCAGGGAAATATGGATGCAATTTTGGGTAATTTCCATGATGAAGGATATAATAGAGTAAGAAGTTTTGCTGATAAAGCGGCCGCTGACTACAAAATTGCTCGAGATAAATATGACTTAACGTTTAGCTTTTATAAGCAAATAAGTAGAACATCTAGTCAGAAAGACGTTGATTCTTTGCTCACACAGTCTATTGACACAGTAACTGAAATCGCTCAGTCACTACAGAGTCAGCTTAACTTTATAAGTACAGCAATAGATGTTGCTAATCAGTATGGTGTCAATTTATCGACTACGGTCACAACAATGCAAACTAATACTAGAACCAGACTCTCCACCACTAACAGTGACCTGTCATCTCTTCTGTCTCAGAAAAAAGCACTTGATACTACGAAACAAACAATAAAAACGAGTGAACAAAACATTACTTTACTCAAAGTTGGTAACGATACGGGCAGTAACCCGATTAGCTTACAGATAGCACAGAACGACTTGGTTAAACAAGAGAGGGCGTTAGAGGATTTGAAAACAACACTCAGTTACTACACGGTTACAGCACCGTTTGCCGGAACGGTTGCATCGGTTTCAGCAAAAGTTGGTGAGTCTGCTGGGACAATAGCAAGCATCATAACCAATCAACAAGTTGCTCAACTCTCTATGAACGAAATTGATGCTGCGAAAATAAGTCTGGGACAGAAAGTGACACTAAGTTTCGATGCGATTGATGGTCTTACTCTTACTGGTACAATAGTCGAACTTGATCCCTTAGGAACTGTTTCTCAAGGAGTAGTTAGTTACACGGCAAAAATTAAATTTGATACACAGGATACAAGAGTAAATCCTGGCATGACAGTTAATGCAGATATACAAACAGCTGTTCATCAAGATGTTCTTGTTGTTCCAAGTTCAGCTGTAAAAACAACTAACGGTGTGACAAGTGTTCAAGTCTTTGATCCCCCATTAGTCAATACAGGAGGAACATCCGGGACCACTTCGGCTGTTGTGCCAAGACAAGTTCAGGTAACAGTCGGTATCTCTTCTGATACTGAAGTCGAAATACTTTCTGGATTAACAGAGGGACAGCAAGTGGTTACAAGAACAATTATTGGAACAACTAATACAACAACAACTACAGCACCTTCCGCAACTTCTCTTATTGGTGGTGGCGGAGTCAGGTTAGGTAATTAAAATTTTCGATGATTGAGTTAAAAAACATTACAAAAACATACGGTTCTGGAGAAACGGCTTTTCAAGCTCTCAAAGGAGTCTCATTTACCATAGATGATGGAGAGTTTGTGGCTATTATGGGTCCATCTGGTTCTGGTAAATCGACACTGATGCATATTATTGGTTGCCTCGATACACCAACCTCTGGAAAATATTTTCTAGATGAACATGACGTTTCTGAATTTTCTGACGAGGAATTAGCTGATATCAGGAAAGACAAAATCGGTTTTGTTTTTCAGTCGTTTAATCTGTTACCTCGTACTAGTGTTTTATGTAATGTTATGTTACCCCTGGTTTACGCTGGAGTTGACGAAGGAGAAAGAGTTCAAAGAGCAAAAAAGGCTCTAGTCTCTGCAGGAATGCCCGAAACGCATTTTGATCACCGTTCAAATGAAATATCTGGCGGACAAATACAGCGTGTGGCTATCGCGAGAGCATTAGTCAATAATCCTAGTTTGATATTAGCTGACGAGCCAACTGGAAATTTGGATACTACGACTGGAGAGATAGTTCTCAGTACATTTGAGAGGTTGAACAAAGAACTTGGACGGACAGTTATACTCATAACTCACGAATTAAATGTAGCTCAGCATGCGAGGAGAATTATACATGTTATTGACGGTAAAATTGTCAGTGATGTAAAAAATCATAATATAAAAAAATGAGAATAAAAGACACATTTGATGAAACATACACTGCTTTATCAGCGAACAAAGCTCGTTCAGGACTTACCGTTCTCGGTATTGTTATTGGGATATCTTCTGTTATTGCACTAGTTTCCATAGGTGCCGGTGCATCAAGCTCTATTACGAATCGTATTCAGTCTCTAGGCTCAAACCTAATTTTGGTAACTCCCGGGGCACAAAGAAATCAAGGTTTTGGTGTTTCGACTGGACGTGGTGCAGCCAGGACACTGACTGTTCCTGACATGAAATTAATAACCACTGTAAATAATGTCTCAGCTGTGACGGGAGAAGTTTCTGGTAGATATCAAGTTACTGCAAAAGGTACAAATACAAACACAACTGTAAATGGAGTGACGAGTAGTTATTCACAGATTAGAAATCTAGAAGTAGCTGAGGGATCATTTATTGATGATTCTCAAAGTCAAAGTATTGCTAAGGTCGCTGTGCTTGGTCCCACAACTTTAACTGATTTGTTTGGTGACACTGCAGTTCCTAGTGATGCTATTGGCCAAGTTATCAGAATAAAAGGCATACAATTCAAAGTTATAGGTGTTACGGTGGCAAAAGGAGGAACTGGTTTTGGAAATCCTGATGATGTTATTTTTATTCCACTTGAATCAGCTCAAAGATATCTGTCCGGTAACCAATACGTTAGTACGATTGATGTTTCCGCCACAAGTCCTGATGTTATGACCACAGTGCAAATAGATATTACCACTCTTTTACTGAGTAACCACAAAATAAATGATTCAGCACTGGCCGATTTTAGTGTCATGAATCAAAACGATATTCTCTCGACAGCTTCCAGTGTTACTGACACTTTAACTTATCTTTTGGGGGCGATTGCCGGTATCTCGCTTCTTGTTGGTGGTATAGGAATCATGAACATGATGCTCACCACTGTTACTGAACGTACACGTGAAATAGGACTCCGAAAGGCAATAGGTGCAAAGAAAAGTGATATTAGTCGGCAGTTTTTAGTAGAAGCAACAGCTCTAACTTTAGTTGGAGGAGTAATAGGTATTGCCCTTGGTTGGAGTATTTCATTTCTAGTAAATTATACCGGAGTGCTTTCTACTAGCGTTTCATTTTCCTCTATTTTACTCGCGTTCGGAGTGTCAGCAGTGATAGGAATCCTCTTTGGATATTATCCTGCACGGAGAGCATCGAGGTTGAATCCGATTGAGGCATTGAGGTACGAATAGGATTAAAATTAATTAATAAAAATATGAATAATAATAAAATAAAAATAATTGCAGGCGGTGTGATTTTAGCTGGTTTATCTTTTTATGGTGGGATGAAATATGACCAAAGCAAAGTTAATAGTTTAGCTCAAAGTTTTAGATCTGGAAATTTTGCTGGACAGGCTGCAAACCGAGGAGTTCGAGGTGGAGCTGGTGGTGTTGTCGCCGGAGATATTTTATCAAAGGATGCAAATGGCGTTACTGTGAAAGATAGAGATGGAAGTTCAAAAATAGTTTTAATTTCTGGTTCAACCTCTATTTTGAAAACAGTTTCAGGATCTTCATCTGACTTAGATGTCGGTAAAATGATTACTGTTATGGGAACAGCGAATTCAGATGGTTCAGTCACTGCAGAGTCAATTCAAATCCGTCAGGCAACAACCACTAGACAGCAGTAATTAGTGGATTTTAATTTTCTTTAACTCACTCTCAAATTTAGGGTATTCTGGTATTTTTTGCGACACAAGATCCCAAAATTTTTGGGAGTGGTTGAATTCGCCTAAGTGGCATAGTTCGTGAACAACTATGTAATCAGATAAATGTGGTGGAAGAAGCGCAATTTTATAATTAAAATTAAGGTTTCTTTTACTTGAACAACTTCCCCACCGGCTTCTCTGGTTTCGAATGGTGATTTTACCAAATTTAAATTTATAGTGTGAGTTAAAGTGTTCTATTCGAATTTGTATTAGAACACGAGCAGTTTCTTTATGCTGAAGATATTTTTTATTAGGATTTTTTCTCCTAATTTTCTTTCTTCTAATTTTTCTACTTATCCAACGGAAGTATTTCATCTATTCTTATTTGTTTAACAAACTCTGGTACGTGACTAACTAGTATCATAGCACCCTCATATTTATCCAAAGCCTCAGCAATTATCGGTAAATGTCTAAAGTTTATATGGTTTGTTGGCTCGTCTAGGATAAGTAGTCCAGGTTTCTGCAACACCAATCTAGCAAAAGCCACTAACCCTTTTTGTCCTTCAGATAGACTACCTATTTTTGTGTGTATCAATTCTCCGGAGATAAGAAATCCTGCAGCCGTAGAGCGTAATTTTTCCTCAACCTGTTCGTCCATGACACTCATCAGTGATTGATAAACAGTATCCTCAAAGTTCAATGTCGAGAAGTCTTGCCTGTAGTATCCGACTTTAATCCTAGGGGCTATTGTAGCGCCCGAAGCCTTACCAGAAGCCAGTGTTTCTAGAAGAGTGCTTTTGCCTATTCCGTTCGGTCCTGTCAAAAGAAGGTGTTGTTTTTTACGTAAAGTTACATTAGTTTTTCTGGCTACAGGTTTATGATTTTTAATCATAGAAAAAGAAGTAATAGATATTATGTCTCCATTTATATCTGCTTGTGTTGGAATAGTAAAGGGTTTGATAGTTTTATCTTCTCTTCTGACATCCACTTTTCCTTCCTCAAGTTCTTCAGCTTTTTCCCGCATACGTCGAGCAACTAGTCTCATCTGACCCCCTTTATTTGCAAAGAAGTTTGCTTTGTCTTTATTTTCTTGAATCTCTTTAGTTAGTTGAGCATTTTTTCTATTTTCTTTTTCAATTCGAGTTTCAATTTCTTTAAGTACATCAAAATAATTACCAACATACTGCTCTATCTTGTGAGTAAATACATCTAGATACAAGACACCATGAGTAAATGCATTAAGAAATTCTGCATCATGTGAAATGACAAGACAAGTTTTTTTATAATCCACTAAAAACTTTGTTAAATGTTCTATTCCAGCTTTGTCGAGATTATTTGTTGGTTCATCAAGAAGCAAAATATCTGGATCTTGGATAAGTGCAGATGCTAGAAGGAGTCTGGCTTGTTGTCCACCAGAAAAAGATTTGATGGCTCTGTCAGTTGGTGCTTTTAAATTCACTACATCCAAAACTTTTTCAATTCTAGGATCAATGTCATAGATTTTTTCTTTGAAACAATTTAAGAAGAATTTTTTTACTGTCATGTCCATTTCAGAACGAGGTATGACTTGTCTACTAATTGCAATGTTTAGATTTTTGCTCAGATGCATCTTCCCTTCAATTGGTTTCTGTGCACCAGTGATAAGTCCAAAAAGAGTGCTTTTCCCAGCACCGTTTTGACCCATAATCGTAACTTTTGATCCATTCCTGACTGTAAAATTAACTTTGTCAAGAATATGCTTTTTTACTCCAAAATCAAAAGAAACATCTTCAAATCTAATTATAATTTCATCTTTAGCCACAAGGGTACACTTTACATTATTTAATCTAAAAACAAAAGAGTTGTTCTATTTCTTTTCCTCTAAATCTAAGCAAATGGAGTTTAAACAATATCTTTTTTTCGTTTTTGTTGGGCCGTCGTTGAATACGTGTCCCAGGTGTGAACCGCATCTCGCACAAGCCACTTCTGTTCGTTTCATACCATGAGAGTTGTCTTCTGCGTGTTTTACAGATCCAGATATAGCCTTATCAAAACTTGGCCAACCAGTACCAGAATCAAATTTAGCATCTGATTTAAAAAGTTCATTACCGCAGACTTTGCACGTATACATTCCAGTACGTTTGTCGTGAAGTAATTCTCCACTAAATGGAGCTTCAGTTCCATTTTCACGCAATACCATGTACTCTTCTGGAGTCAATTTTTTTCGAAGTTCATCTTCTGTAGGTATTGGTTTTTGCATGTGCTTATTATTGTTTAGGATGATCTTTTAAAAGAGAAGTAAAATTTTTCACAACTTTTTCTAATTTTGGATTAATAACGATTTCACAATATGGGGTATTTTTGTTTCTACTATAGTAGTCCTTATGGTAGTTTTCTGCAATATAGAATGTGTCTAATGGAACAACTTCCGTTACTGTTTTCTTTCCTTCTTTACCTGAGGTGTTTAGTTCATTAATGAAATTTTCGATAGTTTCTTTTTGTAAAGGAGTGGTGTAAAAAATTATTGAACGGTATTGTGTACCGACATCAGATCCTTGTCTATTTAAGGTAGTAGGATCATGAGATCCAAAAAATACTGTGAGTAAGTCTTTGTATGAAATTTCACTAGGATTAAATTCCACCTGGGTGCATTCGGCATGACCTGTTCCACCAGAACTGACACTCTCATAAGTGGGGTTTTTTGTTGTTCCCCCCGCGTATCCAGGTAGGACAGAATAAACACCTTTTAACATTTGAAAAATAGCTTCGGTACACCAGAAACATCCTCCACCAAAAATAGCTATTTCTTTTTCCATTACAGGGCTCATTTTTATGACCAAAAGTGAAACAAGTATTTTATAACTGCGACAAGTCCAGCCCAAACTGATTTAAAGACAGGAATTGAAGTTGGTACGAATACGGCCAAAGCTATAAGGAAAATAAAATCTCTTCTTATAATTCTATAAATTGTATATATAATTAAAATTGCGATAACTGCAGAAACAACAGGCTGGTAAGTGATTGGAAAATTATTCAGAAATTGTGTATATAAATCCTGAACTTTACCTGGAGTAAAAGTCTTGAAATCTATAAGTGATATTAAGTTTATCATACTATTTTTTACGTTTAATTATCATCAATTAAAAAATCTTCTCTACTAAAAATTATTTGCGAACCAGGTTTTAACTCACCTGAAATTATTTTTTTTGCCACAAGCTGTTCAACATCATCAGAGATAGCACGATTTATTGGACGAGCACCAAATTTTGGATCTGCACCATGACTGACAACAAAATCAATCAGCTCTACATTTATTACCAGATCCATTCCTTTTTCAGCTAATCGAGATTTCAGTTTAATAAGAGAAAGTTCAGCGATTTTACGTAACTCAATATCTGAGAGTGGGTGAAATAGTATAACACCATCAAAACGATTCAGAAGTTCTGGCGTGAATATTTTATCTTTAATTATGGAGTCAAGAATAGAATCTTTTTCGGATGCTAAATCTTTGCCGAGTTTCTGGTTGTTCCAAATCATAGAACTACCTGCGTTTGATGTGGCAATAATCATAAGATTACGAGCCATAACTTTTTTACCAAGTCCATCAGAAAAGAATCCCTCGTCAAGGATCTGAAGAAAAAGGTTCATAACTTCTTTTGTCGTTTTTTCGAATTCATCTAGAAGTAATACTCCGTAGGGATGTTCACGAAGCATAGAAGAAAGAACTCCAGATTGACTTGTTTCGAATGATCCAATCAGTTTTGTGGTTGCGTCGAACGTAGAATATTCGGACATGTCTAGACGCATTACATGTTTATCACTCCCAAAGAAAACTTCAGTCAAGGCCTTTGTGGTTTCTGTCTTTCCTACACCAGTAGGACCTAAAAATAGAAAGGAGCCGAGTGGTCTATCCGGATTCTCTATCCCAGAACGAGCTCTTCTCATACTATTACTGATAGCTGTAATAGCTTCTTCCTGACCAACAATGCGAGAACGTAGAATGTTTTCTAGATTAAGAAGTTTATCTCTTTCTTTTTCTTTCACTACTCCTGTAGGAATACCCGTCTTAACCTCAACCAGTTTTTGAATGTCAGTTTTCTCCACTATGGTTTTTCCCTCGGCTTCTAGTTTTGGAACTATTTCAGAGAGAAGGTCTATTGCTTTGTCAGGCATTATTGCATTCGGAAAATAACGAGTAGCACTTGTAACGATTTCATTCAATGCCAGATAAGTGAAAAGCATACCACGTGCCTCAAATTTGATTATTTCATTTTCGAGAATTCTTATTGTATTCAAATCATCAACCTCTTTTAATTGGACAACTTCAAACGATTGCATAAAAATAGAATTTTTTTCTAGAGTGTTGTGAAAAAGATCAACTGAAGACAGAGCAATAATTTTCAGTGCTGGCGAATTCATATAAGATTCTAGAAGTGACGGCAAATCAGTTCCAAATGTGGCCACAGAAGAAACAAAGGCCGGCATGTTGTCTATAACTAAAATAATATTTCCAGCATAAGTTGCTTCGTTTAAGACATTGATAAACTCTGATTCAAATACCGCTTTTGTAGGATTACGTGAAGTCAGGAGGTCAACATCCATAATTACAGTTCGTTTTTCTTTGAGTTCTGGAAGAGAGTCCCCATTTATAATAGCTTGGTTTAGCCTATAGATAATCTGTAGCTGTCCGGCCACATCATCGCCAATCAAGAGAGCATTACCTTGTCTATTTTTAGCAAGTATTGCTTCTATCTCATGAAGTTCAGCTTCACCATATGAGGTGTGCACACCATAGCCTCGGTTAGAAGCAAAAGGCAATTCTCTCTCATATTTTTTAAGATTAAATGTTTGGCCGTATGACCAACTTTGACCAATGCCTGGAATACGAACAAGATTTTCCTTAGACCACCAACCCTCTAGTGAATGTCGTGTAGCGTGGATTTCCATAATCCATTCAGCAATAGCCACCAAATCCTTTCTCTGAATACCCTGACTGAATAAAAATTGCTTCAGTTCTTCATCATTTTCATACAATCCTAAGGTAAAATCAATAAGATTGAGAATATTGTCAGATATATCGCATTGAAATTTCTCGGCAGTTAGAGTCGATTTTCTTTTTGCAAGAAAGTCTTTCATTTTTTCTGCTCTTATTCCCGTGCGTAATAAAAATCTTGATCCGAGAAGTAGTGAGAAAAATGATCCTGTAATGTCTTTTGGATCTAATTTGCAGATAGAATATGCAAGGTCTAGATCAATAAATAGTCCATTAGTTTCTTCCGGTCTTCTAAAATAGAATGAATAAAAAAAGGCATTGGTTGCAAAAAATATAGTCCATAGAGAAAAAGTTATAAAACCAGTACCAATTAATTTTGTAACAAAAAAGGAAAATTTGTTAAGGTGCAAATAAGTATCTGATCCATATAAAATTGCTCCAGAAGCAAATACCAGAACAGTGATAATAAGGAGTACCTGTGCTATTTGTTTTCGGATACGATGAGAAATTATGTCTTCAAGTAAGAAGATTGGATAATATAGTTTCTTTGCAACTTTTTGTATCTCAAGTAAGTTCATTGGACTTTATGAAGTTAAAAGGGCTACACCATACATTAATGTGTAAATTAAGATAAAAGGCAGTAGAATCCAGACATAGACAATAACAAAGCCAAGAATTAAACATAAAATTATAGAAATAATACCAATTATGATAAAAAAAGATCGAACTACTGCTCCAACCAACCTCATCATAAAATTTACAAGTATCGTCCCTAGTATGTTTTCAACGGTGAATTCAGCAGAATAATTATCTCGCATTCTCTGCCAAGGAGAAAAAAGACTAAAAAATAGTAATGGAATAGAAAAGAAATTATAAAAGAAAATCATGAAATTCTTCCAGATATTTTTTATATCAGAAAAGGCTCTTCCATAGTGCCAACTTAAATAATATGGCAGCACAAGCAATAAATACATACTTCATGATTATAACATAACAGTACTAATATAAAATCAATTAAAACCTCTCAAATGTTAGACGAAGCCAGGGAAGAAATCTGTCTTAATATTACTTGAACTTACACCTAATTTTTGCAGTGTGTCTTCAAAAGCTGTTATCATCCCATGTGGACCAGAGATGTAAAAAATGCGTTCTCTGTAGTCAGGAACTTCTTTTTTAATCATATCTGCGTCTATGAAACCGACTCGCATATTTGGAGTTTGAATGTCACCCGCAAGGTCGTTTACAGCATAAATAGTTCGTAATCCAACTTTTTGCAGAGCAGAGTCAAAAACATCTTTGTAAACTATATCTTTCGGAGTTCTATTAGAAAAGAAAAGTGTTACATTTCGCTTATCATTATTATCTGACAGATTTTTTATCATACTTCGAAAAGGTGTAACGCCAATACCTCCAGCAATGAAGACCAACTTTTTCTTCGGATCATCTGGTAGTGTGAAATCCCCCGCTAGTTGTGACGCAATAATAGTGTCTCCGGGGTTAAGCGACGATAATTTTTTCTTAAAACTGCTTGGACTGTCGTAGAATTTTACTCCAAGTCGCAAATCATTCTCTGTCGGTGAAGAAGCAATAGTGAAAAATCTTCGGTTACCTCGGATGTCAGGATGTTTGTGGCCAAGTGTCCATTCTAAATATTGTCCCGCTTTGAATTTTGTTTTTTTATCAAGTTTCCAAATGAATTCATAAACATTACCTGGTAGCATTTTTTTCTCTGAAAGGGTCAGAACTAGTCGTAACCTTGGACTTACTATATATGAGAATAAGTTACCTACTATAAGGGCAAATTCTGGTGTGCTATACAAAGGACCAATTTGGAACTGAACTCCGAATAAGAGGCCAACTAGAGCCCCATAGGCTACCTGTAGAGCCCTAGTTGGGGGTGTAGTCAAAGGCTCTGTTAGCATTATTGTACCGAAAAATATGATTGGCCAAGACGCGAACATTTGAGATAAAATTTCTCCTATATTCATACTGTGATAAATTCCGACTACTAAAATACTCACGGTTGCTGTTAAAAAGAAAGAGAAAAATAAACTAAATCTTTTTACTTTTCTCAAAATAAGAAAACCCAGGAGAATAGTTGGAATTAACATTACCGAACTTCCAATCCACCACGCCCCTACTCCACTTCCAAATATTCCTAGAATAAAAACTGACACTGCTACTGGGTTGAAGACATGTTTTTTCTTTATTGCTAGAATATATTTTGATGCCATCGCTACGATTCCTACCAACACGAGCATTTCAAAGTCGGCCAATGTTTTGGCTGGAAATGCTATGAAAAATAAAATTAAAGCCGAGATTAGATACGATTCTGAGTTTGTTTGTACTTTAAATATTTTTGCAAATAAAAAATTTGTGGCGTAACATATCGTCGTCAGAATTAGTAAAGAATAGATTAAACTCAAACCACTATAGGACAAGATTCCTAAGAATCCAAAAATAACAGAAATTCCCGCTAAAATCATAAGTCCGTACAAAACAAGTTTGTACATTGTGATTTTGTTCAAAAAGTTGTCGACGTATCGCATGGGTTTATATTATCAAGTAAACAACTCAACTTCAAAGCCTTTGGATTTCTCGATGGAGAAGTCCGGACAGAGGATGAGGTATTCAAAATCGAAATGTTGAAGAAGAGTTTGTGGTGAGACAAAAAAAAGTCCTGTGGTCATAAGATCTGCGAGGATGGTTGTTTTTGCAACAACCCAAACAGCTAGAATTTTTCGTGGAGAAGTTAATGTCTCTGGATTTATTATGTGATGAAAGTTTCCCCAAGCACGTCTGTTTCCCGCTGAACCACAAAGACTTTGATTTTTTAAATTAGTAATACCAATAACACTTGTTGTATCTGTTGGATTCTCTAGTCCAACCCTTAACTCTTGACCTCGAACTCTCATATCTCCTCCAGCATCCACACAGTATGACTCAATTCCTTCACTTTCTAATATTTTGGAGACGATATCTACTAAATATCCTTTTCCCCCAGCACCAAAGTCGAGAAGTGTTGGTTCTTGTAAAGTCAAAGTTGGATTTTCCCATATAATAACTTCTTCCCATTTTTTTGGTTTGGTTAAAGATTTTTGAACTAGGGAATAGTTTGCATCATATCCAGCATCAACTAAAACCTGACCTATAAGTGGAGTGACAGAGCCATCCGTTACGTCGTATATTTTTTTGTATAAAGTTATCATAATGTCTGCATCGTCTGGAAGAGTGTAACTCCCAGCCTTGCGAGACATCTTTGTTACCAGTGTGTTGTCTTGAAATCTTGAGTAAACTAAATTGAATTTAGAGATTCTCTCTAAAATTTTTTGAAGCAAAGAACCCTCTTTAACTGGAGAGAGTTTTTTGTCCATATCTATTTTCCATGTCGTTCCGATCGCCTGAAATTCAAATTGTGACATTTTAAGCTTTTGCTTGTGTCTTGATTTTTGCTAATGCGTCGTTGAAGCCTTTTGGTGTAAGAGATGAGCCAGAAACTTTATCAAGTTGTACCTCATCGATTTTTTTGCCGATTACTAGAGGCCTAAAGTTAGAAACAAAAATGCCTTGAAATTTTACTGAATTTCCCCGTGTCGCAAGGGGTGTTATCGTAGCATCAGTTATAACGTCATCTTTTAAAGTTAAAGCTACTTTTATACTCTCTGTTCCTCCTGGTGAGTTGTATTCACCTACTGAAGAGTAAGAACCGTTTTTATATAGGTAAGATGTCGGTATGTCGACTGGCACTTCCTGTGGAATTGGTGTCGGGGTGACAGGAGTCACTAGTGTTTCTGGTTCAGCTACCGCATTACTTTTATTTAAATACTTAAAACCTCCATATCCAGCGATAATCAAAACTATTCCTACAATTGATCCTATTAAAACCGAATTTTTTTTCTGTTCTTCCATTTGTTTTTGTGAATGTTAATTACGGGATTATAATATTTTTAAATTTTTAAATCAAATTATTTTTTATTCTTATAGAAGGCTTTTTGTAACTGTCCTGGAACGATACCATTTTCTTGGAGTATTTGTTTCAGTGTTTTTCCAGACTTGAGTTCATTTCTAATCTCATTTGGGTCCAAACCGAGTTGTGTTGCAAGTGTATTAATCTTCCCCTTTGAATTCCATCTGCGCATCATGTGCATACCATTAGCACTGGTATTCTGGGTATATGCGGGAGCTGAATAGTTTGTTGTATCAGCAAAAGCCACGTTTGACCCCACCAAGAACATTCCCGCTACTATTCCACTACTAGCCCCAGCCATAAAAGTCTTACTTATTTTTTTGTAATATTTTTTGTATTTCATGTTTGTACTGTTTGATACAACGAGAAATAAGTTTTATTTCACTTCTTTTGTGGTGTCCAGTTTTTTGATTCCGTAAGCATAAATTCCCTCTTTTTTTAAATCTCCTGCAATAAAGACTTGGTCACCTACATTGATCGTAGTACCTATGTTGACGTCTGCAGGAACAAAAACTTTCAATTCCGTATCATCAACATCTCTATCATAGTCGTTGTGTTTAAAAGTAAATGTGGATGTGCCTACACTAGTTACGATTCCACGAAATATACCGTTTTCTCTATGAGATTTACGTAAACCACTGTAAAAGCTACCAAATACAGGCAAATGCTTTTCCTCGGCTCTTCTCAGCAGGTTTCGATGAAAAGGAGTGTAGTTAATAACTGACCCAAGAATAGTGATGACGACCAAGGTAGTCAAAAAAATGTAAATAAGCGGTCTGTTGTATCCAAACTTAAAATGCTTCAATAGTAAATCTAAAATTATTAATAAAACGGCATTTATAGTCAATAAAATCCACGGGAACATTAAGAGAAATTGGATTAATCCTCTTTTTCCAAAACCAAGTAGAAACATTCTACCTCCAGTTTGGATGCTGAAAGTCATATAACTTACTAAGACCACCGTAACTAGAAAAATAAGGCAAATGACTGAAGCTATCAGTACCGTTTTTATAATAAAAATAGTCTTTGGTTTCATTGAAACTTCCCCAGCTTCTATTTTTTTTAGAATTTTTTCTTTTAAACTATTATTTTCTGTTTTTGTTTCATTCATATTTTTTATATTTCGATTTTCAACTTTTTGTATATATCTTTCAGTATATTTTTTGCCCTAAGAAGTCTAATCCCAACTGTTCCTATTGGAATATGAAGAATTTCTGATATCTCCTTGTAACTGAGGTCTTCAATATAATATAGAACTAAAATTTCTCTATATTTTGGTTCTATTTTTGAAAGTCCTTTATCGACGATCTCCTTCATTTCTTTTTGTTCCCTTTCTTTTGTCTCAGGGTCATCCACGACAGTGTGTGACACTAAAGTGTCGAAATCAAAAAGATACAATGGACCGAGAGAGTGTTTTTTCAGTGCATTTATGTATGTATTGTGTGCGATACGATAAATCCACGGTGAAAATCTTTGAGAAATATCAAAACTCTGGATGTTTTGGTATGTTTTTATGAACACATCCTGGACCACATCCTCTATGTTGTCTTCATTTGAAAGGAACTTTTTTCCGTATCTAAAAAGCTTGGCTTGATAGCGTTCCATCAATATCCCAAATTTTTCTGAATCTCCTTCTTGGACCAGTTTAGCTAAATCCTCATCAGAGAGACCCCTCGTCTCAGTATTCATCTATCTACTATACCCCTAATACAACTCGTTGCCAAAAATATTTCGTTATTCTATATGGAAAGTAATCATGTAATCTTTCTGAAGAATTTTCTTTTGAGATTCTGCTGGTGGGAAAATATCTATAATGGATATTTTATATTTACCGAACTGTTGTGGCACTTCGTCCGAAGGCATGTTTTTTGTCTCAATTTTTGAGCCATCCGAAAATGTTAAGTTTGTATTTACAGCTCCGGCTTGTATACATTGAACGTCTACTCCACAACGATAGTCGTTTAGTAGAGCATTGAATCTAATACTAAACTCTCCAACC